>JADBYK010000026.1 GCA_020403045.1 Cytophagales bacterium
AACTTATTCGCACACTGGAAGTTGGTATATCCATAATGTAGAAATACATTTGTGATTAAACAGGAAGAGCCGTATGAAGGGAGACTTTCACGTACGGTTCCGTGAGAACCTAAGGGTGAAACTCCCTTGGGTGACTCGACGGCTGGCATTGTGGGTATGTACATTATTTCTGTTTTTACAACGGTTTCAAACCAATTGCCAGAAATGGTTTGGAACTTTATTTTACTGGTTCGAAACTTTATTTTGCAGGGACAGAGTCTCAAATGGGTATTTCACTACCTATTCAACTGTTACGCTCTTAGCTAAATTTCTTGGCTGATCTACATTGCAACCTCTCATCACAGCAATGTGATAAGACAACAATTGCAGTGGAATTACCGAGACCATAGGCATTAGCGGTTCTAGTGTCGCAGGAACTTCAATCACGAACTCAGCCATTTTGGGGATATGGGTATCGCCCTCTGTGACGATGGCTATCACGCGTCCTTTTCGAGCTTTTACTTCTTGAATATTGGATACCACTTTTTCGTAAGAGCTGTCTTTGGTCGCAATGAAAACAACGGGCATCTCCTGATCGATCAACGCAATAGGGCCGTGTTTCATTTCGGCCGCAGGGTAGCCCTCTGCATGAATATAAGAAATCTCTTTTAGTTTCAGGGCACCCTCTAGTGCCACCGGAAAATTATATCCTCTTCCGAGATACAAGAAGTTGGTTGCGTCCTTGAATTCGTCTGCAATCGCTTGAATTTGTTTATCTAATTTTAGTGCCTTTTCAACCTTGGCGGGAATGTTCTCCATCTCCACCAGTAGTTCATGGTACTTTTGCTCAGTAATCGTTCCTTTCTTTTGCGCTACAATCAGCGCTATCATATTTAGTACCGTAAGCTGTGCCGTAAACGCTTTAGTACTCGCTACGCCAATTTCAGGCCCGGCATGAGTATAGGCTCCCGCATGGGTGTTGCGTGGGATAGACGAACCAACCACATTACAAACCCCGAAAATAATAGCCCCTTTTGACTTAGCTAGTTCAATGGCTGCCAATGTATCTGCCGTCTCGCCCGATTGAGAGATGGCGATCACAACATCCCCCTCTCTGATTACCGGATTACGATAGCGAAATTCTGAAGCGTATTCTACTTCCACTGGGATTCTGCAAAACTCTTCAAAGAAGTATTCTGCAACGAGCCCGGCATGCCATGATGTACCACACGCTACAATTAGGATGCGATCGGCATTCACCAACTTATTCAAATACTCGCGAAGTCCCCCTAGAATTAATCTTCCGGAGGATGAATCAAGACGCCCCCTCAGACAGTCTTTGATTGACCGTGGTTGCTCAAAAATTTCTTTGATCATGAAGTGCTCAAAACCTCCCTTTTCAATCGCCTCCAGTTCCATATCCACCGTCTGCACGTAGGGTGTTAATGGTAGATTTGCAGTATTCTTTATGGTCAGCACTCCGTTGTTTACAATCGCGATCTCCTGGTCGTTGAGGTAAACAACTTCATTGGTATATTCAATAATCGGTGTCGCATCGGATGCCATGAAGTATTCGCCTTTGCCGATACCGACTACTAATGGACTTCCCTTGCGTGCCGCAATTAAAAGCGTTGGGTCTTCCAGCGACATTACTACAATGGCATAGGCTCCCACAACTTTGGTAAGTGCCAGGCGTACCGCTTCATCCAACGAGCAATTCTCCTTCTCTTTAATGTCTTCAATAAAATGGATAAAAACCTCGGTATCAGTTTCACTATAAAACCGATGACCTTTGCGCAGCAGATCTTGTTTTAGTGAGCTGTAGTTTTCGATGATCCCATTATGAATAATCGCCAACTTTTTGGTGGCAGAATAATGTGGATGTGCATTTTCATCGTTTGGCTCGCCATGGGTTGCCCAACGGGTGTGCCCCATGCCAATGGTGCTAGAGAGATTTTGCCCGCGAAGGAATGCCTCCAGTTCGGTAACCTTGCCTTTCTTTTTGTAAACGTTGAGTGTTTTGTTAAGAAGGGCAATGCCCGCACTGTCATAGCCGCGATATTCCAGTCTTTTTAGTCCCTTGATAATGATATCGCTGGCTTGTCGATGTCCAACATAGGCTACAATCCCACACATAAGCGAAACGTTAGAGTTAAAAAATATTTGGGCAGAATAGGATTATCCTACCAAATCTGTATACAAGTTAAAAAATGATTCAGAATGGTCATCATCCTTGGCGTAGCTCTCTATTTTCTTTTTCTCCAATTTCTTCACAAGACCTTCAAGTTTCTTATTGTCACCTGCAATGTTCACTACATCTGCAAACTCAGCGCCTATTTTAATAAACCCCTCGTAGTCGGCAGTTTTCAAGTGGCCGAGCATATTGTCTTCAATGTCGATCATCCTTACTTTACCCATCAAATCGCCCTTAAACTTATGTGTAAAAGGGTTGTTGTAAATCGTGAACACGGTTTTTGTATTCTTAAACAACGGATCTTTCTTATAGGTAGTTTTTAGGTACAATGGGATAAAACTGGTAATCCAGTCGTTGCAATGTACAATATCAGGGGACCAGCCTAGTTTACGAACGGTTTCAATAACACCTTTACAAAAGAAAATGGCGCGCTCATCGTTGTCTTCGAAAAACTTGTTCTCCTTGTCATGGAAAACTGACTTGCGATGAAAATAATCTTCGTTGTCAATAAAGTAGACCTGGAGTTTTGCATTGGGAATAGAAGCGACTTTAATGATCAAAGGCTTCTCTTCATCGCCCACCGCAATGTTAATTCCGGATAGCCGAACCACTTCATGAAGCCTGTTCTTCCGCTCATTGATCAGCCCGAAGCGAGGAACCAAAATACGTATCTCCATGCCTCTTTCCTGCATGGCCTGAGGCAACTTCCTTACAAAATCAGAAACTTCAGTAGTTTGAAGGAATGGGTTAATCTCACTGGCAACATAGAGGATGCGGATTTTTGACATACACCTGGATTTAAGAGAAAGAAATAGAGAACCGAGGCGCAAAAGTACGCAAAATTCACCCCTTATTCAACTAAACTTAACTTATAAGGTCTATCTTTGCGACCCCCTAAAACAGCCCCTGAATGGAGATTTTCTATGAAATTAAGCCGCTAAGGGCGTTTTTGAGCGGCAAAAGAAAGAACCTTTCCTCAATCGGCTTGGTGCCTACGATGGGGGCACTGCACCAGGGACACATAGAATTGATAAGTGCATCTCGTAGTCAAAATGACCTGACGATATGCAGTATCTACGTGAATCCAACTCAGTTTAATAATGCACAGGATCTAGACAAATACCCGCGTACTCTGGATAGCGACAAAGAAAAGCTGGAAAAGGCTGGTTGCGATGTGATTTTTGCTCCCAGTAATGAAGAGATGTATCAAACAAAGAGTGAAATCGGGTTTGATGTGGGTGAAATAGGTTCAGTGTTAGAGGGCGAGTTTCGTCCGGGACATTTCAATGGAGTGGCCCAGGTGGTTTGCAAGTTGTTTAACATCATTCAACCCAAGCGCGCCTATTTTGGTCAAAAGGATTTTCAGCAGTATAAAGTAATTGAGAAGTTGGTGGATGAGCTACAATTCGACATTCAACTTACTTCGGTTCCTATTTTTAGGGAGCGGAGCGGTTTGGCCATGTCTTCGCGCAATCAGCGTTTGAATGAAAGCGAAAAAGCGAATGCTACTGTATTTTATCAATCTTTGCTTATGGCAAGCGAATTGGTGAAAAAAGGGGAACAATTCATTACTGTGAAAAACAAGGTGAAGCAAATGTGTGAGGCAACCCCAAATGTGAAATTGGAATACATTGAATGGGTTGATACAAAAAACTTAAAGCCTGTGCAGAACGTTTTAGATGGATCCGTTCTGTTGATTGCTGGTTATGTTGGAGATGTAAGGCTAATTGATAATTTGTTGCTGGAATGAGAATTGAAGTTTTAAAATCAAAAATACATCGTGTAAAAATTACACAGGCAGAGTTGCACTACGTAGGAAGCATTACGATTGATGAAGCCCTGATGGATGCCGCCCATTTGATCGAAGGAGAGAAGGTGCAGGTGGTCAATATCAATAATGGCGAGCGGTTGGAGACGTATGTGATTAAAGGCCAACGAAACAGCGGAACGATATGCCTGAATGGACCCGCTGCGCGCAGGGCGCAAGTGGGTGATCTGGTAATCGTGATTTCATATGCTTCGATGGAATTGGAAGAAGCAAAACAGTTCAAGCCATCACTTATTTTCCCGGATCCAAATAACCAACTAAACTAAATTGAAATCTACCCTTCGTTCGATATTGCAGTACATAGGCATGATAGTGCTGACAGCGCTTCTGCTGTGGCTTTCGTTAAGAGGATTAACGTTGGGTGAAGGTGAGAATAAGTCGGACTTTCTTTGGAAGGCGTGGCAAAATTCTAACAAAGGATATCTAGGGTTGATGGCTTTGGTTGCGATACTCAGTCACTTATTGAGGGCAGAACGATGGCGTATGTTTTTAGTGCCAACGGGTAACAAAGTTGGCTTGACCAATAGCTTTCTTTCGTTAATGATCGGATACCTGGTAAACCTTGCTGTGCCGAGAGGAGGTGAGGTGTCTCGCTGTTACAACCTGTACAAGCTAGAAAAAACCCCCGTTGAAGTTTCGTTTGGTACGGTAGTAGTGGAGAGGATGGTGGACGTGGTTTGTCTACTGTTATTAATTGCCCTTTCGTTTTTTGCAGAGTGGCAGAAACTGAAGAAGTTTATCGATACACTAAATTTTTCTTACGGAGAAGGCTTTTCAATATCGCCTTGGATGATCGTAGTTTTTTTAGGTGTAATTGTTTTTGCAGCAGCGATTTTTTTTCTTCGCAAAAACAAAAAGCTGTTGAAAATCATAGAAGGTTTTAAAGAAGGACTGCTCGCCATTTTTAAAATGCAGAATAAAGGACTCTTTATTGCCTATTCTCTTGGCATATGGTTGTTGTACTTCTTGATGAGCTACCTCGTGATCAAAGCATTTCCAGAAACGGAAGATTTGGGTTTTAGTGCTGTATTAACGCTGTTTGCGGTTGGTTCCATCGCAATGGCAGCGCCACTTCCCGGTGGTGCAGGATCTTACCACACACTGGTACCACTTGCGTTGGTAATGCTCTACAACCTTCCGCAAGCGGATGCCGTTGCATTTGTATTTATTTTTCATGGCTGGCAAACCATTTTAATGATTTTAATGGGGGTGCTATCTTTGATTGCCAGTTATTTGATTATCAAATGGAGAAAACAGAAAGAAAAATAAAGTCTATAGCCGAGGCAAAGGAAACAGTTGGTGTTTGGCAAAAACAAAATGAAAAAGTTGTTTTTACTAATGGCTGCTTTGATCTTTTACATCTCGGGCACGTTGACTATCTCGAGAAAGCAAGAGCCAAAGGAGACCATCTGGTAATTGGATTGAACACCGATGATTCAGTAAGTCGATTTAAAGGACCCGAGCGTCCATTGCAAGATCAATATTCCAGGGCTCGCATTTTGGCGGCACTTCGATTCGTAGATTTAGTCGTTTTTTTTAATGAAGATACCCCCTTAAATTTGATTGCTGAGCTGGTGCCGAACGTATTGGTAAAAGGGAGTGACTATTTGGCAGAAAACATCGTTGGCGCAGATGTTGTTAAAAAGGCTGGAGGGAAAGTGGAAACGATCGATTTTGTGCCGGGTTATTCCACTACTCGAATTGTTGAGAAAATTAAACGAACATAAACTACTACAACTATGGGTGCATTGATTATTGGGGGTTTCTTCATGTTGATTGGATGGATGGTCAGTTCAAAGCTGAAGAACAAATTCAAGGAGTATTCTCAAATACATTTAACCAAAGACTTAACAGGCGCTGAAATTGCCAGGCTAATGTTGGCTGATCACGGAATCAGAGATGTACAAGTGACTTGCGTTGAAGGACAGCTAACGGATCATTACAATCCGGCCGACAAGACAGTTAATTTAAGCCAAGAGGTATTTCATGGACGAAACGCAGCAGCGTCAGCAGTAGCATCTCACGAATGTGGGCATGCAGTACAACACGCTACCGCATATAGCATGCTTCAGTTAAGATCGGCCATGGTGCCTGTTCAAAACATAAGTGCCAAGGTTCTTAATTTTATGATGATGGCGATGATTTTTGGCGCGATCTTCTCACAGGGATTTTTGGCTCCCCAAACTGCTATACTAGTAATTATTGTTTGCTATGCTGCTTTTGCCCTGTTCGCTTTGATTACGTTGCCTGTTGAGTTTGATGCCAGCCGCAGGGCATTGGCGTGGGTAAAGACTAGAAATATTGTTACTCCAGCTGAGTACGACATGTCGCAAGATGCGTTGAAGTGGGCTGCGATGACCTATGTGGTTGCCGCTATTGGTGCAGTCACCACCCTCATCTACTATGTGATGATTTACTTGGGTATGGATCGCGATTAAGTCGATTGGCTAGTACTTAAAAGAGGCCTGAGTTATCTCAAGCCTTTTTTTGTTTTTGGCCTTTCAATAATTTTTAAACAACTTAACAATCATTCAACCCAAATTACGCATTAGCATAATTTGCTCTTCGAGCAGACGAAAGCGAAGCTTTGTCTGGGTTCACCCTGACAAAAAATCCTTTGCAAAAGGATTTTTTCGTCAATTAAGTAATGGAAATTTTCCATTACTTAATTCGGGTTCAAATCATTTTATGCACTATCATTGTTAATGATTTCAAACGATAGAAACTATGAATTTTGAATTAACTGAGGAGCAAATTTCCGTACAACAAGCAGCCAGAGACTTTGCCCAAAGTGAGCTTTTGCCCGGTGTGATTGACAGGGACAACGAGCAAAAGTTTCCGGCCGAGCAGGTCAAGAAAATGGGCGAGCTTGGTTTTATGGGAATGATGACCGATCCGAAATACAACGGAGGAGGAATGGATTCTATTTCGTATGTCTTGGCGATGGAGGAGATTTCTAAGGTCGATGCATCCGCATCAGTGTGCATGTCGGTAAACAATTCATTGGTTTGCTGGGGATTGGAGCGCTTTGGTTCGGAGGAACAAAAAGAGAAATATTTAAAGAGGTTAGCTACGGGTGAAGTAATTGGAGCGTTTTGTTTATCTGAACCTGAAGCAGGATCTGACGCCACCAGCCAACGAACTACAGCTGAAGACAAAGGGGACTACTATCTCTTGAATGGCACTAAGAATTGGATTACCAATGGTAAAAGCGCTAGCGTGTACATTGTAATTGCCCAAACGCATCCGGAGAAAAAGCACAAAGGCATCAATGCGCTGATTGTAGAAAGGGGCATGCCTGGTTTCGTGGTGGGGAGAAAGGAAGATAAAATGGGAATCAGAGGCAGTGATACCCATTCACTTATGTTTACAGATGTGAAAGTGCCCAAGGCAAACCGAATTGGTGAAGATGGATTTGGTTTTACCTTCGCCATGACCACCTTAAATGGTGGACGAATTGGTATTGCCGCGCAGGCGCTTGGTATAGCGGCCGGGGCTTTTGAATTAGCGTTGAAGTATGCAAAAGAAAGAAAGGCATTTGGCAAACATCTTACCGAGCATCAGGCCATTCAGTTTAAGTTGGCGGACATGGCGACAAAAATTGATAGTGCACGCTTGCTAATTTTTAAGGCCGCCTATTTGAAAGACCAAAAGAAAGATTTTGTTAAGGCAGCAGCAATGGCCAAACTATTTGCTTCTCAGATAGCACAAGAAGTAACTACAGAAGCCGTTCAAATCCATGGCGGCTATGGATATGTAAAAGAATTTCATGTGGAACGCTTGATGCGCGATGCGAAGATCACTCAGATATATGAAGGAACCACTGAGATTCAGAAGATGGTTATTTCGAGAGAGTTGTTAAGGTAATTTGAAAATTAGCTGATTTGAAGATTGTCAAGTAATTTGATTTTTAAGTCGCTTTATTTTTTGGCTTAGTCATTTTCAAATTCCCTAAATCTTCTCACCATAGCCATGCCAAATCCAATCATCAATACAAATGTGCCCAGCCACAATACGTTGATAAGAGGCTTTTCTAGTGCTTTGATAACTACCCAATCTTTTTGTCGGGCGTTGATACCCAGGAGAAATTCGTTTGTTTCAGGAAGTATGTTTAACAGCGTGATTTTAATTCCTAAATCATTTATTTCAGCAGGCAGGCGCCCCACTTGGCTTTTGTCCTTAATCAGGAAGAACGGACTCGCTGTGTAGGGTTCATGCTCCCCTTGTACTTTGATCATCGCCTGAACAGCCACATCTTCAGCAGCGAGCTTCACACCTTCAATCTCGTCAACACGTCTAATCTCCTCGAGCATTGTGCTGTATTTTGAGTTGATAAAAAATTCTTCCCCAATTTTTACTTTCACTTCTTCCAGTTTTCCCCACTCAGGCTCTTCCTCGCGATTCATTGGTAACGAAACGTGTGTGTATAAGTCGCGGCTGAATTTTCTTTTGATGTCAGGGGAGGCAATGAAGCCACCCATTGCAGGATTGATTTGCACGCGAGGGAAAAGTGAGGCTGCTACTTTTCCGTCTCTGCGAAGTTCTATTTCATAAAAAGTATTTTCCGGAAAAATCTCGATGGTATCTTTTGCATTGTAGAGCTTTTCATTTTGAAAAATAATGTCTTTTAGCGCCACGACTTTGAACGGATCGAGCGTGAGCTCAACATCATTTTTGTTAATGAAACCGCTTCTGTGTCTGGGTTCTAGTCGCTCACCTCGGTATTCGATGTCATAACCTGCCATTGACCTCGGTTCGTTGATAAAAAGGAGGAGGTTGTCGCGATTAAACTCTGTAGGTAATTCTTTTGAGATCAACATTCCCGTGTTGTTCAACGAAACCACTTTTGAGTAACCCGCAGAGAACATTACTCCAATGAGCATCATACCAATACCGATGTGAGCGACAGCACCACCCGATAATTTTGGGTTTAGTTTAGCGAGTGTAAATAATACCTTGAAGTTTGATACGATGAGGTAGAGCCCTGCCAGTGTTAAAATTAAGTAGGCGGGATTGTAAACCTTAGCAATAGCGATTGTAAAGGCAAAGAGGAGCAATGTTATCAGAAGAGGGGTCAACATTTCCTGTTTTAGTTTTTCTTTGTCTATCTTCTTCCACCAAAAAAATTGCCCCGTTCCAGAAATGAGCGCCACTGCTACGCCAAACCACAATTGAAATTTTGAATAGAATTCGATTTGATTGGCGGGAGGAGCCAAATTGGAAACGCCCCCGAAAAGCTCAATTATTTTGTTGTAGACCGGAATGGAAGTTGGCAACAAAACTTGAAAGCCCATCAAGCAAAGTGTCGTGGCACCAAGAAAAATCCAGAACTCACGCGAGTAGGTGGATACTTCTTTTTCCGATGAGGGAATTTCTTTCCAACGAATGATAGCCAACACGATGGCTCCCAGCGTAAAGAACAGAAGGTAAATCAATAGTTGCCCCGAAAGCCCAAGATCGGTAAAAGCGTGAACAGAGGCATCGCCTAAGATTCCACTGCGCACAAGGAACGTAGCGTAAAGCAATAATAGGAAAACGGCAATGACCAGAATGATTGAGCTCTTAAGGGCAGTCTCACTGTTTTTGTAGGTGATCATGGTATGGATGGAAGCGATCAAAATCAACCACGGCACATACACTGCATTTTCAACAGGATCCCAGTTCCAATAGCCTCCAAAATTCAATGTTTCGTAAGCCCAATAGCCACCCATTAGAATACCCAAGCCCAAAATGCCACCACCCAGCAGTGACCAAGGCAATGCTGGCTTTACCCACTCCACATATTTTTTTTGCCATAACCCTGCGATGCAAAATGCGAAGGGGGGAAGTGTGAGTGCATATCCAAGAAACAGCGTAGGAGGGTGGATAACCATCCAATAGTTTTGAAGCAAAGCATTCAAGCCGTTGCCGTCTTTTGGAATAAAGTCAGGCTGTAGTTTGAAAATAGGATCATCCATGGCATCGCGAAGGAGGATGAACGGAGAACTGCCTAACTTGAGATCGATACCGGGAATAACAACACCCAGTATCATAGAAGTCAAAAAAGCCTGAACCAACGTAAAGACGACCATCGTTGGAGCCTCCCAAGTCTTCTGTGTCTTAATAAGAATCAATCCAATAATGGCGTGCCAAAACATCCAAAGCAAAAAACTGCCCTCTTGCCCTTCCCAATAACATGAAAGCATATATTGCCCTGGCAGGTGCAATGAAGAATGAGAGTAGGCATAGTGGTATTCAAAATAATGTTGGTAGATAATCGTAAATAAAACAGCAACGACTCCAAAGACTCCGAGTACGTGGGCACCAAAAGCGAACCTGGCGTTAATTAGCCAAGAGTTCTTGCCTTCAATTTCTTTTAGTGTAGTAGCTTTCCAATAGGCAAATGCACTTAGCAAGGAAGTAACAAAAGCAGTGATAACCAGAAGATGGCCCAGGTTGCCGATGAAGTAATGCATCAATTTGAAAATTTGAAAATGAAATAATTTGAAAATGTACCTAGTCGAACGAAGTCAATCTTCAAATTAAACACCGGCATTCAACTTCTGTTCTTGATATTTTGAAGGACACTTCAGTAAGATTTTTTTTGCGATGAATTGACTGTTTTCATAGCTTCCGATCACCACCACTTTTTCAGAGCGCAGAAAGTCAGGAGGCATAGGTTCGTTGTAAAAGACTTTTTGTTCTTTGTTTTTGTCATCTATTAGTAGGAAGGAGAAGGAAAGATTATCAGTGCTTTTTTCGATACCCATGACCTGCCCAGCCCCGTCCTTTGGCAACTGACCCACCACGTGAACTTGGGTAGAACTTCCTGTTGAGGCAAGTTGGTAGGCCTGCTCGAAATTGACATACGTACTAGCATCTCCCGCGGTAGAGATTATAATGACAATTGCTACAGCGATCACTCCTACTGCCAAAATATGTGACTTTTTCATAGATCAGACTTTTTCAACTACAAAGTTAACCCAAAACAAAGGAGCTAAGCAGAATTCCACTTAAAAAAGTGCGACCAGAAAAGGTAAATGAATTACGCGAAAGCGACCAAGAAGCAGCTTATTTTTTTGCTTCGGGAATCCTTTTTTCCAAGCGAGAAACTTTACGGTCTAAGGAAATTAAATATCCAATTAGCCCCAATAAAATAACAAGTACAATGGCTACTACCACATAAATTTTACCGCTTGAACGTAAGCTATCCGCCATTTCTACCTCTTGTGCAAAAAGGGTCAATGGACTTACCGACAATGCCCAACAAATTTTAACTATTTTGCTCATCTTCAAGTTCTTCAAGTTTTTCAGTTAACAGGTGGGTTCGAACAAGTAACGAAGCAATCCAAGTTCCCATGGCGATCCAGCCAATGACAGCCGGATAAAAAACCATTCTCATTTTACTGTCTAAGTCGTACATATTGAAACCCGGATTACCGCCACTCCCCGGATGCATGGAGCTGGTCATTCTTGGGATAATAAATATGAGGGGAATCATGGCGGCAAAAGCAAAGATATTGTAAACGGCACTCAGCCTTGATCTTTGCTCCTGGTTGGCAACCGATCCTCGTAAAATGAAATAAGCAAAGTAAACAAGGAGAGCTATCGCAGCACCGTTTTGTTTAGGATCGCCATGCCACGGAGAGCCCCATGTATAATTGGCCCAAATCATTCCGGTCACAATGCCCAGAAGCCCAAGCACTAAACCAATAGTCGCAAAGGAAATGGAATAAGTGTCATGAATGGATTGAGAATTTCGCAAGTATTGAATGGCGTGGTAAGTAGAGACTAAAAACATGGCCACCATTCCAAACCACATAGGCACATGGAAATAAAGGGCTCGGATAGTTTCGTTAACGATGTTCAGTCTGGGCACTTCAAACAACAGGCCACCCACTACCGAATAAATCAGAAGGAGAGCAGCACTTATTTTCCACCACTGTTTTTTCATTTGCGATTAAGTGCGCCAAATATACGGGAACAGTAAGTAAGACGCAGCTGTAACCAGGCAATTAATTGCCACCATAGTTAGCAGTTCGTCATAGTTAGTGCTGGCTTCCAGTCCGTCAATACAGTTTTTGGTAATTTTAATGGAAAGCAAAAGAATGGAGATAACGATTGGAAAGCTAAGAACCGTCATCACGATATGACTATTATTTGCTTTTGCCGCAATTCCCGATAAAAGTGTCAACGAAGCAGCAAACCCCCATGCTGTTAAGGCTATCGTAAGAATGAACGGCCAAGTTGTTTCGATCGGATTGGAAAGAAACAAAACAAATAACCCCAAACCTGCCAAGGCGAGCACAAGGCAAAGGAGAAAATTATAAATCAGTTTCGATAAAACGATGGACTCGGGGCTTACTAGAGAATAAAAATACAAATCCTGTCCCCTCTTTTCACCAATGAAACTTTTGGCAATAGTGTTGATCGAAGAAAACAAAATCGTCACCCAAAACAACGCACTCCAAACCAGCGGGCTTATTAGGTTTTGCCTTAAATTAAAAGTCAGGTAGTAGATAAAAACCGTGCTGAATAAGTAGAGTGCTAAGCCAGAGAAAACTGATTTTCTCCTTAACTCAAGTGTGAGTTCTTTCTTAAGCAGAGTCTTAATTTTTGTCAAGTTTTTCTTCAGAGAGGGCAACGATTTTTCGCAATCCTTTTATTGCAATGAGTGCAAATACGAAAAAGATTCCTAGAGAGGCACCTGACGCCAAACTGATCGATAATTTTGGACTTACAGGCTTTTTATAAACAGTAAAGCCTTCTACTAGTTGAATGCTGTTCACCAATTCCAGACCATTTTTATAGTTGATCTGTTCTTTATTTAGTTCGATAATTTTTGAATAGATATTGGTCGGGTCAACTAACATCATTTCAGCACTATTTGAATAAATAGGTTTGCCGGTAAATAATCTCTTTTTAAGACTATCCAACGAGCTAATTTCTTGACCGACTTTTTCGATCATGGCTTTATAGTAGTCTACTCTTTGCCTTACTCTTACTTTTACAAATTCATTATTTCTTAGATAATTAATAAGACCGTTTTGCAAATCAGGCAGAATCGTATTATCACTAGTTCTAATTGTTATTATAAATGTGTTGTTCTCTTTCTCCGTTGCGCTGACTTGCTTCTGCTTTACACTTTCAATTTTTACCCTTCGTAGCGAGGCCGCTTTCTCTGCGCTTATGCCCATGCGATTTCCTAAAGTTTCCCAATTCCGTTCCTTTATCAGCAAATCCATGCTTTCGGCTATTCGCTCTCCGTATGATTCGGTAAGAATGTCAGACTGAATGATCATGTTGCTCTCGTAGACTTTCGGCACCAACTGATGGAAAGCAAGTCCTAATAGTGAGCCAATTACAAAAGCAAGAACGAGTGACCTAAAATTGTTTTTGATACCGAGCGTGACCTTCGCTAAAAGTTCAAGTAAGTCGATCTCATCGGAAGAACTGGCATTGGCTTGCTTTTGATTTTCAATCATGGGTATAGGCTGTTATTATTTCTGCAAATCTAAACAGAATTGATGTACTTTTGAGGTAAAAATTTGTTTGGTGAACAATAGCATTTTAGTTACCGGAGCCGCTGGATTCATTGGGTTCCACTTATCGGAAAGGCTTCTGAAAGATGGTAGTCAAGTAATAGGAGTGGACAGTATTAACGACTATTATGATGTGCAGCTGAAGGAAGCTCGCCTTAGAATCCTTAAGAATTACCCAAACTTTATCTTTCACCGGCTCGATATTAGTGACAAATCACAGGTTGATGACTTGTTCAATGCCGCTAGGATTGACTATGCGGTAAATCTTGCTGCTCAGGCGGGTGTTCGTCATTCGATCGAACATCCCTACACCTATTTACACAGCAATATCGAAGGATTTCTAAATATTTTAGAGGGTTGCCGTAATAACCCAGTTAAGCACTTGATTTATGCTTCTTCGAGCTCTGTATATGGAGGAAACCAGAAAATGCCCTTCTCTACAGGTGATAATGTAGACCATCCACTTGCATTGTATGCAGCAAGTAAAAGGTCGAATGAGTTGATGGCTCACGCATATTCAAATTTGTATAACATACCTACGACAGGCTTACGTTTTTTCTCGGCCTACGGACCTTATGGAAGACCAGATATGGCGCTTTTCATTTTCACAAAGTCGATTTTGGAAGGAACACCAATCAATGTTTTTAATTACGGTAAAATGAAAAGGGATTTTACCTTTGTTGATGATCTGGTAGAATGCATTGTTCGTCTTATTCCCAAAATACCCCAATTGAATAAAGATTGGGATAGGATACAATTAGACCCCGCAACAAGTTTTGCACCCTATAGAATATTTAACGTTGGCAATAGCTCTACCGTTGAGCTCGTTAGGTATATTGAAATTATTGAAGAAAAATTAGGTAAAAAAGCAATAAAGAACCTTATGCCTATGCAAGACGGTGATGTGCCAGATGCCCTTGCTGACGTTCAGGATTTACAAAAAGAAATCGACTTCAAACCCTCAACTCCCATCGAGGTAGGTGTCGGGAAATTTATTGATTGGTATTTGGACTACTATAAAGTAAGGTTGTAGAATGGAAAAAATTGGAATTATAGGACTCGGTTATGTTGGGCTGCCACTGGCCGTTGAATTCGGTAAAATTGCAGAAGTAATTGGCTTTGATATTAACGAACAGAGGATTGCTGAGCTTACGAATGGCATTGATAGAACGCTAGAGGTGGATGCAGAGGGATTGAAGTCCGCAAAAATGCTAACCTTCACATCAAACGCGCAACAACTTCAATCCGTAAATTATTTCATTGTTACGGTTCCGACCCCGGTTGATGTTTATAAAAACCCGGATTTGACTCCGCTTATCAAAGCAAGTGAAACGGTCGGGAAAGTTTTGAAAAAAGGAGATATCGTGATTTATGAATCTACCGTTTACCCAGGCTGCACGGAAGAGGATTGCGTTCCTGTGTTGGAGAAGTTTAGCGGACTGAAGTTCAACATTGATTTCTTCTGCGGCTATTCTCCGGAAAGAATTAATCCTGGAGATAAACAACATCGGCTGCCGAATATCAAGAAAGTAACAAGTGGGAGCACGCCTGAAATTGCGGAGCGAGTCGATCAACTCTACAAGAAAATTATTGTTGCCGGTACCCATAAAGCATCGAGCATCAAAGTTGCCGAAGCAGCTAAAGTCATAGAGAACGCCCAACGGGATATAAACATCGCTTTTGTGAACGAACTTTCACTGATTTTTGAACGAATGAACATCGACACGCACGAAGTGTTAGAGGCGGCTGGTACCAAGTGGAACTTTCTTCCCTACAAGCCAGGCCTGGTAGGAGGACACTGCATTGGCGTAGACCCTTATTATCTTACGTACAAAGCGGACAGCCTGGGTTACTACCCACAGGTAATTTTGGCGGGAAGGCGAATCAATGATAACATGGGTACGCATATTGCAAACCGAGTAATCAAACTGATGACTCAACACGATTTACCCATCAAAAATTCTAAGGTTCTGGTTCTAGGTATTACGTTTAAAGAGAATTGCCCCGATATCCGAAACAGTCGTGCCATTGATGTGATTCGAGAATTGCAAAGCTTTGGAGCGAACGTTGAAGTTTATGATCCACATGCGAGTAGTGATGAAGTCGAGCATGAATATGGCATCCGGTTGATTGATAAACCGGATAAGAAGTATTCTGCTATTGTGTTGGCGGTTAGCCATCAAGAATTCAAACACATCGATTGGGCATTGATCAGAAATGACCAGACGATCGTATATGATGTAAAAGGGTTTTTAGACAGATCTCAGATTTCGGCAAGATTATAGTCAATGGCGAATTCAAAAAAAGTACTGTTAACAGGAGGAGCGGGGTATATTGGTTCTCATACAGCCGTTCAGTTAATTCAACAAGGCTTTGAATTAATTTTAGTGGATGATTTGTCGCGAAGTGAGTTAAGAATTATTGAGGGCGTTGAAAAAATTACCAACCAACGAGTTTCGTTTCATCAAGGAGATTGTAGTAATTCAGCGTTTTTGGATTCGGTTTTTGAAACCAACCAAATTGATTCAGTTATTCATTTTGCTGCCTACAAATCTGTAAATGAATCCGTTCAACAGCCCTTGCTCTATTATCAAAATAATGTGGGCTCCATGACAACCTTATTGAAGGCGATGGAAAAATTTCACGTCAACGAAATCATCTTCTCTTCTTCCTGCACGGTTTATGGAGAGCCTGATCGAATTCCCGTAAACGAATCGGCTCCTTTTAAAAAAGCGGAATCGCCTTATGGGGCAACGAAGCAGATGTGTGAGCGAATTTTGGAAGACTGCATTCAAGCCAATAAAGAATTGCGATCTGTATCGTTGCGTTATTTCAATCCTGTTGGCGCACACCCCTCTGCTCAGATAGGAGAATTGCCAATTGGCACACCATCTAATTTGGTTCCCTATGTAACACAAACGGCAGCGGGCATTCGCCAAAAGTTAACTGTGTTTGGAAATGACTACAACACACCGGACGGAAGTTGTATGCGGGATTTCATTCACGTGGTGGACTTGGCAAAAGCGCATGTGATGGCGTTGCAAAAAGTAGAGGCGCTTGAAAATCGAGGTGAAGTGTTCAATTTGGGTACTGGCATCGGTGTAACGGTACTAGACTTGGTGAAACGATTTGTCAAAACAACAGGCATACCATTAAACTATGAAGTGGGCCCTCGCAGGGCGGGCGATGTAGAAAAGATCTATGCCGATCCGGCAAAAGCTGCCAACATCCTCGGGTGGCGAACTCAACTGAGCCTGGAAGATTCGCTGTTGCACGCCTGGCAATGGGAAAAACAAATCAGGGGAATCAAATGATGCAAAAAATACAAATGGTTGATTTGCGAAGCCAATACCTCCGCATTAAAACTGAAATTGATTCAGCTATCGAAAGTGTGTTACAAGCATCTGCGTTTATTCAAGGACCAGAAGTAAAAGAGTTTGCGCAAGCGCTCTCCATTAAAAATCAAAATACACACGTAATTCCTTGTGCCAATGGCACAGACGCTTTGCAGATTGCCATGATGGCATTAGATCTTAAGCATGGTGATGAAGTGATATTGCCCGTGCACACGTACGTGGCAACAGCCGAAGTGATTGCTTTGCTTGGGTTGATCCCGATTTTTATTGATGTCGATGCGAATACTTTCAACATTGATGTCGATCAAATTGAAAGCAAAATCACGCCTCGCACAAAAGCGATCGTGCCGGTGCATTTGTATGGGCAATGTGCAGACATGGAACCCATTCTAAAAATTGCGAAAGCACACAATCTTTTTGTGATTGAAGATGTAGCTCAAGCGCTTGGCGCGGAATATACATTTGCTGATGGCACCATAAAGAAAGCGGGAACGATGGGTGTCGTTGGCACAACTTCTTTTTTTCCGTCTAAGAATTTAGGTGCTTATGGAGATGGTGGCGCAATTTTTACGCACGATTCTTTGCTGGCAGAAAAAATGGCGATGATAGCCAGTCATGGACAAAAAGTGAAATACCACCACGATGTGATTGGTATCAACAGTCGATTGGATACGCTACAGGCGGCCATTTTGAACGTGAAGTTGAAATATTTGCATGAATACACGCGCAAACGAAATGAAGCAGCCAATTTCTACGATCACGAACTAACATCTTGCAACTTTTTAAAAATACCTAAAAGAGCAAAATATTCTACGCATGTATTCCATCAATACACCCTAAAAGCAAAAGGCATCGATCGAGATGATTTCAAAAAATATTTGGAGGGCAAAGGCATTCCATCGATGATTTATTATCCGGTGCCTTTGCACTTGCAAAAGGCGTATCAGCGGCCTGGCTTTGGAATAGGATCCTTTCCGGTTACGGAGCAACTTTCTAAAACAGTCATCTCGATACCCATCCACACGGAAATGACCTCGGAAGAATTGGTGTACATTTGTCAGACGGTCAAAGAATATCCTCGCCATGCCTGACAAGAATTATTTCTCACATGAAACGGCCGTGATTGATGAAGGCTGCGAAATAGGCGCAGGAACAAAAATTTGGCATTTCTCACACATCATGCCGCGCTGTATCATTGGCGAGAACTGCAATGTTGGACAAAATGTGGTGATCTCTCCCGAAGTGGTTTTGGGTAAGAATGTGAAGGTTCAAAACAATGTATCGATCTACACCGGGGTTATTTGTGAAGACAATGTTTTTTTGGGGCCATCGATGGTGTTTACCAATGTGATTAATCCACGTAGTGCCATCAACCGAAAAAATGAGTACGCCAGGACGGTGGTGAAAAAAGGAGCATCTATTGGCGCCAATGCAACGATTGTTTGTGGCCACGATATCGGTCAATTTGCTTTTATCGGAGCGGGCGCAGTCGTTACCAAAAATGTGCCTGATTACGCATTGGTGATGGGCAATCCTGCAAAGCAAACCGGATGGATGAGCGAGTATGGGCATAAACTTTCATTTGATAAAAACGGTGAGGCGACTTGTGTCGAAAGCGGGGAAAAATATGTTTTGAAAGACGGAAAAGTTTCAAAGTTGTAAAAAACAAGTCAGTGGTAAGCAGTCACTGGTGGTCGGTCGGTAATCAGTTATAGATATTCGGTGAATCATGCCAATCATTAAATCATAGAAATCATGGTCAATTTTGCATTAATAGGTGCAGCCGGCTACATCGCACCGCGACATTTGCAGGCCATCAAAGACACGGGCAATAATCTGTTGGCAGCCTTGGATCGTTTTGATAGTGTTGGCATCATGGATTCGTATTTTCCAAAAGCGGATTTTTTCACTGAGTTCGAGCGGTTTGATCGTCACATCGATAAGCTAAAAAGACAAGGACAGAAAATCGACTTCGTCAGCATCTGTTCGCCTAATTATTTGCACGATTCCCATATTCGATTTGCTTTACGTAATCAGGCCGATGCCATTTGTGAAAAGCCCTTGGTGTTGAATCCGTGGAATGTTGATGCATTGGCAGAAATTGAAAAAGAAACTGGCAAGAAAGTATATACCATCCTTCAATTGCGCTTGCACCCTAACATCCAAGCTTTGAAAAAGAAAGTGGACGAAGCAAAAGGCGGTCAGGTTTTTGATGTTGATTTGACCTATATTACGTCACGTGGAAAATGGTATTTCCATAGTTGGAAAGGGGAAGAAATCAAATCGGGCGGCATAGCCACCAACATTGGCATCCATTTTTTTGACATGCTGCTGTGGGTTTTCGGAAAAGTAAAAAGCAGCTCGGTTTCAGCGTATGAAGCTGATCATGCAGCCGGTTACCTGGAACTAGAAAAGGCTCGCATTAATTGGTCTTTGAGCATAAATGAAGACCATCTCCCAGATGAAGTGAAGGCCAAGGGAAAACGTACTTTCCGGTCCTTAAAAATGGATGGAATGGAAATCGAATTCAGTGATGGTTTTACGGAATTGCATACCAATAGCTATCGCGAGATATTGGCGGGTAGGGGTTTTGGGCTGGCCGAGGCTCGGCCATCTATCGAATTAGCCTATCAATTAAGGCAATCAAAGGGCGAATAACTTTTCGTAAATTCGCGGTCTAAAATTCAACAGATGAAGGGAATCATATTGGCTGGCGGCTCAGGCACAAGGCTTTATCCATTGACCAAGTCGGTATCGAAGCAGATGCTGCCCATTTATGATAAGCCGATGATCTACTACCCTTTGTCGGTACTGATGTTGGCCAACATTCGCGAAATCTTAATTATCTCCACTCCACAAGACCTGCCACTGTTCAAAAACTTATTAGGTGATGGGTCCGACTTAGGTATTACACTTGAGTACCGGGAGCAACCCTCACCCGATGGCTTGGCGCAGGCATTCTTGATTGGGGAGTCGTTCATTGGAAATGATTCGGCTTGTTTGGTTTTAGGGGATAACATTTTTTATGGATACAATTTTTCTTCACAACTGGAACAAGCAAGTCAGCTAACAAAGGGCTCAGTCGTTTTCGGATATTATGTTAACGATCCGCACCGGTATGGCGTGGTTGATTTTGATGATCATGGAAGAGTCTTGGCTATCGAAGAAAAGCCAAAAGAACCTAAATCAAATTATGCGGTAACCGGTCTCTACTTTTACGATAACACGGTTGTTCAAAAAGCAAAGACGATTAAGCCTTCACCACGGGGTGAACTCGAGATTACTGACTTGAATAAACTCTATTTGGCCGAAGGTACCTTACAGGTTAAATTATTGGGCCGGGGAATGGCCTGGCTAGATACGGGAACGCATGAGTCGCTCATCCGTGCTTCTACGTTTGTCGAGTCGATCGAAGAAAGACAGGGTTTGAAAATTGCATGTTTGGAAGAAATCTCTTTTCGCAAAGGTTATATCTCCAAAGAGAAACTATTAGAGTTGGCCCAACCGTTATTGAAAAACCAATACGGACAATACCTGGTGAAAGTAGCCAATGAAAAAGTAATCAAGTCTGCCTAATGAATATTGTTGAAACAGGATTTGATGGATTAGTTGTATTGGAGCCTAAGGTGATTGAAGACCCCCGCGGCTATTTTATGGAATCGTATCGGTACGATGTCCTGAAATCCAAGGGAATTGATATCCATTTTATTCAAGACAATCAATCCAAATCGAAGAGAGGAGTGCTGCGCGGACTCCACTATCAAAATACTCCTCATCAACAAACTAAATTGATTCGGGTACTTTCAGGTGAGATTTTGGATGTAGTCGTAGACCTGCGCAAATACAAATCCACATTTGGTACGTCATTCGCTATTGCTCTGTCAGCAGAAAATAAAAAGCAACTACTCGTGCCTCGCGGTTTTGCCCACGGTTTCTTGGTTTTGGGTGATAGTGCTGAGATTTTGTATAAATGCGATGAATTTTATCATCCAGAAGCGGAGGGAGGCATTATGTACAATGATCCGGCATTGAAAATTGATTGGGGTATGAAAGAGGAAGACCTTGTTCTTTCACAGCGCGACCGGAATCATCCAACTTTAGAAAAAGCAATTTTTAATTTTTAGTAAATGAAGACTTTATTGGTTACTGGCGGAGCAGGTTTTATTGGTTCAAATTTTATAGTGCACATTTTAGAAAATAACCCAGATTGCAAAATTGTCAACCTAGACGCATTAACCTATGCGGGAGATCTGAGCAACTTACAAGAAGTTGAGCGGCATTCGCGTTACGTTTTCGAAAAAGGCGACATTTGCGATCGACAGCTGTTGGAAAATTTGTTTGCTAAATACCAATTTAACGGAGTCGTTCACTTTGCCGCAGAATCGCACGTAGATAATTCCATTGAAGGGCCTGAAGCGTTTATTCGCACCAATGTATTTGGAACATTTACGTTATTAGATGTGGCTAGAAATGCCTGGATGGAAGCTCCCTTCAAATTCAAGTCAGGATTAGAAAACAATCGATTTTTGCATGTCTCTACCGATGAAGTGTATGGTTCATTGGGTGAAGTCGGGTTGTTTTCGGAATCAACGGCTTACGCACCCAATAGTCCATACTCCGCTTCTAAAGCAAGTAGCGATTTTATGGTGCGTAGTTATTTCCACACTTATGGGTTGAACGTAGTAACTACCAATTGCTCTAACAACTATGGCCCTAAGCAGCACAAGGAGAAATTGATTCCCACGATTATCCGCAAGGCATTGGCCGAGCAGCCCATCCCCATTTATGGCGATGGTAAGAACGTACGTGATTGGTTGTATGTGCTCGATCATTGCAAGGGAATTTCGTTAGCTTTTGAAAAAGGAAAGTCAGGAGAGACATATAACATTGGTGGAAGAAATGAACGAAATAACAATCAGATTGTTGATCGGATCTGTTCGTTATTGGATAAGACAAGGCCGCGGAAAAATGGTGCCTCCTACAAAGAATTAATCGCCTTTGTAAAAGACAGAGCTGGCCACGATAAGCGATATGCCATTGATGCAACTAAAATTGAAACAGAGTTGGGGTGGAAGGCAGAGGAGGTTTTTGATACGGGAATTGAGAAGACAATCAATTGGTATTTGCCAACGTATTAGTTTAAAACTTAAATATGTAATACATTGAAAAAGAACTTTAAAAGTTGATGAAACTTAACATGATTGCGACATAATGGTAGCGTTTTATGGTGCAGAAAATTGAAGACTTTGTTAACCAGAGAACATCGTATGTCCTTTGCGGAATCCTTGTTCTTAGTTCGCTATTACGCCTCTATCATATAAATTTTCAGAGCCTTTGGCTAGACGAACTTTATTCAATTGTGCCTACTGCCCCTGAAAACTCACTCCATTCAGTAATCGAATATTCTAAGGCAGATCAACCTCCATTGTTTTTTATTTATATCCATTACATTTTCAAGATTTTTGGTTACAACGAAATCGTTGGGCGAATAGCTTGCGCGTTTATTGGTTTGCTCAGTATTCCTATAATTTATTTTTTAGGGAAGGAATACCACGGAAAACTTACAGGGATCTTTGCCGCACTATTAACGGGAATCAATTACTTCCATATTTATTATTCTCAAGAACTCAGGTTTTACACTATGGCGTTTTTTTTCGCCTCACTTTCTTATTTGTTTTACATAAGAGCTTTTAAGTATGTTAGGCTAATTGACTTTATTGGATATTCAATATCGACCGTTTGCCTTTTGTATACACATTATTTTGGATTGATAATTTTTGGAACCCAAGCCCTAACTTTTTTGATACTACTTAAGGGGAAAAGGAATTCCAAATTTGTGTTGCTATCTATTTCAGCAGCAATAGTTACTTTGGTCGCTTTGATTCCCTGGATGCCAATAATACTAAACGACATCGGTGTGGATGTAGGCTGGATTAAAACGCCAAGCCCTGGTTTTGTAGCTGAATATCTTTATGATTATACCGGAAAGGATATGCTCACCACTATCATATTTATTACACTCTTATATTTTTCTTTTAAATCAATAAAGGAGGAACCCGATGCTAATCAAAAGTGGTTATTCTTTATTTTAATTGTTTGGATCGTATTAACCTATTTGGTGCCCTACGTGAGGTCGATAGTAGTATCTCCAATGCTTCATAGTCGGTACACAATTGTTACCTTGCCCGCGTGGATAACACTTTTCGCCTTTGGTTGGACGAGGATAAGCAAGCTAAAATGGAAGTATTCTATCCCGTTAATTTTAGCGCTTTCCTTTATGGTAAATATGACTTACTTTAAACGCCACTACACTAATTTAATAAAGGAACAATATAGAGAGGTAAGCCAGATAGTAATATCGAAAAATGTGTTTAACCTTCCAATCTACTCAAGCCTTTCGTGGCATTTTGGTTTTTACTTTAGAAACAATCCTATTGAGGTGAAGGATATACGTCAAGTTGATTTTTCACATGAACAAAAATTTTGGCTGCTCCAAGCACATTATTCGGAGGAGGAAATGGAGGCTGAAGTAAAATCATTGAAAGATTTTAAGGTAATCGAACGACACAATTTATTTGGTGCCAATGCTATTTTAATGGCAAGGAAGTAAGATGTCATTGCTCTTTAGATGAATAGACTAGGTTATAGTCAATGATTTTCAGATTTCAAGAGCACTATCTTTCCAGACGATTCCAGTACATGATTTTTTCCGTTAACAAAGTCCATTTCCAAGCATTTTTTGCCGATCGACTATAAGCCGTTAATTTAATCTACTATGCCGGTTTTGTTTCTAGGCACGTTATAGAAATTTTGATTGTTCGCGAACCTCTCGTTCTCTTCCTTTTTCACAGTTGATTTGGTAAAGAATTTTCAATTTGGCTAACGTTGGAGTATTAGGTGCAACAATCTGCTGATGGACTGACTCATACTTTTTTTAATTGGAGAGACATTCTTGAAAAAAGACAGCGCTTGCAAATTTATTAATGAGGTAGCAACGGTTATGAGCTATGATTTTCTAATCAAAATAAAATTATGGCAAAAGGCCAAAAGGCCTGTACATACGCCAAATTGAAATCCGAAAGGACCAAAAAGAGAAAAAAGGCAAAAAGGATGGGTTTTTTTAGTTTCTGGCATTAGGGGGTGTATCAATATGACTTCGAGCGATAACTTGAAGGGTTGGTTAATCTTTGTTGCTGCCGCCAGCTCGGAGAATTTTGAAATAGCATTAATTGAATCCCCCGTAAATCACTAGATTTGTATTCTTATTCTATTTTTTGTGAAAAAAGCTCTTATAACAGGAATCACTGGTCAAGATGGTGCTTACTTAGCCGAATTTCTCCTTACTAAAGGTTATGAGGTTCACGGTATTAAAAGAAGGAGCTCCTTATTCAATACGGATAGGATAGACCACCTCTATCAGGACCCTCATGAGAAAAATCTAAAACTTAAACTTCATTACGGAGACTTATCTGATAGCGGAAATTTGATACGAATTGTTCAAGAAGTACAACCCGATGAAATTTATAACCTGGGGGCGATGTCTCATGTAAAGGTGAGTTTTGATACACCAGAATATACAGCGGATGTGGATGGAATTGGCACTTTACGTTTGTTAGAGGCCATTCGTATTCTTGGGTTGGAAACGAAAACCAGGTTTTATCAAGCATCTACCTCTGAATTATATGGCTTGGTGCAGCAAGTGCCGCAAAGCGAGACCACTCCCTTTTATCCTAGATCACCTTATGCGGTGGCAAAGTTGTATAGCTATTGGATTACGGTAAACTATCGTGAGGCATATAATCTTTATGCTTGCAACGGGATTTTATTCAATCATGAATCTCCCTTACGCGGAGAGACCTTTGTTACCAGAAAAATTACAAGGGCTGTTAGCAGGATCGTATTGGGGTTGCAGCAAACAATGTTCATGGGTAACATTGATGCGAAGCGAGATTGGGGGCATGCGAAGGATTATGTGGAGGCCATGTGGTTGATGCTTCAGCAAAATACTGCTGAAGATTTTGTGATTGCCACTGGAGTGACTACCACCGTAAGAGAATTTATAATTAAAGCATTTAAGGAGCTTGATATTACACTCCAATTTTCAGGAGACGGCATCAACGAAAAGGGGGTAGTAACAAAATCTGACAACCCAGCATTTTTGGTAAAAGTCGGCCAAGAAGTAGTTAGAATCGATCCAAAGTATTTCCGCCCTACAGAAGTTGAACTCTTGATAGGTGATCCAACTAAAGCTATGTCAAAATTGGGATGGAAACCAAAATATGATTTGGATGTATTAGTGAAAGAAATGATGGCAAGCGATTTGGAGCTTTTCAAACGAGACCACTATCTCAAAGAGGGCGGCCATAAAATTTTCCAATACCACGAATAATGGAAAAGTCCTCCAAAATATATGTGGCGGGTCATCGGGGTATGGTGGGTTCAGCGATCGTAAGAAAACTAAATTCTGAAGGCTATACAAATTTAGTACTGCGCACGTCTGCTGAGCTTGACTTACGAAATCAAAATCAGGTTGAAAGCTTTTTTGCCACCGAAAAACCGGAATATGTTTTTTTAGCAGCTGCGAAGGTGGGGGGAATCATGGCTAACAATACTTATCGGGCTGATTTTCTTTATGATAATTTGATGATCGAGATCAATGTGATTCATCAGAGCTATGTAAATAAGGTAAAAAAACTTTTGTTTTTAGGTTCTTCATGTATTTACCCAAAACTGGCACCTCAGCCTCTAAAAGAAGAATATCTTTTATCAGGATATTTGGAAGAAACCAATGAGCCTTATGCCATTGCAAAAATCGCTGGAATTAAACTCTGCGAAAATTATCGCAGGCAATTCGGATGTGATTTTATCAGTGCCATGCCAACTAATTTGTACGGTCCGAATGATAGTTATGATTTGAATAATTCGCATGTTATTCCAGCTTTGTTAAAAAAAATTAGCGATGCGAAGAACGCTAATTTGAGTTATGTCGAGGTATGGGGTTCTGGAAATCCGCTGAGAGAATTTTTACACGTGGAGGATTTAGCCGATGCTTGTTTATTCCTAATGAACAAATATTCTGGGGATAATTTTGTCAATATCGGTTCAGGCCAAGAGTTATCGATCAAAAATCTAGCACTCACAATAAAGAGTATCCTAGGATTTGAAGGCGAATTGAAATTTGATCCTGCAAAACCGGATGGAACTCCGCGCAAGTTGATGGATGTGAGCAAGCTCAAAGAAATGGGATGGGAACACCGAATCGATCTTGTTTCGGGTTTAAAGGCGGTACTCAGAAACGGATTTGAAAAGGAGGTTTAACGAAATTAATTAGATTCTAAAAAAAGAAGTCAGATACATATGCTGAATGATAAAAGTGTTTTGATTACTGGTGGTACTGGATCTTTTGGTAAGATGTTCACCAAGTTAATTCTTGAGAAGTATCCCAAGGTAAAACGATTGGTTATTTTGTCCCGTGACGAACAGAAGCATTATCAAATGTCGATGGAATATCCGGAGTCAAAGTATCCGGTGTTGCGCTATTTCATTGGCGATGTTAGAGAAGAAAGTAGATTGATAAGTGCATTTGAAGGTATTGATGTGGTTATTCATGCGGCTGCCATGAAACATGTTCATTTGGCTGAATACAATCCCATGGAATGCGTTAAGACCAATATTCTTGGCGCAGAAAATGTAATAAATGCTGCTCTAAAATGTGGCGTTAAAAAAGTGGTTGCTTTATCAACTGACAAAGCCGCGGCACCGATTAATTTATACGGTGCCACGAAATTAGCCTCTGACAAATTGTTCATAGCTGCTAACAATATCAGAGGGAAAAGAGACATTACTTTTTCTGTGGTGCGCTATGGGAATGTTATGGGCTCGAATGGCTCGGTTATGCCGTTCTTTTTAAGTAAGAAAAGAGATGGTGTATTGCCAATTACCGATAAGAGAATGACAAGATTTAACATTTCATTACAAGATGGCTGTGAAATGGTTTTTTATGCAATTGACAAAGCATGGGGAGGGGAAATATTTGTACCCAAGATACCATCCTACAAGATAGTGGATGTTGCCACAGCCATCGCCCCAGAGTGCAAACAAGTAGAGGTAGGTGTGCGGCCCGGGGAAAAGCTTCATGAAGAAATGATTACCGTTTCGGACTCTTACAATACAGTAGATATCGGCAAATATTATGCTATTCTGCCACAGCAGCCAAACTTTAATTTATCTGAGTATAAAACTCACTTTAATGCGCAAAGTGTACCTCAGGAATTCAGTTATAATTCAGGCAATAATGACCAATGGGAAACGGTGGAAAGTTTAAGAGTGCTCATAAAAGAATTTGTTGACCCTTCATTCATAATATAGCAACTATGAACGTCTCAATTCCATATGGAAAACAATCCATTACTGAGGAGGATATTCAAGCAGTAGTTGAAACGTTAAAATCGGATTTCCTTACACAAGGTCCAAAAGTTGCCGAATTTGAGAAGGCCTTTGCTCAGTATGTTGGAAGTCAATATGCAGTGGCGATCTCTAACGGAACGGCAGCATTGCATTTGTGTGCGCTGGCGTTAGGGGTGAGTAAAGGTGATAAAGTGATAACGACACCCATAACGTTTGCCGCTTCTGCTAATTGCATTCGATATTGCGATGGTGAAGTTGTTTTCTCAGACATTGACCCCACGACCTACCTTTTAGATCCAATTCACGTTCGAAAACTTCTTGAGTCCTCTCCAAAAGGAACCTATAAAGGAATCATTCCAGTTGATTTTGCCGGTAGGGCAGTTGACTTAGAAATTTTTAGAGAATTGGCAGATGAGTTTGACCTTTGGATAATCGAAGACTCGTGTCATTCGCCTGGAGGCTATTTTGTAGATCGTTCTGGTAAGCACAGGAATTGTGGAAATGGGACCTTTGCCGACTTAGCAATATTTTCATTTCATCCGGTTAAGCATATTGCTACAGGAGAAGGTGGAATGATCACAACCAATAATGAAAGGCTTTACAAAGAATTGTTAAAGCTTCGCACGCATGGAATTATTCGGGAAAGTGCGTCATATATTAATGATATTAATTTTGCTGTAGGAGATCAACAGCATGAAAATCAGTATCCCGGTTGGTACATGGAAATGCAAGACCTCGGATTTAATTATAGGCTAACCGATTTTCAGTCTGCACTAGGATTATCTCAACTTAAAAGGGCTGAAGATGGTTTGACAAGGCGTAGAGCAATTGCTGCCATTTATCAAAAAGCGTTCATTGGTCATCCCTTCATAAAAGGACAATCTATGGTCATTGAAGGTCATGCTTACCATCTTTACATAATTGAAGTTGAGAATAGATTAGGTCTTTATAATCATCTTCGTAAACACGGTATATTTGCACAAATTCACTATATTCCAGTACATCTTATGCCTTACTATAGGAAATTTGGATGGAAGGAGGGTGATTTTCCACTTGCTGAGAACTATTATAAAAGCTGTATCAGTTTACCGATTTATCCAAGTTTGAGTAATCAGCTGCAGGAGTATATAATTCAAACGATAATGGAATTTTATAAATAAATAAGTGGTACCGAAGTTAGAGTCTGAAAGATTGATTTGCAGAAAACTATCTCTTGAACATTGCTCCGAAGAGTATGTTTCTTGGCTTAATAATCCACAAGTTAATCGATACCTGGAAACCACTGGAAACCAGACGTTAGAAACTTTAAGGAGTTATCTTTCTTCTGTTGAGGCCAATCCTAGTATTTTGTTTTGGGCAATCCATTTAAAGCACAATAACGCTCACATCGGAAATATTAAGATTGATCCGATTAACACAAAGCATGGTCTGGGTGAATACGGAATTCTTATGGGTGATACACGTGAATGGGGGAAAGGTTATGCGAAAGAAGCATCACATCTTGTACTTGGCTATTGTTTTAATTCTGTTAAATTAAGAAAGATCACCTTGGGGGTTGTTGATGAACATGTAGCTGCAACTACTTTGTATAAATCACTTGGGTTTAAAGTTGAAGGTACATACGAGCGTCATTGGTTTTATGAAGGAAGCTATTTGAATGTTATCAGGATGGCATTTTTTAATCCAAACATAATTTAATGGCCAATTCTATTGTTTTAGGTACAGTTCAATTTGGGCTTGACTACGGAATAAGCAATAGTTCAGGCAAAACAAAAATTGACGAGGCCTTCAGGATTTTAAGTCTTGCTTCTGATAAACAAATTACTACTCTTGATACGGCATACGCTTACGGAGATTCTTTAGATGTAATTGGGAGATTTCATAACGAAACCCGTCTATTTTTTTTAATTAATTCAAAATTTAAAACAGACAATAATCTCTCAATCTCCGAGCAATTAGAACGAACATTAGAAAAACTACGAGTTGATTGTCTTGAAACTTATTTTTATCATCGTTGTGAAGATTTGGGGCGATCAGATGTTGATCAAGAGCTAAACTCACTCAAGTTGAAAGGATATATTAAAAAAATAGGCGTTTCTATTTACACCAATAGTGAGTTTAAGAGGGCAATTGAAACTGAAAATATTGATGTAATTCAAATTCCGTTTAATTTACTTGATAATTTCTCGAAGAGAGGCTCTTTGATTCAGTCAGCAAAGGAGCAAGGAAAGGAAATTCAGTGCCGTTCTGTTTTTTTGCAAGGTCTTTTTTTTATGGAATCGAATAACCTTCCAGCTAAGTTAAAAGACTTGATTCCATACTTGAATAAGCTTAAGGAGTTGGCACAAAAAATGAAAATCAGCGTTGAGGGGATGGCTTTAAAATATGCACTAAATCAATCGTTAATAGATAACGTTTTGATAGGAGTTAATACGCAGGACCAGTTAGCTTCAAATTTGATAAACTCTAAATTAGAACTGCCTAGCAACTTTGTTCAAGAAATTGATTGTATAGACGTCAGTGAAACAAATTTACTTAATCCACAAAATTGGGTATGACTAAGATAGTAGCTATTACCCAAGCTCGTTATAATTCATCAAGATTACCAGGAAAGGTTCTTTTGAAAATTGGAGATAAGACGCTTCTTCAAATACATCTTGAGAGAATTTTGAAATCGAAAAAAATCGAGACAATTATCTTGGCAACAACGTTTGAGCAGCAGTCTGATCAATTGATTGGCATAGCCAGATTTTTGAATGTTGCTTCATTTCAAGGGTCAACTGAGAATGTGTTAGACCGATTCTATAAATCCGCTAAAGATCACAAGCCTGATTATGTGGTCCGACTTACATCAGATTGTCCGTTAGTTGATTCGGCAATTATTGATCAAGTTGTAGAAAAATGTATTTCCGGTAGATATGATTATTGTTCCAATACGCTGAATCCAACTTTTCCTGATGGAATGGATGTGGAGGTCATGAAATTTAGTGCCTTGGAGGAGGCTTGGCACAATGCAATAAAGATTTCGGACAAAGAGCATGTTACTCCATTTATTTGGAGCAATTCGACATTGAAAGGAGGAGTTTTATTCAAAAGTTCAAATTTTGAGAATGCAGATGACCTATCACAAATTAGATTAACAGTTGACGAGCCAGAAGACTTTGAGTTGATCAGTGAGCTTGTTCTTACCTTAGGGGATGATAAGCCCTGGAAAGCTTATGTAGATTATTTAACCGGGAATCCAAAGACGCAAACTATAAATTCAAAATTCAAAAGAAACGAAGGATATATGAAATCAATTCAATTCGAAAAAGTGCGACTTCGATCCATTACTAATTTTTCTAATTCCAATTCTTATCGATCTAAAATACACAACCTGATACCTGGGGGTGCCCATACCTACTCGAAGGGGGATGATCAATTTCCAGAGCTGTCACCTGCAGCTATTGCTTACGGGAAAGGCTCACACGTTTGGGATATTGATGGAAATGAATACCTCGATTGCTCCATGGGCCTTACTTCTGTAAGCTTGGGTCATGCCTATGAACCCGTAGTGAATAAAGTAAAGGAAGAATTGGAGAGGGGGGTAAATTTTCAACGCCCATCTTATCTGGAGATGGAAATGGCTGAAAAATTTCTTTCTCTGGTGCCACAGCATAACATGGTCAAGTTTGCAAAGAATGGATCAATTGTAACCACTGCTGCAGTGAAAATTGCAAGGGCGTATACAGGAAGAAAGCTTGTCGCTTTTCCTGGGGATCATCCCTTTTATTCCTATGACGATTGGTTTATTGGGAAGACAGAATGCAACCAAGGGGTTCCGGAGGAAATTTCTAATCTTTCAGTGACTTTTAAATCGTGCAACTTAGAATCACTCGCTAAGTTATTTGAAAAACATCCAAACCAGATTGCTTGTGTAATTATGGAACCTGAGAAAAGTGCATGTGGAAATGGATGTACATGTTCTTTATCGGTTAAGGATTTTCTGCAAAGCGCTATTAAAATGGCCCATAGCAATGGTGCGTTGCTAATCATTGATGAAATGATTACTGGGTTTAAAACGGCACTTCCTGGTTCAATGTCTAAATATGGAATAGACCCAGATATGGCGACATGGGGAAAGGGTATTGCAAATGGGTTTTCTTTTTGCGCACTAACAGGAAAGAAGGAAATAATGGAGTTAGGAGGGATTCGGAACAAGGGAAAAGAGAAAGTATTCTTAATTTCAACAACCCATGGAGGTGAAACCCATTCTATTGCCGCTGGACTTGCCACAATCGATGAGTTCCTTACGAAGGATGTGATAGCCCATAACCAAAAAATCGGTGATTTATTGATTAACGAGTGTTCCGCCATCATTAAGAAACATGACCTCGGTGACTATGTTCAAGTTATTCCTTCTAATTGGATGCCCGTCTTCACATTCAAAGATTTGAATAAGGAAATGAATAGCGGTATGCGTACACTCGCCCTGCAGGAGATGATAAATAGGGGTGTCTTGTTCCAGGGGGCATTTGCTCCCTGTTTTAGTCATACTCATGAGGACATTTCGTATTTTGCAGCTGCATTTGATGAAACATTACATGTTTATATCAAGGCGCTAGATTCTGGATTCGGCAAGTATTTAACTGGTGAGCCCGCAAAACCAGTCTTCAGAAAATATTTATAACCTAAGAATAAATAGCTAAGTATATGACAGAGTTAAGAAGATGTAAAAAGTGTCTCTTACCAGAGACCCACGAGAGTATTACTTTTGACGATAGTGGAGTTTGTAGCGTTTGTCGGCAAGTCGAGTTCAAAAAGGAAAAAATAGACTGGGCGAAAAGAAAAAAAGAACTTGGTGAGCTTATCGAAAGTTATCGAGGAAAATATGATTATGACTGCATTGTTCCGTTCAGTGGGGGCAAGGACAGCACTTGGACACTCTATTACCTGATGAAGGAATACAAAATAAAGCCACTTGTTGTTCGATTTGACCACGGGTTCTTACGACCCAATCTGAATGAAAATACGACCCGTGTATTGAGGAATTTGGGCGCAGATTTCCACACATTCACTCCCAACTGGAAGGTAGTTCAGAAACTAATGTTACAAAGCTTTCTTGAGAAGGGAGATTTTTGTTGGCATTGCCACACAGGAATTTTTTCATATCCCATGCACGTTGCCATTCGATACAATGTTCCATTGATTTTTTGGGGTGAGCCTACGTCAGAGTATACTTCATACTATGGCTATGATCAAGATGAGGAAGTTGATGAAAAAAGATTCAACAGAGTAACAAATCTAGGCATAACAGCCCTGGATATGGCCGTAAGATTAGGAGGTACAATGGATGAAAGAGATTTTAAGCCCTATTCCTATCCACCCCTAAAAGATTTAAGAAAATTGCAATATAGGTCACTTTGTTTAGGCTCATTCATACCATGGGATGTGAGAACACAGTCAAGAATTATTCAAGATGAACTTGGTTGGAACGGAGACCTTGTTGAGAATGTGCCCGGACAATATAACTATGAGAAAATAGAGTGTTACATGCAGGGAGTTAGAGACCATATCAAATATATTAAAAGAGGTTACACTCGACCTACTCACCTCGCTTCCATTGATATTAGAAATGAAAGAATGACGAGAGAGGAAGGATTTGAGATGATAGATCGATATGAAGGTAAAGAACCACCCAGTTTAGAGATATTCTTAGAACTAGTAGGCCTTACAAAGGAAGAGTTTTATAAGATCGCAGAAAGCCATGCTGTATCTCCATGGAAATTTGGATCTATTGCTAGGGAAATCGGAGATAAATTACCTGATTTTGACAAATGGGCCAGATCGGGAAAAATGGAAACAGAAAATGCGGAATTGCAAATATCCAACTGGAAAAAATCTCAGTAAATAAATGGTTGGCATCGTTGATTATGGAATGGGCAATTTGTTGTCGGTGTACAATGCTTTCGACTATCTGGGAGAAGATGTAATCGTCTGTAAACATCCGGAAGATTTACAAGCAGTTGATAGAATTGTAATACCAGGAGTTGGAGCATTTAAGGATTGCATCAACCTATTGAGATCTTCAGGTTTTTCAGATGCACTAAATGAAGAGGTCATAATGAAAGCCAAACCAACGCTAGGCATTTGTCTCGGTATGCAGGTAATGGCAAAAAAAAGCCACGAATTTGGAGAGCATTTGGGGTTAGGTTGGTTTGAAGGAGAAGTGATCAAGATAAATGTTGAGAATACCGGATTGAAGCTTCCAAATATTGGTTGGAGTGAAATTGAGATCAGATCAGATAATCCTCTTTTTAATAACATTCCGAATAGATCAGATTTTTATTTGGTTCACTCCTTTTACATGTCTTGCGAGAACTCAAATGATGTGGTGGCAGCATACGAATATGGTGGTAAATTGATTACAGCATCTGTTTTAAAGAATAACATATTTGCAACACAATTTCATCCTGAAAAAAGCCAGGATCATGGCTTGAAGCTTTTGAGCAATTTTATTAATTGGAATCCGTAGATGTCAAAATTCAGGCTTATACCAAAACTCCAGCTCAAACCATCATTGTTTAATTCCAAAAAATTGGTCTTAGTTATAACTAGGCAATTTAAGGAGTGTATAGAAATTGGTGACCCCGTATCACAGGCAAAAATATTTCAAGACCAAGCCTCAGATGAACTTATTTTTATAAATATTGATGAGAATAGCAAATCTGAAATTAAAATATTGGCAGATGTTATAAATCGGGTTTCTCAAGAAATCTTTATGCCCATGACGGTAGGTGGAGGAGTGAAGGAAATCAATGACTTTAGACTTTTATTAGCTAACGGAGCAGATAAAATATCAATCAACTCGGAAGCGTTTAAATCGCCTGAGTTAATATCAAAGGCTGCCGACAAATTTGGGGCGCAATGCGTAGTGGTAAGTATTGATTACAAGCAAAATGAGAAGGGTGAGTATACCGTGTTTATTAACGGAGGAAAGCAGCAGACTAATATGCATCCAGCAGAGTGGGCTCAAAAGGTGGTTCGATTGGGGGCGGGTGAGTTGTTAATAACTTCTATTGATCGCGATGGAATGAAATCAGGACTTGATATTAAGATGACGAGAATGATAGCCGATAGTGTTAATGTGCCCGTTATTACAGGAGGAGGCTGTGGTGTAGCTCAACATTTTTCAGATGGTTTTTTATTGGGTAAAGCAAACGCTGTTTCCGCGGGTACTTTTTTTGCGCATAGAGATCAGAACTTTATACAAACCAGATCTCAAATTTCTAATGCAGGTGTAGAAATAAGAAAACATCGATGAAATATAAATGCTTAGTTACGCAAGAATATGCTATTGGTGAGTACCGACTGGTACCGATCCGTTTTGAGGATCGTTTTGAAATAATGAAGTGGAGAAATGAGCAGATGTATCATTTGAGGCAGAGCGAGATATTAACGATAGAAAGTCAGGATCGTTACTTTTTGAGCGTTGTGACAAACTTATTTAGTGAAAGACAGCCGAATCAGGTATTGTTTTCATATTTGAAAGGGAATAAATGCATTGGATATGGCGGATTGGTGCATATTAATTGGATTAATAGGAATGCTGAAATTTCTTTCATAATGGACACACTAGAAGAGAATGTGCATTTTGAATTTCATTGGAAGACTTATCTTAAGTTGATCGAAGAAGTTGCGTTTCTTGGTTTGGATCTTCACAAGATTTTCACTTTTGCCTTTGACTTAAGGCCAAGACTATACCGAGCACTCGAAGAAATGAGTTATGAGAGGGAAGCAAGACTTAAGGAACATTGTTTTTTTGAATCAAAATACATAGATGTGGTGATTCATTGTAAGGTTAAAAATGATCTATATGGATAAAAGAACGTTCGTTGTAACAGGAGCCACCAGCGGCCTTGGTGAGGCAATCGTTTCAACAATTATTGAAAAGACTGAGGACATTGTCATTTCTGTGTCGAAAAAGGTAAGCGAAAGTCAAATGGGCTACAACAAAAGTCGATTTAAATTTATAGAATGTGATTTATCGTTTGACAAATTAGAGTCAAGGATTCAATCACTGACGCAATATATTACCACGAGAGATATTGTTTTTGTAAATAATGCCGCCATTATAAAACCTATTACGAAAGTGGGCGAAATGACGGAATTACAAATTGAAGCACTACTCGCGGTAAATATTAAGGCTCCTTTGGTTATATCTAATTTCTTGTTTCAAAATTTTAATAAAGGCAAAATAACCGTTATTAATATTTCAACAGGGGCAGCTCAAAATCCTATTGCTGGCTGGTCCCTTTACTGCTCCTCCAAGGCAGGAGGGAAAATGTTTTTCGATGTCTTAAAGAAGGAACACCCCGATTGCAACATTGTAAACTTTGATCCGGGAGTGATGGATACGGGAATGCAGGATTACATAAGGAGTAGTGAATTTGATAGGGTAGAAACATTTCTTGAATATAAAACGAATGGAAAGTTAAAATCACCAGGAGAAGTTGCCCAAAAAGTAGTTTTTGAAATGATATGAGAACGGCAATATTATCCGACATCCATGGTAATAATTACGCTTTGAACGAGGTTTTAAAGGAGGTAAGAAGAGAAGGCATACGGGAGATATTGATTTTGGGTGATATGGTTGGATATTACTATCACCCAGATAAAGTTTTGACTGCTATTTCCGAGTATGATGTACATGCCATAAATGGCAATCACGAACATTTGTTGTTTGGTTTGATGGATGACCCTCAATCCTTTTACCCGATTGTTAAAAAATATGGCAGTGGGCATTTTTCAGCAGTTGAGAAACTTAGCCAAGAGCAGATTAAATGGCTTAGGGCTTTGCCTGACACTCGAGAAGTCTACTATAATGATTTATCGATCATGATGAGCCATGGTAGCCCCTGGGCAAATGATACATATGTATATCCGGATTCAAACCTGGAGCTGTTGAAAGCTTTTGATTCGTTTAACTACGATTTAATTCTGATTGGACACTCTCATTATTCATTTTGCTTAAGAAGAGGAAATACACTTGTAGTTAACCCGGGATCTGTAGGTCAATCCAGGCAAAAAGGAGGGAAAGCTTACTGGGCAATTCTTAATTCTTTAAGTAAATCAATCGAATTCCGAATAACGGATTATGATGTTACTGAGTTGAAGTTAGAAGTCTTAAAAAACGATCCGGATTTAGCATACAACTACAAAATCTTGGAACGAAAATAGAAATAGTATGTCAGTAAAAGTGAATGTATTAGTTACTGGTTGCGGTGGAGATATTGGTCAAAGCATTGGTAAAATCTTAAAAGAGATACCCTTGATTAATAATATCTATGGTATTGACATATCTTCAAAAAATGCTGGCTCATTTATTTATCCAAATTTTAAAGTTGGATTGCCTATTAAGCACCCTGATTTCTTTCAATTCCTAAATGAATTTATTAAAACAAATAAAATAGATTTATACATTCCCATGGCTGAACCTGAGTTGCGCCATTTAACTCAGGTTAACAGGTTGGATTTTTTTGGTCAAGCCACAATGATTCATGCTAATAGGCTTGCCTTGGAAATAGGTTTTGATAAATTAAAAACCTCAGAATTTCTTCAGCAGCATGGTCTTCCATTCCCTAAAACACACATTGCCAGTGACTATGTTAAAATGAACCTATTTCCATTTATTCTGAAATCAAGGAGTGGGTCAGGAGGCAAAAACCTATATCTTATAAATGATAGGGACGACATTTCTTATTTGCAAAAAAAAGTTTTGCTTGAAAATTATATTGTGCAGGAATTTTTGACGCAAGATTCTGATGAGTATACTTGCGGCCTGTTTCGATCTAAAGCTGGGGAGATTCGAAGCATTATTTTTAGAAGAGAACTAACTGGAGGATATAGCGGCTTTGGGGAAGTGATTGAGAGCGAACCAATAACTTTACTTTTAAATTCCATTGCTCAAAATATTAATTTACAAGGCAGCATAAATGTTCAATTGAGAATGATATCAGATGTCCCATATGTGTTTGAAATCAATCCTAGATTTTCAAGTACTGTTAGATTTAGGAACATGTTTGGGTTTAATGATGTTTTGTGGTCAATTCAGGACGCATTAAATATTAAGGTATCAGACTATGAAAGGCACCAAAATCTGAGTAGATTTTACAAAGGGTTTTCAGAGTATGTAGACTGAGGATCTTTATAATTAGTTTGACCTAAAATTTAAAAGTATGAATAGTTTCATGATTAAGGATTTTCTGCTTGGCTCAAATAATCCACCTTTCATCATCGCTGAGATGAGCGGTAATCATAATCAATCTCTAGAAAGAGCTAAGGAGATTGTTCGCGTTGCGGCTTCCACTGGCGCGCACGCTATCAAATTACAAACGTATACTCCGGACACAATGACGATAAATCATCGTGGCGGTCTATTTGATATTACAGACAAGAAATCACTTTGGCTCGGGCGTAATCTGTATGAGTTATATAAGGAGGCTCATACACCATGGGAGTGGCATAAGCCACTTTTTGACTATGCTGCCGAATTAGGATTAATCTGTTTCAGTACACCTTTTGATGATACTGCTGTTGATTTTTTAGAGACATTAAACGTTCCCTGTTATAAAATCGCATCGTTTGAGAACACGGATCATCCACTACTAAAAAAGGTAGCCAAGACCGGCAAACCTGTAATAATGAGCACAGGTATTGCAAACTTGTCCGATATAATGGAATCTGTTCAAGTTCTTAAAGAAAATGGGAGTAAGGAAATCGTTCTTTTAAAGTGCACCAGTACATATCCAGCTACACCTGAAAACACCAACCTTGTCACCATCCCTGTTCTGCAACAAGTTTTTCAGGATTGTATTATCGGCCTGAGTGATCACACAATGGGCATAGGAGCTAGTATAGCATCTATCGCTCTTGGAGCTCGAGTTATCGAGAAACATTTTACGATAAGCAGGGCAGATGGCGGAGTCGATAGTACCTTCAGTATGGAGCCTGCGGAAATGAAATCCCTCGTGCTCGAAAGCGAAAGAGCGTTTTTGGCCCTGGGCCAAGTTCAATTAAATGTTCAAAAAGCAGAAGAAAAGAGTAGGGTGTTCAAACGATCAATTTATGTTGTGGCAGATGTAAAGAAAGGAGATATACTATCATCACAAAATTTGCGCGTAATCCGACCAGGTGATGGCCTGGCACCAAAATATTTTGAATCCATCTTGGGAAAGCACTTCAAAATTGATCTTAAAACGGGCACTCCCATGAGTATGGATTATTTGACTTAGTACTGTCGCTGACTTCATTAGAAAACAAACCTTAATTGATAAAGAATATAGTTGACTCGAATTTACTAAAATCGAGTTTTGTTTTTACAGCAAGCAACGCACTGAATAGTGCTATTCCCTTTTTGCTAATACCAGTTCTTACAAGGTATTTAAGTCCGAGCGACTATGGAATTGTTTCTATTTTTCAAGTCGTTGCTACGATGTTGATTTCGTTTGCCGGACTGAATACTCAGAACTCCGTAATTGTGCAGTACTACAAGAAAGAAGAAGTTAATTTTCCAGTTTATGTTTACAACACCCTCCTAATATTTTTAATAAGTAGCGTGTTGCTGCTTGTAATATCATTCCTATTTGGTCATACCATTTCAAGAATGGTAGAATTTCCATCGGAATGGCTCCCCTTCATAGTTGTATTCGCATGCTCACAGTTTATGTTTCAAATGTTACTAGGACTGTGGATAGCAGAAGAGAAACCATTTTTGTACGGCTTGTTTCAGATCAGCCAAACGGCATTGAATCTTATTTTATCCTTAATTTTAGTAATTCCATTTGAACTCGGCTGGAAAGGCAGAGTAATAGCACAGGTTCTGGTCTTTTTTATGTATGCTCTAATTTCATTGTTCATTTTAGTAAGAAAAAAATATGTTAAGATTGAGTTTAACAAATCGTATATTCTTAAAGCATTAAGTTTCGGTGTACCACTAATACCTCATACTTTTGGAGGAGCGGTTATGATGTTTTCAGACCGTTTAATTATTTCTAGTCTTGTTGGAGTAAAAGAGGTAGGAATATACATGGTCGGCTTTCAATTTGCTCAAATCATTCTTCTGATTCAGGATTCCATCAATAATGCCTTTGCCCCCTGGATTTACAAAAATTTAAAGAAGAACAATAAAGTTGACAATTTAAAGTTAGTGAAAATAACATATTTTTACATGGCAGCTATTTTTGCATTTTCGATCCTTTATTCTCTTGTCATTGGTCCATTATTCAGGATATTCGTTGGCACAGAGTTTATTGCTGGTGAAAAGTATATTCTTTGGATTGCTATCGGTTTTGCTTTCAATGGAATGTATAAAATGGTGGTCAACTATATTTTTTATGCAGAGAAGACTTATTTTTTAGCGATTATTACAACAACAACGGCAGTAGTTAACATCGCAATTACCTATTTTCTGGTATCAAGAGTCGGGGTCATTGGAGCAGCCTACTCACTCTGCATTTGCTACTTTTTAAGCTTCTTATTGACTTGGTATTGCAGCAATATAGCCCATCCAATGCCGTGGAGGTTAAATCGATTGAAATAGATGACAAATCTTTTTTTGATTAGCACACCCTTACAGCTTTTGAATGCAATAGAAGCAAAACGGTATTTTAACATCCCGAATCATCAATCTTCTGTCATATTTCTGACTTACACCAGCAATTACAATTCCATAGTCAAAATATTGGTGCCCAATGAGTGGGGTAACATACATTTTGTGAACGAGGCGGAATCTCAAACCAGTCACGAAGAGAATATAAAAGGAGGAAAGATCATGCCTATCTTGAAAGAGTTGAGGAGAAAATCTCATCGAATCAAAGAACTGGTTGACCAATATGCAAAAGTAAATTTTGTATTTGTAGGATATTATTTAGGGCTTGAGCAAATTCACTTTGTAAACTCGATTGCCGCGAAGGAAATAATTTTACTTGACGATGGTATTGCAACACTAGAGGTAAATAACAGAAGGGTAGGCCAAATAAGTTTCTTGAATAGTTGGTCTTTTTCATTTTTTGTCAAAGCACTAGTTAAAAAATTTATCTTTGGTTACAGATTACGGCATCCGCAATCAGTATCTTTTTTTTCTATCTATGAAATAGAGGTTTTAAAAAGAGACTTTCTAATAAAGCACAAGTATGAAGGAATTAGAAGCCTAATAAAAGACAGAGAGACTTGTGATGAAGTTTATTTTTTAGGCCAACCTCTTAGTGAGATAGAACCTATAATTGTTACCGAAGGCGATTATTTTCTTTACTTAAACGCTGTTGTTAGTTTTTTTAAGGATAAAAGGATCGTGTACGTACCACATCGAGATGAGGATAAAGACAAAGTGACTAGAATAAGATTTGAATTGGACTTATTGGTTGAAGAGTTGGAGGTGCCTTTTGAATGGTTCATGATAAATAAGGAAAAGAGACCAAAAGCTATAGCAGGATTTATTACAAGTGCCTTACCTAATTGCAAAGAATTATTTGGCGCTGATCTTAGTATTTATTCATTTAGAATAGAGGGGGAATCAATTATAAATGACGCAATGCGAATGTTAGTTTCAGACACATATTCTTATTTTGAAAAAATAGCAGATGCTCAGTTCAAAGTAATTGATAAGATCCTAGAGTCATGAGAGATAGTCGAGATATTGATACTTTGCGCGTGTTGATTTTCTCTTCTACAATTTCATTTTCACTTGCATCGCTTTACCTTCTTTTTAGATTTGGTTTGGAAGAGCTTCATACTCAATATGCTTTTCGAGCGGTTGGTTTCAGTCTTTTAGCAATTAATCTACCATACTTATTGCATAGACTGCTAGTTTTGAAGGGGGTACTTTTTCTAAGTCAATCAGTAATTTCTCTTTTTTTACTGTTGTTTACTTTTACGGCTGGATTTTATTTAAGGGAATGGTTTAATCCACACTTGAGTATTGTTATAGTTTCATTTGGTTATCTATTTTATGTCATAAATCTTTTGAGTCTGTTTCAGTCGGATTCCTTATCAAGAATCTTACTGATATTGTTTTTTTCAGTGATTCTTTCCTTTTGGATAGCTGCAGTCTTTTGGGGATACGGTATATATTCACCAATGTTTTTTGAAAGTTTTGCTATCATGCTGCCTCATATTGACTCATTATTTCATATAACTATTTCCAAGATGATAAGTACATATTCCATGCCTTCAACGGGCCTAAACGGTGTATGCTTACTTCCTTATCATTTTGGTAGTCATTTTTACTTTTCAGCAGTTGCTAGTATTCTTCAAGTCGACCTGCTATTATTCTATCCTCTTGTTTTTCCGATTTACATATTGCCGTTCCTGGTATCGCAATTTCTGGTAGTAATTATTAAAGTCACGAGAAGCTTTTTCTATACTTTAAAGCCGATTACTTCCAGTTGGTTTTTTTGGGGAGTTATCACAATCGGTTTCGTTGGGTTTATTGATATAGATTTTTTGAATACTAACAAGGCTGCTCCTTATAACATTTTTATTAGCGAGTCGTATAGTGTTTCAATAGTTATTACACTCATCTTTGTAGGGTTCATAATAGAAACAATTGATAATGATTTTAAATATGGACTCGCTTTTGCCATCTTGATTCCGATTTTTTTCTTTTTAATAGGAGTTTCTAAAATTTCCACTTTGTACTTAGTTGCCGGATGTTTTTACTATGCTATTATTAGATTAAAGTTGCTGAAGAATCGATTTGTGTTGATCGCATCCTTACTAGGGATAGTAGTTAGTGTATTCACTTTATATTTAACCATTGACTTTGATTTGAAGGGATCAACCCAAATTGATTTTCTGAATTATTATCAAGAGTTTATTGGATGGAGATTTTTTTTGTTTTTTGTTTCTAATTACAGTTGGTTCATAATCACATGTGTAGTCATTTATTTTCTAGGCAAAAATAGGATCAGCAAAATGAGCCATCAGTCTAGATTGTTTCGTTGTTTGGAGATGCTAGTTTGCGCAGTAGTATTGGGATGTTTACCCGGATTATTTTTGAAAATCAGTGGAGGCTCAGCGGGATATTTTATTGACTTTCAAAATTTCGCAAGCTTGGTCTTGCTCATTATTGTTTTATCAGTTGGGTACGATTATTTTAAACCCACTAAGGAGTTGTTTAAATTCCTTTCTGTTATGATACTAATGATCATCCTATTCCTTTCTGCTATGAATATGAGATTTCAAATGTTAGAGATGCAAAAGAAATACTTGTCAATAAGAGCAAGTATAAATTCAGGTACAGATTTTTTGGGGCTAGGAAAAAGCGAGATACTGAAGGGCTCTTTTCCAGAAGGGATTACGCACCAATCACTCGAGTCAATAATCTATCAGCCTGCTAAGGCACTGAAGTCTAATTTGAATTACAAGTTTTTTCGCGGATTAGTTGAACTCGGTAGATTGAACTCAAATTCAGATTCTAAGCCCGTGCTCTATATTGAAAATAAGAACGGTTTGCATACGGATTTTCCATGTTCAGTGGTTCCTTTCGCTGTTACTGCAACAACAGGGCTTGCTGTCGTTAATGGCATGCCTTATGATTATTGCCCGGCACATGATTACGGTTATGAACAAAATGACATGGAAGACAGAAGGAGAATTGGCGGTACTTATTCTAGTCGAGAGTTATGCGCTTCTATCCAGCATTCAATTGCCAATGGTGTTATAGTTTTAGACTACAAAGATCATACATTTACAATTAAGCATTTAATCAGGTGCTTTTAGTACCTAACTTATCAATGAAAATTAATGGGTTTTTAGTATTTCTTATTGGATTTTTACTAGTTGTGCTTTTGACAAATTTATACTACCCATTGCGCTACATTAAATATTTGATGCCATTAGCAGCAATGCCAATTTATTTTAGTTATAGTCGCATCAAACTCAGTTCACCGTCATCTAAGTACTATTTCAGCATCTTGATTTTCTACGTTATAATTTTCCTCTTTTTAGGAACTAATGACTATTTATTTTCGAGTCTTTCAAGTAGATATATACCTAATGTGGTATTTGTTTTATCGCCATTGCTGTTTTTAATTTTTATTCAACCATTGTTCAAGTATGAATTGATCAAAATATATGTGTTGGTAATTTTCTATTTTAACACATTAATATTCATTCTAACAGAAGGGCGAGATTTCGTAAGCCTATTTTCAGGATCTATAAGCTTCTCTAATGCTTTATTGGCTTCTGAATTTCCAACAGAGAGTAATTTGGCATATGTGTTTGGCATCCTCTTGCTTTTCTTCATCTTAGAAAGGTATCCTTTTGGATATAAACTGGCGGCTTCAATACTTTTGATTCTTTGTTTCAAACGCGTTGTAATGGGTGCATTTGCAATAAGTTTTGGCATGTACTGGCTAAGCGATCTTTTAAAATTCAACCCAAGAAAATATAGATTTTTTTTGGCTACAGTGGGCGTTTTGATAAACCTCTTGTTTGTTAGCTTTACAAGCTTAATTGTAAAAGGAGAATATGATAATTATATCTATGATAAAACAGGTGTTTCAACTGATCGTTTATTAATGGGTAGAAAATCTTTATATACGATTGCTTTTGATCAGGTGGGAGATGACGGTTGGATAGGTAAAGGTATCGGGAAAGTAGATGATGCGATTTATTCCGTTTACAATCTTCCAATTAACCTGCATTCTGAAATTTTACGAAATTATCTGGAATTTGGAATAATTATCTTTACACTGTGGCTGTTTGTTATTTTTTACCAGAATACATTCAGTATAAAATCATTTTCTCTTTTTGTTTATTTAAATGTTCTTTTGCTTACCGACAATGTTTTTATCTATTTCGATATAATGTTCTATTTTTATTTCATAATATTAATATTTCTGCATCAACAGGAAAAGCAAATAGAAGCTCAACAAAGTGAAAGCTAATTATTTTATTTCTTCCTTTGTTAAGCTCACTCCGAAAAACAATAGCTTTTTCTACAATTTGGTTATACTGGTCGAAAAATGAGGATATTATTAGTTCATAATCGATACAAACAATATGGCGGAGAAGATGCCGTTGTAGAAGCCGAAAGAGCGCTTCTTGCCAATAATGGCCATTTGGTTGAGCTCTTGATTTTTGACAATGATCGACTCTCAGGATTATTTAGCAAAATTGGAATCGGACTCCAATTAATTTATAACCGCAAATCATATCGAAAGCTTGAGAATAAAATAAAGGAGTTCAAACCTGAGATTATCCATATCCATAATATCTTTTACATGGCTTCGCCATCAGTACTCTATGCGGCTAGTAAATATAGAATACCTACAGTAGTCTCACTTCATAACTATCGGTTGATTTGTTCTGGTGCTCTCTTAATGAGAGACTCAAAGCCTTGCACATTGTGCATTCAAGAGAAATTCCCGATTTATGGTGTTAAGTATAGTTGTCATCGCAATTCTAAGTTAGAGACAGCTCAACTTACTTTTGTTACAGGGATACATAAACTTATCAACACCTGGAATCTTAAAGTATCCAGATATATTGCATTAACTGAATTTGCAAGGAGCCAATTTATAGATTCTTCGTTAGGAATTTTGCCTGAGAAAATTGTTGTCAAGCCCAGTAGTGTTACTGATTGTGGGTTTAGCTCCGTAAGAGAACGTGAAAATTATTTTTTGTTCGTTGGTAGACTATCTGAAGAGAAAGGGGTTAACGTATTGTTAAAGACCTTTCAAGATAGAAAAATTCGTTTAGAAATTATTGGTGATGGATTGCTTAGGTCGCAAGTAACCTCTGCCTCAGCAGCTCATAATAATATTCATTATTGGGGATATAAGGACAAACCATTTATCATTTCTAGAATAAAGAAGTGCATAGCCCTAATAGTACCGTCAATTTGGTACGAGGGCTTGCCTATAACCATTTTGGAGGCCTATTCAACGGGTACTCCAGTAATTGTTTCAGATTTGGAAAACTTGAACGAAATAGTAACTCATGGATACAATGGCATTCATTTTAGCGCAAATGACCCTGCTGACCTGCTTAGGTGCATAGAAGAATTCGATTTAAATAGCCGCTATTATGCCGATTTATATTCAAATGCAAGAGAAACATACTTGAGCAAATTTACTCCGGAAATAAATCATCAAAATTTGCTGAACCTGTACCTTCCATTATTAAATAACGGGAGCACTCTTCAAACATGAATACATCCATTTACGACAAACTTAAAAAATTGATTATGGTTTTGCTTATGGCATCTTTGCCATTTCATATCCATGTTTCAAGTATACTTATCATACTAGGAGTACTGCTAACTATATTTAAGATTCTAACAAAGAACGAGTGGCAAAAATTAGAGTTAAGTCAGCTATCAATCAGTTTGCTCTTTTTCTTGTTCGTTGAGCTAATTGGATTAGTGTATACGAGTAAAGAGAATATAGGGGTAGGTTTGTTTAACATTGAGAAACATTTGAGTTTTATTTTTTTACCGATTCTGTTTGTGGATTTTAACATCGATGAGAAACTAAGGCGTTTACTCTTGCTGGTTTTTGTTATTAGCTGTTTTTTTGCTATGCTATTTTGTGTTGTTATAAATATTCGTTTGAGTTTAGTCGAGGGCAAATACTTTCACGAATATTATTTTTCGCATGATAGATTTTCACAACCAATTGAGATGCAAGCTGTTTACTTTGGATTGTACTTGAGTTGGGCTGTTTTAATTTTGGGCAGTCTCTATTTAGAAAAACCTATTAAGAAAAGCAATATCTTTTTTGTAAGCTTTTTTGTTTTAATTTTTATACTAGGGCTAGTTGCAACGGGTGCTAGGACAGTTTTAGGAGCTTTGACGATTACGGTTTTCGCAAACCTTTTAATTTATGCGATTAACATAAAGTCGTATAAAACTTTATTAGTTGCTATTGCCTTCCCTTTAGTTGTTGCGGTTTTAGTTTCTTTGAATCCAGTATCAAGAACACGGTTTTTAGATGTGTTGAATAAAAACGCTGAGAAATCAAGCTACGATAGCTATTTTGCAAGAACCTATATTTGGAGGCCAGGGTTGGAAGCTGTAAAAGAGAACTTTTGGTTTGGCGTTGGGACGGGCGATGGGCAGACCGAATTGGATAAAAAATTTATAAAGTACAACTACTCAGCGGGGATTGGGCTGTTTAATATGCACAATCAATATCTTCAATTGATGTTAGATTTAGGATTAGTCGGTCTTTTCGCTTTCATAGCAATATTTTTTATACACCTCCGGAATGCTTATTTTAAAATGGATTTTCTTTACTTATCGTTTTTATCTTTGTTTATGATTAGTTGTCTAACAGAATCAATGCTTAATAGGAACAAAGGTGTTTTATTCTTTGTATTGTTCGGTATAGTGCTTTTCAAATCCCACTCTACTTCTAAATCACCTCGAGGTAACTAGACCCTATACTTTTTATACATCATTAGATACTCAATTAATGAAAAATAAGGTCAATATACTTTCAGTTAATATATCGACCTTAAACCTCGATAGCACAGTAAGCTTGTTTGAAAGCTGGATTAGCAATGGTGAAAAAAGGCGCATATGTGTTACACCAGTCAATTGTGTTTTATGGGCACACAGAAATAAGCAGCTAAAGGATTTGTATAATTCTGCAGACATGTGTCTTCCAGATGGAGTACCATTAATCTGGGCTTCTAAACTGCTTGGGGCTCCTATTGATGGAAGAGTTACAGGATTGGATTTGCTTCCAAAATTTAGTTCTATAGCGGCAAATAAAGCATATCGATTTTTCTTCCTTGGTGCAAAAGATGGCGTTGCCGAGAAGCTTTCTAGTCATCTTTTGTCGATATACCCAAACCTGGTTATTGCGGGCTATTATTCACCGCCATTTGCGGAGCGATTTTCAGACGAGGAAAATAACAAAATGATTACGATGATTAATGTTGCGAAGCCCCACATTCTATGGGTCAGTCTAACAGCGCCTAAACAAGATTTTTGGATTTTTGATCATTTTCAAAAAATAGATGCGAACATCATGATTGGCGTTGGTGGTGCATTTGAAGTTACCGCAGGATTAATTCCAAGAGCGCCCTTGTGGATGCAGAGAAATGGCCTTGAGTGGTTGTTTAGATTCTTCCAAGAACCAAGAAGGCTGTTTAAACGGTACATTATACAAGCGCCTCTATTTATACCACTTATCTTTTTGCAGAAGCTTCGGTCTTTGATTTGTAAGATTGAGTGAGAAGTCTTTATAGAACTTACACAGATATCAGGCATGATTACAGTAATTGTTCACTGATAAAGTTTAATTTACAAACCAGATTAGAAATCTGCTATAATTTTTATTTATAATTAAAACGCCTTAACTTGCCTTGCAGTATGGGCTTTCTTGTCACATAATGATGGAAAGAATACTATTTTACTTATTTTGCTCTTTCTGCTTTGCTCTTCCTCTTTCGCAGCTTGTAAATTCAAGGCTGCTATTTATGATTGTCGTCTTAAGTCTGTTGCTACTTGGGCAGAAGGTTTCTATAAAGGTTCTACTAAATCAATCTTGGGATTTGCTCCTATTTTTTCTAATCCTAACAATTGGACTTATCTACTCAACCGATTTTAAATTGGGCCTAAGGCAATTGGAGACAAGTTTGAGTTTTATTGGCGTGCCAGTGGTTGTTTACGGACTCGGTGGATTTTCAAAGGAGCGAATGAACAGTGCATTTTATGCATTTGCTTTAGGTGCTCTTGTGGCGGGATTGATTTGTATCATCAATGCAGCTGTTTCCTTCACAAAAACGGGCGACTACCAGGTTTTCTTTTACAATCAATTTACGCAGCCAGTCGATTCGCACCCGACCTACTTTGCATACTATTTGATATTTATCATAACTTTTGGGCTTTATTTTTTATACTATGATTTGCCGAAGCAGTTTTTCGGATCAGCTGTGGCGGCATTGTTGTTCTTTTTTGTATTATTGTTACTGACTGGAGGGCAAACTGCCTTTATCAGTCTTTTGCTGACATTTGCCTTTTTCATATCCAAGTATTCACTTGAGGAGAAAACAAGACGAGAATCGTTGGTAGTGACACTCATAGCAACTATGTTAGTTAGTATGGTAGTCGTTACTATATTTTTTAGGAACAACGAGCAGTTTTTCTCGACTGGCAGTCAAAATGATTATTGGGAACGAATGGCTCTTTGGAAATCTGCCATTGCGGCAAACACAAGTCCACTTTTTGGAGTTGGCACCGGAGATTACAATCTGGTGCTGAATGAGTACTACCGGGGACATCAAATGAATCACTTTGCTGAAGAGAATTTTAACTCACATAACCAACTCATTCAGATGTATTTTTCGAATGGTTTAGTCGGCCTGTTTAGTCTCCTGCTAGTTCTGGGAAGACCTTTGTATGTTTCAGTAACGCAGCGCAATCTATTGGGAATCTTGTTATACTTTCCATTTTTAATGTACGGAGTAAACGAGGTGTTCTTGGGTCGCTACCAGGGGGTGGTTTTTCTGGCGTTGGTACACCAGATTCTTGTTTCACAACATCCGGACACATCGGCTGCTATAGAACCATTGAAAGTTAATAAATTGTGATTTTTCGGGTGATCTTTAAACCGAGTACTCAATGCCTGGTTTGGTAAGGGTCTTATTATTTTTTGTGGATTTGTTTTTTTTGAATCTGGCTATTCAGGTGTCGTACCTAACACGATTTTCGGGAGCTGATGAAGCCAATCGTGTGTACTTGCTTATTTATTCCAGCCTGGCATGGTTGTTTTTGGTGTTGGTTTCTAACCCCTACGGAATCACAAAGAATTGGACACTGCCCAAGATAATCAAAAGTCAGATAGTGTTTCTTCTTATACACCTGATGGTGGTAACCTCTCTCATTTTGTTCTTCAAAAGAAGTTATGGTTTTTTTCAGATTGGAACTATTTACATAGTGTTTGTACCCATTTTCTTTCTTTCTAAACTGGCGATTTTTTACGTGCGAAAATTGAAGACTGAAGAAGTCGCGCGAAATTATCTTTTAATCGGAAGAAATGAACTGGCCTTTGAGTTGCGGAGGTATTTTTTGGTACACCCTGCGGAACGCTTTCGATTTGTGGGGTATATTGACTTGTCAGACTCTTTTGTCGACCATGTGCAAGACTTCTGCGCTGCCAACGAGGTGCATCAAATATTCTGTTGTGTCCCTGAAGTTACTGAGCAGGAAATGAGTCGGCTGGTGAATTTTGGACTGGACTCCCTCATACAAGTGAAAATTGTGATCGATGCAGGTTCTATTAGCAAGCGTGCTCTGAAGTTGGATGATAACGATCATCAGCCGGCCTTTGAAGTGGCAGTTATTCCGCTTGATGAAACCCGTAATCAATTAGTCAAACGAATTTTTGATATTGTTTTCTCGGTCGCCTTTAGTCTGTTAGTTCTTTCCTGGCTGATCCCAATCGTTGCGTTGCTGATCAAGTTAGATTCACGGGGCCCTGTTTTTTTCGTTCAAAAAAGAAATGGTCAAAAGAACACACCTTTTGGCTGTATCAAATTCAGAACAATGGTAGTCAACCAAGAGTCTGATATAAAACAGGCAACCAAAGATGACAACCGTATCACCCGACTGGGCAAGTTTTTGCGAAAGAGTAGCGTGGATGAGTTCCCGCAATTTATCAACGTTCTTATTGGTGATATGTCATTGATCGGCCCCCGCCCACATCCAATCAAATTGAATGAGCAGTTTGCAAAACAAATTAATAATATTATGGCGCGTCACTATGTAAAACCCGGAATCACAGGGCTCGCCCAATGTATGGGCTATAGGGGAGAGACCAAAGACTTGGCAGACATGGAGAACCGAGTCAGGCTTGATCGATACTATATTGAAAACTGGTCGTTCTGGCTCGATATTAGAATAATCTTTTTAACTATCGTAAGTTTGCTTCGTGGCAGTGAAAAAGCTTACTAACCAAACATCAACACCATCATACGCCTGTTTTTATATACAGCCATCTCCTTCTTAATCTCCTTTTTGGTGATGCCTGTACTCATCAAAATTTTGAGTCAGTGGAAGCTGTATGACTCGCCAGGTGACCACAAAATTCATTCTGACTTCAAACCTTCCATGGGTGGTGTGGCTATTTTTATGGGAGCCATTTTTGCCCTTCTTATGTCACTTTCGCTTATCAATTGGTCGGAGCAAAAATATTTTTTCATCTCGGTTACCCTCATGTTTATGATTGGCCTGCGCGATGATGTGTTGGCACTCACGCCAAAGCAAAAATTATATAGCCAGTTTCTTCCCGTATTGTTGCTCGTGTTTCTGGATAACGTCACCCTCAATTCCACCTACGGCCTCATCGATTTGCCATTTGTACCAAATTGGATTATTTGGATCTTCAGTATTTTTACACTGATCATCTTAACGAATGCCTACAATTTAATCGATGGTGTGGATGGTTTGGCGGGTTCTATCGGAGTGGTGGCGCTTACCTTTTTCGGACTTTGGTTTTACTCCATTGATCACCTTATCTTTAGTCTGGTCTGCATGACGTTTGCGGGAGCGATCCTGGGTTTTCTTTTTTTCAATTGGCAGCCCTCCAAAATCTTCATGGGTGACACGGGGGCGTTGATGATCGGGTTTCTCCTCTCTTTTATGGCCATTCAGTTTATCAATTTAAATTTTCAACTTCCTGTTGGTCATCAAGCCAAGTTCGAGGCCTCTATATCATCGGCTGTATGTATAGTTATCATTCCTGTATTTGATACCTTAAGGGTGATCATTCTGCGTTTGCGTAAATGGCAGTCGCCTTTTAAAGCCGATCGCAATCACTTGCATCACCAATTCCTTAACATTGGTTTCTCGCATAGTAAAACCGTGATCGTGCTGGTAATGATCAATCTCGCTTTCATTGGGCTAGCCTGGTGGTTGAGAAACCAATCGGATGCGTTAATTTTACCACTCACAATCGTGCTTTGCTTAGCCATCAACCTAGCAGTTAAGAAAGCACAGAAATTGACCTCGTAAAAAAGCATGGAAGAGAAGGTAAAAAAAATACAGCAAGAAGTGGATTCTTTTTTGGTAAAGTCAAAGGATGATCTGGAAGCATTTCGACTTAAGTTCATTAGCAAGAAAGGGCAGTTGATGTCTCTTTTTGATGACTTGAAGTTGGCTTCAGTTGAAGAGAAAAAGAAGCTAGGCAAAACCCTCAATGATCTTAAGCAACTCGCTGAGAATAGATTCAAATCACTTCAGGAGTCAATCGAGAATACCACTTCGTCCGACCGCGAAACCATGGACCTATCACTTCCGGTCATTCCTAATAAAACGGGCAATTTGCATCCACTCAATTTAACCCGCTATCGCATCATCGAAATTTTTGAGCGCCTTGGTTTCAATGTTTCGGATGGCCCTGAAATTGAGGACGACTGGCATAACTTTACGGCTCTCAATTTCCCTGAAAATCACCCTGCCCGCGAGATGCAGGACACCTTTTTTATAGAAAAGAATCCAGACGTGCTGCTTCGCACACACACCTCCAACGTGCAGGTGCGTTTGATGAAGAACCAAAAACCGCCCATTCGTTCCATCATGCCTGGGCGAGTGTATCGCAATGAAGCCATTTCCGCCAGAGCCCATTGCTTTTTTCATCAGGTGGAGGGATTGTACATCGACAAGAACGTGGGCTTCTCTGATTTGAAGCAGACACTTTATCATTTTGCGAAAGAGATGTTCGGCAAGGACACCAAGATACGTTTGCGACCTTCTTATTTTCCATTTACCGAGCCTAGCGCTGAGATTGATATTTCTTGCCTCATCTGCCATGGCAAGGGATGTAACGTTTGCAAGTATAGCGGATGGGTTGAAATCGCAGGGTCAGGTATGGTGCATCCAAATGTGTTACGCAATGGTGGCATTGACCCCGAAGAGTTCACCGGTTTTGCATTTGGAATGGGCATTGAGCGAATCACCATGTTGAGGTATAGCATCAATGACTTACGTCTTTTCTCGGAAAATGATGTTCGATTTTTGCGACAGTTCAAATCGGTTGTATAAGTGAATAGCCAAATTCAAAAAGTTGCTGTTTTAGGTGCCGGCACGATGGGTCAGGGAATTGCCCAGGTTTGTGCTATGAGCGGCTACCCAACACAGTTGTTTGATATTGAGAGTAGTCTTTCGCAAAAGGCCATCTCATCGATTTCTATCAACTTAGATAAAGCCGTCTCCAAATCAAAAATAAGCGAGAGTCAAAAGACAACGATATTGGGTCATCTCTCAATAGCGCATAAGCTGGAAGACATAAAAGCGGATCTCGTGATAGAGGCAGTAGTGGAAAAGCTAGACGTGAAGCAGCAATTGTTCCGCGTGTTAGAGAATAACAGCAAGGGCAGTATTCTTGCGTCAAACACCTCTTCACTTTCGATCACTGAAATTGCTTCTGGCCTAAAAAATCCGGAACGATTTGTTGGCCTCCATTTTTTTAATCCCGCAGCGCTCATGAACCTTGTAGAAGTGGTGCGAGGAACTTCGACCGATGACTCAGTAGTGTCTATCATGATGGATTTTTCCAAATCGCTAAGGAAAACAGCGGTGTTGGTAAAAGATTCGCCTGGTTTTATCGTTAACAGGGTAGCTCGCCACTATTATGTGGAGGCGCTAAAACTATTGGAAGAGGGGGTGGCCTCACATGAGCAAATTGATAGGCTTTTAAGAAGCGCTGGTTTTAAAATGGGTCCTTTCGAATTGATGGATTTGATTGGAATGGACGTTAATTTTGCGGTCACTTCTTCGTTATATCAGGCGTTTCATCAAGACTCAAAGTTTAGGCCAAGTCGAATTCAGCAACAAAAAGTGATGGCTGGGCATTTGGGCAAAAAAACAGGAAGGGGTTTCTATGATTACACGAAATAAAATGGCTACAAGCGACAGGCCACATGCCACAAGCGTGGTTGAGCTAGATTGTAAACGCGGTGCACCAACCGAAAGAGGAAACCAACGAAGCAAACAGCTTGCAGCTTGCGGCTTGTGGCTTGCGGCCTTCATCGTACTGCTCTTTGTTCATCATTCAGTCAACGCCCAAGCTTCTTTTCCTCCGGTCTCCATCAACCTCAACTATCCACAGTATCAACGTTTGCGACTCGATGGTGGGTATCAGTATGTCGATGATGTGGGCATGAGAGGTGTCATTCTTTATCGACTTGACGAAACTACCTATATCGCTTATGAGCGACTCTGTTCAATGGAGGATGATGCAATTGTGACTGTAGATGGCTCGGGTCTGTTTATGAAAGGATGTCAGTCTACCTACGATTTTTCAGAAGGGCGACCCTCTGGAGGGCCAGCTTTCAGGCCATTGCTGCGTTACAGAACTTCATTGACAGGACAGACATTGGTGATTACGGATGAGATTGTCTATTGACAAACGCTTATAAAACACTTTACTCCACTTCTTCCACCTGCATCTGTTTTTCATATAATTCTTTGTAGGCGCCCTCTTTTGCGATCAGGGTTTCGTGTGTGCCCTCTTCCACCATTTCTCCATCTTGCAAAACAATAATTTTGTTCGCTAGCTTTGCGGATGATACGCGATGAGAAATAATGATGCTCGTTCTGCCCTTCATAATCTTCTTCATACTGTTGAGGATCGTGTTCTCCGTTTTTGTGTCAACCGCTGAGAGCGCGTCATCCAAAATCAAAATTTTTGGCTCTCTTGCTACAGCTCGTGCAATCGACACTCTTTGTTTTTGTCCTCCCGATAACGTGATACCTCGCTCTCCCACCCGGGTGGCAAAAGCGCTCGGAAACCCCATGATATTATCGTACACATCCGCATCTTTCGCGGCCTGAATCACTTTGCCTTCATCAGCTGTTTTCAAGCCAAAAGCAATGTTGTTGAAGATGGTATCGCTGAATAGAAAAACATCTTGTGGCACTACCCCCATCTGACTTCGCAGGTTGATCAAATTATAATCTTTTATAGAAATTTTGTCAATCTTAATTTCTCCCTGAGTAACATCATATAATCTGGAGATGAGATTGGACACCGTGCTCTTTCCGGATCCCGTACCGCCAATAATGGCAATTGATTCTCCCGGCTTAATATTAAAAGAGAGATTTTTAATGGCCTGAATTCCTGTATCGGGATAAGTAAATGAAACATTTTGGAACTCGATTTCACCCTGAATCTCGCGCTGAACATCTTGTTCAGAAACAATGTCTGTCTTTGTTTTTAAAAATTCGTTGATGCGTTTTTGAGAAGCCTCAGCCCGTTGTACTAAACTACTTGTCCAACCTAACGAGGCGACAGGCCATGTCAGCAAGTTTACATAAATGATAAACTCAGCAATGTTTCCAAATGTCAGTGAGCCGTTGATGACCTCTACACTACCCGCGTAAACTGTGAACACCGTACTTAAGCCAATAAGCCCCATAATAACCGGAAAAAATAAAGCTTGCACTTTGGTAAGCTTTAAAGATTGCTTCTTGTATTCGTTACTTTCCGTTGAAAAATTGGCAACAGATTCCGCTTCGCGCGTAAAAGATTTAATTACCCGAATACCCGAAAAAGCTTCCTGTACAAATGTGCTTAGTCGTGATTGGCTTTTTTGAATCAGTTCAGAACGGTGTTCCACAATATTATTGACGTAGAAAATACTGATGGACAAAATCGGTAGGGGCAAAAGTGCATAGAGAGTCAATTTAGGGCTAATGCTAAACATGATTGGGATCAGCATCATAAACAAAGTGATGAGAGTCAGCCCATACATGATCGAGGGGCCCAAATACATACGAACCCGGCTGACGTCTTCACTGATTCGGTTCATCAAGTCGCCCGTGTTATTTCTACGATAAAAACTAAGGGGCAACGATTCGTAATGTTCGAAGATTTCGTTTTTCAAGTCGAATTCTACAAGTCGACTCATAACGATTAACGTTTGGCGAACCAGGTAGAGAAAGAAGCCTCTCAATAGCGCCATGCCCAGAATAAGGAGGGCATAGATCAATATTCCTTTAGAGAACACGTTAAAAAATGCCGGCTGCGCAACGCTTTTATCTAAGGACCGATAGATGCGAATATTGTCGGTGACTAAATCAATGGAGTATCGAACCATTTGCGCGGGGAGAATTTGAAAGGCGTTAGAGATGATGACCCAGATCAGCCCCAGGATCATCAGCTTTTTGTACTTTAGGAGATACGTATTAAGATAGAAAAGTTCTTTCATGCCCCGATAAAAACGAAAGGTACTTGATTTGGTTCATGTCTTAAAAAAAATAAAATGTAGAAGGAGACAGAAGACAGAATTTTGAAGTTAGAATAGCTACTTATCACTTACGTCAAAAATAACATTCTGACTTTGACCTTCTGTTTTCTGAATTCCATTGCGATCTTCTGTTTTCGAACTTCTTTCTGTAATTTGCCGCCTCATTCAAACGTTCTTTACCCGAATGCTTAACAGACGTACCATCCGCATCAAAATCATGCAAAGCCTATTTGCTTTCGAGCAATGCAAAGAAGCAAATTACCTTCTCTCTCTTGACTTGTTAGATGAGCGTTTTAGCCCCGACTTGAATAGCATGGAAGTGCAGGATAAAGACTTTCTTCGAAAACAAAAGAAAGAAGCAAAACAAGTTTTCGAAAATCAATTCAAAAAAGCAACCGATGTTGGTCAGGTTGAGAAAGCAATCTCAATTGCTGTGGCCGATGCAACTACTCTATTTGAAAAACAGGTTCGAAAGGATCAACAATTTCTCGGAAAGAATATCACCATCGAAATTCAGAAGCTAACCGAAACCTATCACAACACATTAGGTCTGATAATAGCATTGGCCGAAGTGGCCGGTGGTGAGAAGAAGTCCATTCACGCAAATTTTTCGAATCAGCCAATTATCCAGGCACTCATCGACAACCCGGAGTTGAAAAAGGAGTTGTTGCGCTCTGCCGGATGGGCCAATAAGATAACCTTGGTTCGGGATTGGTTTCGAGAGATACTAAAGGAAGACAAAGAATATCAAAAATTCATAGAATCGAAGTCGCAAGAGCTCGATTCGCAGAAAGCATTTTTAAAATATCTCTTAAGAAAGGTAATCTTAGGCAGTAACGCCATCAACGACTATTTTGAGGAACAAGATATTCGCTGGGCGGAAGACAAAGACATTATCAAGAGTCTGGCTGAAAAGACAATTAAGTCTTTTGACGGGCAAAAGGTAGAGTTGCAAAAGGTTTCTTTAGATTGGGAAGACGACAAACTGTTTATAGATAGGTTATTCAAAAATACCATTGAGCTGGATGAATCTTATAAGGAATTAATCGCACAAAACACAAAAAACTGGGAGGTCGACAGATTGCCGCTAACCGATCGTGTCATTTTGGAAATGGCGTTGGCTGAAATGGTTAATTTCCCCAATATTCCGGTGAAAGTTACGATTAACGAGTACATCGAATTAGCCAAGGAATACAGCACCCCCAAGAGTCGCCAGTTTATAAACGGGATTCTTGATGTGATTTCGAAGAAAATGAAAGAGTCGGGGGCAGTTAAAAAAAGTGGCCGAGGGTTGATTGATAACAAATAATTGGAAAGGTCGTATCTTTGCCACGCTTGATGTAGACAAAAGAGTATGAGCAAAAAAGGAAGTAATGCATTGATGGCTTTTCTGGCAGGGGCTGCTGCCGGAGCGATTTTAGGAATTTTATACGCTCCCGATAAGGGCTCAAACACCCGTGAAAAACTATCGTTCAGATTAGACAAGTATAAGAAGCTGTTAGAGGGCTACATTTCTGATTTGGTGGCGGGTGAGGAATCCTCAAACCCGACTGAGGCCAAATCGCAGGGGCAAAGGGTGGTTACTGAAGCAAAGGATAAAGCACAACGATTACTAGACGATGTAGACGAGTTGCTGGAGCAATTGAGGAGCAACAAAAACAGTTAAAGATTTGTTAAACAAAGATTTAAGTTGGGTTTTGAAAGGTATTAATTTTTAATTTTGTCATTCGAAAAGATCGTAATAGGAAATGGCCACTAGGATGCTCAACACCCATTGGTGCTATAATCTTAGGCCATTCCCTGTCTGCCAATAGGCAGGCATGTGACACTAAAAAAGTAAATAGTAAACAAATGAAAACAACAACAAGAGTATTGGCCATTGTAGCAATGATGGCACTGGCCATTGGTTGCCGCGATAAGGCATCAGAAAAAAGAATCGCTGAATTAGAAACACGATTGGCTCAAATGGAAGGGAATAAGGGTACGACTGTTACTCCCGCGCCAACAGCAACTCCGGAGGCAGCGCCAGTTGAAGAGAAGCCCGAGGGGCCCCTTCCCAATATGGAATTCGGCACCACAGACCATGACTTTGGCACGATAGACGAAGGAAAAAAGGTAACCTACACCTATAAAGTGAAAAATACGGGACAGGCTCCGTTAATCATTCAAAACGCTGCACCTTCTTGTGGTTGCACCGTTCCGGATTGGACAAAGACTCCAATTCCTGTCGGGGGTGAAGGTTTCGTAAAAGCGGAATTTGATACAAAGGGAAAGCCGGGCATCAATAACAAGACAATCACAGTAACTGCTAATACCTGGCCAAAAACTACCACATTAAAGTTCAAGGCAATGGTTACGGCAAAGCCAGACGGAGCAAATGGGCCAACGGCTCAGTAAGAACTAAAAAAATATTGGATCATTATTCCATCCCAAGCCTTCCGGTTTGGGATGTTCTTTTTTAAGGGATAACTTACAGCCAAAATATTTTCAAACCGATCAATCGGTGGAGTAAAATCTTGTTTCGTTGTACGATTCCAAATTCTTGCTTTCCGATTTGACATTAAAAAATTATTAACAAATGAATTCTATTTTATTACAGGCAGGCCCGGGCGGAGCTTACACTCAAATTATTTTGATGGTGGCAATTGTGGGGATCTTTTATTTCTTTATGATCCGCCCTCAGCAAAAAAAGGCAAAGGATCAAAAGAAATTTACCGAAGAAATTAAGAAAGGTGATTATGTGGTCACTATTGGTGGGGCGCACGGTCGCGTGGCAGAATTAGAAGGCGACACGTTTATTCTTGAGGTTGAGCGTGGCGGAAGAATTAAGTTCTCAAAGTCTGCCATTTCAATGGAGTCTACAAAGACGGAAGCAGCCAAGAACTAGATAATGAGCGAGTGTCTTCTAAGGGAGACATTCGCATTTATATAGAGTCTTTCTAAACCATTGACCTAAACCCACCATTCTAATAATCCGTACCTTTACCGGGCATGAACTTTTTTCGGGCTTTAGGCAATTTATTACGGTTTGATAGGGCGAATTGGAAGGCTATTTTGCTCTGCGTTTTAGCCGCCAGCATTTTTTGGCTTTTCAATGCGTTCAATAAGAATCACGTTGCCAATATTGAGTTTCCCTTGCGCTTCGAATATGATCAGGAAAAATTTGTTCCCATTGAAGAGTTGCCGACACGCATTGGAATCAATGTCAGTGGAAACGGCTGGGATCTTTTTAGAAATCAGTTTGGATTAAAGGTGCCGGTATTGGTCATACCTCTAGAAAAGCCGCTGGACACGAAAAAAATTGTTAGTGCATCGCTCACATCGGTATTCCAACCTCAGCTTGAAAAACTCACTATCAACTTCTTAATTTCGGATACACTCCGACTTCAGATCGATGAAAAAGATTTTCACAAATTCAAAGTCAATCCGGATTTCAGTGAATTTACCTTTGAAGACGGTTTTGGCAGAATCAGCCCCGTAGTTATCCTCCCTGACTCTGTAGTTTTAGAGGGCCCTAAGAGTCTACTTCATCAGATACCCGAATTTGTATCAGTAAAAATTCAAGGAGAATCAATAAGTCAGAGTGTTTCCGAACAAGTGGACATTGTTATGGATAGACAAAGCATAGAAGTTGAACCAGCCAGTGTCAAAATAATGTTTGAAGTGGGGCGAGTGATTGAAGTTAAAGCCACTTTGAAATTGACCAGCAAAATGAAAACCATCCCAAGTGATAGCATTGATGTTTGGTTTCGGATCCCCGCCAAGCGGGAAGAAGAATTCAGAAACCAACTGGTTGAAATGAGTGCAATGGTATCTGTTCAAGCGGCCGATCCGGATGGTGTGGTGAATCCAACGATACGAAATGTCCCCCTCTACGCGGAACTGATTCGAATGGATTCGGTAGTAGTCAACGCGCCTCCAAGATGAGATCAAAGTCTCTCCAAATTGGTATTACAGGTGGCATTGGTTCGGGCAAGAGCATCGTTTGTAAGATGTTTTCCTGCTTGGGAGCGCCCGTTTATGACGCAGATAGCCGAGCGAAAAGTATAATGACCACTGACGGAATACTCATCGCGCAAATCAAGAAAGAATTTGGAGATTTGACCTATCGTTCAGATGGGAGTCTTGACAGAGCATACCTAAGCCGAGTAATTTTTGAGAACGAAGAAAAGAGAAATCTTCTGAATCAAATGGTTCACCCAAGAGTAGCAGCAGATACAGAATGTTGGCTAGAACAAAATCAAGGAGCCTCCTATGTCGTACGAGAGGCTGCTTTGTTGATTGAGTCAGGCGCTTACCAAAGGGTTGATAAAGTGGTGTTGGTAACAGCACCTGAAGAGTTGAGAATCAAACGGGTGCTTGCGCGAGATCCACATCGACTAAGGGAGGGAATCAGAAAAATCATTGCAACCCAATTGCCTGACGAAGAAAAGAAAAAGGTGGCAGACGTGGTGGTTTACAATGACGAGACCCAACTTCTTGTTCCTCAGATTTTGCTGTTACATAATCAATTTTTGAAACTGAACTAAAACAACTTTTTACCATTTATAATTGAGGTACAATAGCCGACCAACTGACTTTTATAAAAGTTCCATATAAACATCATTAAGAATTTATTACCTGTGAAAAAGACACTCCTCACCGCCTCAATTGTTTTGGTGATTATTTTTTTGATCGCCCTCCCAAAACTAGGATGGTTCAAATCGACCTCATCACCAAAACCAACGGTTATGTCGCCCGGTGCTAAACCCAAACTGTTCGTGGAAGCATTGATTCTACAAGAATCAAAGCTCGATAATAAGTTGGTAGTAACAGGATCGGTGCTTCCTAACGAGTCACTGGAATTAAAGAGCGAATCATCTGGCAAGATTATTAGCATTTCTTTCCAAGAAGGAAAGCCGGTAGTTAAAGGAAGTTTGTTGTTGGAGATCAACAATGATGATTTAAAAGCTCAGCTACAAAAACAAAAATATAATCAGAAGCTGAATCAGGATAATGAGTTTCGTCAACGTAAACTGCTGGAAAAAGATGCTATCAGTAAAGAAGAATATGATAACGCGCTGAATCGACTAAACACAACGGTGGCTGACATCCGAATATTAGAAGCGCAGTTGGAGAAGACGCGTATCAAGGCTCCGTTTGACGGTGTCATCGGCCTTCGTTACGTAAGTTTGGGAGCATACATTTCGCCTAGCACCGTAGTGGCGACCCTGTATAACATTTCTCCAGCAAAAATAGAATTTGCCATTCCGGCTCGCTACAGTTCACAAGTAAAGGCAGATGAAAAAGTTTTTTGTCGCGTAGAGAACGACTTAACGGTGTACGAAGGCCTCGTGTATGCCATAGAACCGAAAATCGATCAAGAAACCCGTACGTTAAAGATAAGGGCGCAAGCCGATAACAAAAGCGGCAATTTGTTGCCGGGCCAGTTCGTGAAAGTTGAATTGATTCTCGAATCTCTTCCTAACGCCTTACTAGTTCCCACTGAGGCAGTCATACCAGATCAAGGCGGAAAAAAAGTATTTATTGCTGATCGAGGCACAGCAAGGGAAGTTAGAATTGAGACTGGTATCCGAACAGAAAACTCGTTGGAGGTTTTGTCTGGATTAAAGGCGGGAGATACGTTGCTGACCACTGGTATTCTACAACTTCGCCAGGGAATTGACATAGAGGTAAGCAAAATTCAAAACACAAAACAGTAAAATAAATTAGCGATGGCAAGCCTTTCTACCACTAGTATTGACCGACCCGTTTTAGCGATTGTGATGTCGTTGGCTATAATTCTATTGGGCGTAATTGGATTTTCATTCCTTGGTGTGCGAGAATTTCCGAGTGTAGATCCCCCGGTAGTAACTGTTCAGACCAGCTACATTGGCGCCAACGCAGATGTCATTGAATCTCAAATCACCGAGCCGCTCGAAGATGCAATAAATGGTGTGCCGGGTATCCGAACGCTTACATCAGTAAGCCGTGAAGGCAGAAGCAGCATTACAGTCGAGTTTGAATTGGGTGTGAACATAGAGGCTGCCGCAAACGATGTGCGAGATAAAGTTTCAGGAGCGCTCAATCGACTACCACAAGATGTTGATCCACCGGTAGTGGAAAAAGCGGATGCGGATTCCAGCCCTATCATATTCCTTACGGTGCGGAGTGACAAGCGCAACTTGTTAGAGACCTCCCGCATAGCAGAGGTTTTGTTTAAAGAGCGAATTCAAACAATTCCGGGTGTAAGCTCTGTGCAAATATGGGGTCAGCAACGCTACTCGATGAGGTTGTGGATGGATCCCATCAAATTAGCCTCCTTAAAGTTAGCCCCTTCCGATGTGCTACAGGCATTGAATCGAGAAAATGTGGAGTTACCATCTGGTCGTGTGGAGGGGCAGAATACGGAGCTGACTGTTCGCACCATGGGGCGGTTAAACACTGAAGATGACTTTAACAACCTGATTATTAAAGAGCAAGGTGACAATGTCGTTAGGCTAAGTGACATTGGATATGCCAAGTTGGGTGCGGAAAATGAACGGACTATTTTGCGAAGAGATGGCATTCCGGGCTGTGCACTTGCCATTGTAGCTCAACCCGGAGCAAATAATATTGACATTGCTGATAGACTCTATAAAAAGCTAGATCAGATCACGCGCGATTTGCCTCCTGATGTTAGTTATCAAATGAGTTATGATTCCACCAAGTATATTCGCGCATCAATTTTTGAAGTGGGCGAGACCATACTAATTGCTTTCTTCCTCGTTCTTTCCATCATTTTTATTTTCTTGCGCGACTGGCGTACAACGGTAATTCCCATTGCCACTATACCGATCTCCCTCATTGGATCGTTCTTTGTGATGTACTTATTGGGGTTCACCATCAATGTCTTGACCTTACTGGGAATTGTGCTTGCAATCGGTATCGTGGTGGATGACGCTATTGTAGTGCTGGAAAACATCTATGTGAAGGTGGAACAAGGCGAAAACCCTGAAGAAGCCGCGCGAAAGGGATCAACTGAAATTTATTTTGCGGTTATTTCTACCACTGTATCTGTTGTGGCTGTTTTTCTTCCCGTGATCTTCTTACAAGGACTTACCGGCCGATTGTTTCGTGAGTTTGGGTTGGTTGTGGCAAGTGCTGTTGCTATTTCCGCTTTTGTCTCGCTCACGCTCACACCAATGATGAGTTCAAAAATTCTAAAACGCAGAGCTGTGCAGCCTTGGTTGTATCGAAAGACAGAACCGTTTTTCAATAGGCTTACGGATGGCTATGCATCTGCTCTAGATGGATTTATGAGACGCAGATGGCTGGGTTTTGTAGTTATTGTGTTGTCCGGGGCGGTCATTTATTTTCTTGGAACATCTACACCGTCCGAACTATCTCCGTTAGAAGATCGAAGTGAATTCCGATTGCAAGCACAAGCACAAGAGGGTGCCACTTTTGAGTACATGGATCGAAACGTTAAGGAGCTTACGCAATTTATCAGCGATGAGGTACCCGAGCGAAGCGGGATGGTAAGTGTTACTGCTCCCGGATTTGGAAGTGCGGGGGTAAATTCCGGTTTTGTTAGAGTCATTCTAAAAGACCCCAAGGATAGAGGCAGAACGCAACAACAAATAGTAGATGATATCACCGGCAAGGTGAGAAAATATTCCGGTGTAAGAACTTTCACAACACAGGCTCAAACGATTGGAGATCGCAGAGGTGGATTTCCACTTCAATTCGTAATTCAGGCTGCAGATATTGAGAAGTTGAAAAAAGTGCTACCCCAATTTATGTTGAAAGCATCGGCAAGTCCGCTTTTTGCTTTCGTGGATCTCGATCTAAAATTTAACAAGCCGGAAATCAGCATTACGATTGATCGCGACAAAGCGAGAAACCTTGGCGTGAACGTGTTAGACATTTCGCAAACGCTTCAACTTGGGTTAAGTGGCTCGCGTTTTGGAAATTTTATTATGGACGGAAAGCAATATCAGATTATTGGGCAAGTCGAGCGCGCAAATCGCAACGAGCCATTAGATTTAAAAACTCTTTATGTGAAAAACAAAAGAGGTGATTTGATACAACTAGATAACCTCGTGACATTTGAAGAGCGTAGCAGTCCACCCCAGTTATTCCGTTTCAATCGGTATTCTTCTGCAAAAGTGCAAGCTCAATTGGCAAAAGGTGTTGCACTGGGCGATGGCATCAAAGAAATGCAAAAGATCGCGGACGAAGTGTTGGATGAAAGTTACACCACTAGTTTGGATGGAGCCTCGAGAGAGTTTGCAGAAAGTTCTTCTAGTATTTATCTGGCATTCTTGATTGCACTGGCGATCATCTATTTGATTTTGGCAGGTCAATTTGAAAGCTTCAAAGATCCATTGGTCATTATGTTCACGGTGCCACTCGCGCTAGCCGGTGCACTGATTTCTTTATGGTATTTTAACCAAACGTTGAATGTATTTAGTCAAATAGGAATTATTATGTTGATTGGCCTGGTAACAAAAAACGGAATTTTAATAGTGGAGTTCGCGAACCAGCGGAAAGAGCAGGGCTTGGCAGTGCTTGATGCGGTGAAGGAAGCAGCAGCTTCTCGCTTCCGTCCGATTATTATGACTAGTCTTTGCACGATACTCGGAATCTTGCCGATTGCCTTGGCACTTGGAGCTGGCTCTGAGAGCCGCGTTTCAATGGGTATTGCTGTGATAGGCGGAATGTTATTTGCCACCGTTCTCACTTTGTTTGTTATACCAGCCATCTATTCGTATTTAAGTAGTAAGCACGCGCATGTTTCAGTTAAGTAAAATCAAGGCTACTGTTTATAGGCTGCAAGCCGCAAGCTTCATGCTACGGGCTTTTAGCTTTCAACGTAGAATACCTCGCTCCAGGGTAATGATGGTCACCTCAGTGCTTGCAGCTTGTGGCTTGCAGCTTGTTGCTTTCTCTACCTCACACGCTCAAGATACTCTTAGCCTTGCTCGGGCAGTACAGATTGGATTGAAGAACAATTTTGGTGTACAAATTGAAAGGCTAAATGTTGAGGCTGCGTCACTCAATAATACCTGGGGGCAGACTGGGCTGCTTCCAACGATTAGCTTTTCCGGAGCGCAAAGTAATAGTGTGGTGCAACGCAAGCCCGCCAATCCCTTCGCAGTAGCCGGGCGAAATGTCTCAAACAATGTAGCCGGGCAGTTAGATATTCAGTTCACTTTGTTCGATGGATTCGCAGTATCGATTACCAAAAAACGATTAGAGCAAATAGAGGCTTTAAGCAAGGGCAATGCAGCGTTTGTAATGGAGAACACTGTGCAATCGATCATATTGAGTTACTATCAGGCAGGTTTGGAAATGGAACGACTGCAGGTGTTGGTCAAAAATCGAGAGTACTCAAAAGAGAGGTATGTGTATGTGAAGTTGAAAAAGAGTCTTGGCTCTGCTATTTCGTTTGACGTATTACAGGAACAAAATAATTACCTCACTGATTCAGCCAATGTTTTGCGTCAAGAAATAGTAGTAAAGAATTCGGTTCGCAATTTGAATGTCTTACTAAATGACGACATCAATAAGACCTATCAGTTTACAGACCCTTTGGAATTTGAAGAGCAGGTTTATCAATACAATGATCTGAAAGCAAAGATGGTTCAGTCCAACACCAATCTTCGTAACCAGTTTATTAGCCAGGAGTTGTTTCACAATGCGACCCGCAGTGCGCAGGCAAACTTGTCACCAACATTATTGTTGAATCTAGGTGGTACGGGTAGTTTAGATCAGTTAAATGCCAATTTCAGAATGAATACCGGAAACCAAATAGAGAACACGGTGGGGTTTGTCAATCGCGATGCCAATCAACCCGTCTACCTAAGCGTTAACGAAACAACATTAGCTCCTCAGACACAAACAGGTAATTCGTATGGAGGCTATGCAAACCTCTCTCTTAGGTTCACACTTTTTAATGGAGGTCAATTGAGGCGAACGATCGACAACGCACAAATTCAAGAGAAAATCGCTAAACTGACCACTGACCAACTTAAGCTTTCGTTGGAGAATAGTTTGTTGGCCACATTTGATTTGTACAACCTGAGAAGACAATTGGTATCCATTGCTCAGACAAAGTTGCAAGCAGCAGAGTTGAACCTTGCACTTGCCAATGAACGCTACAAAAATGGGGCGCTTAGTGCCATTGATCTGCGAATTGTCCAGGAAAATTTTCGGTCTTCTGCGCTCGAGAAAGTAGCAGCTATTTTTGACGGACTTTCAAGCCGAATTGAGTTAGTAAGACTAACCGGTGGATTGGTCGATAACGTCCGTTGACTTACTGGGCAGCTGTCTCCTCGATCTCGTCTTTCTTCATCACCCAGAAATTGTTAAAGCCTTCTCCTTGTTGTATGGATATCATTCCGTTGGCCAGCATTTCAAGAATGGCCAGAAAGTTAAAGATCAGGGCTATGCGAGTAGGAGCTTTTTCGAATAACTCAATAAAAGGAACGCGTGGCTTACTGGTGATTTCGTTCAGTATATACTCCTTCTGGCCTTCAATGGTAAACGGATATTGAATTACCTGATGAACGGGTTTGTTTTTCTCTTCTTCCTGTCGTTTCAAGACCTTTTCAAAAACCATCAATAACTTAAAAAGGTCAACATCTTGTAATTCCGCTTCTACATTTGTGATCTCCGCCAGCTGCTTTAGCTCTTTCATCAAATTACCTCGCTTCTCCTTCATCAGCTCGGTCTCTTCCATTTTGTGGAACTGCTCCACCACTGATTTGTACTTTTTGTACTCCATCAGGTGTTTCACCAATTCTTCCCGCGGATCGATTTCATTTCCTTGCTCGTCTAATTGTGGGCGAGGTAGTAACATTTTTGATTTGATACGCATCAGCGTAGCGGCCACCAAAATAAACTCGCTGGCCACTTCTATGTTCATGGTCTCGAGCTGACGCAAGTATTCTAGAAAATCGTTCGTAATCTTTGAGATCGGAATGTCGTTGATCTCGAGTTCATCTCGCTCGATAAAGAAAAGAAGCAAGTCAAACGGGCCCTCAAAAAGGGGCAAATGAATTTCAAAAGGCTTTTGTTCCATAAATTTCGGATGGCAAAAATATCCAAAACCATTGGATAAAACCGTTCTTATCTACAAATCCGTAAATTTGCTGCTATGAGGCTGAAAATCTTTTAAAAACAACTTACCTTGAGTGTCTGTTTAGATAAACAGCCGTAATAATCTTGATTTTGCAATGTTGATAACCCCCGGAAAACTACTAGCCGCGATCGATAGCCCCGATGACCTGAAAAAATTGGATCAGGCGCAACTGGTTCAACTATGTGATGAGCTGAGGCATTATATTATAGACAATGTTTCCGTTTATGGCGGTCATTTTGGAGCGAGCTTGGGCGTTGTCGAGCTTACCGTAGCACTTCACTATGTTTTTAATACCCCTTATGATCAATTGGTTTGGGATGTGGGTCATCAAGCTTACGGCCACAAAATAGTCACTGGGCGAAGAGATAATTTTTATACCAACCGTGTTTACAGGGGGCTTTCAGGTTTTCCAAAAAGGAAGGAGAGCATTTATGATACTTTTGGGGTAGGGCATTCGTCCACTTCGGTTTCTGCCGCATTGGGCATGGCGGTAGCTTCTAAGTACCTAGGCTTAGATGACAAGCAACACGTTGCCATCATTGGAGATGGTGCGCTAACGGGGGGGATGGCCTTCGAAGGACTTAATCACGCGGGGGTTTCCGATACCAACTTGTTGATCATCCTGAATGACAACTGCATGTCTATTGACCCTAACGTGGGTGCGTTGAAGGACTACCTGACGGATATTACTACTTCGAAGACCTACAATAAACTGAAGGATGACGTGTGGAATCTGCTTGGCAAGCTTTCGTCTATAGGGAAAAGTGCGCAAGACATTGTATCAAAAGTAGAGACAGGAATTAAATCGACTTTGCTTAGCCAGAGCAATCTTTTCGAATCTCTTAATCTACGCTATTTCGGGCCAGTCGATGGCCACGATGTAGATCATATGGTGTCCGTTCTCAATGATCTAAAACAGATCAAAGGCCCGAAGATATTGCATTGCATTACTACCAAGGGAAAAGGCTATGGCCCGGCTGAAAAAGGGAACGCAACAACCTGGCATGCGCCAGGTACCTTTGATAAGATTTCAGGTGAGATCCACAAAAAAGTCTACGACAAGCCTCAACCTCCGAAATATCAGGATGTGTTTGGACATACCTTGGTTGAACTGGCCCGAAGCAATGATAAAATTATGGGTATCACGCCCGCGATGCCGTCCGGTTCCTCAATGAATATCATGATGAAAGAAATGCCGGAACGTGCTTTTGATGTAGGTATCGCAGAACAACATGCAGTGACTTTCTCTGCCGGATTGGCAACACAAGGACTTGTTCCTTTCTGCAATATATATAGTTCATTTATGCAACGTGCCTACGACCAGGTGGTGCATGATGTGTGCATTCAAAATTTACCGGTCAACTTTTGCCTGGATCGAGCTGGCTTTGCTGGTGCCGATGGACCTACTCACCATGGTGCCTATGATGTGGCTTACTTCAGATGTTTGCCGAATATGATTGTGGCATCTCCTATGAACGAGGAGGAACTTAGAAATCTGATGTTTACCGCGCAACTGCCAAGAAGTGAGCAGGCGTTTTCTATTCGGTACCCAAGAGGCCAGGGTGTAATGCCACAGTGGAAGACCGCCTTTAAAGAAATTGAGATCGGAACCGGAAGAAAAATCAGAGAAGGAAACGAGCTTGCTGTTTTAAGCTTTGGTCACATTGGAAATTATGTGGTAGAGGTTTGTGAAAAGCTTAGCAAACAAGACCTGCAAATTGCGCACTATGATTTACGCTTTGCAAAGCCTCTTGACAAAAACTTATTGCATGAAGTCTTTTCTTCCTTTAAGAAAGTACTTACAGTTGAGGACGGTTGTATCGAAGGCGGTGTTGGAAGTGCGGTGCTGGAATTTATGGCTGATAATAGCTATCAATGTGAAGTAAGGAGGCTGGGCATACCAGATCGTATTGTCGAACACGGAGAACAACTAGAATTACACAAGGAGTGCGGTTTTGATCCCGAAGGCATCGAGCGTTCTGTTCTATCTATGCTTGAATCCGTTCGTTCCATAGTCTAGTGAATCAACAAATTTATTTTAAGGATCGGGGAAGTGGTTTCCCCATAGTACTTTTACATGGGTTTTGCGAGAACCACCAAATCTGGGATGGTTTTGCTGACGAACTCTCTTTGAATTTTCGGGTTATCACCCCGGATTTGCCCGGTTTTGGGAAGAGCAAACTGCCGCCCAACGCTTTTACTATTGACGATATTGCCGACCAAATGCTCGTTTGGTTGCAAGAATCCGGTATTCAAAATTCGATCTTGATTGGGCACTCGCTGGGTGGTTATATAACATTAGCGATGGCCAGAAAAAAGGTCGATGCTTTTTCGGGCATTGGCCTTTTTCACTCTACGGCTTTTGCCGACAGTGATGAAAAGAAGGCAAATCGGGACAAAACGATAGATTTTGTGCAAAAGAATGGCGTTGCTCCCTTTACAACCACCTTTGTACAAGGCCTTTTTCATGATGATCAAGCTGAATACCTTCCAAAGGTAAATCAAATGGCTGCCGCAACCCCTCTCGAAACGGTCATTTCTTATACAAAAGCGATGCGGGATCGCGAATCATCGGCAGATTTTCTTCGATCGCTGCCCATTTACCTTTTGGTAATTGCTGGTATACATGATTCTATCATTCCGGTAGCTGTGTCAATGGAGTCTGCTAAACTAGCACGTAAAGTAGTTTATTGGCCCCTTAAATACTCTGCTCATATGGGAATGTTAGAGGACAAGCAAGACGCGCTACATGCTATTAGGAAGTTTGTTAGCAATTGCTTGATTGTAGAGGCTTAGGTGGCTACAATTTATCGGTTATTTTTTTGTTTAAATTTTAAGCTTTTTATCTATATTTGACTTTGACCTAGTGCTACAAAAACTGGATTTCAACTACCGACTACGATAAACCTCTAAAATATGAATGAATACTTGTTAGAAGAAGACCCTCACAAATATGATTCTTGGAATGCGCTGGCGGCAAATCTGTCCTACGTATTTTGGGCAGTAGCGATATTGATTGTGCTAGGATATTTTATTAAGCTAGCGACTACTGACGGCAACAAAAACAAGTATGATTTTATTAACAAACATGAGATTAAATACCTGTGGATTGCGTCCATTGTTTTGGTTATAGGAGCTTGTTTTTATTTTAACTCAGGTTTGGTAAAATTTAGCACTGTGCTCTTTTTTGTGCGTATTTTCATGACTATCGCCTTTGGGCTAATTGCAGCGCTTGTTATTCAGAATTTGTTGAAATTCTATTATCCTTTTTTTATTGAAAAGAGACTAAAGGTTCTTCGTTATAAGCCACGGATTTCTCCCAAAACAGGGAAACCCATGAAGCTATTGAGCGAGGAAGAAGAAGACGCTTATTTGGATGAAGGAATGCAAGCAGAAGAAAACGTATTTTCGGTTGACTATGATGTATGGAAAGACGAAGAGTCCGGCCATATTCAAATTGAAAAATATGCAGGTCACTTACATGCAATTCAATGTCCAGAATGTAATTACCAAACTTTTAAAGTGGTGAGGGAAGAAATCACAAAGACCCCTTCGTTTACTGAAGAAGGTGAAATCATAAAACACTATCTGTGCGGCTATTGCGGCTATAAAGCCAAGAAGACGGTAGTTCTGAGACAGCAGTCAAAGCCTGTAGAGGCATCCGCCACGGCATAAGTAAAGTATCACAAGAGTATTTTTACTCTGGAAACAAATAAAGCCCCAAAAATAGGGGCTTTATTTGTTTCTATACTAAGGGGGCGATAGTTTGATTTGATCCGAATAAAAATTCATTCTCGTATGCCCACGATCAAGTAATGAGATTTGTTCAATAGTGGCTTTCTTATGGTTAATAAAAACTTCAATGTAGTCGTCCCCAAGTAAGTACAAGTTAACTTTGTAGCGGTAATACCTAATGGCCATTACAAACTGCGCATGTTGATACAACAAACTTATTTTTTGTTCTAAACTATCTTTCGCAAGCTCTGACCAACGAATCATGAGATTAAACCTAGGAAAAAATAGTGAGAGTTAGCATATGAAAAGTGTTTTTTCATCCTATTAAAACGGGCTTTGTCTACAGCCTTGTCTAGTGATTGAACCCAAATTTTGCAGTAGCAAAATTTGCCTACGGTTGACGCAAAATGCATGGCATTTTGGTCAAGTTTAACCCTGAAAATACTGACGGTGCCGTCAGTATTCTTCAGCCCTCCGGGCAGATTTTGCAGCCAACCGCAAAATCTGCGTTGAAAATCGAATTCGCCCAGTGGGTTTGTAATCGTGCTGATAGGTTTCCCTGGAATTCCCACGGACGCAAAGGGCAAGGGTTCTAGGGTCTACTTATCGCCCACCTTTCCGGAAACAGATATTTTTTTGAGCTGCCGTGATGAATAGTAAAGATTCTGAGTGGAAAAAGTTTTCCGGTAAGCCGCACGTATGCCAAGCAAATTCAGAAAAAAGTTGTCTAACTAATTCCAGTGTAAATTTGTGTGTCGACCTTCTGCCTCTCGGCTAGATAGCTTTGGTAGGTATCGGAAAAGTGTTGCCGGTGTGTAATAGCCTCGGTGTAGTTTCCCTGAAGCCCTATCAGCAATTCACAACCCTCCCTTACTGCGTAAGATTGGCCCGAGGTAGAATAGTCAACCAGTTGTTTAGATGTGAGATGATGGTTGAATAGAGGATTAGATGGTCGATAGGAATTCAGTCGAAGACCACATTGACTGGCCAGAGAAAGATCTAGTACGTCATCGAAAAAAAAGGCCGCCTCTGTACTTTTTAAATGATGATTGGCCAGGAAGTGCTCAAACGACTTGATCTTATTTGAGGCTTTAAAGTAAAGGGATGAAAACCTTTCTCTCTTCCCTAAAAACAAGGCCGATTCGTTTTCTTCGCCAGTAATAATTGCGGTGGTAGGTAATGATTTGTACTTAAGCCAGTAACTAAAGCGCAGCATGTTGGTTCCCATCGCATCAGGTTCTGTAAAACCACTGCCTGTTTGGTCGCGTTTACTTCCATCATTAAATACGCCATCCCAGTCAAAAACAAAAGCCTTGATGTTTTCCAGCTTGCGCTGAATGTCAACGGCCGGTATACAAAACCTTCCGCCAATTTCAGCGAACAAAGATTGTATACCGGCCGCTTCCAACTATAAAAATTAATCTTTCAGATCTTGAATATCTAGCATGCCTACTGGCTTGCCTCCGTCAGTTACCAAAATCGTGTCAACTTTCGTCCTCTTGAAAAGGTCAGCCGCCTCATTTAAAAGCGCGTCAGCATCAATAGAAACAGGCTCCTTATATTGAAACTCACCGATCTTTTTAGCCAATACCTCGCGGCCATTTTCTTGCAATTTTCTTCTCAAATCACCATCAGTAAACACTCCTACTACTTTGTTATCTTTTGTAACGGTTATGCTTCCAAAGCCGTATTCTGTCATCTTTACCAATGCGTCTGTTACGGAGGTGTCGGCAGAAACAATCGGATTTTTACTGTTTAAGATATCCTTCACACGAACGGTCATCAATTTCGTATGTTCCACAAATTGCTGGGTTCCTAGCGCTGTCAGATTGTTATCCGTAAGGGCTTTCATCACTTTCCAAGGGGCGGTAATCGTGTGAACGCCAATGTTAATCGCGTTGCGAACATGTTCTGCATAGCGCACAGAAGAGAACATGATTTTTGTATCGTACCCGTAATGATCAACTGCGTTTACACACTGTGCAACTAAATCCAATGCGTCATGACCTTGATCTTGTAAGCGACCAACTAACGGGCAAACATAAGTAGCGCCTGCGTGCATGGCCATGTAGGCTTGTTGCAGCGTATACACCAAGTGCACATTTACTAATAGCCCCTCTTTACGGAGCATGTTACACGCTTTAACACCTTCTAATGAAACAGGAATTTTAAAAACGGTTTTTTTAGGATCAAGGCCAAGATTGAGTTGTCTTTTTGCTTCTGCCAATACTTCTTCGGCAGTATTTCCTAATGCCTCGATTTGAAGTACGGGCACAATCTTCGATAATTTTACAATCAACCCATCTACATCCGTTACACCACCGCGGTGCATAAAAGTGGGTGTTGTAGTAAGGCCATTTAAAAAGCCAAGTTGAAAAGCTTCTTCAATTTCCTTCAGGTCTGCCGAGTCTAAATACAATTCCATGTTTTGATTTTTTTAGTGAGTGATGAGAGACTTTTCGCGGAATTTCACTTCCACATTGTGTAATTCGATAAGTGGTTTTAAAAATTCTTCTAGTTGATTAATATTTAATTGACTAGCGGCATCGCAAAGTGCTTTGTCAGGGTCAGGGTGTGCTTCAATGAAAACACCGTCAACGCCTGCGGCTATACCCGCTCGTGAAAGCACTGGCAAAAATTCGCGAGCTCCTCCTTTTGCATCAGCGCTCGGTATGCCATACTTTCGGATGGCATGAGTGACGTCAAATACTACCGGATAGCCAATTTTATTCATGTGATAGAAACTTCGTGGGTCAACAATTAAATCATTGTAACCAAAGGTGAATCCCCTCTCGGTTAATATGATTTGATCGTTTCCACTATCAACACACTTGCCAACCGGATGCTTCATGTTGTCAGGTGCCAAAAACTGGCCATGTTTGATATTAATCACGCGGTTGGTTTTAGCAGCCGCTACCATTAAGTCTGTTTGCATGCACAAGTAGGCAGGAATTTGCAACACATCAATGACTTCACCGGCTGCCGCAGCTTGGTCTGGATAGTGAATATCGGTGAGCAATGGAAAGCCGAATTGCTCTTTGATTTTGGCCAGAAGCGCAACGCCCTTGGATAAACCGGGACCTGTATAATATTTTAAACTGCTGCGATTGTCTTTTTGAAAAGAAGATTTATAAATGATTTTGATTTTTAAACGCTCAGAGATGCCCTTCAACTTCTCAGCGGTTTCCATCATGATCTTTTCCTCTTCGATAACGCAAGGACCTGATATAAGGAAAAGCTCATCGCTTCCGCATTCGATGTTTCCTACCCTAACTATCTTTTTTTCCATTATTTAACGGTTTTTTTACCCAAAAATAGGCTTGCAAAAATAGGAATTAATTAGGGATTGGGAAACCTATCATTTAAGGGAATAGTGGCTCTTTTTCGACTTTCTAGCCTGTCGATTTTACACTTTGGTTCCAGTCGTAAATTTTGTCAGCGATTTCAGTCAGAAGATTGGGATCTTTTTCCAGCGCATTACCAATCACAATCAAATCGGCACCAGCTTCCAGTGCCGTAATGGCTTTTCTACTTGTGTTAATGCCTCCCCCAACAATCAATGGTACACCTACTGCTTTGCGAACAGCACTAATCATTTTAGGATTGATTTCACGCTCAGCTCCACTGCCCGCATCCAAATAGATTAATCGAAGACCAAGCATTTCTCCGGCCAAAGCGGTGCAAGCGGCAAGTGAGTATTTGTCTTCAGGGATAGGTGTGGTATTGCTAATATAGGCAACTGAGGTCGTCTTGCCGGAGTTGACGAGTAGATAGCCCGTTGGCATCACCTCCATTTTGTTGTTTCTTAAAATAGGTGCAGCAATGACGTGCTGTCCAATGAGTAGATCAGGATTACGCCCGGATATGAGTGACAAAAAAAGGATGGCGTCTGCTGATGGATCGATTTGAAGAGAACTTCCCGGAAATAAGATGACAGGAATAGATACATTCTCTTTTATGTGTTTGATTACCTCATTGAGGTTCGTACTGGTTACAAGACTTCCTCCAACAAAAAAAAAGTCGACACAATTTTCATTGGCCAACCGAATAAGTGGATCTAACTCAGACGGGCTATCTACCTTATCCGGGTCTACCAAAACGGCAATAGATTTCTTTCCTTGCCCACGGCTTTGCTCTAAACTTTTAAGAATCGCCATTTTGTTGTTTTCTGTTTTTTAAAAACTCAGCCAAGGCTTCTTTGGCCAGGTCGATCAAAACGATTGTAGCAGTGTCAGCTACTTTGGCACTGATTTGAGATAAAACACTTGGCGTTTCATCTTCCTCTTCTCCTATTTCTTCCGCAGGATTGACTATAGAGGCCTTTGCTCTGGCTCTCTTTTTCTTTTTATTGGAAGAAGAAAGCTGACTTACCAGAAAGTAGGTTGCGGCTAGAACACCTCCAATAACCAAGGCGTTTTTTACGATCGACTCCGTTTTATCTGATATTGATTTCATTTCCTTTGCAAGTGCTTTCTTGTGCCGATCGGAAGTCTCAATCAAACGTATTTTCTCGGGGTCTTGTGATTCCAATAATTCCATCCTAATTCTCTTTGTGTTTAAGGTGCTTCGCAAAATATTTTTCGAAGGCTGTACTAATGGATTTTTTGAATAACAGAAACAAAAGGCAGGGCAACCCATATAATCCAGCTATAATCCAGTAGCCAATGTATGCTTCATGAAAAAAACTATTCAGGTAGTGCGCAAGTCCAACGCTCAGAAAAAGCAAAAACAAAAATGCCATTAGGAGTATTGAGCCGAGAACAAGTCCGCGCGCTAGAATTTTCGCAACCTCTTCACGCACTTCCATTTTAAGTAGTGCAGCTTGCGTTTCTACAAAGCCTGTTAGATGACTGAATAAGTTATCCAGACGCAAAAACTTGAATACTATTTCTTTAATGTCCATTTACTAAATGCAATTTATTGACCTCGCTAAATTGGGTGTTAAAACTCTACCAAAATGTGACCCTTTTCCACACTATCTCCTTTTTTTACCCTTACATTTTTTACCATGCCATCGCCAGGCGATTTTAAAATATTCTCCATTTTCATGGCTTCTAAAATTAGTAACGCGTCCCCTATTTTTACTTCATCTCCTGCTTTCACTTTCAAGTCGATGATCAAACCGGGCATCGGGGCTTTAATGTGGTTAATTTTGTTACTATTGCCGGAAGCAATACCCATTTTTTCAAGTAGCAAATCAAATTTGTCTTTCAATTTAACGGTATAATTGTTACCATTAATCTTCATCATAACCGTTTTGGAAGAAGAATCTAACTTGACTAACTCTGCCCGATACGATTTATTTTCATACAGGATGTGATAATGACATCCTTCGATTGGAACAAAATCCCATTTTAAGAGATTGCCATCGACATAGGTCATGCCTTCGGAAGAAGTAAATTCAAATGTCTGATTTCCGATGGTTGCCTGCTGCATAAAAAAATTTTCTAATTCCTATAAATTTACGCAATGGGCGGCATCCGCCAAATAAATGCGATTTACTTTTTTAACACCCATTTCATTAATGGACCACTAGTCATACTTGTAACAAGCGCCATGATTACTAAGGACACAAAAACTCGTTCGCCAATTAAGCCATTCTCTAACGCCACGAGACCCAAGATAATTTCCATGGCACCACGAGCATTCATTCCAAAAGAAGCTGCAATTGATTCCCGCCAGGTAAAACCTCCAAGTCGGGTGCCCCACCCGCTGCCAATGATTTTTCCAGCGAACGCGATCGCAATAATGGCCATCGTTAAGGCGATGTCAAAATTGGCAATAAAATTAACCTTTAGCCCAATGGCCACAAAAAAGAGAGGTGCAAAGATGTTGTTGATGAACTGATGAATTATCTCTTTGGCTCGTTCACTTAGATGCTCAGAGTCGCCAAGGGCAACACCAACAATAAATGCGCCAAATACAGCGTGGATGCCGATGTATTCCGTAAATGCAGCCCCCAAAAAGCAAAGCGCTAATGAAAGCGATAAGAGTCCGCCTGGCCAAGCGAAATTTTTATTCACCCAGGGTAATGCTCTATTCATAATACCCCGGCCAATCGTAAGCATTGCTACAGTAAATCCCACGGTAAGCAAAAGTGTGTTTACAATTGACATGTTTTGTTCTTTGCCAATCATTCCTAGCACCACGGAGAAGATTAGCCACCCAACAAGATCTGTGATCATGGCTGAGGATATCACTAACATGCCCATTCTGGACTTCAGAATATTCAAATCCATTAAAATTCGAGCGATGACAGGTAGCGCTGTTATGGCCATCGAAGTACCCATAAAAAGAGAGTAGGCTAGATGGCGAGATGGATATGTGCTCTCAAAAAACTCAGGATAGAAATAGGGAAATGTGAAGCCAAACATAAAGGGTATTATAAGGCCAAAAAAACTGGTGTAGATCGCCTGTTTCCCCTGTTGTAATACAATATGCAGATCTACCTCAAGCCCAGCAATGAACAGCAACATTACGACCGCAATTTGCACAAAGCCATCTAACACCAGAGAAGAAGAGCCACTAGGGAATAATGAGTCAAACCAATCGGGTTGAAACATTCCCAAAATAGTTGGCCCCAGAATGAGCCCCGCAATAATTTCACCCACAACCGCAGGTTGTTTTACTTTTCGTGCCAACTCTGCGAACAACCTTCCCATAATCAGCATTACGCTGAGTTGCACGAGCAATGCCATAATTTCATGTTGGCTCAGTTTGCTCATGTAGTGCGTGGATTAATAAGTAATAGATTACAGGGTAAATTAGCAAAGATGTATTCCAGATCGTGAGGGAATACCCGATCGAAAAGTGAAAATCTTCTGGCGGGTGCACCTACAATCAACAACTCTGCCTTTTTGCGTTCAGCAAATCGCGCCAACTCATACCCCGATTTTCCTGAAAGCATTTTGATATTAACCTTTAGGTTTTCATGAGGAATGCGAGCCAGTATTTTTTCCACTTCACCTCGTTCTTCGCGCACCATGGCTTGCATGCTTTCATGGTATTCGTCTTCCGTACATTGCTCGTTGGCGGAAAGAGCGAGGCCTAATAATTTCAGTTCGCGGACGATGTGTACCCATTGCGCATTTTCCATTTTGCCCAAATAACAACCGGCTCTAATTGCGTCTTCAATGTATGGACTGTCCTCAGCATTGACCACAATATTATTGACAGATCTCGTTTGTTCGTTGGGGTTTTGAATCATCAGAATAGAACAATTTGCTTTTCGCATGATCTTGCGCGCTACCGTGCCAATGTAGTTTTGGAGCAAGTTCTCTTTTTTCAGGGCCCCGGCTACCAGCAAATCAATGTTCTCGGTGCTGCATACTTTCAATATTTCTTTGACTGGATCACCTTCCTTCCAGAGGACAATAGGCTTAAGATCACCCGCATCGACAGATTGAATAAGCTCGCTCATTTTTGATTCCTCTTCCGATCCATGCGTGCCCACGTGAACTAAAATGAGCTGAGCCCTAAACAAATAGGCCAATCGGGAGGCTTCATTCAAAAGTGCCCGTGAAGTGGGAGAGAAGCCAATGGCTAATGCTATTTTTTTAAAGCGACCGCTCATGATTCGTCAAGTTAATAAAAGAAGTAACAAACATACCCTTTCAATCCTTATTTTTGGATGGGCCGCACAGAACGAAGAAGAGGGCGTTACGAAGGCATAGATTTTAACCCAAATTACGCATTAGCATAATTTGCTCTTCGAGCAGATGAAAGGGAAGCTTTGTCTGGGTTAACCCTGACAAAAAATCCTTTTGCAAAGGATTTTTTTGTCAATTAAGCAATGGAAAATTTCCATTGCTTAATTCGGGTTTAAAGGATATTTAGCATCTCGATTGGCAGAGCCTATCATTGCTATCGAAGAATATTTTCAATGTTCTCGCTAGGCGCTGAAACAAGCAGTTAAAACAATCTGAGCCGAATCTAAATTGTGTTGGATGAACGACTCTAATTTTCGCCTTACTGGTTGGCTGGTTTGGTTAGTTTTTTCTAAAAGAATGATCCAATAGATCATTTTAGTAACTCACCTATAGACTAATTTATATCTTTGCGCCCTATGGCAAATCAAGAAGACAATCTTTTAAAAAATATCATCTCTCATTCAAAGGAGTATGGGTTTATATTTCCATCCAGTGAAATCTATGATGGCCTAAGTGCGGTCTATGACTATGGGCAGAATGGCGCGGAGCTGAAAAACAACATAAAAGAATACTGGTGGAAGTTCATGACAATGATGCATGATAACATAGTTGGCATCGATTCAGCTATTTTCATGCACCCCACTATTTGGAAAGCCAGCGGCCATGTAGATGCCTTTAATGACCCGATGGTCGATAACAAGGATTCAAAAAAACGATATCGGGCTGATGTGCTGGTAGAAGACGCTATCGCAAAAATTCAGGATAAAATTGATAAGGAAGTAGAGAAAGCAGCAAAGCGGTTCGAAAATTTTGATAAGGCCATGTTTCTGGCTACCAATGGGCGTGTGGTGGAGTATCAGAAGAAGATAGAAGACGCAAATGCTCGATTGAAGGATTCCATGAACAGCTCCAATATGGAAGCTATGAAGCAACTGATCATTGATATGGAGGTGGCAGATCCTATCTCGGGCACAAAAAACTGGACAGATGTACGCCAGTTCAATTTGATGTTCTCTACCGAAATGGGTTCCGTAGCTGAAGACACGAATAAAATCTATCTGCGCCCCGAAACTGCGCAAGGCATTTTTGTTAATTTCTTGAATGTTCAGAAGACGAGCCGTTTAAAAATTCCATTTGGAATTGCACAAATAGGAAAAGCATTTCGCAATGAAATTGTAGCGCGCCAATTCATTTTCCGAATGCGCGAATTTGAGCAAATGGAAATGCAGTTTTTTGTGAAGCCGGGGGAGGAGATGAAGTGGTACGAATTCTGGAAAGAAAAACGAATGCGCTGGCATCAAACACTTGGGCTCGGTTCCGAAAACTATCGCTTCCATAATCACTTGAATCTGGCACACTATGCCAACGCGGCTTGCGACATTCAATTTAATTTCCCAATGGGATTCAAAGAGTTGGAAGGTATACATAGCCGAACTGATTTTGATTTGAAGAGTCACGAGAAATTTTCCGGCAAGAAGCTACAATATTTCGATGCTGAAGCCAATCAAAATTATATCCCGTATGTGGTGGAAACATCTGTTGGTTTAGATCGAATGTTTTTGTCCATTCTTTCCAAGGCATATACTGAAGAAAAACTAGAAGACGGATCTGATCGTGTGGTATTGCGCATTCCGCCAGCGCTAGCTCCGCACAAAGTGGCTATTCTACCTTTGATGAAGAAGGATGGATTGGCTGAAAAAGCAGAATCTATTTTTAATGACCTGAAATTTGACTTCCGTTGTTTTTACGAAGACAAAGACAATATTGGCAAACGCTACCGCAGAATGGATGCCATTGGCACACCCTATTGCATTACCATCGATCACCAGACACTTCAAGACGATACTGTGACTATTCGTGATAGAGACACAATGAAGCAGGAACGAATATCGATTTCAAACTTAAAATCTAAGATTCAAGATTCGGTTTCAATAGCCACTCTTCTAAAACAAATCTAATATGCACCCTGCTATTAACAAGAACCTCTTTTTTGTAAAGGAGCATGTTAAAATTTTCAAAGCTGCCAATAGCTTCGATATCATCGATCCGGACACAAAACAGATTGTATTGCAATGCCGAGAAGAAGGTCTTGGCTTTTTTACTAAAATGTTTCGATTCACCGATTACAAACGCATGACTCCATTTAATATGGAGATCAAAACTGCAGAAGGGCAGAAGATATTGACTGTTCGCAGAGGTATCTCCATCTTTTTGTCTAACGTAGAAGTGTTAGATGAACGAAATAATGTAATCGGAAAGTTCAAACAAAAGTTTTTTTCAATAGGCGGGAAATTTCAGGTGTTAGATGCCAGTGAACGTCCTCTGTGTATGTTGAAGGGAAAATGGACGAGTTGGGATTTTAAATTTATTTCTAATGACGGGAAAGAGTTTGCAACGGTAACAAAAAAGTGGAGTGGCCTAGGTAAAGAACTTTTCACTTCGGCAGATAATTACATTTTACAAATCAGTTCAGAAGTGCCAGCAGATCACCCGTTGAGGATGTTGATCTTGTCAGCCGTGATGTGTATTGATTTGGTATTGAAGGAATGACAATGATCTGGTCTCAGCTTCTCTCTCCGCAGCGACTCGATCAAAAGTCAAGCGTTAACGAACCTTCGCGTAGTGCGTTTGAGCAAGACTATGATCGTATCATTTTTAGTCACCCCTTCAGACGTCTACAAGACAAGACGCAGGTTCACCCCTTGCCTGAGCATGACTTTGTCCATACTCGATTAACACATAGTCTGGAAGTATCCAGTGTAGGTCGGTCATTAGGCAAACGTGTGGGAGAGGTAATCTTACAACGACATCCCCAATTACAAACTGATTTTTCTCTTTTTGATTTCGGTGCGATTGTAGCGGCAGCATCATTGGCCCATGATTTAGGCAATCCTCCCTTTGGACATGCGGGAGAGGATGCGCTTTCTGATTTTTTCCTTCACCACCCAAATGGTCGTCAATTTAAGGAGCAAGTGAGTGAGGCTGAGTGGAATGACTTAGTCAAATTTGAAGGCAATGCGCAAGGCTTTCGTTTGTTGAATAACAAGCAATATGGATTGAAATTGACAACGGCCACCTTAGGAGCATTTACAAAGTACCCTTGCCCTGCCCTTTTTCCATCACGAGATAAATCGAAAAAGAGTCAGAAAAAATTTGGATTCTTTCAATCAGAGGAAGACTATTTCAGCAGGGCTGCCGAGCAACTAGGATTACTACCTGCGGGCAAAGCTGTTTGGTGTCGTCACCCACTCGCATTTTTAGTAGAGGCTGCCGATGATATATGCTACAACATTATTGACCTGGAAGATGGTTGCCGAATGGGATTGGTGAATTTCGATGAAACCGTTGAAATGATGGCTTCCATCTTAGGAAGTCAATTCAACAGGGAAAAATTGAAAAAGCACATCAGCCTGAATGAAAAACTAGGTGTGTTGCGCGCGTTGACAATTGGCAAGTTGGTAGACGAATGCACTGAAGTTTTTCTTGCAGAGGAGCAAGCTATTCTGAATGGTAAATTTGACAAGGCCTTGACAGATGTGTGCCCATCGAAAGCAAGTTTAGACTCGATAGGCAATATTTCTGTCCAGAAGATTTATCGTTCGAGGCATGTAGTTCAAATTGAAGCATCCGGCCACGAGGTATTGCCCGGGCTAATGAACGAATTTGTCATCGCTGGTTTTCATCTTGCAGACAAGAACCAATCGAGAAAGTATGCCAATTTAGCTTTGCTGCTGCCCGAAGAAGTTCGATACAGCATCGGGCAAAACCCAAGTGACACTTATGGTGTTTTAAGGAATGTGATTGATTTCGTTTCAGGCCTTACGGATCGCCACGCGCTTTTGCTTTTTCGAACGATCAAGGGCTTTTCCAATTAAATAGAATTTTGCAATTTTAACAGCTGATGGAGACTTACGGACGAATTCTACTCTATGCGATGCCCTCCTTTTTGGTGTTGGTGTTGTTTGAAAAGTGGTGGGGCTGGCGCAAAGGAAATGATACCGTCCGCACCAACGACATGCTTTCGAGCCTTAGTTCAGGCATGACCAACGTGACAAAAGATGTTTTGGGGTTAAGTGTTGTTATTATCTCCTACGGCTGGCTGATGGACAAAGTGGCTGTCGTGCATGTCCCTTCAGGCTGGATCACTTATGCCATTGCTTTTATTGCCTTAGATTTTGCCGGCTACTGGGTTCACCGCATTGCGCATGAATACAACCTGTTTTGGAATAATCACATCGTGCATCACAGCAGTGAAGAATTTAATCTGGCCTGTGCTTTACGCCAAAGCATATCGTCTATTGTGAAAATATTTGCCATTTTCTTGTTACCGGCTGCTTTTTTAGGAGTGCCGCAAGAAGTGATAGCGATCGTAGCCCCTCTTCATTTGTTTGCTCAATTCTGGTATCACACCCAGCATATCGGAAGGATGGGCTTTTTAGAAAAAATCATTGTGACCCCTTCGCACCATCGCGTGCATCATGCTATAAATGCTGAGTATCTGGATAAAAACTACGGACAGATATTTATTTTTTGGGATAAGCTGTTTGGAACCTACCAGGAAGAAATGCCGGCTATACCTCCCGTGTACGGAGTAACTCGTCCCGTTCAAACATGGAATCCGATTAAGATAAACTTTATGCACTTGTGGCTGCTCATCAAAGATGCGTGGAGAGCTGAGCATCTTGAGGACAAATTCAAAATATGGTTTATGCCATTGGGTTGGCGACCAGATGATGTAGCAAAAAAATACCCGGTAGAAAAAATCAAAGACGTATATCATTTTCAAAAATATGACCCCGCCAATGTAAAGGGATTGATGGCTTGGAGCTGGATCCAGATGCTCGTACTCTTACTATTTCTGAGTTATCTGTTTGGCAACATTGCCAAAATTGGTAGCCCCAATATGTTTATTTATGGTGTGTTTATTTTTCTAACGGTTTATGCACTCACCGATTTAATGGACAAAAATTTCTCAGCTATTTTTTGGGAAGGCATTCGAGTTGGGTTGGGAATTTATATCATTTTTCAGCGAGGAGATTGGTTTGGGGCGAGTAGGTTTTTTGAATTCATCGTGCCCGTTGTAATTTTCTACTTTGTATTGTCATTCAGTGCCACCGTTTTTTTCGCGCTACAGCAACGGGACAAAGCAGATCAACTTTCAATCGCCTGAAAATTCCAGTTTCTTAGACCGTAAAATTCCTTAGTTTTGGTTGTATATGTGGACACGCATCGCCCAATTCATCATTAAGTTTAGATTAACACTCATCGGAATTATCCTGCTCATCACCGTATTTATGGGCTACCATGCCACGAAAGTACAGATGAGCTACGACTTGGCTCGTACGGTGCCTTTGGATGATCCCGAAATGGTGTTTCTGCAAAAATTCAAAGCCCAGTTTGGGGAAGATGGCAACATCATAGCCGTGGGCTTGCGAGATAGTGCCATCTATACACTCAATAATTTCAATCGGTTTCGTGAGCTGAACAAAGCCATTCGTGAAATTCCAGGTGTAAATAATCTATTGAGTTTGCCTGAAGTAAAAATCATTCGAAAGGACACGGCCAATACCCGCTTTTATTTGGATGGTCATTACCCGAAACAGATTAAAGATCAAGCCCAGCTCGACAGCCTGATGGGAGCGATCCGGAATCAGAAGTTCTATATGGGGCAGATCGTTAATCAAGAGAATGGCGCCACCATGATGTTGGTCTCGATCACCAAAGAAGTTATGAATTCGTCTAAACGCATTGCGATGACGAAGGCCTTGGTTGAATTGGGCGATCAATTTACAAAAGACACGGGCATTCAATTGCGGTATGCGGGCCTTCCATTTATCCGTGCCATGATGGCCACCGAAGTAAGAAGAGAAATGCAGATTTTCTTGTACCTCTCCGCATTGGTAACAGGCATTATTATGTTTTTCTTTTTTCGATCATTCCGTGCTGTCTTATTCTCGATGATTATTATTGGAATTGTGGTGGTGTGGGTGATGGGTACGCTGGCATTGTTCGGTTACAAAATTACATTGTTGAGTGGCCTGATTCCTCCCGTTATTGTTACTATCGGGATAACGAATGCGATCTACCTACTTAATAAATATCATTTAGAATTTGCCAAACGAAGAGATAAAGAGGAAGCGATAGCGGCTGTTGTAAATAAAATGGGCTTGGCCATGTTCCTCACTAACCTCACCGTTGCCATTGGGTTCCTCACGTTGCTGACGACTGATATTTTGGTGTTGCGCGAATTCGGGATTGTTGCCGGCATCAACATCATGGCGTTGTTTGTGGTGAGCCTGATCATGATACCCGGTATTTTTTCCTGGCTACCTGAGCCCACACCAAAGCACTTGCGCCATCTCAATTTTAAAATACTGGGTTCCTTTTTGTTTTATGTGGATATTATCGTGCATCGGTACCGTCCGGCTATTTACTTTACTTCGTTAGCTATTACGATTGTTGCTGCATTTGGCATGTTGCGGCTGGAGTCGATCTCGTTTATGATGGATGACGTGCCAGAGGGCAGTCAGATCAAAAAAGACCTTCAATTTTTTGAGAGTAACTTCAGCGGGATCCTGCCATTGGAGATCGAAGTAAATACGGGTAAGCGAAGGGGTGTTTTGAATATTAAGAACCTAGAGAAAATAGATGAGTTTGAGAGTTTCATTGATTCGATATCCGTGGTATCCCGCCCCGTGTCTGTTATTAGTTTGGTGAAGGCATCTAAACAAGCTTTCTACAATTATAACCCGGCCAAATACGCGCTACCAAGTAAGGCTGAGAGCGGATATATTCTCCGCTACATGAAAGGCCAAACGGACAATACGGGTCTGTTAAAATCTTTTGTAGACTCTACGTTTACAAAAATGCGTATCTCTATGCAGATTGCAGATATCGGCTCTAAGCGGTTGGATTCTTTGGTGCATGAAGTGATTGAACCACGCATGAATCAAATTTTTGAGGGAACAAATATTCAGACAAGCGTAACGGGAACAACTAAGTTATTTATAAAGGGAAATAAATTTTTGATTGATAATTTGAAAGAAAGTTTACTGCTTGCTTTTATACTGATCACCTTGTCTATGGCCATGCTATTCTCAAACGTGCGCATGATCATCATTTCATTAGTGCCGAATGTGATTGCGTTGATGATTACAGCCGGTATCATGGGCTATCTGGGAATACCCTTAAAGCCAAGCACCGCATTGATTTTCAGCATCACGTTTGGTATTTCTGTCGATAATTCGATTCGTTTTTTGGCGAAGTACAGACAAGAACAATTGGCCAATGGATTTTTTGTTCCGGTTTCGGTGAGTGAAAGCATCATGGAGACAGGCAAGAGTATTATCTATACTTCCATCGTGCTGTTTGCCGGATTCATTTTATTTGCTTTTTCATCTTTTGGCGGCACGATTGCCTTGGGAGTGCTTACTTCGACTACACTAGTGATTTCGATGTTCACTAATCTTATTTTACTTCCCGCACTCATCATGACGTTCGATAAACCTAAGAAATCTAAAGGGGAAAAATTGCTGATTGATGATTTCGATCCGGGTTTCTATGGCGAAGAAGAAGACGAAGCCATTGACCTGAGTAAGATCAAGATTCACGATAGGGTAGGTTCGGCCGAGTGATGAATCCCTATAGAGCGCCACAAATAGAGAGCAATTGGTGGAGGATTGTTCTTTATCTATTTCTTTGGATCATTGGCGTTTTTCTCTTTTCTATACCGCCTTTTATATTTTTTTCTGATTTTCTTGAGGGTGATATTCCGGATGTTCTAATGAACCATCTTGGGTATCAGTCAGCCATCCAACTGGCCATGGCTTTAGGGGCTATTGGTGCATCTTGGCTAATGATAAAAGAGATTGAGTACCGTAATTTTTCTTTTTACCGACTCACATTTGTAGGAAAGTTATTAATTCAAGGTTTCGCAATAGGCGTGATCATGATGCTTTTGTTTTCTTTTTTGGTTGGTGTGCTGGGAGTTATTGAATTTAATTACGTTGGTCTTTCAACAAGACTGTTGATAAGCTTTTTTCTGTACTTGCTTGTAGCCGTTGCTGAGGAGGTTTTAGTAAGAGGCTATATCCTAACTAACCTTCAAGAAAAAATGAGTCCATTTTTGGCTCTAGTTGTTTCTTCTTTGTTTTTTGGGTCACTTCATTTGGGGAATCACCATTTCTCATGGATTGGTTTTGCCACGATTTCACTTTCAGGATTTTTGATGGGACTATTGACCTTAAAAACGGGGTCTATTTCGGCTGCTGTCGGATTGCATTGGTCATGGAACTATGTACAAGGCCCTGCGCTGGGTTTTGCTGTAAGTGGGCATCAGGAGATAGGAATATTAAGTCCATTGGCTACAAGTGCAGCCACTTTCTCAGGTGGCAAATTTGGTGCAGAGGGCTCAGCACTGATGACGATCTTATCTTTACTAACAGCTATTGGGGGTTGCTACTATTTATTTGATAGGAAACTTTTCTTCGGCTCAAAAAGAGTTTTTCCCAAACCCGAATTTTCCGAAGAGAAATAGATCGCAGTCTGTCATGAAGATTTTGAAATCCAATCGGTTGTCCGCCTCCACCTTCCAATAGTAGTTGCAGCACTTAGTATAAAAAGCCCAGTAGCCATAGGGGTATTTTGTTGAGCAGGCCTGCCTCCAGATCATCAGCTACTACAAAACTGTGTGGTGTGCTTTTTATTTGATTAGTGCTTTTGTCTTTACCTCCTATTTCAAAGGTGTAGGTTTCGTCAATTAAAAAATCGCCTGTGAGTGGCAGTGCCACGCTATGCCCAGCATTTACTAGTTGGTTCATAGCAAACGTTTCGCGTTGGGTGCCACGGTTTGCTTTTTCGGGTGAGAGTACATCCTGCAGGTTGGTGTTTTCAAGGTAAATTTTATCGGGCT
>JADBYK010000027.1 GCA_020403045.1 Cytophagales bacterium
GTGATTTTCATTGTCAGGTCAGACGATAAATGTCTGACTCTGACCGAAAGCGTCACGAGGTTTAACCTTGACATCCGCCTCAGGCGGATCGTCAACCCCCTGGGCAAACTATGCATTCCTAATGCATAGTTTGGGTTTAATGGACTTTCAGCAGGTGGGCAAATTGAAATGCCTATTGCCGATAGCCCTTGGGGTTCTTACTTTGGAATGTTTAGAGACAAATACGGTATTGAATGGATGGTGGACTATGACCCCATTTACAAAGGGCAACTCTAGCAAAATGAATTGCTGCTAAGAAAGAGGCATTTCTATGGGCGGATCAATATCAAAAATCAGGCCTTCAGCAAGCTCTTCAGCGCTTCGTTCAATTTTAAATACTTGAATTGAAATCCGGCCTTTTGAATTTTCGCGGAGGAAACTTTACTCCCATTGAGCACCATGCCTGCCATCTCACCCAAAATCAGGTTCATCACAAAAGTTGGAATATTAGGAAGCCACAATGGCCGATTCAGAATTTGAGCAATGGCTTTTGTGAGTTCTGCATTCGTTACCCAATTCGTACCCACGCCATTGTATGCACCTTGTAGTGACTGATCTTCGGCTGCTTTAATAAACATGGCGCACAGATCATCGATGTGAATCCAACTTAAAAACTGTTTGCCTGAGCCGAGTGGTGCACCTACTCCAAAACGTATTGGCTTTGCCATCTCGGCCAATGCGCCCCCTTTTTCACTGAGCACAATACCTATTCTCAATTTTACGAGCCGAAGCCCAAGAGTTGCAATTGTATCGGTTTGTTCTTCCCACTCTCTGGTAACGTCCGCTAAAAATCCACTTCCGGCTTTGCTCTCTTCTGTAAAAACTTCTTGATCAAACCCAAAACCGTAATAACCAATGGCAGACGCGCCAACAAATGTTTTAACTGTATGAGAATGGTTTTTTAATGTATCGAAAAGGAGTTTGGTGGAGTGGGTACGGCTTTCCAGTATCTCTTTTTTTCGCTGCGCGGTCCAGCGTTGATCGGCTATGCCGGCTCCGGCTAAATGAATGATGGTATCTACCCCCTCGAAGGCTTGAAGATCAATGGATTTGTTCTCTACGTCCCACACAAACGAGGGAATACTTCCGGTTTTTTTACTTCTGCCGAGGTGTGAGACATGGTGACCTTTTTCTAACAACATCTCTGTGAGGCGGCTACCCACGAGCCCCGATGCTCCTGTTACCAAAATTTTCTGGATCATTATTTGTAATTTTGAGACGAAGATTTTTTAGTTCACTCAAAGTCGCCAAGCCTCCAAAGGAAAGGACAATTAAAATATTTTGCGACTTAGCGTCTTTGCGTGCAACTTCATTTGACAAAGTAACACAACCCTTATGATAAAGTTTCGATTTTTTATCGCCCTGGTTCTTCTCACAGGCACTTCCCTTGCACAAACAGTAAAAGTAAAAACACAGCAACAGCGGGTGAAAGGTGAGAATGTAGATGGATTTGCCGTTGACCTGGACGGCAAGCGGGCAGATGTGGCGGCCTCTCTCGCCAAGTATCTGAAGGAGATTGGCAAAGCAAAATTTTTGTCTTCCGATCCACTGGTCATTACAGACCCTGTTTTTAATGGAACCGTTTATCCGAAAGGTGCTATTTATGCATTTACCAACGAGAGCGGCAATGTGGTAACGGCTTGGTTGGGTATCAAACCTACCGAGTGGGAAACAAAAGAAGCGAACTTTATTAATAAGCAATTGGAACGCATGGCGAACGAATTTGGCGTTCGGTTTTATCGTGAGAAGATGCAAGCACAGATTGATGAGACTGATCAAGCCGGCTTAGCGGTTGAAAAGCAGGCCTTGCGCTTTATGAATCAGGGAAAGGATTTAGCTACAAAACTAACCAACAATGGGCTTGAGAAAATCAAGTTAGAGAAGGCATTGGAGACGAATAAATTTGAAAGCGAAGTGTTGAAAGTCAAAATCGACAACAACAAGAAGGCACAAGATTCGATTGCCAATGTGGCGGTGCAGATCAACAAAGTGAAGCAAACGCAATTAGAAAAACTGCGAAAGATCAATTGAACCCAGATTTTGCAGTTGGCTGCAAAATCTGCCCGGAGGGCTGAAGAATACTGACGATACCGTCAGTATTTTCAGGGTTAACCTTCACCAAAATACCATGCATTTTGCGTCAACCTCAGGCAAATTTTGCTACTTGCAAAATTTGGGTTGAAAAACTTACTTATTAGCCGGACTTAGTTCGATGCTATTTTTCGAAGACAGAGAGTAATGTGAAAAGTGTAGCTCTGCCTCAAGGGCAAAATGATCGGAAAGATCGGCATGGGTAGTATCCCAATTTTTTCGAATGGCTTTGATTTCTCTTGACGTATAAATAAATTGGTTGGATGGGTCGCGAACCAGGATATAGTCGATTAAATCCTGATTCTGTCCGGCTTCTACGTGCAGGTCATTCTGTAATCGATCATACGAAAACTGAAGCGCCCCAACCAGTTCTCCATCTGTTGCACGCAACGTTTGCAACATAAAGTTGTATTCTTCTTCTTTTTTACGATTGATATTAAAGTCACCACAAACAATCTGAGGCACGCCTTCTGTATGAAATGGTTTTAACAGTCGATTATAAAACTCAACACATTGACTTTGCCGTATCCAGGGATGCCCGGAATTCTGAAGGTGGGTACCTGCGATTTGAATAACCGAACCGTTTACATCTACCTCAGCAATAAGAGCTCCCTTTCTGGAGAAGGCATCAATCCCTGATCTGTTTTTAAAAATAATGGAGTGAGAGGAAACGATGGGATGTTTGCTAAATATCCAGAGCCCACTATTTGTTTTGTAAGAGATCAGTTTTTGGTTAGCCGGACCTGATTGGTAGGGATATTTTTCGTGCAGGTGCCGGAAGATTTTTTTTCGTGCTTTGCGTTGAAATGCTTCCTGAAAAACGATCACATCATAGTCGCTGTCTTTCAAAATATTGCCAATGGCCTCGGCTCGCTCGCTTTTACCTTTTACTCTCACAACTCCCGGCAGCATGTAAATATTCCAGGAGAGAATTTTAATTTTTTCTGGTGGTGGCGGTGACAGCATCGGCTGGCTGAAGCCAACCTCGAAGGTGAGTAAACTGATGATAAGGATCAGTTGTTTCTTCATTGGTACACCAAAGGTCTTTAAACAATATTACCTTATCGTAAACGCACCATTACGAATGCGTCAATTAAAGACTGGTTACTCGGCCAGCCTTAGTCGAAGATTGATATCAAGGCGGTTGTTCATCCAAGATGGAAATTGGGAGTTCTCAAAGTAGCGCCATAGTAGATAAGTGGTCACCACTCCAATGACAGCACCGGCAGCCACATCAACCAAGAAATGTTGGAGCAAGTAGACCCGAGAATAACCAACAATCAAAGCGATCAGCAGGAGCCCAATCGTTGCTACAGTATTTCTAACAAAGAGCGACAGCAAAAAGGCAAAGCAAAAAATGGTGGCGGTGTGACCGGATGGAAATGAAGATTGGGTATGTACCACCACGCCCGGAACAAAATGAAGCAGACTATTGTCGATGAGTTCTTTTGGTCTTTTTAAATGACCGAAAAGACCGTGTTTTAAAACTGCGCATAAAACCCCATGACCAACCAAAACGGATGCCGTTAAGATGGCATAGCGGAATCTCACAAATAACATGACAACCAAAAGTGGGACGAACAAGAGGCCAGCTCCCAATGTAGTTACTAAAACCATAAACTGATCTAGCCAAACGAAATGATGTTGGTTAATCCAAAGTACACCTTGTTGTTTGGGAATGACTAAAGCGATTATTATCAACAAAAAGGCCAAAACAAAAAACAAGCGACAGGTAAATTTTGAACACGATTGCTTTGAATAGGCCATACCGCAATTTTACGACACAAAAATAACCTCTAACTTATGTGTAATTTATATAAAGGTTGTCCAATTGTTAACTAAAAATTCAAAATCGATGATTTTGTCAGTTTTGCGTAACATTTTGATAACATTCTATTAACATTATATTCCTATTTCTTTATTTAGTTTGGCGAAAATACAATTTTGTTGCTATCCATTGTCATTCCTGCCTTCAACGAAGCAAGCACTATTCATCTTATCCTAACAAAGATTAAGCATACTCAATTGATTGGAGGATTGGGCAAGGAGATTCTGATAGTAGATGATTGTTCAATCGATCAAACCCAGCAGGCCGTTGCAAGGTACCAGCAAGAGAATACCGATTTGACTATTCGCTATTTTAGAAATGAAGTAAATAGGGGTAAAGGTTTTTCATTAGCGCGTGGAATCCGTGAGGCAGTAGGGGATTTTGTGATTGTGCAAGATGCTGATTTGGAGTATGACCCGGAAGAGTATAACACGTTGTTGAAACCGATGCTCTACAATAATGCCGATGTGGTGTATGGCTCGCGGTTTATGGGAGGCAATCCGCATCGGATTTTGTTCTTTTGGCATTCGATAGGAAATCTCTTTCTAACCTTTCTTTCGAACGTAGCCACCAATCTCAACCTGACCGACATGGAAACGGGGTATAAATTGTTCAAAAGAGAAATCATTCAGCAGATCTCATTGAAGGAAAATAGATTTGGGTTCGAACCGGAAGTAACGGCCAAGGTTGCAAGAATAAAAGGTATCCGAATTTATGAAGTGGGCATTTCCTACTATGGACGAACCTATGAAGAAGGAAAAAAGATAAACTGGAAAGACGGCCTTCGCGCCATTTATTGCATTATCAAATACAACTATTTTTCTAAAAACTGATTTTGAAAACAAAGTACTATTTTCTCTTTATACCAATTGGCATTGTCTATCTCATTGGCATGTTCAACGATGTCATGGAAGTGGATGCCTCGCAATACGCTGCGATGAGCCGTGAGATGTTGGAGAGTGGAAACTACTTACAACTCTACGACCGTGGACAAAACTACCTGGATAAGCCACCACTTTTGTTTTGGGTGTCTGCGCTGTCGTACAAAATTTTTGGTGTCAACAACTTCACCTACAAGCTGCCTTCCGTTCTTTTTTCGTTGTTGGGAATTTTTGCTACTGCTCGATTGGGTCGAAGGCTTTACGGTGACAAAGCCGGATTTTATGCTGCATTGATTCTTTCTTCGTGCCTGGCTTGGTTTATGATGAACCAAGACATTCGCACGGACACCATTCTGGCAGCATGTACCATTTTTGCCATTTGGCAATTGTTCATTTACATGGATGAGCAAAAGTTCATTCGTCTACTATTCGGATCAATAGGAGTGGCCGGGGCGATGCTTACTAAAGGACCAATTGGGTTGATGGTGCCGGCTTTGTCGATTGGTTTCTATTTACTTGTGAAGCGCGATTGGAAAAATCTCTTCAACTGGAAATGGCTGTTGGTGCCGGTGATCGTTACAATTTGTATCAGCCCGTTTTTGTATGGACTCTATCAGCAATATGATTTGCAACCCGGTAAACTTATTCAAGGCGAGCCGATTCAATCAGGTGTCAAGTTTTATTTATGGACACAAAGCTTCGGGCGAATCACGGGAGAGAGTGTTTGGAAGGATGATACTACGCAACTCTTCTTTACGCACACTTTTTTGTGGGCGTTTTTACCGTGGTGTGTGTTATTTGTGGTGGCGTTTTGGCGCGATACCGCTACATTGATAAGGGCTCGCCTTCATCTGGCGAATGGGTATACCGCACTTACCTGGGGTGGATTCGTTTTTCCGTTCATAGCGTTTTCACTATCGCACTACAAATTGCCACATTATATTTTTGTGATTTTCCCGTTGGCTGCCATTGCCTCAGCCAATTTTCTGAATTGGCTAATTGAAAATGGAACCGTTAGTTGGCAAAATAGGTGGAAGTGGATACAGTTTTTTGTTGCCACACTTGTTGTGATACTTGGAATATTGCTATGTACCTGGGCTTTCCCAATGTTAAATTTGTTTGCATGGATTGTAACACTGATTGGTATTGGCGCCAGCCTCTATTTCGTGTGGAAGGGAATATCAGCTTTTGAAAAAATTGTTCTGCCTTCTACCATTGCGATTGTAGTCCTTAATTTTCTATTGAATTCACACTTTTATCCAACCCTTTTTCATTTTACCACCTCCAATCAGGCAGCCAAATTGGTGAAAGCGCAAGGCGGTGAGAAGAATTTCAGAACATTGAATCAGGTGTTGCATGGGCTAGATGTGTACGCGCAGCGCACTGTACCCAATTATAGCACTGTGGATGAGCTTCTACAAAGTAGCAACGACAAAACATTGTGGGTTTATACCAATGCGCAAGGGCATCAGGAAATTCTGGCAAGGGGCTTAAAAATATTAGAGGACAAAAAGATGGAGCATTTTCACATCTCGACCCTGTCTATGCTTTTCCTTAACCCGGAAACGAGAAGTAAAGAAATAGAACACAAGTACTTACTGAAGATTGACACTTCTATGTTATGATTTTTTTAGCCCGATAATGGCAATGAGAATTAGTCCAAGGTAGATGTAGTCCATGGGCTTAATGGCTTCTTTAAAAAGGAAGACTTCAATCACTTTCACACCAGCCAATGTTACACCCATCCAAATGGCAAAAGCAGTAGAAGCTGGAATCTGTTTCATGGCCAATGAGAAGAAATAGATATTGGCCAATCCAAAACCAATGTAGCCCATCAATGGCAAAAGCACTATTAAGTTATCAGTTGGATGTTGTGTGATTGCTTGAAGTGAAATCTTCTTGATTTCTGCAAAACTCAATTTTTTCAAACTGAATATCCAACCGATTTCAAACAATGATGCAATAAAAAGATAAAACCACTGCATCAGACTACGCTTTCTTCTTTGGCAGACTCGCGTGCTTTCTGAGAAAATGGTTCAGCAAAAAACTTCATCATACTAAAACGCAAATTCAGATACAAATCCCAACCCCTCTTCTTTTTCAGTTTATCCTCATCAAACCGCTTTACCGAAAAAGCATGTTGTAAAAAATAGTCTTTTGGGTATTTGTAGGGAAGCCCAAACTCAATTGGCTTTTTGTTGGGAAGATAGGCGGTGCCAAACATCCAATCCCAAAACGCAAACTTAGTAGCATAGTTGGCGAAATAGGTTTCTTTGGTTTCGGCATGGTGCCATTGGTGCATCTCCGGGCCGTTGATAAAATATTGCCACTTTCCTGAACGCACATCAATATTACTGTGAATGTACATGCCCCACACTGCATCGATACATGCTTTGATAGGAATTACGATCGGATTGGCACCTAGTAAAAGAATAGGTGCAAATTCTATCGTCTGGTTGATAATGATTTCTACCGCATGCGAGCGTGATCCTGCAATCCAATCCACTTCGCGTACCGAATGATGTGCCTCGTGCGTACGCCAGAGAACTTTGGAATTGTGTTGCCACCTGTGAAACCAATAAATGTACAAGTCATGGGTAATCAAGAAAAATAGAACCTGCACCCAAACCGGCCAATGTGAAACTAATTGCAACGAAGACAGCGCAAACCGATGGTCAATTGGCTGAATGATAAAATCAAAAATCAAGATTTTTAAAAGGAAACTCTGGATGAGTGTGTACCAAACCAGATCCACCCAAAAACCTTCTCGGAAGAAAGGCAATCCTTTTCGATAGGGATATTTTCGCTCCAACCAGATTAGAATGGCGGCCGATGAAATTAGGATCAGAAAAGTAATGGTTTCGACTTTCATTTAAATAATTGGACTAAACTATAGAATTAGATTAATGGCTGCAGGCTTCATGCTTCAGGCCACAAGCGTGTAGCCTGTAGCCTACATAAAGCATCCTCTAAGCTGTAACCGGCTGATTAATCACTCTCCTTAGCCTTTTCATGGGCTCCAGCTCTGTGTCATACACACGCTTTACGCCATCACCTAAACTTTTTTCGATATCGCGAATGTCGCGCACTAGTTTAACGATGCCTTGAGGCTCTACCGAAGCAGCATGATCTGATCCCCACATCGCACGATCGAGTGTTACATGACGCTCTATAAAAGTGGCTCCCAGTGATACAGCCGCCAACGTAGGGGCTAACCCTGTCTCGTGACCAGAATATCCAATAGGCAGATCAAACTTGTTGATCAACGTGCGGATCATATTTAAATTCAATTGAGCCGGATCGCAAGGATAGGCTGAGGTTGAGTGTGCGACCATTATATTTTTGGTGCCAGTCAAATCAATAGCATCTTCAATTTCCATTTCTGTTGACATTCCCGTTGAAAGCATCAACGGTCGGTCAGTCGACAACGCTTTCTTAATCAAATCAAAATCAGTAAGGCTGGCCGATGCCAGCTTGTACATTACCGGATTGAATTGTTCTAAGAAATCAACAGATGGTTCATCCCAAGCGGAGGCAAACCAATCAATTTTCTTTTGTTGACAATAGCGATCAATCTCTTCGAACTCAGCTTTTCCAAATTCGGTTTTGCGTTTGTAGTCGATGTAGCTCATCGTGCCCCACGGGGTTTGGCGCTGCTTTTCCCATTGATCTTTAGGCACACATAGTTCGGGTGTTCGTTTCTGAAATTTCACCGCATCACAGCCGGCAATGCTTGCCCAGTCAATTAGCTTCTTAGCAATTTCTACCGAGCCATTGTGGTTAATCCCGATCTCTGCGATGATGTACACAGGATGCCCAGCGCCAATCTTTCTTCCGTTTTTTAATTCAACATGGTTCATAGTAGTATGGTTTTAGTTGATAGTTTTTTAGTTCGGGTTTACTTTACTATTAATAATCAGTTCTGCAAATTCTCTAAACGCGCCATGGCCACCGTTGGTAGTGCATACGTAGTGTGCTACCCTGCGGGCAAAGCTCATCGCATCGCCCGGGCAGGCACACAAGCCTACTTGCTTCATAATCTCTTCGTCATTGATGTCATCACCGATGTAAGCAATTTCATCTTTTGAAATTTTGATGCGCTCCATGATCTCTTGCAACCGTTGGGCTTTGTCCATCACACCCATGTGCAATTCTGTGATTTTTAACTTCTCTGCTCTCTTTGATACCGGAAGGGAATCTTCACGTGTGATGATGCCCGTTTCGATAGCTGCAATCTTACGTAAACGCTCTACACCCATCCCATCGCGAAACGAAAATCGTTTTAGTTCTTCACCGTTGCCTGAGTAGTAAACACCATTATCGGTGAGTACTCCATCTACATCGGTGATCATCAGTTTTATTTTCTCGGCTCTTCTCTTTATTTCTGTAATTGACATCTTGATTCATTTACGATTGATGATTTTTGATTTGCTATTTGAGGTTGCGTTTACTCAATTTTATTTGATTGTGATTGAATCTAAAATCGTAGATCATAAATCTAAAATTAGATTATTGTCCATCCACCATCCACTACCAAATTTGCTCCCGTCATGTAACTGGAGGCATCGCTTGCCAAAAAGACGATCGCCCCTTTGTAATCTGTTTGTTTTGCCATTCTTCCAAGTACGGTACGGTCGCTGTAATTTTTTTTGAAGAATTCCTGTTGACCATTCTCAACACCACCTGGCGAAAGCGTGTTTACACGTACACCTTTATCGCCCCAGTACGCTGCTAGAAACCTTGTAAAGCTGATGATCGCACCTTTTGTAGTCGGGTAGGAGGCAGATTTGTAAAAGGTCTGCTCTCCCTTTTCGTTCTGATATAATTTTTGATCGGGAGCCGTGATGCCATATGTAGAAGCTATGTTGATGATACTCCCACTTTTCGCTTCTGCCATTGCTGAGCCGAAAATCTGACTACACAAAAACACACCTGTAACATTTACTTCTAACGATTTTTTCCAGAGATTGAGTGGGTAGTTTTCAAACTTGGATAGTTCAAGTGCAGCAGTAGGATTTTCGAACATATCGTTGATAGCCGCATTATTTACTAAGATGTCGATTTTTCCATAACGTACCATCACAGCTTCTTTTGCCTCCATAACAGACAGATCATTGGCTACATCAAGACCAATTCCCATATGCTTATCGCCCAATTGTTTTGCAAAATCTTGGGACGCTATTTCGTCCAAGTCGGCAACAATCACCCGAGCTCCGGCTTCAGCCAAAGCCTCACAGTGACTTCTACCAATTAAGCCACAAGCGCCTGTAACAATCGCAGTTTTTCCTTCTAGTGAGAACAAGTCCATTTTAGTGTAATGCCTTTTCTTTGAACGTCTTTTGTACATCACCCACTTTTCGGAAAACAGCTTCCACCGGTTTACCGCGAAGCAGCGATGCGATGTCGTTTCCCCTCAGCGCCTCCGCCAGAAGTGAAAGGACGATGTCATATACTTTTAGTGTATAACTGATATCTTCTTCAGTGTGAGTGAAACAAACATTGTGAAATCCGCCCCAAAGTATTCCGCGCTTGATCATTTCCTGTTGAACAAAAGATTTTAGTATCAACGGATCTCCCGCGGATGCATTGAACGTGATAATTGTGCGACAATCAAAACCTTGGCAAGTTGTAACTTTGGTGAGTTGGTATTTGGCTGCCAATTCATTGTAACCTTCTTTCAATCGTTTCCCCTTTTCAGCAAGCACTTTGGGCACGTTTTTGTCGATCATTTCATGGATGGTTGCCATCGCTGCGGCCATAGACAATGCTTCACCGCCAAATGTGGAGTAGAAGAAAACATCCTTTTCAAAAAGCCGCATCACGTCTTTTCTTCCGGTGAGCAACGCAATCGGCATTCCATTCGCAAATGCTTTTGAATACACGGCTAGATCAGGAGTGATGTTGAAATATTCCTGTGCACCACCTACGGCTACGCGGAAGCCAGTCCACATTTCATCAAAAACCAATAAACTTCCATTCGCTTTACATAGTATTTGTACTTGCTGAAGGAAATCGGCTTTGGGTGCTTCAAAAATAAAAGGCTCTAAAATGACACAAGCCACATCGTCATCTAAAAGAGTGCGGAGCGATTCGATGTTATTGTATTCAAATGTTGCTGTTAATTCTTTTATCTCTTGGGGAATCCCCTCCGCGCGACTAGTGGTGCCGATGTACCAATCGTGCCAGCCATGGTAACCGCAACACAGCACTTTTTTTCTTCCTGTAAACGCCCGTGAAATCCGTACTGCTGCACTGCAGACTTCTGCGCCTGTTTTGGCAATGCGCACACCTTCAGCATTTGGAATAATTTTTTGAATCAGCTCGCTCAATTCTACTTCGAGTGGGTGCATCAACGAAAAAGTGATGCCGTCTTTCAATTGTTTTTGTATAGCGTGGTCTACCCGGTCATACCCATAGCCAAGAGAGACGGGTCCAATAGCCATGTTGTAATCGATGTATTCATTTCCATCTACGTCCCATACGTGTGCATTTTTTCCCCTTAATAGATACTTGGGAGCAACACCATTGACATACTGCGAAGGCCCCTTGGCCATTGTCTGTGTTACCGGAAACATAACTTGCTGAGCACGTTCGTGCAGCGCATTGGAGATAGTAATGTCGGGATATTGGCTGGTCATGATTAATGTGTTGACGTGGTTAAAGTGTTGACGTGTTGACGAGTTTCCAGCATATTCATGGTTTGAACGGCTATCTTTTCTGGACTAAAACCTTCGTTACTCAAGACATCAGCAAGACGGCCAGGCTTAAACCAACTCTCATTCAAAGACAAGGACTGCACGTTCGCTGTTTGTTGATTGTTTAACAAGACCTCAGCGACAATCGAATACAGACCTCCCGTTTTGAAGTGATCCTCAACAATAACGATCAATTCGCTCTCTCGAGCTACTTTTAGGATGACGTCTTCATCCACTGGCTTTAGGCAACGCATATTTACAAGTCCTATTGAAAGACCTTGATGTTCCAACAGCTGTCTTGCCTCAAAAACCTGGTTGAAGAGCATACCATACGTTAGAAATGTCACAGTCGCACCTTCTGCTACTACTTCTGATTTTCCGATTGTAAAATTCTTATCGTGTGGATAGAGTGGTTTGATCAAATTAGCACGCGTATAGCTAGGAGCTTTGGAGTGCCAGATTTCCGGGAGCATTACTAACATATCTTCCTCATCCGCAGGGGCAAAAACGTGCATGCCGGGAATCCCTCGCACAATGGAAATGTCTTCAATGGCTTGATGCGTTGGCCCGTTGCCATCCGATAAAAATCCTGGAATGAATCCAGTCAACTTTACAGGAAGATTAGCAATGCCCACATCGGTACGTATAAATTCAAAGGCACGCATTGTTAAGAAAGCGGCCAGTGCATGGACAATAGGTACACGGCCTCTTAAAGCTAAACCTGCAGCCATGCCAATCATCGTCTGTTCGGTAATGCCAGTATCAATGAACCGATTGGTCAAAAGTGGATTGTTGGGAATGTTGCGTACCAATGCACGATTCTCAGCTGTCATGATAACGTAGCGCTCATCTGCCAATGCTAGCTCAGTAATTAATTGTTCGTAGTTCATTTACAAAAAAAAGAAGTTAGAAGTCAGAATTTAAAAGTTAGAATGTCTTTCAACTGAATACCGTTTTGCCATTTATATACTCATCACTGAATACTGAATACCGACTACCACTTACCGCTTGCCAACTATCTAACAACAAGAGTCTCCGAGTTCAAGTCAGCCATTTTATTTTCATGTAGTTCTTCCAACAATGCGTTTACTTCCTCGCGAGTAAAGTTGCAAAACCAACGATCTGCTCTTCGCTCTATACTTGGCAATCCTTTGCCACGCACGGTGTGTGCTACCACGATAGTCGGTTTTTTATTTCCCAGAGGTAGCGTTGAGAACGTGTCCTCCAACTTTTCAAAATCATGCCCATCTACGTCTATTGCATTCCAACCGAAAGCTTCAAATTTTTCTTTAATTGAATTGAGCGGAATCAATTCTTCGGTGGCCATGTTCGCTTGAAAATAATTCCGATCTACAATCCAAATCAGGTTATCTAACTTATGTGCTGCCGCTACCAGAGCAGCCTCCCAAACCGAACCTTCATTCAATTCGCCATCGCCTGTAACTACTACTACTTTGTTCGTTTGATTTTTCCATTTACAATCCAGTGCCACGCCCATCGCTACTGAAGGCAAATGGCCTAATGAACCAGAATGAAATTCAACTCCGGGAATGCTTGTATTCGGATGCCAATAGATGCTGTCGTTTGTGTTCAAATGGTTGTCTAGACGAGATTTTTCGATAAAACCAATCTCAGCAAATAATCCATAGAGGGCGGGTACGTCATGACCCTTCGACAGAAATAAATAATCGCGGTTGGGGTCTTCTAAATTTTCTTGCGAGATATTCAAGAATTTGGAATATAGAAATACAAACAAGTCTGCACATGAAAGAGAAGCCCCTGTAAAGCAACCGCCATCTGTAGATAGTCGAACGATGTTCTCTCTTACTTTTAGCGCTAGTTCGTTTAGTTCGTTGTTAGTCATTTTTATGTACTAATGTGTTGATGTTTTAATGTTTTAATGTGTTAATGTGTTGAGGTGTTGAGGTGTTGATGTGTTGAGGTGTTGAGGTGTTAATGTGTTGAGGTGTTGAGGTGTTGAGGTGTTGATGTATTGAAGTATTTAAGTGTTGAAGATTTGACCTTAATATGATACTACTATCTTACTTCTTATTTCCAATTTCTCCCTTTTTACATTTAACTTCTTATTCTGACTTCTTATTCTGACTTCTGACTTCTTAATTCTGACTTCTTAATTCTGACTTCTTAATTCTGACTTCTTAATTCTGACTTCTTAATTCTGACTTCTATATTCTAACTTCTATATTCTAACTTCTATATTCTGACTTCTATATTCTGACTTCTATATTCTGACTTCTATATTCTGACTTCTATTCTCTCGCAGCACTTTCGCCACCTAAGCCCCAACCAAAACCCTTGTCTGTTCTTTCCCAACTGTTTTCAGTTCATGCAAATGATTTCTATACCAATTCACACCCACCCACTTTTCGTTGATTTTTTTGAGCATTGGTTCGGTTTTTAAAAGTTGAAGAATATCGGTCAAGGAAAATTTTGGATTTATTGGATAAAGCCTTTCATAGACTTGCTTTATAAATTCATAATCTTCCGGGTAATCGATCGTCCATCGATGAGTCATTGAATAATCAAGCCCGGTCTCCCAGACTAAATTTCCAATTTTAAAATTATTTGGATTCTCCCAGAGATAGGGTGTCGTATGTTCTAATTCCATGGTAGCGGTTGCATTCTCCCAAGCTTGTTCAAGCGCAGCAAACGACATCACCTCTACGTCATTTCCATCCGGAAACGTGGCAGGGTGGAGATTACTGACGTAGTCAAATTTATTTTCGTTAGTCAAATAGTATTTAATTACTTTGTCAATGACGTTCGGGTCAATCAACGGACAGTCGGAAGGAATTTTTACCACAACGTCTGCCCTGTATTTTATTGCAACCTGATAATGGCGATCTAGTAGATCAGATTTACTGCCCTGGTATACTTCAATCTGGTTCCTCACACACCATTCTACAATTTGTGCGTCTTCATCACTTGTCGTTGTTGCCACTACTATTTTTCCAATTTGTTTTGCCAACGAAACGCGTTCAATCATTCGGGCTAACAATGTATCCCCGCATAGCGACAACAACACTTTGCCGGGCAAGCGCGTAGAACTTGTGCGTGCTTGAACAATCGTTACGACACTTTTTTCGCGGCTCATCATCAGCAGGCTATTTTTTGATAGGAAGCTTCCACTGTTGGTAATTCCTGTTTCAAAAATTGACGTTTGCTCTTATTTGTTTCAATGTAACGTCTGCAAACTTCGGCAATGTGTTCTGCCGAACGGCCACCATTCTGGACGGGTGCTTTTTTGCGCAAGTCAGCGACATCAAAAAAGGAGTGTACTTTTTTACCTAAACCGATGCCTACATAAACAACCGTAGAATATTGAGTGATCAACTCTTCGCAATGGAAGATCATGTGGTTAATGTTGCCCTCTGTAAAAATTAGCGCCTGCGGTGCATTTTCTTTTATTTCGCGGATGGCCCGCTCCTTCTTTTCGTTGGGGTGAAGTTTAAAAATCAGTTGACGGCCATTGGCAATGGCCACGCAATTGCGAATAAACTGAGGGCGGTTTTCAAAACCCGTGCATTCTCGAATATCAGAGGTAGCAACAAGAACAAAATGCCGATGTGGAAAGGTGTTGTGTGCGAAAGCCTCTACATTGTCAAAATTCGGCATGCCGGTAACAATTAATTTAGTCGGGTCGGTGCCCAGTTTTTTAAAATGATCTTTGTATCCCTCGCTGGCCACGCAATAGATGTCGCATAAATCAGAAGTGCCGTTTAATGAAGTGTTGAAGGCCCAGTAGCGCGGCATGTCCAGCCATTTAACTACTTTCGACCAAGGTGTCAATCGGTCGGTCATGCCTTCTTGCACCCACACTGTTTTGGTTTTACGAATGGACTTAGGCACCAACAAGTCGCTGCATACGACAGCTAAGTCGTACTGATTATCATAGGCCAATTGTTGGTAGTCATTTTTCAGTCCGTGTTGTTGAAGATATCGGTCGGACGAGTTTTTGAAGCCACCCGACAAAATCGTATGCTCAGCTGCCCCAGCTTTTACCAGAGACTGTAAAACGAAATTGTCGCTATAAAACTGGCTGAAGTAACAATCGTATTCCGGTAGATGCGAGGCGATGGCATGCATCTGGGTGACCTGGTTGTAAGAACCAACGGTAAATAAAATCTTTTTCAACGCTCCTGTTCAATTTTTCGAAAGGTAGAGTGTGAATGTTAATTCAAATTTTACAGCACGTAACCAAACAGTTATGCTTTTAACATTGAATTAAAAAAGAATTAACAGTGGATGGGAATTAAAACTTAGAGCTTAAAAAATCTAATACATTTCGAATTTTGACACAGGTTAAGCATGATGTTAATGACTAAACTCACGTTGTTTTCACTGTCGTTCATTCGCATCATAATAATTAATCTCGTCCGGGAATTCGATGTATTCTTCTTGTGATTGGCTTTGAAAAAAACGATTGATTTAAACTGCAGGCTGAAATACAAACGGGGGCTGTTTAGCTCTTAATTTTGACCTAAAAGTTACTTTAGCCGTAAAGTATCTAGCTCGCTATCTCTCCATCTCCTTTTCGAAACGTCAAATGAAAACCGTTGGTCAGGAAATTCAATAAATCTGTCTTTCTGGAATTTAGAGTAGTAAATAGTAAGGTCTTCTTTATTGACCAATCGGTCAAACAAATACTTACCCCGGCTAATCAAACTGTCTGCTGGCATTTTCCACATTCTAAAGACTTCCTCATAGTAAACTAAACTGTCTTTTTGGTTAAGCTTTACTTTGATTGCAATTCCCTCTTCCATCGGAGTCACGCTTCTGGCCTTTTTAGATACAAGCATTTGATAAATGTCATTCTCTTTTTTGCAGTAAAGAATTTTTGATTCATTCATTGCTCTTTCATAATACCAATTGAATTCAGTGTTAAACTTTGTTTTATGGGTTGCCTCTGGCGCAAGTTTATTTGAATAGCGCACCATCTGTTTCAAAATTTGATTTTGTTTGTCGATAGGCAAACAATCACTCGGGCTATATTTCCTATCCTTTGTAGCACACGCAATTGTGAGCCCGAAAATGGCTAGATAAAGGGCAAAAATTTTGAATTTCATGGAGATAAAAAAAACCCAGACAAATATCTGGGTTTTTTTGTTTTAAAAGTAAGAGAATTAGTACTGAGTGGTCTGAGGTGAGAAGTTCACCCATGTTTCACCTAACCATCCGATGGTAGTGCCAACAGCGCCTTTGTAAGACGTTTGTGTTAGCCCGGCAGATGTAAGATCAATAGCGCCTGTGGCCAATGTTGAATTGTTAGCCAATACAACAGTCGCTTTAGGATTGTTAATGTCTGCTGCGCCTGTTAAACCGGTAAACAATGCTGATAGATCAACCTTGTTCAAGGGGCTTTCGACTGTATTGTCAGTTGCAAAATTGTCTACTACATAGCCCTTATCGGTAGCGCCAGACGTTGGGGTTAAAGCAGTAGCACTTACCGCACGTGCAATATAATTTCCCTTCACAACAGCGGCAGTATTGGCGCCTCCTCCGGAGCTATTGGTGAAACGGAAGGGGAAGTTGCCAGTAGTTCCTGCTCCAACGATAATAGAATTCCAAATTTGAAGCGCAGTGTTTCTGCGAATATGCGCACCATTTTGATAATTCGCGCTAACAGCTCCGTTGCTCAATGCTCCGCTACTTAATCGGGCATAGGCCAGCGGGCCAAACGCAGTAACATTTGCAAAAATGGCGGAAGTAAGAGGGGTGTTGGTAGATCCATTGCCGTCATTGTCTGACTCAAAAACATTGGATCCTGATTTATCAGCGATATCCGGGTCGCGGAAAGAAGCTGCGAATTGAACTTTACCTGAATATCCGAAGTCTGTGTCAAAATCATCATCCCAACCTCTGTAAGCGATCAGGTGAGTAGCATTTACTTTTCCACCAAACCATTCAAAACTATCATCACCACAATAAGAAACTTGCACATGATCAAATTTTGTTCCGCTTCCTACGCTACCAAGGGTAACGCCATTCAGTTCGTTATCTGTTGAAAGAGCGATTCCAGCAAACTCAACTCGAACATAGGTAATCGTTCCGGAATTGTCATTGTCTAGTGTACCACCGTATTGACCTAGGTTTCCTGCCGTAATACCTTCAATATTTACATTCGCACCTTGATTGTTAACCGCCTTGCCCAAAATAACTAAACCACCCCAGTCGCCATAGTTTCTGAATCCAGCGGGCGCTGATGAAGTAAACACAATAGGCAGCGCAGCTGTACCGGCAGCAATCAATTGAGATCCTCGCTCAATTATTAACGAACCTTTTGAAACCTTATCACCTAATATGATGGTACCAGGAGCGATCGTTAGTTTCGCATTATTGGTCACAAAAATGTTTCCTTTTAGAAGGTATTGTTTATCATTTGCCCATGATACATCAGAAGTGATATTGGTATCCACCACTTGTATTGGCTTTATCGCAGCTGTCTCATCAGCAGTTCTGCCCTTTACATCGGTAACAGTAAAAGTTAGAGTGGTTGCAGTACCCGTATAGTCGAAAGTATAAATGTCAGAGGTTTTGTCGGCTGTGTAGGTTTTTATGTTGTCCCCTACGGCAACATCTTTCAAGCCGGCTGGAGCAGTTACGGCAACCAGAAATTGGATTTTACCAGGGTTAGAGGCAATAATGTCAACTGAAATAGTTGGCCCTGCATATACTGGATCTTTTTCCGAACAAGAGGATAGCGTGAATGCAATTGCTGCCAGCCCGCAAAGCGAAAGGGCAAGTAAGTTTTTTCTAATTTTTTTCATGAGTTTTTGTTTCATTTTATTCTGTAAAAGTACCCTTAAGACGTTAAGGTAATGTTACGTGACAGTTAAGATTGTATTTACAGAAACAAAAAGAGCGGATGTAAATCCGCTCTTTTTATATTTGATCGTGTTCGATTACCACACCTTGTAAGTGAACCCCAGCGTGATGTATTGGCCAGGTCTATAGACTTGAATCGGATCATCAAACCCGGTTATCTGTTTGTCACTGTTTGTATCCTGAATCAACTGATATTTTTCATTCAAAATATCTTGAATGCCCAGCTTTGCATTGAATTTTCTTCCAAAATCCTTAGAAATAGTCAAATCAATTTGGTTACGAGGCATTTCGTATTGGGTTGGGTTTAAGGAATTGCCAGACTGCTGATTGAAATCACCAATCGCAAAAATACGCTTTCCAAAAACATTATAAGCAACATTTATCTGAAGGCCCCTTTCGATGTTGTTATACAAAAGACCACCATTTATAACATAAGGTGATTGGCCTTGCATCGCTCTCTCCTTATCTTGATTGGAAGCTCTAGCGGGTAACGTAACCATGCTCTTTATAACAGCAGCATTGAACACTAAGCTCAATTTATCTACAAAACCACTTTTGGTCATGCCATTTAAGGATTTTCTAAAATCAACTTCTGCTCCAAAACTGGTTGCCGTTTCAGCATTAATAAACGTGTAGATAATATTTGACCCTTGCTGAAGGCGGCTTTCAATGGGATTTATGAAGTGCTTGTAAAAAACTCCGAACGAGATATTCTCAGATGCCGAAGGGTACTTCTCCCAGCGCAAATCGACATTATGGATATCCGCTATTTTTAAACTGTCGAAACCATAGGTATTGGCATTTCTATCAAAATCATAATAGTTAAAGGGTGCCAACTCACGAAACACGGGGCGGTTAAGTGTTTTACTATAGGCTAATCTCACTAATGCTTTTTCAGAATAGTTATACGAAAGATTTAGAAATGGCAAGTAGCTTGTAATAGGGTTGTCAACTTTTACCAGTCCTTTGTCATCCGCGGAGTTCAACTTTTGCTGGTTGTATTCAACTCTTGCGCCAACAGTCATCTTAAGCTTATCAATTGCCTTGAAGAAGTTTAAATATCCCGCATGATAAATATTTTGGGCGGTATAGGCATCCGATGGGTTCGTGCCTTCATTGATAATCAACTTTGCATAATTGGTGCTACCTGCCGCATCGTTTGGATTACCTAGGTTTGCTTGCGTATAGATTTGATCAAAACCAACCTGATAAAATTCGGGAGGTAGTGCCTGATTTGGAAATGCTCCATACGAAAATGTGCGTGCGTTGAAACTGCGATCAGTTAGTGCACCATAATATCCGGCAGAAATTTTGGATTGTCTATCTAGCTCTGCATCTGGATTGAGTTTGTAATCCAGATTGATTGAAAAACTATGAACCCTCTCATTTAAGGTGGAGAAAAAACGTCCATCAGCTGCATTACCCGCGGTTGACGGCACAATTGAGAATGGATCTGTAGAGCCAATTGATCGTTGTGACCTAATTCTTCTATAGTCAGGTTGATTTCCGTCAGTGTTAGAAAATCCATATACCCAATTCAAATTGATCCGATCTGAAAAACTGTGCTTGCCGCTAAATTGACCAGAGTAAATGGAACGTTCAGTGTAATTTAACCCTAAATTATTAACGTCTAGATTCAAAATATCTTCTTGGCCTGTTCTAGCAGTGACTTGGCTAGTTCCCTGTTGATTGTAGAGATTTCTAAATTCAAAAATATGAGAGGGATTAACTTGTAAAATAAAGTTACTGATCACTCCTATTCTTGCATTGGTTGCATCTCTATTGTCTCTGTAGATGTATCTTCTGCTTGGGTTTGTGCCTACTTGTGAGTTGTAGGCTTCATAATAGTAGTTCTCCTGTTGCAACCGCTGGCGAGTATTTGAAAAACTCAACGAGGTGGTGTTTCCAAGTTTCATCTTACCAATAGATCCGGATTTAGAGAAATTAATGGTCGTCCTTAAGTCAGGAGCTGCGGTCCCTTGAATGGCCGCCCAATTGTTGTTAAGACTTGTTCCAGCGTTGGCAATAGTTGTTCTGTTTCTGAAAGAGGATAAATCCTTTGTGTAAACGGAAAGATTATTTGACGGGAATGAGCTTGGTAAGCTTCTATAGTTATTGTCAAAACCTAACCAATCAGTGTTGCTTCCGCGCTCTGTATTGAAATTCTCAAATGTAGTGCCCGCCCGGAAACCAGTTGTGAAATTTACCGAAAGCTCATTTTCATCAATCACGCTCTTGGTAGCAATATTGATTACAGCACCTGCAAAATCCCCAGGTAAATCAGCGCCACCGGATTTGTAAACTAGCATACGGTCAATCATATTGCTGGGAATCAAGTCAAAAGCAAACGCTCTTGAATCTACTTCAGTGCTTGGTGCAATCACACCGTTTAACAACACGGTGCTGTAACGCTCACTGAGTCCACGGACGTTTACGAATTTGTTGTTTAAAATGGTAACGCCTGGAATGCGTTTCACCACTTGCGCTGCGTCTCTATCTTGAGACATTGATATTTGCTGCGCGGAAATTCCAACTACCACCAACTGGCTTGTTTTAATTTCACTAACGATCGAAATTTCAGTGTCGCTATGCCCCTTTGTTGTTATAGTTACCGATTCTAATTCAAGGGCATCCTCTTCGATACCTGTGTTCAAGACTGTAATTTGATCTGGGTACACTTCTACATTTGGAATAACCTTAGTTTTATAGGAAACGTATGTGATCTGAATGTTATACTTTCCGGCTTTAACTTTAGGTATTATATAATTACCATCTACATCGGTAGATGCTCCAATGGCTGTTCCTTCTATAATAACGTTACCTCCAATAATGCCCTCCCCGGTTTTTTCATCTTTTATCTTTCCTTTAATCGTTCCGCTCTGAGAAAAAGCAAGCTGAGAAAGAACCATTAAAGCCAAAAAGTAGATCTTTTGCATAACTATTTAATTTGCACAAAGGTCGCTAGGGCATATTACCTGATCTGGTCGGTAGTGTTATGAAATTGTTAAGAGGGGACAAGCTAAAGGTTGTTAGCACATTACTTCGATGCGCAATGAAATATTGTGCTTGGTTCTATCACCACTGAAATTGAATCAGTTAGGCGATAAAACCGCATAACATTCTGTTGATCTTAAATTAAAGAAAGTAATGTTTGGTTAATGTAATGGACTCAAAAATCAAGATTCAAAATTCAAAAATGACGCTCATCCAATTCCTAACAAATTTTGAATCTTGAGTCTTGAACTACTTGCTGATCGGCACCTTCTGCAGCAGTGCTTTTACAATATCTGCTGTTTTTACGTTGTCGGCTTCGGCTTCATAGTTTAGCAAAATGCGATGGTTCATAACGTCCAGCGCTACTTCCTTAATATCTTCGGGCAACACATAGTCACGTCCTTCCATGTAGGCAACCGCCTTCGAGGCGAGGTTCAAGTTAATGCTGGCACGAGGCGAGGCTCCGAACTGAATGTATTGCGATTCATGATCCAACTTGTATTCTTTTGGCTTGCGTGTGGCCGTCACCAGTTCGATAATGTATTTTTCCAACGACTCCGAGATTTTTACTTTGTTCACCTCTTCGCGAATGGCGAAAATATCTTCTTTGGTCAACACGGTATTTACCTCATAGCCAAACTGCATGTTGGATATTCTGCGCATGATCTCCAACTCTTCTTCTTTGGTGGGGTAGTTTACAAACACCTTCATCATGAAACGGTCTACCTGTGCTTCGGGCAGCGGGTAGGTTCCTTCCTGATCAACCGGGTTTTGTGTGGCAAGTACTAAAAATGGGCGATCTAGCTTAAAGGTGGTTTCACCAATCGTTACCGTCTTTTCTTGCATGGCTTCCAGCAAGGCAGACTGCACCTTGGCCGGAGACCGGTTGATTTCATCAGCCAGGATGATGTTGGCAAAAATAGGCCCCTTTTTTACTTCAAATTTTCCGTCTTTTTGATTGTATATCATCGTGCCCACTAAATCCGCAGGCAACAAATCAGGGGTAAATTGTATCCGTTGAAAATCGAGGTGCAATACCTTTGCCAGCGTGGAAATCGTTAACGTCTTCGCTAATCCCGGAACACCCTCCAGCAAAACATGGCCATTGGTGAAAAGCCCGACTAACAAGCGATTTACCATATAGCTTTGGCCTACCACCACTTTGGCCACTTCTTCAAATACCTGTTTGATTTTTACCTGATGAGCCTGATGCAGTTCTGAGGAGGATGTAAATGCCATAAAGTCTTTTTTTGAGAGCGACAAAATTAAACCGTAATTATGCAATAGAAAAGACTATTGCATAATTTGACGAATGAAAATCAATAACTTAGCTCTTACTCTAACACTTTAACTTGATGATTTTCATTGTCAGGGTTAAACCCTGACAATCCTGACGTTAGGAAGGATTCGTCAATTAGGAGAAGTTCTTATTTTCCTCTGGTGTATTATCTGGGTAAAAAAAGAGTGGATTTCGGAGATTTACTTTTTTGTAGGCTAGGCGACATTACGCCCGGCCAGTTAACCCCAACTTTGCGAGGCTTTGGGGGTGGGTCATGATCTCTTCTTTCGTGTCAGTATTTCGATGAGCGGCAAAACAGGGTAGTTTAAATTATCTAACTTTAGAGCTTCAAAGAGGCCCATGCAACTTTCTATCGCCAGTAACGCTATTCTAAATCAGCTTTCCGACCTTCTCCATCAAGTAAAAGACGAGGACTTTTGTCGGCCTGTCAAGACGCTGGGTCAGTCAACCATTGGCCAACATCTCCGCCACACGCTCGAGTTTTTTATCTGTCTGGAACAGGGTTTTGAGCAGGGTAGGGTGAATTACGACAAGCGCCAACATGACAAGTTAATTGAGACTGACCGGTTTTTAGCGCTGCACGCGATTCAAAAAATCAAAGAGTTTATTTTGGCGTGCCAAGCTGACCAGCCCCTGCAGCTGGAGGTTGGCTATCATCAGGATACAGAAGAAACGGTTGTAGTGGCCTCTAATTTTTTTCGCGAATTGGTTTATAATATTGAACATGCGGTTCACCATATGGCGATCATGAAAATTGGAGTGTTAGAAGTGGCTCCTTATGTATTTTTGCCACCTGATTTTGGAGTAGCCGTTTCAACCATTCGCCATAAGAAGTCAGAAACAGCACTTCAGCAGCGATAATCTTACCACCATCTTTATTTTTCTGTGCGAAATTTCTTTGTGAAGCTCTTTCATTGGGAGTATTGGCCATTCGGAATCATCCAGGCTCCGATTATCTTACTATGGCTCTGGTATGCGGTTAAAGAAAGATCACTATTCTATTTTTCCGCGTCTAACCCAGGCATCCTCACAGGTGGTATGATGGGAGAATCAAAATATGACGTATTACAATTAGTGCCTGATGAAGTAAAACCGAAAACGCTACTTGTTAGATCACCCTCTTCCATAGAGGAGTTGATGAGTCTTCTAAGGATCAATGGACTAACCTTCCCACTCATCTTCAAGCCTGATCTGGGCGAGCGCGGGTGGATGGTTAGAAAAATCACGTCCGAGGCAGAAGCGAGGCAATACCTGAGTGAGATCCGGCTTGACTTCATCATTCAGGAACTGGTCGACTTGCCGCTAGAGTTTGGCGTGTTCTATCTCCGCTTTCCCAGTCAGGAAAACGGATTTGTGAATTCAGTTACGGGCAAGGAGTTTTTGTCGGTGGAAGGCGATGGAATGCAAACGCTTGAAGAACTAATCCGGAAAAAAGACAGGGCCATGTTGCAATGGGATGTGTTAAAAACTACCTATTCAAATCGGCTTCAAACTATTTTGCCAATGGGTGAGAAGATGGAATTAGTATCGATCGGCAATCATTGTCTGGGCACTACTTTTCTAAACCAAAATCACCTGATCAATGAGAAGCTCTCGGCTTCTTTTGACCGAATCAGCAAACAGATCGATGGTTTTTACTTTGGCAGGTACGACTTGCGCTGCGCCTCACTGCAAAATTTAGAAGACGGCCGTGTAAAGATTGTTGAATTGAATGGGTGTGGAGCCGAACCCGCGCACATTTATCATCCTGGAGCTTCACTGTGGAAAGGTATTTCGGACCTGATCACCCATTGGAATAACATGTACCGGATCAGTAAAGAAAATCACGCCCGTGGTGTTGACTATCTGTCGTTTCGTGAGGCGCGCGCGATCTACCAAAAATTTAAAATGAAAGTAGGATAGGTAAGATGTTTTTAAGGCTTCTGGTCTTACTTCGTACCTCGTAAACTCGTACCTTTCGCTTCATGTTTCTCTACCTTCAAGTTTTTTTAACCGGATTGGTTTTTAGTTTCATTGGTTCTATTCCACCAGGCACACTCAATGTCACAGTTCTTCAGCTAGGATTGGACAAAAAGATGGGCGTGGCACTGCGATTTGCTCTTGCGGTTTCCATTATTGAATACCCCTATGCGTGGATCGCTGTTGCTTTTGAAGATTGGTTGACTTCCTCTCCACTTATCATCGAGAATTTTCAATTGATCACGGCCATTGTTATGACGGCACTTGGGCTGTTTACCCTTTGGGCATCCAGAAAACCGTCTACCTTTTCGGTCAAGTTTAGCGAAAGCGGATTCAGGCGAGGGATTGTTTTGAGTTTGCTCAACCCGATGGCTATTCCTTATTGGATGGGTGCCACTGCCTACTTTAAGGCGCAGGGTTGGGTCGACCTTTCAACTCAGGGGCTTGTTCACAGTTATGTGTTGGGCACATCCGTGGGGGCCATGCTATTGCTCACGTTATTTATTTTTCTGGCGAACCGCTTGTCGCGGTATGTGCAGCAAAACATCGTCATTAAGATGCTACCGGGTATTATTATGTTAGTCTTGGGACTTTACGCATTTGCTCGTTATTTGCTCTGAGTGACCCCGGTCTTTTCGAAATCTAAAATCTATTAGCACCTTTGTCCATAATTTTTTTCTGTGTCAGATCGATATAATCAACGCGGTGTTTCAGCTTCCAAGGAAGATGTGCATGAAGCCATCAAAAAGATAGACAAAGGACTTTATCCAAATGCTTTTTGCAAGATCGTGCCTGATTTGCTGGCAAACGATCCAAATTATTGCACGGTCATGCACGCAGATGGGGCAGGCACCAAATCTTCCCTTGCTTACATTTATTGGAAAGAGACGGGCGATCTCAGCGTATGGAAGGGCATAGCACAAGATGCCATCATTATGAATGTAGATGATCTATTGTGTGTAGGCGCCACCGGACCCATTCTTCTTTCATCAACCATCGGCAGAAATAAAAACAAAATTCCGGGCGAAGTGATCAGCACCCTAATTACAGGTACTGAAGAGGTATTAGAAATGCTTCGCTCGCACGGCATGACGATCTCCAGCACGGGTGGAGAGACGGCAGATGTGGGCGACTTGGTTCGCACCATCATTGTCGATAGCACCGTAACGGCTCGCCTCAAGCGAGACGAAGTGATCGACAATAAAAATATTGAGGCCGGTGATGTCATTGTTGGGTTAGCTTCCTATGGGCAGGCCGTTTATGAATCAGAGTACAATGGTGGCACGGGTAGCAATGGACTGACTTCATCGCGCCACGATGTTTTTAGTAATGTGTATGCAAAGAAATATCCGGAGTCGTATGACCCATCGGTTCCTGCAGAGTTGGTTTATTCCGGTAAGTATTTGGTCACCGATCAACTACCAGCAACGCCCTTAAATATTGGCAAACTTGTGTTGTCACCCACGCGCACCTACGCACCCGTCATGATTGCCATGCTGAAAGAAATGCGTGCACACATTCACGGGATGGTGCATTGCAGTGGCGGAGCGCAAACTAAAGTATTGCACTTCATCGACAAGCTACATGTAATAAAAGATAATCTGTTTGAGATACCACCGCTCTTTAAATTGATTCACGAGGTGAGCGGTACAGACCTAAAAGAGATGTACAAGGTGTTTAACATGGGTCATCGCATGGAAATTTATTTACCAGAAAAAATGGCCGAGCAAGTCATCTCCATTAGTCGGTCATTTGGTGTAGAGGCGCAGATTATCGGAAGAGTTGAATCCTACGAAAAAAAGCAAGTGACGGTAAAAATTTCGCAGGGGGAGTTTGTGTATATGTAGCTTGGCAGTTGCCTTTTTGGGTTCAATACAAGCAAATGGCTACAACTTTTCCTGTTAACTTTGAAATTGAAATTGGCTACTCATTAGTAAAGTCTTTAAATAACCACTATCAATCTATTCAAAGGAATGAAAAATCTGCCAACACGAAATGAGCTAATGTCTCCAACAATTGAAGCAATTAAGAAGCTCGGAGGTTCAGCCAATACAGATGAAATTTATGAAGCAATTGTTGAAGACTTGCAACTAAGTGATTCTTTGTTGGAGATAATTGATGGGAAAACTGGGCAATCGGAATTACAATACAATTTGGCATGGGTAAGAACAGTATTGAAAAATAAAGGAATATTAACAAAAGGAGGAAAAGGCATTTGGGTTCTTAATGGAGATAATCCAATTGGAGTTGCAATCGAGTCTAAAAACAAAATAAAAAAAGTAGAAGAGCAGGAAGCCGAAGAAGAACTTTCAGAAACAGAAAAATGGAAGAAGGATGTTATTGAAATTATTACAGAGAAGTTATCTCCAAGTTCTTTTGAAAGACTTATCCAAAGAATACTAAGAGAAAAAGGATTTTCTCAAGTTGAAGTAATTGGGAAAACTGGTGATGGTGGTATTGATGGGAGAGGTATTGCAAAAATTAATGGCATCCTAAGTTTTCATATTATTTTTCAATGTAAGAGATATAAAGGAAAGGTTTCTTCCGGTGAAATCAGAGACTTTAGAGGTGCGATGGTTGGAAGAACAGATAAAGGCCTATTCATTACGACTGGAACATTTACAAGAGATGCAATCCGTGAAGCTAACAGAGATGGAGCCCCAGCGATTGACTTAATGGATGGGGAAAAAATTGCTGAAAAATTAAAAGAACTTAATTTGGGTATTGATATTGAACTAAGAGAACATATCTCAATCAATAGGAAATGGTTTGATGATTTCTAAACAATTAAGATTTTATTTCAAAAATGTTCTGTTCAAAATAGGCGACTACGCCAGTCAGTAACGCCTGTTCTTTTGAAGTTGGTTTTGTAGGCCTAGTCGACTCGGAACTAAGGTATGGATTTATTCTTGAAATTCTGTTCGAGTTGAGTGTAAGAACTTACTGCCAAATCCCTTATTCTTACTAAATTGCGCCCTATTTTTCAGTATCCGTGAGTAAGTATAAAGAAGCCAAAGAACTCAATTACGCTACCATCGCCAGCGAGATGCTGGAATTTTGGAAGGAGAACCAGATTTTTGAAAAATCGGTGAGCAACCGCGAAGGTGCCAAAGCCTTTACTTTCTATGAAGGGCCACCGTCTGCCAATGGCACGCCCGGTATTCACCACGTGATGGCGCGCACCGTCAAGGACATTTTTTGTCGCTATAAAACGCTACAGGGTTTTCAGGTAAAGCGCAAAGGCGGGTGGGATACACATGGGTTGCCGGTGGAACTGCAAGTGGAAAAAGAATTGGGCATCACCAAAGATGACATAGGCAAGAAGATTTCGATCGAGGACTACAACAAGAAGTGCCGCGAAACGGTGATGAAGTACAAAGATCAGTGGGATGATCTCACCACCAAGATGGGCTATTGGGTAGATTTGAAAAACCCATACGTTACTTACGAAAAAGAATACATTGAATCGCTGTGGTGGATTTTGAAAAAATTCTACGACAAAGGTTTGTTGTACAAAGGCTATACCATACAACCTTATTCTCCTTCAGACGGCACCGGGCTTAGCTCGCACGAGTTGAACCAACCGGGTTGCTATAAAGATGTGAAGGATACTTCGGTGGTGGCGCAGTTTAAATTAAAGCGTGATGACAAATCAGAATTCCTGTTTAAGCATGTACAAGGAGATGTCTTCGTGTTGGCCTGGACCACTACTCCTTGGACATTACCATCTAATACTGCATTAGCAGTTGGCTCTGGTATTGAGTATGTTCTTGTCAAAACTAGAAATAAGTATACTGATAAGCCAGTTAATGTAATTCTAGCTAAAGATAGGTTTACCAATTATTTCAATGTTGGCTCAAAAGAACATGCAGAACAATTGTTTAGTAATCCTTATGCAGTTGAATTTCTTTGGAATGAAACTGAGCTAATTCAAGTTTATGATCAGCAAGAGCGTAAAACCGCAGTTGATTGTTATCTAATTACTGGCAAAGATTTACTCGGTCTTCGCTACGAACAGTTGATGCCTTACGTACAACCATTCTATTCTGCTGAAAATGCCTTTCAAATTATCGCTGGCGATTTTGTTACCACTGAAGACGGAACAGGAGTAGTTCATATTTCACCCACCTTTGGTGCCGATGACTTTCGGGTAGCAAAGCAAAATGGAATTCCTGCCCTCACCATTAAAGACGAAGCCGGTAATGAATTGCCAACCGTTGATAAAAAGGGAAAATTCATTTCCGTAATTGGCGAGCAACTGAAGGAAGGTGTCGCCAAGTATAATATTAAAACCCACAAGCCACTTGGTGCAGATGATTTTTACGTAAAGAACTACACCGATGAGGATGAAACGAATCCGGATTACAAAAATACCGATGTTATCATCTCCATCATTTTAAAAGAAGAGAACAAAGCCTTTAAAGTAGAGAAGTACGAGCACACCTATCCGCACTCCTGGCGCACTGACAAACCCGTATTGTATTATCCGCTGGATGCATGGTTTATCAAAACCACTGCACTGAAAGACAAGATGGTGGCGCTCAACAAAACCATCAATTGGAAACCCGAGTCAACGGGAACAGGTCGCTTTGGTAATTGGCTGGAGAATTTGGTGGATTGGAATTTATCGCGCTCACGTTATTGGGGAACGCCATTGCCGATCTGGAGAACGAAGGACGGGAAAGAAGAAATTTGCATAGGCTCTCAGTCTGAACTCAGATACGAAGTAGCAAAATCTGTTAAAGCAGGGTTGATGCAGCAGTCGATGGTCGATGGTCAATGGACCATGGACTTGCATAGGCCATTTGTGGATGAAATAGTATTAATAAGCAACAGTGGTCAACCAATGTATCGGGAGACGGACCTGATAGACGTCTGGTTCGACTCTGGCGCCATGCCTTACGCGCAGTGGCACTATCCATTTGAGAATAAAGAAGTTTTTGAAAATTCATATCCGGCTGATTATATCTCGGAAGGCGTTGACCAAACGCGCGGCTGGTTCTTCACGTTGCACGCTATTGCTACTTTAATAAGCGAAAGCAGTGAAGAAATAAAAGCGGTGAACAAAAAGGTGAACAATGGCGGAGTAGCATTTAAAAACGTCATCTCTACCGGGCTGGTGCTGGATAAGAACGGGGAGAAAATGAGCAAGCGCAAAGGCAATGTCGTTGACCCCTACACAACGCTGGGAAAATATGGAGCGGATGTGGTGCGTTGGTACATGATTGAAAATGCACCGCCATGGGACAACTTGAAGTTTGACTTAGCGGGGATCGAAGAAACGCAGCGTAGGTTTTTCGGCACGCTCATGAACACGTATTCCTTCTTTGCCATGTATGCCAATATCGATGGCTTTGTAAAAGATGAAATGAATAATGTTCCATTTGATCGTTTGGCGCCACTGGATAAATGGATCATCACCAAAGAACAATCATTGATCGAAGAAGTGTCTGCTGCTTACGAAGACTATGAACCAACGAAAGCAGCTCGCGCCATTCAAGAATTCGTGAACGATCACGTATCCAATTGGTACGTTCGTCTAAACCGTAAACGTTTTTGGCAACCATCGTCCTTGTCCTCTGTAGCCTTGGCGAAGGAGGACTCGTTCGTTTTATCCGAAGATAAACGCGCAGCTTATGAAACGCTCTACGAATGTTTGATGGTAACGGCTCAGTTGATGGCTCCCATCGCCCCATTCTTTAGTGAGTGGCTGTATAAAAACCTGACTGATAATATTCGTAGTAAGGCAAAGCAATTCAACACGCCTCTTCAGTTTGAATCGATTCACCACACGTTGTTGGTGAAGGCCGAGACTATTCGCAAAGATCAGGAATTGGAAATTTCGATGGCTTATGCCCAGCGGATTTGTTCGCTCGTCCACTCAATCAGAAAGAACAGTAAGATAAAAGTCCGCACCCCCTTGCAGAAAATATTATTGCCGGTGTTGGATGAGAAGTTTGCCAACCGCGTGCGCAGCGTAGAAGCTATCATCAAAGCGGAGGTAAACGTAAAGTCGATTGAATACATAGATGACGCCTCCGGCTTGTTAGTTAAAAAGGTGAAACCAAATTTCGCCAAGCTTGGAAAGCAATATGGCGCAAAGATGAAAGAAGTATCGGCTGTCATTAACGGAATGAGCAAAGAAGAAATTTCCATCATTGAGAAAGCTGGGAAACTATCAAAAGATGGATTTGATCTGGTTGTAGAAGATGTATTGATCAGCTCAGAAGATATACCCGGTTGGGCAGTGGCTGCAGAAGGCGGTGTTACCGTAGCATTGGACATCACTATTACCGATGATCTTAAGCGTGAGGGTATCGCCCGCGATTTTGTGAACCGAGTGCAAAACTTGCGCAAAGACATGGGTATGGAAGTATTGGACAAAATTTCCATAGAAGTCGAAAATCACCAGGAATTAGCCACTTCTTCCCTTACGGAATTTAAAGATTACATCTGCACCGAAACACAATCGCTGCGTTTGGAGTTTAAAGAGAACCTAACGGACGCGGTGGAAGTAGACATGGACGAATTTGTGTTGAAAATTAAAATTAGCTTACAGTAATTCTGAATAATGAAAATCTTAAAATACTTTTTGATTGCGCTGTTGATCATTTGCTTAGACCAAGCCAGTAAATTATTGGTTCATAAATACATGTATTTGCACGAAGAAGTAAATGTGATTGGAGAATGGTTCAAGCTTCATTACTTATTGAACCCGGGGATGGCATTTGGTATCAAATGGGACAATGAGTTTGGTAAATTAGTGCTAACCATATTTCGTATCGCTGCCATGTTTGGAATTAGTTATTACCTATTTCAAATGATCAGGAAAAACTCGCACCCCGGTTTTTTGGTATGCCTTGCCATGATCTTAGGGGGAGCAATTGGGAACGTAATCGACAGTACGTTTTACGGTGTATTCCTCGACAACGCTCCAATTGGGTCACCAACAAGATGGTTCCATGGCCAAGTAATCGATATGTTATTTTTCCCGGTGGCGGAATTTGTATGGCCGGAATGGGTCCCTGGACTTGGTGGAGATTACTTTTTGTTTTTCAGTCCTGTGTTCAACATCGCAGATTCCTCTATCTTTTTGGGCGTGGCAACTATCCTATTGTTTCAAAAGCGATTTTTCAAAGAGACTGAGGAGGAAAGCAAATCCACTGTTGAACCGCCACCTTCAGACGTGCAAAGCACTGAAACTGATTTATCTTCGCCCACGTCTAGTATTTAGCTATGGCCGAACAACTCATCATTGAGAAGTCAGCTGATAAAGCAGCACGCTACAAAACGCTCGTGCCGCAAATAGAAGCGTTGACTGCCGGAGAGCCAGATGTGGTTGCGAATCTCTCTAACATAGCGGCAGCCTTGCGGCAAACGATGAATTTCTTTTGGGTTGGTTTTTATATAGTCAAACAAAATGGCTCGCCTGCCGGTAGTCAGGAGTTAGTACTGGGCCCTTTTCAAGGTCCAATAGCTTGCACCCGTATTGCATTTGGTAAAGGAGTTTGTGGTGCTTGCTGGAAGGAAAAGAAAGTGATGTTGGTGCCTAATGTTGATGAATTTCCAGGACATATTGCATGCAGTTCAGATTCTAAGTCGGAGATTGTATTACCCGCCTTTAAAAACGGGGAGGTGGCATTAGTGCTCGATGTCGATAGCGATCAACTGAATGATTTTGATGCCACCGATGAACTTTACTTGTCCCAGGTGATGAAGATCATCGAGGGTTTTATTTAGCCCCACCATGGCTTCCACTGAGTTCTATCAACAACGCGTAGATCATTTTCAGAAAAAGATAAGTGAAGTAGATAAAACCATTCGGGTTTATTCAATTGCTCGCGTGATAGTTGCGCTGATCGCATTGACACTTATCTATCTTGGATTCAAAGAAGTGCTTTTTTTCTATTCACTACCATTTTCGATTCTGCTTTTTTTCTTTCTGGTGCAACGGCAACTAAAAAAGGAGAATGAGAGAGAAATTCTAAAGCACCTTATTGATTTAAATCGATGGGAAGCGGCAGCTGTTCGGTATGATTTTCCAAATTTTCCCGATGGGCAGCGTTATGTAGATACAACTCATGTTTACAGTCATGACTTAGATCTTTTTGGCAAGAGTTCGCTCTTTCAATTTCTTAATCGATGCGCCACGCGACTTGGAGAGAATAGACTGGCTAATGATTTAGCCCATCTTACGTTGAATAAAGAAGTTATTCTGCTTCGACAACTAGCCATTCGCGAGTTAGGCTCGATGATAGAATTCCGCCAGCAGTGCTGGGCGGTGGGAAAGCAAATTCAGGATGTAGATTTTAATCTGGATTCGCTTTGGGGTTGGTTGAAATCAGCCAATCTATTTTATAGAAAGAGAACATTTTTGATTCTTCGCTGGGCGCTACCTGCCATTACTTGTTTGTCGCTTTTTGCAAACGCTTTTAATCCGGTTTTTCAATCTGTTTTCCTATTCCTTTTTTTGGTGCAATTGGCGATCGCTTCTTATTACTCAAAGCCAATTACCAGGCTACAAAGCCAACTAGCCAGTTACCGATCCGTTCTGGAAAACTACGCTAAGCTATTTCATCAAATGGGCGATCAATCGTTTACCGCTGTATTGCTCAATCAACATGAACGTATTGCAGTAGAAGCTTCAACGCATGTACACACCTTTTCAAAATTGGTGAATGCCCTTGAAACGCGAATGAATTTGATTGCCCGCTTATTCGGTAACGGATTGTTTTTATATGATTTGCATACTGTCAGCAGATTGGAGCAGTGGCGTGAAAAACATGCGGCATCCCTTCCTAAATGGACAGACTCGTTGGCCGAATGGGATGCGATGCTTTCGTTTGCCACGTTTCATTACAACCATCCTAACTATGCTTTCGCTGAGCTGAACAACCAACTTGCACTTGTTGCTAACGAGGTGGGTCACCCGTTGATCCCGTCATCGGAGTGCGTAACAAATAGTTTTGACTTGGGGGATCCGGCTGGATTAATGCTGATCACAGGAGCAAACATGGCGGGCAAGAGTACCTTCCTGCGATCGGTTGGGGTCAATTTTGTTTTGGGATTGAATGGATCTCCCGTTTGTGCGTCATATTGGAGTACACCCATGGCTGCCCTGCGCACCGGCATGCGCACAGCAGATTCACTCCAAGAGCATCAATCATATTTTTATGCGGAGTTGAACCGATTGCATTCTATTATTGAGGAGTTACGTGTAGGAAAACCGATGCTCCTTTTGCTGGACGAAATTTTGAAAGGCACGAACTCAACAGACAAGCAACTAGGCTCAAGAGAATTGATCAAGCAACTGATACAACAAAAAGCGTTAGTTTTAATTGCCACACACGATATTGCCTTGGGCGATATGGAACAGCAATTCCCCGAAAAAGTATTTAATTCCTGCTTTGAAGGGAAAATTGAAAACGACCAATTGACGTTCGATTACAAACTCAATAAAGGCGTAGCCCAAAAAGCCAATGCCACTTTTTTGATGCGGAAGATGGGGATTATTCCTCCGTCAAGTTGATTTCTTGTTAATGGTATTTTAAGTACATTCGTTTTCATAATCTTTATTTCTATGAAAACTCAACTCAATCGCAGAGACTGGTTTAAATCAACATTGGCTCTCACAGCTGGTGTAGCACTCTCGTCTACATTTACCGAAGAATTGATGGCCGCACCGATGAGCCAGGCAGAAAGGTCATTCTTTGGACTAAAAACCAACGATACTCAAAAGGTCAGGCTGAACTCGAATGAAAACCCTTATGGCCCGTCAGAGAAAGCCAAGAAGGCAGTGATGGAAAGCTTGTCTCGCGGAAATAGATATGCGTTCAATGAGCTAGAAGAGCTGAAAAAGATCATTGCAGCAAAGGAGGGAGTTGACCCTTCGTTTATACTAATTGGAGCAGGTTCTGGCGAACTACTTGTGCAAACGGGAATTGCCTATGGACTCGAAGGCGGTCGAGTGTTATCAGCCTATCCAACTTTCCCCTTGTTGATGAACTACGCACAACAGATGAAAGCAGCGTGGGATAAAGTTGATCTCAATGAAAAGCTGGAACACAACTATGAATCATTGGCATCTGCTATTAAAAGCGATACCCGATTGGTATTTTCCTGCAATCCCAACAACCCAACAGGTACAGTAGTGTCTGACTCCATTGTGCGAGGATTTTGTGAAGAAGCATCCAAGAAAACTTTAGTGTATGCCGATGAAGCTTATTTGGAATTTTTAGACCCAAGTCAACAAAAATCAATGGTGTCTCTCGTACAAAACAACCCGAACGTAGTGGTCTCGAAGACGTTTTCAAAAATTTACGGTTTGGCCGGACTTCGTATTGGCTATTTGGTGGGTCAACCCGACACATTGAAAAAGATAGCACAATATGGTGACACGATTTCTCCTAGTCAAACAGCGTTAGCCGCGGCTAAAGCTAGCTTAGGGGATGAAGATTTTATGAAACTGACGCGCGAGAAGAATAGCGTTGCCAGGAGAGTATTGACAGACTATCTGGATCAAAGGAAGATATTTTATGGTAAATCCTTGACCAATGTGGTTTTGTTCCCTGCACCTAAGGATGGAAAGAAGATACTTTCTCAACTGGATGAAAAAGGATTTCTAATTCGTATTTGGGATTATCAAGGAAAAGAATGGTGCCGTGTAAGCATTGGCACACAGGATGAAATGAAGAATTTTGTAAGGGCCTTTGATGAGGTAGTCGCTTAGTGACAAGCACTCAGTTACCTGCCCGAATATTGATCGGGAGCATTTTGGTTGCTCTTAGGAATGCGTTTTTACATCCTTTTTAGATTTGCCATATTGGATAAATCCGGAATTAAATTCCGGATTTATCCAAATTAGTTTACCTTGCAGCATGATAGATCGTGAAGCAGCACCAAGGTTGGTTAGGCTCGCCAAGACTTTTCGCAGTGTCGCGGTGGTAGGGCCGAGACAGAGTGGAAAAACCACTCTTTGTAAGACAATCTTTCCAAAAAAACCATACGTCTCTTTGGAAAATCCGGACACCCTGGAGTTTGCCAGAACTGATCCACGTGGGTTTCTCGGTCAGTTTAAAAATGGTGCGATACTCGATGAAGTACAACGAGCACCTCATCTATTTTCATATCTTCAACAAGTATTAGATGAAGCAAAAAAGAAGGGACTATTCATACTTACAGGCTCTAACAACTTTCTGTTGCAAGAAAATATAACCCAGACACTTTCCGGTAGAATTGCTTATCTACAATTGCTTCCGCTATCAATGACTGAGCTGAAAAAAAGCAAAAAAAACAGGGCGGATTTTGCATCGCATATTCTAAGCGGTGGTTATCCCGAAGTGCTTACCAAAAAGGTCAGTGCCGCAGACTGGTATGCCAATTACATCAACACATACGTGGAAAGGGACGTGAGGCAATTGAAAAATGTGGCTAACCTTTCACAATTTACAAAACTGCTTCGCTTATGCGCTGGTCGTACAGGACAGATTCTGAATTTAACCTCTTTTTCCAACGACTGTGGAATTGATCAGAAAACAGTCGCAGCATGGTTAAGCGTTTTGCAAAGCAGCTACATTATCTACCTTTTAAAGCCTTACCACACCAATTTTAATAAGCAGATTAGCAAAACACCAAAGCTATATTTTTATGATACTGGCCTTGTTTGTTCACTATTAGGTATAGTTCAGGCAAAACAGATCATTAGTCATTCTGCTAAAGGTGCCTTGTTCGAGAATTTTGTATTGGCCGAACTCTTAAAAAAGAGATTTAATTCAGGAGCTGCGGATAATCTTTTTTATTGGCGTGATAAGATGGGTAATGAGGTAGACATAATCTTGGATAATTCTAGCAAGATTACAGCCCTGGAGTTGAAAGCAGGTGAAACCGTGTCGCAAGATTTTTTTAAAGGGCTAGAGTATTTTTCTGCGTTGAACAAAAGCGCTGTTAATACAATTTTACTCTACGGAGGGAAACAAGCGTACAAAAGAACTAGTGGCACTGTCGTTAAGCCGTGGATAGAAATGACCGACTTATGAAGTAGATCATAAAGCAAACAAAAAAGTCAGGCATCACCTGACTTTTTTTGTTCGCAATAAAGAATCTTTATTCTGCCACCAATACTTCGCCTTTGATAGTTAGCAGCACAAAGCCACCTTCTACATTAGCGGTTACAGTAACTGTCTTGTTAAACGGCCCTGCAACACCAGCATTGAAAGTTGCTTTTATAAATCCTGAGCCACCTGGTTCTACCGGAGTTTTGGTCCAGTCAGGGGTCGTACACCCGCAAGAAGGTTGTGCGTTCACGATAATCAATGGTGCTTTGCCTGTGTTCGTGAATTTAAACTCATGTGTTACTGGGATGCCCTGCTTAATTTTTCCAAAATCATGTACAGAAGACTCCCAATTGAAAGCTGCCACAGCCGGGTTGACTTCGTTCTTGCTGATCGTTCCAGTCATTTCTTGCGAGTAACCGATGCCTGTCACCAGAGCAAATGCGGCTAAAAAAAGTAATTTCCTCATGTTGTTGTCGAATTTTAGGTTAAACTTAAGCGGTTATTTTGATCTGTACAAACATCTCTGTTAAAAGTGGTTTTCGGTGTTAAAAAAGGCCTAAAAGATGTTAACGCTTTGTTAAAGGCATTTTTCGTACCAAAGTGGCTTTAAATACTAAATACCTTTGTAAGGTGAACAGGCTTACCCTTCGAATTGTAATTGCACTTGCTGCACTAAGTATCTTGGGCATTACCGCCACGCAGATATACTGGGTTAGGAAGGCTTTTGATCTGAAAGCGAATCAGTTCAATGCCGATGTTAACCTGGCGTTGGAGAATGTCGCTACACGCATCTGCGAAATCAATAAAACACCCATGCCGGCCAATAGCCTTGTAGATCAGGAGTCGAGTAACTATTTTACCGTCTTAGTGAATGGCCCGATCGATTCAAACCTCTTGGGATTTTTGTTAAAGAATGAATTTGACAAACGAAAGATAACAGCCGACTACCAGTATGGCGTGTATGACTGTTCGGAGCAATGCATGGCTGGGGGCAATTACATTTCGCCCACAAAAAACAAAATACCGGTTAGCTTGAGTGAACTGCCTTCTTTGAAAATGGACGGTTATTATTTTGGCGTTCGGTTTCCACAGATTGAAGCCAACCTGATCAGCCAAATGGGCATTTGGGGATTCTCCTCCATAGTGATGTTGGTGGTTATTTTCTTTTTTGTGTACACGCTGTTTGTGATTCTCAAACAAAGACGACTGTCAGAAGTTCAAAACGATTTTATCAACAACATGACGCATGAGTTTAAAACGCCATTGGCAACCATCGCCATCTCATCTGAAGTATTGAAAGATCCATCGATAGCAAAAAACCCTGAACGGTTGTTGAATTACGCCACGATTATTGAAAATGAAAGTCAGCGGTTGAAGCAACAGGTGGAACGCGTACTGCAAATGGCCCAGACAGAAAAAGCAGATGTTGGCCTAAAAAAGGAGCAACAGGATATCCATGAACTAATTAAAGAAGCGGTAGGCAATCACACAGTAGCACTCGCGTCAAAGAGGGGAGAGGTTCGACTTGCATTGAATGCAACAAACTGCCATATTTTGGCCGATAAACTTCATTTTACAAACGTGATAGGCAACCTATTAGACAATGCCATTAAGTATTGTGAAAAAGAACCGAGAATATCTATTACCACATCTAACAGCCAGACATCTATTCAAATTGAGATAAGTGACAACGGCATCGGCATCAGCCAGGAGAATCAAAAAAAGATTTTCGCGCGATTCTATCGAGTGCCGACAGGCAACTTGCATGATGTAAAAGGCTTTGGATTAGGGCTGAATTATGTCAAGCTGATTGTGGAAGCGCACAAGGGGAGAATTTCGGTTCAAAGCACGACCGGTAACGGAAGTATATTTACGATTGTGTTGCCAATGTAATTTGAATGAGTCAGATGGGTGCAAATATTTTACTAGTTGAAGATGACCCCAGCCTTGGGTTTGTGATAAAGGATAACCTGATTCACAAAGGATATCAGGTAACGCTCTGCACCAACGGAGAAGAAGGTGATCAGCAATTTCAAACTCAGTCGTTTGACTTGTGTATCCTTGACGTCATGATGCCCAAAAAAGATGGTTTTAGTTTGGCGCAATCCATCCGGGCAAAGAATAAAGAAGTTCCAATTTTGTTTGTGACTGCTAAGTCGATGCTTGAAGATAAAATTATTGGATTTAATTCCGGTGGCGATGATTACCTGGTCAAGCCCTTTAGCATGGAAGAACTCTTTCTACGCATAGAAGTTTTCTTGCGAAGAACGGGCGCGGGCAGTCACTCTGTGGATGAAGCTTCCTACTCGATTGGCGATTTCAATTTTGACTGCAAGAATTTTTCTTTACATCATATAACAGGAAACAAAACGCTCACACAGAAAGAAGCAGAAGTGTTAAAGTTGCTTTGTTCAAACAAAGACCGTGTATTGAAGCGCGAAGAAATTTTAACTACCGTTTGGGGAGATGATGACTATTTTATGGGGCGAAGTTTAGATGTCTTTATTTCAAAACTGCGCAAGTATTTAAAGGATGATCCAAAGGTAGAGATCGTAAACTATCACGGAGTTGGGTTTCGGTTGGAGGTAGCTCTATAGCGTTTAGTCGGCAACCGTTACTCTTTAACAAATACGTCCAACTCCTGAATCTTCGGTTTCGTTTCGGGTGTCAGCGTAAAGAAAACACTTAGCTCACCTTTCTCTCCGGTTATGGTAAACGTGCCCCGCAGAAGATTTTCAGGCCGCATGGCCGATACGTTTTTGATTGCGCCAATTTTGGTAAACAGATCTGCAGTCTCTCTTCGCCAGCGGTCTTTTGATTTATCCGGAAAGAAGTTTTCAGCAAAAAGATGATCGTATCGACTTTCCCAAGTGGGCAAAGCCTTCATCAAATCATCTTGCATTCTTTTTAAAATCGGAGATACCGGAATTACCCGCTTTTTTAAATCGGCAAGTACAATGAGTGTGTCTACTACTTGCGACACAGGGACTCCCATACTAGCATAGGTGAGATTGCTAAAGGCCACAACGCCAAATCCAAGATCAGGAAACAACTGATGCACACTGCCAAAACCTGGCAACCCACCGCTATGCGAAACTGTTATTCTTCCACTGCAATCGATACGCCATCCAAGACCGAAACCATAGCTTCCTGTGGCCGGACATGGCTCGCCATTTCGAGCTTTTCGCTTGGGTGCCAGAACGGTGAACTTCCAAGGCTGTTGCATTTCGCGCACGCTACTTCTTTTTACCGGCCCCACTTCTTCTTGATTTGCTGAGGGCGTTACTGACAGCAGAAAGCTCATGTACTTCGCAAAATCTTCGATGGTGCAAATCATTCCTCCCATGGATGCATAGGATCCGTCTTTCAAAAGTGCTTCAGGCTTCCATTGTTGATCTTCCCAGCGATAGCCAACAGCTACTTTATCAGCTGGCATGGCGGTGTATTCAAAGCCACAGTCGTTCATGCCCAATGGTTTTAAAATAGTTGATGTTACATATTGCTGATAGCTCATGCCAGATACGTTGCCAATGATTTTTCCGAGCAGGGCATAACCTAAATTGCTGTATTCAAATGCTTCACTCGGATGGCTAGAAAAGGAAACTCCTTCTTTCATTAATTTTAGCAAGTCTTCATCTGAATCAGATAGTTGTCGGTCGCCCCACGGATTATCCTCTGGAAAACCTGCGGACATAGTAAGCAGATTGAAAATAGAAATGGGTAACGCGTCTGTAGTCGGGTATTTTAGGTTTTTCATTTCCGGGATATACAAAGAGGCTGCGTCAGACAATTGAAGCTTTCCTGCGTCCCTCAATTTAAGAATTGCCATGGCAGTAAAACTCTTTGTCATGGAGGCAATCCGGAAGCGCGTTTTACTAGTTGCTGGGATTTTCTTTTCAATATTGGAATACCCCACACTGTTTGAGTAAACCAATTTATTATCTACCACAATTCCGTATGCGATAGCCGGGTTATGATTGAGCTTCGCAGACCTTGCGAAAATCGAATCTACGACAGAAGTGTACTTGATAATTTTACTAACTCGTGCAGTGTCTTCAAAGTAGGGGGCGGTATATTCTCCACTAGTCGACTCAATCTTATCTTCTGAAAGTTTGGCTGCAGGTTGACAAGCGGAAAAACCCAACGCGGTTAGAATAGCCAGAAAGGGAACGGTAAGATTTTTCATAAGTAAGCGTTTAGGGATTGGTAACAGCCTTTACCCATTGCTCAATCACGCGAGGGTAATGTTGATGTTCTAAGTTATGGATTTTGCTGGCAATTTGTTCAGGAGTATCAGATGAAAGAATGACACAAGGCATTTGAAAAATAATTCTCCCTTTATCATATTGCTCGTTTACCTCGTGGATGGTAATTCCGGTTTCCGTTTCACCTGCCTGCTTCACTGCTTCGAAAACTCTCATTCCATACATGCCTTTTCCCCCAAATTTGGGCAACAAGGCGGGATGAATGTTGATCATTTTTCCGGAATAGGCACTAATTAAATTCTTTGGGATTAGCCAAAGAAAACCTGCCAACACGATGTGGGTGATCTGATGAGCCAGTAGGCGTTTTACGACATCGTCACTCTCACTAAATTCAGACTTTGTAAATACACCGCTTTCGATTCCAAATTTTTTTGCCCGTGCCAAGACTGTGGCATTTGGATTGTTAGAAAGCACGAGGGTGACTTGAATGGTAGGATGGTTCTCAAAGTGTTTGAAGATGGCCTCTGCATTGGTGCCATTTCCTGAAGCGAAAATACAAATACGAGAATTTGACATAGACTAGACGAAAATCATGCTGCAAATGCCCAGTAGCATGATGATTTTGCACAGCTGGCTTAGTTGAAAAAATTCTTTCTTTGTATCGGCCTTTAATAATCGATAGAACAAAATAGACATGGGGACAAATAGCAAAGGGATAAAATAGATCCACGATAGCTTCAACTGATGGTAGTCGAGCCAAAGCACTAAAAAGGAAAAAGCCAGGATGGTTCCATATAAAAATGATTTTGTCTTCCGAATACCCCACACGATGGGCAACGTTCTACATCCAAATGTGGTATCACCCTTCATATCCTCCATATCTTTCACAATCTCGCGAATCAATGTCATGAAGAAAGCAAAAAGCGAATACGTTATCACCAAGGGAAGATATTGTTCGTAAAGAAAACTCAAAAGAAAAATAGACAAGCCAGTCAGGAGCGCAACGACAAGATTGCCGATTAAAGGTAGTCTCTTTAAGTTGTTAGAATAGAGCCAAAGTAAAAAGACGCTAACAAAATTTACAGCACCTACTTTCCAATTGATCAATAGACCCTTGCCAACTCCCGCAACAGAAATGACGGTATGAAAAAAAATGGCGTACCTCCGTGTAATTGTTTTGCCGATCACCACGCGATCGGGCTTGTTAATGAGGTCTATTTTGATGTCGTAGTAATCGTTTATAATATAACCCGCAGCGGCAATCATAACGGTAGATGCCACGATGAGAAAAAGCCAGAAGTCCGCGAAGACGAGAAGCCCTTGATGAAACAAGAAATAGGCGGTGAAGTATTGGGCAAATGCAATAATGGCAAGGTTCCAAAAACGGGTAAGCCTGAAAAGATCCAAAATAAGTTGCATCTACAAAAGTACTATTAAATCACTCTTGTAGCACGCCTTTGCTTTTTGAAAAAAGCTTACACGGCTAAAAACGAAGTGCCAGCATCAGCAAGTAATTTCGCCCAGCCTGTGGATAATAGAAATTTTGGCGGTAGGCGTTCGAAAGACCACCAAAGTAACCGTATGTAAATCCATTTGACTCATAGCTTTCATCGAAGATATTGTTTATCAACACGCTCACAGACAGTTCGCGCATGAAGCTTGGTTTGACTGAATAGCTGACTCGCAGGTCATTTACAATATAGGGATCAATTTGTCGTTTAGCGTTTGATGTATTGTCTAGAAACTGATCGCCTACGTATTTGGAAAGCCACGAAACCTCAATTCCTTTTGCTGGCACAACACTTAATACCGATCCCGCAATGGCAGATGGGGAGAATGAGATATCGGTATCAACATAAACATTAGTCACTTCATTGTATTCGTCAAAGTTTTGTCCATAGTCGTATAGTACTTCGGTGAACTTCTTTATTTTATTTTGGCTCAAGGTAAGGTTGGCATTCCAACTCCATCTCTCGCTAAGTTTAATGGTTCCATCTAGTTCAATTCCCATCCGATAACTTTCTGGCACATTCGTGCGGATGGACGCGCCCACATCATTGACCGCACCCGTCAGGACGAGTTGATTGGTGTAGTTCATCAGGTAGTAGTTTACATTGAATGCATAACGGTCTGTTTTTTTGCGCCATCCTACCTCTAGGTTTCCCAACCTTTCGTGCACAGGGGCTCGTGTAGTAGCACCATCGACAAAATCATCGCGCACGGGCTCACGATTGGCAATGGCGTAGGATGCATAAATATTTTGCTGACTATCCAGCGTATACGTCAAACCTATTTTTGGATTGAAAAAATTAAAGTCTGCCTCAATATTAAAATTGAACTGACGGTTTTCAAGACCGGCAGCTCCGTAGTCTATTCGTCTGTACTGTAGATCAAGAAATGCGCTTAGTTTTTCTGTTAAGATGTAGTTCGTTTTCCAAAAGATGTTAAAATCAGTTTTCTTGCCATTGTTGAAATAGTACCGATGATCTTTCGGTATTCCCATTGGCAATGCTGACCATGTAATCTCCCCGAAATGATCACCATCATACGTGTTCCATCCACCTCCCAAAGCGGAATGAAGGTCAGCCTTTTCATAGTTCAAAGACCAGGTGATTCCGTAGAAATGATTGTCGAGCCAACGTCTTCTAACTAAATCAGAAGAGGTGAAGATTTCTGAACCGATCATCACATTTCCCAGCCCATATCTGCTATAGGCCTCATCAAGCCGAAACTCTTCGTAGAAGCCGCTGCCTCTGGTGTAATGGACAGCTGCGTTTGCGGTAAGTTGTTCCGAAGCTCGATGTGAAAAGTGAAACTGATAGTGGTCTTGTCGGTAGTTATCTACTTGGTTGGGGTAAGTGTAAAGGTTAAACGTGCGGTTATTGCTGCTAAGCAGGTTTTGTGTTTGCTCTGCATTCCAGCCCTCTGTTGCTGCCGTTTCCAACATGCCCGCTACGTCATTTTTCAATCGCGACTCTGGTACCCCGTACCAACTTTGGTAAGTGATTTCGCGTCCACCAAAAACGATCGCTTTGAGCAATGTTTTCTTTCCATAATATCCGCCCGATAGATAGTACGATTTTAGGTCAGATGATCCGCGATCAATAAATCCATTCGAAGTGATCTGGGAAAGACGTCCGTCAAAAGCGAAGCGGTCGTTGATGAGCCCCGAGCCAAAAGCAACCGTGTGGCGCCACGTATCAAATGATCCGGCTGAATTAACAATGTCGGCATAGGGCTGCTCATTTCGTACATTGGTTTGAATATTCACGGAAGCACCAAAAGCAGCTGCTCCATTGGTAGATGTACCGACACCGCGTTGTACCTGTATACTCTGGGTAGACGAAGCTAGGTCAGGTGTATTAACCCAAAATACCCCTTGGCTTTCACTATCATTTAGGGGAATGCCGTTGATCGTTACGTTGATACGAGTTGCATCGCTTCCACGAATACGCAACCCGGTGTAACCAACACCGGCTCCCGCATCGGAAGTGGTTACGATCGAGGGAGACCAATTCAACACGAAGGGCAAGTCCTGCCCAAAGTTTTGTTTTTGAATAGAAGACTTGCTGATGTTACTAAAAGTGGTGGGGGTAGTTTCTGCGGCACGAGTAGCGGTCACCAAGACCTCATCTGTCACAATCACCGATTCATCAAGCAAAATTACGTTGCTTTCGCTCGCGCTAAGCGTAAGTCGCTTCGTTTGATAACCAACGTAGCGTACTTCACCCTCATAGGTCGCTTCCTTTAAATTGTTGAAAAGGAAATTTCCACCACTGTCGGTAATCGCAACTGCACCCTGCCTAACAAGCTTAACAGTGGCACCAACCAGCGGTTCGTTTTTTGCATCGCGCACAAAACCGCGCATATTGAATTGTGCGATTGCTTGTAGCGAAAGCAAACAGCCAAAAATGGCCATTCTAAATTTGAACATTTTGTTAAAAATTTAAACCCGCAGGCACATTGGGGAATGTACCTAACTTACAAGTTTTGCTGACGTTTACTGTCAGCATGCCTCCCTTCGTCCGCATTACCGGCATCAGGTTCTATGGGTATAATCTCAGCCCGTGTTTTTTCCACCTTCGCTAAAAAAGCTATGGTGGACTAGATGGCACCCCTTGTCTTTCGACCCGACAAATGTAGCAATAAGAAGTTGAGCCTAACAAATTTAATTTGAATCGTTACCTTTGTTGCCTAAGATTTAAACCTACTAGCATGACCATTCACCGCGAGGGACGCACAATACTCTTTGTTTTGTTGGTAGTATTGTTCGCCCTTAATTGGGCTGTAGCTCAATTTTTTCCACAGCCCATCTTGCAAAACATTTTTATTGGCTTAAGCATCGGATTTTATCTATTAATACTACAGTTCTTTCGGATTCCTGTTTTCAAAGTGCAGAAAAACGACCGGCAGATTTTAGCCCCGGCCGATGGGAAGGTAGTAGTCATTGAGGAGACTGAGGAAACAGAGTATCTAAAGACAAAGAGGAAACAGGTTTCTATTTTTATGTCGCCCATCAACGTGCATGTTAATCTAATGCCGGTGGCGGGAAAAATATCGTATTTCAAATACCATCCCGGAAAATACCTGGTCGCCTGGCATCCTAAATCTAGTACAGAAAATGAACGCACCACCGTGGTGGCGAAAATGAAAGATGGAACTGAAATTTTGTTTAGACAAATAGCAGGTGCCCTTGCCAGAAGAATTAAGTGGTATGTGAAAGAAGGTCAAGTCTTGAATCAGGGTGATGAATTTGGCTTTATTAAATTCGGGTCTCGTGTTGATATTTTCCTTCCGCTAAATGCAAAAATAGTGGTCAATATGGATGATATCACGAGAGGGGGAAAGACAGTCATTGCTGAACTATAGCCAATCAAGGCAGAATAAAGCCTTTCCTCATTTTTGTTCGCCCGAACGGGTGTTATAACAGGCTCCATTGTCTACCTTTACGTATAGGTCTTCCAATGCTAAACTAAAAGTGTGTTTAGCTGTTCTTTGGTTAGATCACTTCTTCAACATTCACAAGCATATGAGTTTAAATCTGAATCTTAAGTTTGCTACCAGCCAGCAAGATTTTTTTGTAACGCTTAGTCAGCGTGTCAACGGCTATTTTAAAACTAATAATATTGAGCGAACTGCAAACAGTGAAATGGTTATTAAGACCGTTTTCATGTTTACACTTTATTTTCTTCCTTATGCTCTTCTTATAAGTGGCCTTTTTACAAGTGGCTGGATTGCGCTCGCGCTATGTATTGTCATGGGTTTTGGTAAAGCAGGTATCGGCCTTTCTGTTATGCACGATGCCAACCATGGAGCCTATTCCACCAAATCATGGATTAACACGATGCTTGGTCTGTCTTTGAATGTAGTCGGAGGTCATGCATTGAATTGGAGAATTCAACATAATGTGCTCCATCATACCTACACCAATGTGCATGAAGTAGACGAAGACATTAGTCCACGAGGTGTTTTAAGAATGGCTCCTGGTTCGAAATGGAGACCGATGCACAAGTATCAGCACCTCTATGCGTGGTTCTTTTACGGATTGATGACTTTCGTTTGGATTGTCATAAAGGACTATTATAGACTTACAAAATATTACAAAGAGGGTTTGTTGAAAAAGCAAAAAACAACCTTGACAAACGAATGGATCGTGCTGATTGTCACCAAAGTAGTTTATCTGTCTTACACCTTTGTGATTCCGATGCTGGTGGGGTTTACGTTCTGGCAAACGTTAGTAGGATTCTTAGTCATGCACTATGTTGCGGGCTTTATCTTAGCAATCATCTTCCAGCCTGCGCACGTAGTAGAGGGAACAGAATATCCACTGCCAGATGACAATGGAAACCTGGAAAACAATTGGGCGATACACCAATTACACACTACCACCAATTTTGGTCACCGTGAAAAAATATTTTCCTGGTATGTGGGCGGTTTGAATTATCAAGTAGAACATCACCTGTTTCCAAATGTTTGCCATGTACATTATCGCGAAATCGCAAAGATTGTGCAGCAGACTACCAAAGAGTTTGGACTTCCTTATAAATCAAAGGATACGTTCTTTGATGCATTGAGAGCGCACGCTCAACAGTTAAAGATGCTAGGTGAAAAGCCGGTCGTTGAAGTTCCTGTGACCGCTGAGCCTGTCTTAGCTTAATTTTTCGATCAGAACGATACAACAAAAAAGCTCGCGAAAATTTTCACGAGCTTTTTTGATGTTGGATTCCTTTCTGCGACTACGCAGATTTCAAGGCTTCTGCTCCAGCTACAATCTCGAGGATCTCTTTGGTGATAGCAGCTTGGCGCGTGCGGTTATACGTTAACTTCAATTCTTTTAGTAGCTCACCGGCATTATCGGTCGCTTTATCCATAGCAGTCATTCGCGCACCATTTTCAGATGCATTAGAATCTAACAACGCTTTATAAAGTTGCACTTTCAAGGACTTAGGAATAAGGCCTGTAAGGATTTCAACCTGATTTGGTTGGTAGATATAGTCAGTAGTGGTTGAGCTCTTTAGGCTATCTGCTACAGGCGAAATAGGTAGAAATTGTTCGATGCGCAGTACTTGGGTAGCAACGTTCTTGAACTCATTATAGACAATTTCAATCTTATCGAACTCCCCGGATTTGAACGCGGCTATCAAATGATCTCCAACTTTTGACACGTTATCAAATGTCAAGTTGTGGAATAGCATTGAATAATCACTGATTCTAGGCGCGTTTCTTTTTTCAAAAAACTCAAAAGACTTTTTGCCAATGGGCAAATACGATACATGACCCTTCTTCGCTTGTGCTGCGTATTTTTCCTCTACTAACCGTGTGACAGCTTTAAAGATGGTGCTGTTAAAAGAACCGCATAACCCGCGGTCAGAGCTAATGGCAACAATAAGGATTTTCTTCTCTTCTCTTACCTGATTGTACCAAGCCTGGTCTTCGGTGCCTGCAGCTGACAAGTTTTGTAAAAGAGCATTCATCTTCTTGGCAAATGGACGCATTTGCGAAATCTTATCTTGCGATTTGCGCAATTTGGCCGCAGCCACCATTTTCATGGCTTTGGTGATTTGTTGGGTAGAAATTACCGAAGATATTCTGCTCTTAACTTCTTTTAAACTTGCCATAAATCAATTTGAGAATTAATCAATTTGAATTTTTGAAAATGCAATGTTTTATCAATTGGCTAATTTCATTTTCAAATTAGCGCATTTTCAAATTTTCAAATTAGTATTTCGAAGCCAACTCTAGCGCTACTTTCTTAATCGTTTCCGCGTCCGCATCTTCAAATTTACCCGCACGGAAATTATCCAACACACTTCTATACTGAGCCTTCAAAATCAGAATAAACTCGGCTTCAAATGCTTTTACCTTGCTTACGGGCACCTTGTCAATATAGCCTTTGGTAGATGTAAGAATCATGGCAACCTGTTCCTCTACAGGTACCGGCTGATATTGTGGTTGTTTCAATACCTCCACATTTCTACGTCCACGCTCGATGGTTAGTTTAGTAGCTGCATCTAGGTCGGAACCAAACTTCGCAAAAGCTTCCAATTCACGGAATTGAGCTTGGTCTAGTTTTAATGTTCCGGCTACTTTTTTCATGGATTTGATCTGCGCAGAACCCCCCACGCGAGATACTGAAATACCAACGTTAATGGCAGGGCGTATACCCGAGTTAAACAAGTTAGTTTCCAAAAATATCTGACCGTCTGTAATTGAAATTACGTTGGTTGGGATATAGGCAGAAACGTCATTCGCCTGTGTTTCGATGATAGGCAATGCAGTGAGTGAACCACCCCCCTTTACCAAGTGCTTTATTGATGCCGGAAGGTCATTCATCTTACCGGCAATCTCATCATTATTAATAACCTTGGCTGCTCTTTCTAGCAAGCGAGAGTGAAGATAGAACACATCTCCAGGGTAAGCCTCGCGACCCGGAGGTCTTCTTAACAACAACGAAACTTCGCGATAAGCAACAGCTTGCTTCGACAAGTCGTCATAAATAACAAGGGCGGGCCTACCTGTATCGCGGAAGAACTCACCAATGGATGCACCCGTGAAAGGAGCGAAGAATTGCATCGGAGCAGGATCGGAAGCAGAAGCTAATACGATCACCGTGTAAGGCATTGCTCCGGCTTTTTCAAGAGTTGCAACAACACCTGCCACTGTAGAAGCCTTTTGGCCGATGGCTACATAAATGCAATAAACTGGTTTCCCAGCTTCATAAAATTCTTTCTGATTGATGATGGTATCAATTGCAACCGCTGTTTTTCCTGTCTGACGATCACCAATGATTAACTCACGTTGTCCACGCCCGATCGGAATCATTGCATCAATTGCCTTTATACCGGTTTGCAAAGGTTCATTTACCGGCTGGCGAAAGATTACACCAGGTGCTTTACGCTCAAGGGGCATTTCGTATAAGTCTCCTTTAATAGGCCCCTTGCCATCAATAGGAGCTGCTAACGTGTCTACCACTCTGCCTAGTAAGCCATCACCCACTTTAACGGAAGCAATTTGACCAGTGCGTTTAACAATATCACCTTCTTTGATCCCTTTAGACTCACCCAATAGCACCGCACCAACGTTGTCTTCTTCTAGATTCAACACCAATGCATTCAACCCGTTCTCGAATCGAATCAATTCACCGGCTTGTGCTTTCGTTAATCCATAGATGCGAGCTACTCCATCGCCCACGGTTAGTACAGTGCCAACTTCTTCTAATTCAGCATCCGTGCGTGACTGCGAAAGTTGTTCGCGAAGTATGGATGAAATTTCTTCTGGTCTGATCTCTGCCATAAATTATTTATGATTTACGAATTATGATTTACGATTTAAGCCTTTCGATTTTTAAAATTCTTTGATATAAGGGTTTTCGCTGAACTTAGTCTTCAGGGTTTTTAATTTACTTTTAATCGATGCATCAATTTGTTTGTCGCCCACATTGAGTACAAACCCCCCAATAAGATCCGCATCCACTTTTTGAACCAGGTCAATCTGATTTTTGCCGCTAATTTTCTTCACCAAATTCTCCATCTCCATCTTCATCTTCTCGTCCATCGCGAAAGTGGTTGCAATCGTTGCCTTCTGGATTCCTTTGTGAACGTTGTAAGCATTCTGGAATTCGGCTGCTATTGCGGGTAAAAGGGGCTCGCGATTTTTCAGTGTTAGCATTTTGATAATGGCAAGTGTCAGCGCGTTTACTTTGCCTTTAAAGATGGCTTCAAGGATCGCAAGTTTTTTGTCGTGCTTGATGATTGGGCTTTTCAGCATGTTTGTAAAGTCATGGCTGGAAGCGCAAACACTGGCGAACAATTGCATATCCACCTTTACCTGCTCCAACGCATTTTGTTCTTCTGCTAAACTTAGCAGCGACTTGACATACCGCGATGCAACCCTCGACTCGGCCATGATTTAATTTAACTTTAGATCTTTGATGAATGTGTCGACCAGTTCTTTTTGCTGTTTGTCCTCTGATAAGTTCTTCTTGATCAATTTCTCAGAAATCGCGAGGGAAAACATAGCCACTTGTGCTTTTACATCTCGCAAAGCAGCTTGCTTTTCAGTGTGAATAACAGCCTTCGCATCTTCGATGATTCGGTCGGCATTTTTACGTGCGGCAACCTGTGCCTCGTCATGCAGGCGATTGGCCGCATCTTTTGCGTCCTTTAACATGCGATCTCTTTCTTCCCGTGCTTCTTTCAACAATTTTTCATTGTCTGACTTGAGAGAAGCCATTTCTATTTTCGCCTTTTCTGCAGAATCCAAAGCTTGCTGAATGGATTCTTCGCGTTCTTTAAGCGATGCCAAAATAGGCTTCCAGGCAAATGCTTTCAATAAAAAGAATAAGCCTACGAAAATGATGAATTGCCAAACAATTAGGCCTGTTCCGGGAGATAATAAATCCATGTACTAAGTGTTTAATGTTCTGATCTGGTTTTTTGTTTCTATTTTGTAAAAATAGAAGAACTCGCCAGGCCCATTGCCAAAGCAAGTTCTTCTGGTTTTTCTTACGCCAACTTGTTAGCTATTAAAAGACAGATAACGAGTCCGAAGAGTGCAGCAACCTCTACAAGGGCAGCAATAACAAGCATCGCTCCTTGTATTTTACCTGAAGCTTCAGGTTGACGAGCAATTGCATCCATTGCTGAACCACCGATACGACCTACACCGATACCTGCGCCAATTGCGACAAGACCAGCTCCAATACCTGCGCCCATTACGGCCATGCTAACATCAAGAATTAAAGAAAACATAGTTTATAAATTTAAGTGAAACAAAAAATTCAAATCATTCCATCTCAATGATGGTCATCGGCTGTGGCCATGCCAATATACAAAGCGGTAAACAAGGTAAATACATACGCCTGAATACCTGCCACTAACAATTCAATTAAGTTGATAAACATTACCGCGATAGATACACCCACGCCCACTACGTAGCTTTGAAAAATAAACGTTAGGCAAATCAAACTCAGCAACACAATGTGGCCAGCGGTGATGGCAACAAACAAGCGAATGGTCAATGAAAATGGCTTTGTGAAAATGCCGATGATCTCCACGGGTAAAATGATAGGGCGAAGCACAAGAGGAACTCCAGGGGTCCAGAAAATGTGCGACCAATAATTTTTGTTGCCGCTAAAGTTAGTAATGATGAAGGTAAGCACGGCCAACACCAGTGTTACCGCAATATTTCCGGTCAGGTTACCTGATCCGGGAAGCAGACCCAATAAATTCCCGAAAAGGATAAAGAAAAATAGTGTTAGCAAATATGGCAAAAACTTTTCGTAGTGGTGTCCGATGTTCGGCTTCACAATTTCATCGCGCACGAAAACGATGATGGGCTCAATAAAAGACTGAAGGCCTTTAGGTGCCTTGCCCGTTCTGTTTTTTGCCGATTTGGCGACTGCCGTGAGAATCAAAAATAATAGAGTAGCATTAATCAACAGCATAGCCACATTCTTTGTAATAGATAAATCAAAGACGGCCTTACCCGAATCTGCCAAAAGTATATGGTTGTGGTCTAATTTATAACCATTGTAGTCTACCGGATTATGATGTTCGTCAAAAAAGCGTGAAGATGAAAAAGCATCCAACCCTTTTTCGGAGGAATAAACAATGATTGGAAGAGGTAAAACAACATGATCAGTGAAATGCCATTGGTGGTCATCGACTACGTGGTGAAGAATCACCTCATTGGCGTCAAATTTCTTAGGTTCTTCACTAGGCTCATTGCCCGATGCCAACAACAGACGCCCTGAAACCATAACAAAAAAGAGCGCTAAAAAGACGGTTTTTGATATTAAAAAAGGCTTTTTCATTATCGGTCGACCAGAGGCTTTTAATTGGAGTGCAAAACTATCAATTATACCTTCTGAAAAAAAACCTTTCAGGAAAAAATGAACAGAATCGAACCTAAATCGGTCTATTGAACATTATGCAAAGACCTGAGTTTGTCTGCTTTCCATGAGGTAACACCAACCACACCAAGTGTCATCAAGCCCCCAAAGATGACCGAGGGAACCACCCCCAGGAGCTTAGCTGCGACCCCCGACTCAAATGAGCCAATTTCATTGGAAGAGCCAATAAATATACTATTAACTGCAGAGACCCTACCTTTCATATTTTCGGGGGTGAGGGTGTGAATGAGTGTGCTGCGAACGATGACACTGACGCAATCGAACATACCGCTCAAGATCAGCAGCGCCATGGATAGCCAGAAAAGTTTAGAAAGACCAAATCCAATCATACACAATCCAAAACCTGCTACACACCACAGCAGAATTTTTCCGATATTTTTTCTGATGGGGTTTCGGGTAAGATAGACTGCCATGATCACCGCACCGATGCCTTGGGCAGAGCGCAGAAATCCTAGCCCTTCTTTGCCTACATGCAAAATCTCATCTGCAAAAATGGGTAGTAGGGCAACGGCTCCACCAAACAAAACCGCGAAGAGATCAAGTGAAATAGCACTGAGTACAATCTGATTTTTGAAAACGAATTGGATGCCGGCTTTGATCTTATCAAAGATACCTTGCTCATCACTAACTGGCGGTAACGCTCGGTTGGGGATGGCTATGTAACAAAGTAATCCTGCCAAGACCAATACCACGTCTACTGTATATGCGGCAGTGATTCCATAGAAACCAAAAATAAGGCCGCCAATGATGGGGCCACCTACTGCTGCACCTTCCCATAGCGTGCTGTTCCAAACAATCGCGTTCTGATACAGGGAACGATCAACCAATTGAGGCATGAAGGAGAAATTTGCAGGTGATAAAAACCCACGTGCAATGCCACTCAGGAAAATGATGGCGTAGATTGGGAGTGCGCCTCGGGCTAAAATAAATGCACCCAGATCCATCGTAAAATAAAGGAGTGCCATCGAACACAACACAAGTGTTATCACGCACACTAAAATTATTTTTTTGCGCTGCACCACATCCGCCAAATGACCAGCGTACAACGACACGGTAATCGCTGGAATTGCTTCGGCTAGGCCGATGAGTCCCAATGAAAGTGGATCTTTTGTAATTTCATACACTTGCCAGCCAACCACTACAGCTTGTACCATGATAGCCAATGTGACAAACAGTCTGGCGAGAATAAAGAAACGAAAGTCGCGCACCAGTAGCGCTGCGTAGGGATTTTCAGAAGATTGGCTCATTGAAAAAATTGCGCGTTGATGGCCTCTATTGCCTTTTTCCTACGGCTATCACCCTGTCCTGAAATTTCTATAAACGGCACATTCGTTTTTGCCACTTCGTCCTGATAGATTTTCCAAAAATGCTCTCTTTTCTCAGGGTGTTCTCGTTGAGGATCATCTTCCCATGGGAGGTCGATGTTGGTGAGCAAATACAAATCATATTTTCGCTCAGCCATTTTATCCAGTATCTCTTGGTCGCAGGATCCATATTTGTGTTCACTCCACACCTTTACAACAATAAGATTAGTGTCGCAAATCATAATTTTGTTTGATTCCCTTAGCCATTCGTCTTCCATCCTAAGTTGCCCGTGTGCAATTTTGACCAAATCGGGCTGTGCGTATGGTTTTCCAAGTTTGTTTAAATAGGCCCTTGCATACTCTTCCACGCAGGTGGTTTTGAAATGACTAGCCAGAAACTTTGAAAGATCTGTTTTTCCAGTGCATTCAGGGCCAATTACACATACTTTTTTGATCGAGGACTCGGTAGTTTGAGAAAACGACATGAGCTTTTTGTTTCCAAAATAGGTATTAAAATGGACATTCGTTCGATGGCTGGTTACTGTCGCAGAGTAAAATTTATTTATCTTTCGAATTCAAACAACCTCAAGTGGAACGAAGAAAGGCGCTTAAACAGTTAGGACTTGGATTATCTGGAGGGATTTTGATGCCAAGTTATCTTATGTCCTGCAGTAAGGATGACCCAGGACCCGAAGTGCCTTATGACGGCAACGTAATTGTCATTGGTGCAGGAGCTGCCGGATTGTATGCTGCCGATATTTTGCGTGTGAAGGGCATCAAAGTAACCATTCTAGAAGCTTCTAGCCAGCCCGGGGGCAGGATACGTTCGTTGCGCAATCAAATCGATGTGCAGTACCAATCTTTCAACAATGCTTCTCAAGCCGATTTTCCAATAGAATTGGGAGGCGAGGTTGTTTACGGATCGAATTCATCATGGGGAAAGATCATTAGTGATCTTAGTCTGCCAACGGTGGAGGTGGACCCAACCGCTCCTCGTTACATATTAGATAGTCAAGCAAAGACCAGTGCAGATTGGAATAGTGATGGCGACTGGAATGCGGTTCAGAATTTTGTCAATGGGTTGCCGAATTATGCAGGTGGAGATACTGTTCAAGGCGCTGCAGCCGTATCTACAAGAGCACAAGCATTGCTCAATTCTCAGACCGGCAATTACTACGGAACGAACAGTGACCGCATTGGTGCGTTTGGTCTCGGTGAATCGTTGAAGCTATCCAAGCGTGATGCCAAACAATTGATGACGCGCGCCAACCCGTGGCAGGATATTATTATCTCCCGTTTCAGTGAGGTGATTCCAAGTATAGTTTTGAATACGGTAGTGAAGAAAATAGATTGGAGCTCTACACTAATCACCATTACCGACAGCAACGGAAAAGAATATACCGCAACAAAAGTGATCGTATCGGTTCCTTTGTCTATTTTAAAAAACGGAGACATCACCTTTACCCCGGGCTTGGATGCCACGAAAACCAGTGCACTGGCTAAATTCAAGATGGATGCCGCAATGCGGATTGTATTGGATTTTAAGACTAATTTTTGGGGTTTAGATTCCAGCTATATCTGGGGAGGATCAACGGTGCCACAGTATTTTAATTCGGGAGTCGGCAGGAGCAAATTTTTTCGCTCCATGGCGCTCACCATTTATGGACAAAAGGCAGAGCAGCTATCGGCTTTGTCTAATTATGATAAGGTTTTAACTGTTCTGGCGGAGTTAGATGCTGTGTACCAAGGCCAGGCAACGCGATTTATTAGGCGTGACCTAGATGAAAAGCTTGACGACACAAATAATATTGTGCGCTTAGTAAAAGACTGGACAAAGGACGAATTTATTAAAGGCGGGGTTTCCTATCCGCTGGTTGGCGCCACCAATGCAGATCGAAAGGACTTGTCGTTACCTATTGCCGACAAGCTATATTTTGCAGGTGAAGCCACAGATGTGGAAGGTGATTCCGGTACAGTCAGTGGTGCACTTAATTCAGCCGTGCGTGTAGTGGAGGAAATTGTTAAATCGATTCGTGGTATTTAACATACTGGCCATTCTAGTTGCCCTCATTAAAATTTAAGTTTCGCACACCAGCAGCCCAATAAATGGTTGCCTTCATTTTTTCGTACTCCGACTTCAACTTAAGCAGTTTTGATTGTGCTTGAATCAACTTCTCCTGTTGAATGTTGATTTTGAACAAATCACTTTCCCCATTCGACAGATTAAACAGTTCCGCTTTTAGCAATCGATCATAGTTAGCAGCCACCGATGTTTGTTGAACCAAAATACCGCTTGTATTTACGATTTGGTTGAACACCGCATTTACCTGGTTAATGATTTCGCGTTCGGCCTGTGTTTGCTCATATTGAGTACTAAGAATTTTAATTTTTGTTTGCGCCAATTTTGCACGCTCTTTTCGAATGAGTATGGGCATTGAAAAATCAAGGCCGAACTTATAGTCATTCATAAGGCGAAATGATTGAAACTCACCACCCGGCTTTAATGGCTGATTGATAAAATTATAGTTTAGGTCGAGCCTAGGTTTCAAGTATTCTAACGCCAGCTTTCTATCTACCTCCAATTGATCAAGCTTCACTCTTAGTTTTACTAGTTCCGGGTGATTTTGTTTGGCTTGTAGCGTTAAATCCTGCAAAGTTTCCAAAGCTAAAAGCTGTCCGTCATTTTGAACCAATACTGGCGCTATGTCCGCTGACAATTGAACCGGATAACCGGCATTATCCCACAGGTAGTTGGACGTTTTTATAGTCGTGTTCAAAAATTCCAAATAAGCCTCTTGCCTTTCTACGAGGCGTTGTTGGTAAATAATTTTTGCCTGTACAGTGTCGATTGCAGAGGCTTCGCCCAAACTCGCATCAAGATTTACAAGCCTGAATATTTCTTGGGCAATCAATGCATTTTTGCTAAGCAGGCGATAGTTGTAGTACGCAAAATACCATTGCCAATAATCTTTGGCGGCTTCCAACAGGATTTTGTTGATCAGCTTGATTTGTTCGGCCTCAGCCATTTGAGTAAACAGCTTGGCTTGTTTTAATGCAGCCCTTCGATCATCTGTGAATAATCCGCGACCAAGAGGCAATGATATTCCGGTAGTGAATTGACTGTTATCTGTTGAACCACCTACGATATTTTCGGGATCGATAAATTGTCCGGTGTTTTGTTCATAGCCAATCTTAGGATCAATTGGAAACCACGTGGGGATCGTGAAAGACGTATTGATCTTATTATAATAATTTTTGTTATCGAACTCCTTCACATTTACTTGCGCCTGCACTTTAGGATCAAAGGCACCTCGTGCCATACGTATTTCTTGCTTGGCCACTTCATTCAGCAATCGCGTTTGCTTCACAATCGGGTGGAACTCGAGCATGGACGCATACATGTTTTCAAGTGAGAACGCCTTGATTGAATCCGGCAAAATGAAAATAGAGTCCATAGCCGTTTGCGCTTGCGAGCAAGCAAATGAGCCAAGCCAGAAAAGAAGAAGAAGTATTTTTCTCATCCTACGACTCTTCATCTTTTGACTCTTTCTTTTTGTTTGGCTCTTCCATTTCAGGCTCTGCGTATAGACTTGGAGGGAACCCATTAAGTTGTCGCCACAATTCGTACCACACTTTAACATCGTCCAACATTACCCACCCTTTTATCCCCGAGCCAACACGAATTTGTTTGGGCCATTTGGTGTCTTTTGGATCAGGTATAACGAGTATGCGAAATTCTCCTGGCTTGGTATTCACGTAGTCGATAACTTCTACAGTACCACCAAATGTACCGACAGAGATGCTAGGCCATCCGCTGAATTGCAGAGCAGGAAATCCATCGAACTCGATACGAACATGCCTTCCTTTACTGATGAGCGGCACATCCATTGCCTTTACATGCATCTCTACAGCCACGTCCGTGGATTGAGGCATGATGGTACAAACCGGATCGCCCTCTTTGATGGTTTCTCCGATACCTGCTTGCGTTGCTTTCACCACAAAGCCAGCTTGTGGAGCTAGAATAAAATATTGCTGTGCGCGGATTTCCATATTTGAAAGTTCGTTGCGCATTTTGGCAATGTCTGCCTGTGTATCGAACTGCTCTGCAAGAGTATTGTTGAGGTCTGATTCTGCCTTGTTGATTTTATCCAGGTATTCAGCCTGTACACGTTCGATTTCAATTTCGGCATTGACAAAGTCCGCCTCACTACTTTGGTATTTGTATTCGATGTCCTGAAATTTTGTTAGCGGAATATTGCCAGCCTCAAATAATTTTTGATTGCGTTCATATTGGTTTTTAAAGTTGTTGAAGCGCACGCGTTCCGCCTCCAATTTTGCTTTTGCCTGATCTCTTTTGTTGCGTAGGCCATCTTCGAGTGCACTCACTTGTCGTTGCAAGGCCTTTGCTTTTTGCTCTTTTGATTGAAGGCTCTGTTCTTTGGCGGTGATCACTTGCTGTAAACGTGAAAGCATTTGCGGGTCAAAGTATTTTTCCTTTACCTCGCTGATAATGGCAATCGTATCTAATCGATTTACGAATTGCCCTTCTTTTATTTTCCAAACTTGGATTCTTCCTGCAATAGTTGTTTCAATGGTTTGAGGTCGGTTGCTTGGTGACAGCGCAGTCACCTTGCCGCCTCCTCGAATGTTCTGCTGCCATGGCAGAAACAAGATCACGAAAAAAAGCACAAAGATACCCGCTATCCACTTGGCTAAAATTTTTCCGGCCATCGGTGTCTCAAGCGAGCGCAGTGCATACATTTTTTCACTCGGCTGGCTCTTTTGATTTGAATTGTTTGATATGTTTAGCATATCGATTAGTGGGTTATTCCGTTAAGTTCATTGTCTTTAAGTAGTTGCTCCATTGGACCAGTAGCTTTTACAACTCCTTTGTCTAATATAATCACCCTCTCGCAAGCACTCATCACCAATGGATCGTTCGAAACAAAAATCATCGTTCGTTTTGTGTCGTTGTGGTTTAGCATGGCAAGTAATGCCATCTTTTCTTTCTTCGAAAGCGCCTGAAAAAAGTCATTCAAGATCAACAGTTTTGGCTTCTCGGCAAGGCAACGTGCCAGAATAAGTTTGTAACAAAATGAACCTGAAAGGCCAATGCCACCGCTTAACACGTGTGTGTTTAGTCCGTCAGGCATCGCATTTACAGCGTCTAAGATGCCCACCTGCTCCAACGCATCCAACGCGTCTTGTACAGTTTCGCTTGGTTTCCCAACTGTTACATTTTCAATAATCGTTCCATCAAAAAGATCGTCTCTTGAAATATTCTTTGCCACATAATCGCGTAAGTGAGTAAGATCAAGATCACGAAGGGAATAGTTGTTAATGGTAGCCACTCCTTCATAATCACTGAAAAGCCCGGCAATAATATTCACCAAGGTAGCTTTTCCAGATCCTCCAAGCCCAGTCAAGCAAATTTTTTCGCCAGAAGCAATTTCAAAATCGATCCCTTTTAAGGCGTAATCGTTAGAACCTTTATGCTTGTATTTCAGATCTTTTACACGCACCGACAGTCCGTTGTTGGTCAACTTGGGAAAATCAAAACCGCCAGCTCTTTCAATGGGGATGTCCGTCACGTGTCCCACTTTATCCACAGCTGTAAGCATGTCATAAACTACATCCATATACATAATGATTTTCTCCACTGCGTTCAATATCAAGATGATTACAATTTCAGACGCCACCAATTGCCCTAGTGTGATTTGTCGATCTACTACAAGCAGCGTACCCATGATCAACAAACCACCAATAATCAACGCTTTGAAAATGACGATCGCGGAGTACTGTGTGATCAAGACCTGAAAGTGGATTTTGCGATTCTTCAGGTAGCTATTTACACTATAGTCGGTTCTACGAAGGGGCAGATCTGTATTACCAGCAAGTTTGAACGAGTGGATAGCGCGTGCCAACTCTTGCAGCCATTGAGCTACCTTGTATTTATACTTGGACTCTTGTATCGAAGAATTTAGGCCACGTGGGCCGGTATAATAAAATATGAGAACAAGAGTAGTTAGTAGGATTAGACCAAAAAACACAAAAAATGGGTGGTAGAGGGAGATCAGCAATAGCCCAAATAGGATTTGAATGACGGACGAAGAGAGATCTATCAATATTTTGGGCAACCCTTTTTGGATGGTCATCACATCAAAAAAGCGGTTAATCAACTCGGGCGCATAGTTTTTTTGAAGTGCTTCCAGTCGAAGGCGTGGAATACGAAAGGCAAAATCAAATGCAGCTTTCGTAAAAATCCTGCGTTGCAAAAACTCGACCAAAGTAATTTGAATCATTTGAAGTACGCCCGTCAATAGCACCCCGACAATGACGAGCCCAATCATTAAGTAGACCGAGCTGAAAATTACTCCCCCTGAAATCAACTCGACCGTGGTTTGGATACCGAGAGGCACGGTAAGACTAATTAATCCAACCACAATGGCATAAAATAGTATATAGAAAATTTCCTTCTTTTCAGTTTTTAACAAACGGAAAAACCGTTTTGCGGGACTGGGTGTCTCACCTTCATCGCCTTCGATATTTACCGGGCTATCGTAGGAGAAAATATAAAATAGTGTAAATTCACCCTCATTATTTTTGAGCATTAAAGACGAATCAAACGGAATCGATTCGGTGCGCTCTGATTTAATGCTTACTAACTTAAACTTTCCGTTTTCCGGTATGATGAGCGCAGGATAAAGTACACCTTCACTTCGAAGGAAAGTCAGCATGGGCGAAGTTTGCTCGCGCAAAAAATCATTGAACATTTTTTCGTCCAAATGATTTTCCATAAACATCATGCGAATTTGATTGCCGGCTTCCACCAAATCTCGTTTGAATTCTATCAATTCATCTTCTGCATAGGATCGTTGATTGGCCTCTACGTGCTGAATATTTTCTGCGGAGAAACTGTGTTTCATGGCCAGCGCTACTTCGCGTAAGCAGCGGGTGATTTGACTGTTGTTAAGCATAATTGTTTTCAGCGTTTATCGAGCAGAATACTATGTTTTCCAAAAAACTATAAAGTCGGTTAAAGCGACTTTCGTTGGCTTCAAGACTTGTTAGGGATGGTAAGTGGGATGCAAAGAAAAGTTGTTGATTGGCCGTAATGAGAACGGTGCTTACCAACGATTCGGCAAATGGGTAATTCGGATTAATTACATGGATCAACGAGGCTATCTTACCACAGACGCTCTTGAACCCACCAAACAATCCTTCTTTATTGAGGTCATCGACTCCTTTTGTCAGATACGTTTTGTCTAACTCGGCAATCACAATTCGATGTAGTGCTTCTTCGTTCACGAATTCGAAGGTAGGGTCATATTTTTTTTCTTCTGCCAAAATCCGCAAACAAGTTTTTAGTTTTTCTTTGGGGTCAGCCACGGCACTTGTAAATATCTCTATTCGATACTCCATCCAATTCCAGTACCACGCGATTAAATAGACCAAGAGCCTATGCTTGTTTTCAAAATAACGATAAATAGATGCTTCTGTGGAGTCGATTTCCTCTGCTAATTTTTTAAATGTAAACTGCTCAAAGCCCAGCTGGTCGATTAAAAGCATGCTGCTATGAATAATCTTTTGGCCTAACTGGGTGTGTTGGGGGTCTCGTAAGTAAAGGTGGTCGTTCAGCTTGAAAGCAAGTGTAGGCATTTTGATACGGATATAAACAAATATAATAGTATTACTATCATTAATCGGAAAAGCTTACATAAAGGTTGCTAATTTGACTGCTTTATTTTAGATGAAAGAGCTAAAGAAGAGTCTCTTTGGTCAGAATCCAGCAGCCCATCGCGAGCGTAAACCAGCCAAAAGCCTTTTTTAGCTTGATTCCTGGTATTTTTCGGGAGAGTACATTGCCAAAATGCACGCCCACAATAGCAATGGCAGTAAGGGTGAGCAGGAACTTCCAGTCCATCGGGCTGTTGAGGACATCGCCCAAAAAGCCCGTGAGTGAGTTAATTGCAATAATAAAGAGTGATGTCCCTGCGGCCGTCTTCATAGGCAGGCCAGTTAATAACACCAGTGCCGGAATAATCAAGAAGCCACCCCCGGCCCCAACTAATCCGGTCAGGAATCCAATGAGCATGCCTTCCACAATGATCAAAAGTGTCTGGTTTTTTTTTCTACGTGGCTGTATGTCTCTTCTTCCTCGAATCATGGGAATAGAAGCCAATACCATTAGGATCGCAAAGAGGCCCAGTAGCAAAAATCTTTTTGTAAACGAAAATTCCCCGATTTGAAACAAGACATCAGGAATAGCCGGAACGATAAATTTTCGAGTGATGAAAATGGTAATGATGGATGGAATACCAAAAAGGAAGCCGGTCTTAATATTAACTAGGTGGTCTCGGTATTTTGGAATGGCACCAGCAAAGCTGGTCGTACCCACAATAAACAGTGAATAGCCAGATGCGGTGACTGCATCCAAATGGAAAAGATAAACCAAAATTGGAATGGAAAGAATGGAGCCACCACCACCCAACAGACCTAACAGTAAGCCGATAAAGATCGCGGAAAAGTAGCCGAAGTATTCCAAATGAATTTTTAGCAAGCTAGAAAATTGTGTCTAGTTGGATTGTACTGTTTGAAAAATTTATTCGCCTAGTTCGCGGATCTCAAAGTCTTTTCCCCGACCAAATTTGAGCAGATCTTTGATGGTGTAGCGTTCCAGCGTGTGCAGGTCTTTGACGCGGAAGTCTCGATTAGCAAGGATATTTTCGATTTGAAACTCATACCGATCACCGAAGTTGATAAGAAAATACTTTTTGCCAGTGCGCAATGCTCCAAAAGATAGACCGGACATTTATACCTTATTTCAGTCTTGCCAGATCGAGTTCAAAACCAGGCAGTAGAGTTCCTCCACTCAGTTTTTGATCAAAGTCCGTAACTTCGTAGACTGCTACGTTGGGCTGATAAATGTATGTTTTTTGTTGGATCGGATCGATGAGCCAAGCAAGTTCGCAGCCATTTTCCATCCATTTTTCCATTTTAGATTTTAGCTGGCTTAAGGAATCGGATTTCGAACGGAGCTCGATCACAAAATCCGGACAAATAGGAGCAAATTTTTCCTGATCTTCTAATCTCAATTTATCCCACTTTGTTTTTCTTACCCAAGAAACATCCGGTGATCGCATGGATCGATCTGCCAATCGAAAGCCAGTTGCCGAATCGAAGCCGTAGCCTAGTTGTCCGTTCATTTCAGCCCATTGAAAAAAAATGCCTGAGATCCTGAAATTCAGATTCCCTGTTATTCCGCCTGATGGTGACATAATTATTAATTGGCCTAGTTCATCTCGTTCAATTCTTAACTCTTTGTTGGCTGCACAAAATGCAAACAACTCATCATCCGTCATTGGGTACTCTTCGGGAATATTTATCGTTACCAAATCCATTATTCAAATTTATATAAAAATCACAGATCTTCTTCTCTCTCCAACATTAAGATCGATGCCTGAGGTACGATGAAGTATTTTTCGCTTTCATATATTACTTCAATGGCTCCTTTTTGTAGGAAGATTGCTAAATCGCCCTCTTGCGCCTGTAGGGGCAAGTATTTTATCTGCTCATCTTTCCCTTTCCAAAGGTCGTCTTCATCGGCTGGCATGGGCAGCGGATATCCAGGTCCTACTTTTATGATATACCCTTTTTGAATTTTCTCTTTCTCTTGTACGCCTGGTGGTAGATAAAGACCGCTTTCTGTTTTCTCAGATTCTTTTGCCGGGCGAATGAGGACGCGGTCGCCCACAACAATTAATTTTTTCAGTTTATTATCCGCTGTAATCTTCATATTGCTATTCAACCAAATCGGAATTGTCATCTGCTCTCTCAACCAAACGCTGGTCAATAGTTTTTGTGGGCTTAAGTCCTAATAGCCTTATTTTCTCCACGCTGCCAACTAAATTTCCTTTGCCGGTAGAGAGTTTATTCATGGCACCCTCGTAAGAAGATTGCGTTCGCTTCAATTGATTGCCCATTTCGATAAGATCTTCTGTGAAGCCCCTAAACTTTTCATAGAGCGCTGTGGCTTGCCTTGCAATTTCTACTGTATTTCTATTTTGAAATTCTTGCTTCCAAATACTGGATATCGTTCGCAAAGTGGCAATCAGCGTTGAAGGACTTACGATGACTATATTTTTTTCAAAAGCATCATTGAAGATTTCAACATCATACCTTACAGAAGCGCTAAACGCGGGTTCTATCGGCACGAAAAGCAGTATAAAGTCTAAACTTCCAGCGCTATAGAGGGTTTGATAGTTTTTTTCACTGAGTCCTTTGATGTGTTGACGAAGGGAAAGAATATGCTGCTTCAACTGAACGGAACGTTCGGTTTCATCATCTGCGCTCATAAATCGCTCATACGCAACCAAGCTTACCTTCGAGTCAATAATTAGATTTTTGCTGTCCGGCAATTTAATTACCACATCGGGCTGTAATCGCTTCCCATCCTCTGAAGTAAGCGATTCCTGAATAAAATATTCACGCCCTTTCACTAACCCTGATTTTTCTAATATACTTTCCAGAATATATTCACCCCAATTGCCCTGGGCTTTTGAATCTCCTTTTAATGCCCGGGTCAAATTGCTTGCTTCCTTGGTAATTTGCTGATTTAACTCTTTTAAATTGGTAAGCTGTTCGCGTAACGCAGAATGATTCTTAATACTTTCGGTATTAGTTAGTTCAACCTTCTTTTCGAAATCACTGATTTTCTCACGCAAGGGGTTGAGGATTTCCCCAAGGTTGATTTTGTTTTGATCGGCAAATTTTTTCCCTTTCTCTTCAAATATTTTATTAGCCAGATTTTCAAATTGAGTGGTGAATTTCTCTTGCAGGTCTTCCATCTCTTTTTGCTGTTCGGCCGACTTCAGTTGAAGATTTTTGTAATCTGCATCTGTTCGGGAAAAAACGGTGGAAAGTTCAAGTACTTTATTCCGTTCAACTGAGGCAACTTTTTTTTCTTCATTCAGTTGACTAGCTAAGCCCAGGCTCTTTTCCTGTTCTACCAACAATCGCGTTCGTACATCCTGTAAAACTGATGATTGTGCGGATTTATTCAGTAACCAACCGATTAACCCGCCAATAACCAGCCCCGATATTCCCACTATTATTTCCATGCGGTGTAAATTTATATTATTTCAATCAGCAAATCACCTTGTGCCTTTGACCAGGCCATTATCCAGATGAAATATCTGACTGATTTAAGTACCTTTGTCATTCTTTGAACGTGTAACAGTATGATCGACACCATCGCATCCAGCCAAGAAGCCATTGCCCTCGAAGATAAATACGGAGCGCATAATTATCATCCTCTTCCGGTCGTCTTAAGCAAAGGCGAGGGTGTTTTTTTATGGGACGTGGAGGGGAAACGCTATTTTGATTTTTTATCCGCGTATAGCGCTGTTAATCAAGGCCACTGTCACCCACGGATCATTGACTCATTGATTGCGCAAGCGAAAGAATTAACGCTGACCTCGCGCGCTTTTTACAATGACAAGCTTGGAGTAGCCGAAAAATACGTTTGCGATACGTTTGGTTATGACAAAGCTCTGTTCATGAACAGTGGTGCGGAAGCAAACGAAACAGCCATTAAGCTGGCGCGGAAGTGGGGATACACCAAGAAAGGTATTCCTGAAAATCAGGCGGTGATTATTGGTGTAAAAAAGAATTTTCACGGACGCACAACCTCCATTATTTCTGCATCTACCGACAATGCAGCGCGAAAAGGCTTTGGTCCCTTTATGCCAGGGTTCGAAATTGTTGATTATGATAACGTTGCTGCCTTAGAGCAAGCGTTGGCGAATCCTAACGTATGCGGCTTGTGGATTGAACCCATTCAAGGTGAAGCGGGAGTATATGTCCCTCATGAGGGATACCTTAAAGCAGCAGAAGCACTTTGCAAAAAGCACCGTGTGCTTTTAATGATGGATGAAATTCAAACGGGCATTGCGAGAACTGGTAAAATGCTTGCGTCTGATCACGAAGGAGTTCGGCCGGATGTGTTGATATTGGGAAAGGCACTTTCGGGAGGCGTATTTCCGATTTCTTTAGTATTAGCGGATGATGAGATCATGCTCGTTATAAAGCCTGGTGAACATGGCTCCACCTTTGGAGGAAATCCATTGGCGTCTGTAGTGGTAGTGGCAGCTTTGCAAGTGATTAAGGATGAAAAGCTGGCTGAAAATGCGGAGCGTTTGGGGATCGTGTTTCGGAATAGGATGACCGCGTTCATGAAAAAATCCAGCATGATCAAATTAGTGCGAGGGAAAGGCTTGTTAAATGCGATCGTCATTAACGACACACCGGAAAGCGACACGGCATGGAACATTTGTGTGAAGTTTGCTGAGAATGGCTTATTGGCCAAGCCAACCCATGGTAACATTATTCGACTAGCTCCGCCCTTAGTGATCACTGAAGAGCAGATTCACGAGTGTTGCGATATTATCGAAAAATGCGTGGGTGTTTAATCACCCCGTTTACTGAATGAATTGAATATTTCTCTTGAGCCCGTTCAACTTTGTTCGTTGCACGGCAGATTTTTGAAATAGTTTTTCAAAGACATCTTTTGTAATTTCTCGCCAGTCGGATGCGGTCATTTTTTCTAAATCAGGGTGGGGCTCGAATTTTTTCTCTTGATGAGGTTTTGCAAACCGATTCCAGGGACACACATCCTGGCAGATGTCGCAGCCAAATATCCAATTCTTGAATTTGCCTTTTACTTCCGTAGGTATTTCTTCTTTCAATTCGATGGTGAAATAGGAAATGCACTTGCTCCCATCAACAACGTAAGGTGCTGGGATAGCATCGGTAGGGCAGGCATCCATGCAGGCGGTGCAGGTACCGCAGTAGTCTTTGATGGGGCCATCATATTCTAATTCCAAATCAATAATCAGTTCGGCCAAAAAAAAGAAACTGCCCATCTCTCGATTAAGTAGCAAGGAGTTTTTGCCGATCCAGCCAAGCCCGGATTTTTTTGCCCACGCTCGCTCATGGACGGGCGCAGAGTCAACAAATGCTCTGCCGTGCACCTCGCCAACTTCTTGTTGTATCAGAGCAAGAAAAGTTTTTAATTTTTCTTTTATCACGAAGTGATAGTCTTCCCCATAGGCATATTTGGCGATTTTACACTTGCTCTCCGAAGCTTTGGCGTAGGAGAGTTGATCTTTCTCCGCTGAAGCTTCCGAGAATAAATTTTTTTGAGGGTAATAATTGTACATTAAGCTGATTACCGATTTCGCGCCTGGCACAAGTAGTCGTGGATCTAGTCGTTTGTCGAAATGATTTTCGAGGTAACTCATCTTTCCCTGGTAGCCGCGCTTTAGCCATTCTTCCAGACGTGGTGCTTCCTCTTCCAGAAATTCTGCTTTGGAAATGCCGCAGTAAGAAAAGCCGAGTTCAGTTGCAGCTTTTTTTATAAACGAAGAATTACGTTCGACACCCCCCTTACCCCCCTTGGAGGGGGAAACCCCGGAACTTATTATAGTATCAGAACTATTTAAGATACCGCCTTGTAAATTTCCTTCACTTTCAATAGTTAATGGATATTCTATGGTCTTTTCTGCTCTGGATTCCCCCCTGGAAGGGGGGGCAAGGGGGGTGTCTTCCCCATTGGCAGTGTGAGTAATATTTTCTTCAATCCATTTCTTAATTTCTTCCAGCACTGATTCAATTTTTTGCTTCACATCTAAATCATCAAATCGCAAAAAGCGAATACCCAAGGCTTCGAGTTTCTTTTGACGTGCTTTATCGTAGCCAATTTTGTGATCATGGCTGCTTCCGTCTATTTCAATGGCAAGCATTAAGTCATAACAAAAGAAATCTACAATGAAATTATCAATGGGCTTTTGCCTGTGAAAGTCAAAGCCAAGCATTCTGCCGGTTTTTAACTCGTTCCACAATAAGATTTCTGATAACGTACTATTGTTGCGAAGTTCACGGGCAAGGGCAGTGAGCTTTGGATTATAATAGATCCTACGTTTCATCAATCAAACAAGCCAGGCCGCTTTGAAAGAGGGGCTACAATTTTCAAATGTTTGTAGGCTAGCTCTGTAGCCTCGCGCCCTCGTGAGGTGCGTTTAATGTAGCCTTCTTGAATTAAAAAAGGTTCATACATTTCCTCTATGGTTTCTGCTTCTTCGCCCACTGCGGTCGCAATGGTAGAAAGCCCGACCGGCCCGCCTTTAAATTTGTCGATGATGGTAGTGAGGATTCGGTTGTCCATATCGTCTAACCCATTTTCATCAACATCTAATGCCTTTAAAGCAAGTTGTGCGATGGGCTTAGTTATTGTACCATCTCCTTTTATTTGAGCAAAATCACGGGTGCGTCTCAATAAATTATTGGCTATCCGAGGCGTGCCTCTACTTCTTCTTGCAATTTCGAAGGCTGCGTCATCAACGATGGGAGTTGCCAAAATCGCTGCCGAACGCTTTACTATTTTCGTTAACAAAGTTGAATCATAGTACTCCAACCTCGCATTGATACCAAATCGTGCGCGTAAGGGTGAAGTTAAAAGCCCAGCTCTAGTTGTTGCCCCAATGAGTGTGAAAGGATTTAAGCTAATTTGCACCGATCGAGCATTAGGTCCACTATCCAACATGATATCGATGCGGAAGTCTTCCATGGCCGAATAGAGATATTCTTCGACAATCGGATTGAGTCGGTGGATCTCATCAATGAAGAGGACATCGTTTATTTCCAGATTGGTCAGCAATCCGGCTAAGTCGCCAGGCTTATCTAACACAGGGCCTGAAGTAATCTTAATGTTGGAGCCAAGTTCGTTTGCAATGATAAAAGAGAGCGTGGTCTTCCCTAAGCCGGGAGGGCCGTGAAGAAGTACATGGTCTAGCGATTCACTTCGTTGCTTGGCGGCTTGTACAAAAACCTTGACGTTGTCCACCACTTTTTGTTGTCCCGTGAAATCAATGAAGGAAAGTGGACGCAACGCCTTCTCTACCTCCTTTTCTCCGGTCTCTAATCCTTCGCCATCTGCTTTTAGATAATCTTCACGCATGGTCAAAATTCAAGATTTAATAGTCAAGATTCAAGTGAACTGCACATTCTTCTGTTAATTTTGATTTTTGATGTTGGACAGATATGGATAATAGGTGGAAAAACGCACTCTATTCGTTGCTTTTGATTGTGGCCTTGATCTCTGTATGGAGATGGAGAGAGACTAACAAGTCAAAAACAGGCTCGTTGATTGTTGAACCGATGATGATTAAGGGGGAAACGATGGGCACAACTTATCACATCACGTATTTTGATGATAAGAAAAGGAACTTCAAGGGGTCTATTGACTCATTGCTCATTCTTGTGAACAAATCGATTAACAATTATGACCCCGAATCGGAAGTGTCGCGCTTCAATAAAAGTAAGTCTTCCTTCGTTTATTCGTTGCCTTACTTTCTTCCAGCGATTGATAAAGCCTTGGAAGTAGCGAAAGCGTCTAACGGGGCATTTGACCCTACCGTGATGCCGCTCGTGTATGCATGGGGATTTGGATCTAAGAAGGATAAGCCTATTCCTACACAGTCTCAAATTGATTCTATTAAGTTATTTATTGGGTTTGAAAAGATCAACTTCAACACGGACAGCATTTGGAAAGCAAATTCAAAGGTGCAATTGGATTTTGGGGGCATAGGTCAAGGGTATGGTGCAGATGTGATGACCGATTTTTTGAAGGCAAAGGGAATTAAAAATATGCTGGTGGAGTTAGGAGGGGAAGGAATGGCTTGTGGTATCAATTTGAAATCCGGCAAGCCGTGGGAGTTGGGAATATTAGATCCTAATTCGAAACAAGACAGCCTTTTCTTTACGGCATATGTCAAGCTCAGCGATAGATCATTTACGACATCAGGTAACTACTTCAACTATCGCATCATTAATGGTAAAAAGTATTCACACACGATCGATCCGCAAACTGGTTATCAGGCCGAGAGAGCTATTCTTAGTGCATCTGTATTTGCTGCTGACGCAAGCACCGCTGATGCATGGGCTACCGCTTTTATGGTGATGGGTCATGAAAAAGCTATTGAGTTGTTAAGACAACATCCTGAATTAGATGTATTTTTTGTGTACACATCGCCTGCGGGTACTATTGAAACCTATTATACCCAAGGCTTGAAGGACTATATTGAACTAAAGCAATCTAAACTGTAAATTCTAAGATTGTATCTTTGAGAAATGCTAAGTTGATTTTGAGACGCTTCCAGAAGTACGCGCTGTTTGTAAAAATGCTATGTTCACATCCTTACTAATTCTTTTTTTTGTTGCGCTGATTGCCGGAGGCATCGCTTTCTATATACCCAAGATCAACACGGGCACGTATAAGCTTTGGCTTGTCTTTGCCGGGGCATATCTTTTTTCGATTACGCTCGTTCACATTTTTCCGGAGCTATTTTCGCACGGGAGTAATGCTGGCTATATTGGTATTTTCATTTTAATAGGATTTTTCCTTCAACAAGGCCTGGAGTTCTTGTCAAGTGGTGTTGAGCATGGTCATATTCATGTGCACGAAAAAAACCACCAACACCGGGAGTCCTCCGCTATATTAGTTTTGGTTGCCCTGTGCATCCATGCATTCTTAGAAGGCGGACTATTGGCACACCCACGCACGGTTACACACCATCATGACTCGAATACATTATTGTGGGGAATCGTCTTACACAAAGCACCGGAAGCGTTTGCCTTAATGTCTGTTCTATTGTGTGACGTGAAGAGTAAAACAAGAGCTTTTCTTTTTTTACTCATTTTTTCGTTGGCTTCTCCATTCGGACTTTTTCTTTCCAATTACCTTCTAGCGAACGAGTGGATGTCCTCTCAGGCTTTTACTTTCTTTTTTGCCGTAGTAAGCGGAAATTTTCTTCATATCTCAACGACCATAGTTTTCGAGAGCAGCCTGGATCATAAATTTAATGCAAAGAAGATGGGGGTGGCAATTCTTGCTGCAGCTGTGGCGGTAGGCACAGAATTATTTGCTTAGTTCAGTTTTTAAAATCTTTGAAAATAGAAACTCCATTTTGGTGAGTTGCCCAGCAAATTATTGCGGAGCTTTTCTAAAAATAACATTGTTTAAAAACGCTATATTTATATAAAGTGTCAATGAATGCGCGGTTAAAGGAAATGATCCGATCCTGTTTTAAAAACAGGTTAGCCGAGAGTCTCTTAGTCTTTTTATATCGAAAGAAGAGGAAGTTTAGATCCTGGGTACCCCGTGAAGGCGCTTATCAGGAAAGGACCCTTAGATTTGCCGAACGCGATGGCGTTTTATACGAGCTAGATATCTCCGATGTCATCGGCCACTCACTCTTTTTTTTTAACCACTATTTTGCTCCGTTAGAAGTATTCAATCTGCTGAAGGATGATTCTACCGTCATCGATATTGGTGCTAACATTGGCACAGTGGCATTACGGGCAGCAAAAATCTGCCAGAGGGGTCATGTGTATGCTTTTGAACCAGATCCTGCTCACATCAAATCTTTGAGAGCAAATCACCAATTAAATCAATTTTCTAACATTACGATTATTCCAAAGGGACTTGGGAGTAAGCCTGGACAGGCACTTCTCTCAAAATTGGAGCAGCGCAACGCAGGCATGAATCGCATTTTGCCTGCCGAACAAGCCGATCAATATGATTCAACCCATATCAATGTTGCTACCCTGGATGATGAAATGTCCTCAATTAATCCAACGCGAATTGATCTGATCAAAATTGATGTGGAGGGCTACGAGTTTCACGTGTTGATGGGAGCACAAAAGACGATAGCACGATATAGACCAATTTTGGTCATCGAGGTGATTGACACCAATCTACGGATACATCAGCTTAGCTCAACAGACGTGATCGACCTTCTGCAAAACTGGGGTTACGAAATATTGGATCTTAAAACTCACCAACCCATTGTGGCTGGTGCAAAAATTGAGACGGACATTCTTTGTACTCCACAAAAAACACATTGATGGAATTGACTTACCGTGTCTGGGATCAATCGTCTTCACCTCGCAAGGTGCTGTTCATCCGTTTTCAGGCATTGGGTGATGTGGTGATCACACTTCCCTATATCCGCGATTTCTCAAAGGAACATCCCACTACTAAAATTGATTTTCTCACGCTTGAAGAAAACAAAACAATTCCTGAGAGCCTTCTTTTTTTTAATCGTGTCTTTTCAATTGGAGGCGGCCGAAACAATAAACTTCAATATGTCTCAGCCTTATGTCATTTACCTAGACTAATCGCCCAGCAATACGATGTAGTATTCGATTTGCAAAATCATCGACTGAGTAACATTATTCGCAAAATCATTCGCCCAAAAGCGTGGGTGGAATTTGATCGGTACTCTCCACAGTCAGCCGGAGAACGAAACCGGCAGGCCATCGAAAAAGTGGGACTGGGTTCCGTTTCTGTCAATTCAAGATTGGAAACACGAATCCCAAGAAAAACGACAGATGAGCTGTTGAAATCGGCAGGCTGGAACGGAGTCAGTAAAATCGTGATCCTCAATCCGGCCGGTTTTTTTGAATCGAGAAACTGGCCTATTGAAAACTATTTTGAATTTATGGGATTGTGGAAAAAACATCACCCAAACACGCAGTTCCTTTTGGTAGGCACCGAACGAATATTGGACAAGGCAAATACCCTGAAAGAGAAAGCACCGGATTCTGTAACTCATCTGATAAACAAAACAAATCCTGCAGAAGCTTTTGCATTGGTAAACCGTGCTTCGTTTATGTTGACAGAAGACAGTGGGCTCATGCACATGGCTTGGGTACAAGGCGTGCCGACTCTTGCTTTGTTTGGATCAAGTCGTTCAGATTGGTCTGCCCCGCAAGGAATATGGTCGTTGTGTCTCCACTCGGGTGACTTGCCCTGCGGAGCTTGCATGCTGGCCAACTGTAAATTTGGCGATAACCGTTGCCTTACTCGGTACACTCCAGATTTTATTTTCGAAAAATCGCAGCAGCTAATCTCCACTCAGCCATGAAAAAACGATTAGCCATATTCATGCATGGTGGAGTGGGCGGTGGCTTTTATTCACAAGGTCAGCCTAACATTGCGGCACTGGTAAACGAGTTGGCTCGAGATTACACCGTTACCGTTTATTCTCATTTTCGCGCGAACAAAAATTTTTCACCTTCGTATCACTTCGTCTCAGCTCCAAAAATTCTGAAAATTGGAACAGTAAGATGGCTGTGGCTCGCCACTGTATTCTTGTTTGATCACATCAAACACAAACACCATGTGTTATTTGCGTTTTGGGCGTATCCCGCTGGTTTTTGGTGCGTACTCGTTGCGCGATTTTGTCGCGTTCCATCAATCGTTCATTTGCAAGGCGGTGAGGTTGTTGGTTTGTCTGCTATTCAATATGGCGGTTTATTGCGGCCTCGATCGAGACGTTTGGTAAAATGGACATTGCAAAAGGCAAGTACGGTCATTGCGCTCACGCAATACCAAAAGAAATTTGCTGAAAAAATTGAGAGTCGGTCCTACCATGTCATTCCGTTTGGTGTTGATGCAAATCAATTCTGTTTTCATACCAAACAATTTCATCAGCCCTTAAGATGTTTGCATGTGGGGAGTTTCATTCCGGTTAAGGATCAATCAACTCTGTTAAAATGTTTCGCCCAACTCTCGCAACAAATTCCAGCCGTACTTCAACTGGTGGGTGAGGGTTATTTGGAATCTGATTTAAAATTGGAATGCAAATCATTAAACATCGATAGCCTGGTAACATTTTCTGGATTCCACCCACATACAGATATTCATAAGTTTTACAAATGGGCAGATGTTTTGATTCACACTTCTCTATACGAGGGGCAATGCTTGGCCTTAACAGAGGCGGCTGCAAGTGGCGTTCTTACGGCAGGCACTAATGTAGGTTTGATTTCCGATCTGGGAAGTGACTGCTGTGTGGTGGCGGAAACGGGCGAAGCTGAAGAACTGGCAAGGGGAATTATCGCTGTTATACAAAATCCTGAAGAAAGATCGACCAAAATAGAAAATGCTAGAAAATGGTCGGAGGCGAATTCTTTTAGAAAGTCATATCAACAAATCAGGCAGGTTATAGATCATTTTTGATAGATTTTAAACATGGCTAAAAAGAAAAAAGACAGAATTGCGGTGTTTGGTGGAGGGGCACATATCATTCCAAGTTATAGAGCTTTGCTAAATAATCTCTCGAATTCATATGAACTTGTTGTTTACTCTGAGTTTACTATTTCAAAAAAGTACGATGCACAATACTTGATTCGTTCCTATCCTCATCGACATTATAAGCGCTGGCTTTTAGTGTTATGGATTCTCCTGCGCTTTGCGCTAGATCATATGCGCCTACGTTTTGACGTTGTTCACTCCCACTCGACTTACCCGTCCGGAAAACTGGCCATTCTGATTAAAAGAGTTTTTAGGATTCCAGTAGTCGTATCCCTAAATGCAGCTGAAGCAATTGGCATTGAATCAATCCAATTTGGAGATTTGCTAAATCCGCGGAGAACGAAAATTAATAGAAATGTAATAGAACAGGCTGATGCCGTCACCGCTTTGACAGAATTTCAAGCTTCATACGTCCGGAAGGAATTTTTACGGATGGACGTTCAAATTATTGCGCGCGGCATAAATTACAATAATGTCAAAACTAAAGAGAACGTTCACTGGCCAGGACGTGAAATGACATTCTTACATGTAGGTTATTTGCACCCTATCAAAGATCCAATCACGCTCATCAATTGTTTTCATTTACTCGCAAAATCAATTCCATGCCGATTGATTCAAGTAGGGCAAGATTATATGAATGGTGAAGTGCAGCGACATGCTGCTGCTTTGGGAATCGCTCATCTTATAGAATTTAAAGGATTTGTGGAGCATGATTCCATTTGTCAATATTATGAGGCGGCCGATGTGTTGCTTCATACTTCTTTATTTGAGAGCCAGGCGATAGTCGTCAATGAAGCGCTCGCTCATGGCCTATTGGTTTTTGGTACACACGTGGGCTTGCTCGCAGACTTGGCAGAAAAGTGCTGCATAACCGTGCCAACAGGGGAGCATCAGGTACTTGCTAAAAAGGTGATCGAGACGCTTTCTGATAAAGATTGCTGCGAAAGACTGTTAGAAATATCCAAAGTGTGGATAGCGCAACATGACTTAGCATGGACAACAAATCGATATAAAGAGATTTATATGGATGTCATTGAACGATCAGCTCGATTAAAGTGATCGCAGTTTGCCTTCTTCCAATAAAAGTGAGTGATCAAAGTAGCTTCGAAGCGTTTCGTCATGGGTGATTAAGATAACCGTTTGAGGTAATTGAGTGATAAGTCGAATGAGTTCGTGACTCGCTTGTTCATCCAAATTACTGGTGATTTCGTCCAACAGAATTACGTCCCGATTCATATAAAGCGCTCGGGCAATGGCCAATCGTTGTCGCTGGCCACCGGAAATTTGTAAACCTCGTTCACCTAATGTGGTGTGCAACCCATCGGGCAGTTGTTGTAACCAAGATTCCATTCCAAGCGATTCAACCAGTTTTTCGATTTTCTTCTCATCAACGCCAGTTTCCGAGTTTTCAAAAGCAATATTCATTAAGATAGAGCCATTGACCAATACCGGATTTTGAGGAACATAGGAGAGATTCTTCTGCCAACTCATAATAACTGGGGCATCCAAGGGCTCTCCATCAATCGTGATGACACCATTTTGCGGTCGCAAAAAGCCCATTAATAAAAGTAGAATGGTTGATTTGCCTGACCCCGACTTTCCGGTAATCAACAGTTTACTCCCTTTAGCTATCGAAAAATTTAGTTGATTTAAAAGAGCTGTACGTTTCTCATAAGCAAACAAAACATTTTTGAATTCGATCGTTTTTAAAAAGGAAATTTCTGCCTCCTCGTACTTCTTATCATTGGCTGTAGCATTAAGGCGAGTGCTGATATCGGTCACCACATACTCATTTGTTTTAATTTGAAAAAGAGCGGCAATGATTCGGTTGATGGATGGAACGGCACGAATACCTGCGGCCGAATAAATCCCTATTAAGAAAACAGCCTCTTTCGTTGACGCACGGGCCATCACCAAATAAATCACCATTACACATAGCCCCAGCGCAGCCGTAGTTTCAAAAAAACGCATGCCATTGGAATAGTGGGTGGCCTGCTCCACTTGCAGTTTATTCAATCGCTCTGTCAGTGTATCTGTTTCATGGACGACTGTTTTAGATTTTTGATAGATATTGATTTCCAAAAAGCAATCAAAGGCAGATAACACTCGCTCAATTAAACGCGGATAGTTTTCTTTTTGAATGCTCCCAATTGAACTAAGGTTCTGTCGAATGGCTCGGTAGTATAGGATAGCGGGCAAACTCAGTACCCCCAAAAAGAAGAAAGCACGAGCGTTGTAAGTCAAAATCATAACCGTGATACCAACCAACACAAAGGTTTCAATCAAAACCGTTGTGAGCGCCAAGATAATGTTCTGTGCAAAGGCGGCTGGCAGATGCACTACATTGATCAGTTCTCCGGAAGCACGTTGTTGGTAATAGGTGTTATAAGACTGATGCAGGTTTTTTTCAATCAACTGTTTTGAAATTTTAGTGGCGATTCCAAAGGCAAAAGTGGTGCGGTTACGGGTGATATGTACTCCCGTAATATGTTTAACTAGAAAAAACAATGAAACAACTAGGATGGTTGCTACCTTCACTGAAGCATCATCTGAAAAAGGAAAAATCGAGATCAGCTTTTTCAACCAAGGGAGTTCACTGAAGAATTCCGGCTGTACGATGGCAATGGCTAAAGGAAAAATAGAAGCAACAGAAAGTAGATCTAACAATGTTTGTAAGAATAACAATACAACCAACCGGTGGCCACTGGTTTGACTTTGATGCCGCGCTAATTGAAACGAAGGCAAAACAATGTTTTTGAAGAACCTCATGTGGGTTTGACTAAGATCCACGGAAATGGCGATGTTCTTCTAAATCTCCTCGCGACTCGGTTTTGCAGGGAAGCCGGATTGTATAGATACGTCCAGTTAAAATTATCCAGCTCTGAAATCGATCGATGAAAATAGTTGGCAGCCATCGCGGGAAAACCCATTTGCGCAAAATAATCTTCGGTTCTCTTATGGGCATCTGCGATTTGAAGAGGGTGATAAAATGGTGTATCAATAATGTGGACTTCCGCAGTTGATCTGCCTAGCTCAAACATTCTTTGAATTAGTCTCGAAAAGCTCGGGAAATACTGGGCGCTACTGGCTAACACGATAACATCGAAAAAGCCGATGGGCAGTATGTCTGAGAAAACATCAGCTTGCAAAAAAGTTGTCCCACCGTTTGAAAAAAGGCGGGTGGCTTGTTCCAATTCAAACTCATTTACGTCAACTCCACACGTATCCACTTTTACTTGTGACGAAAGCCGATGAGTCAACCATCCATTTCCACAACCAACCTCCAATAGATTTTCAACGGGTGTTTTTTTCAAATAGTTGGCTACTTTTCCAGTTGATTTTTTTCTGATTAACCATTCCTCAAGATGTGGATGATCAGTCGATACTTTTGGAAGCAGGCGAGTTTCTTTATCTGAGTGCAGCCGGTTCTCCTTTTGTCGAACCTCAATGTACTGTTTTTCGAACGTTTCAAAACTGAAATTATTCTGAAAGTAAAGACCATCCGCTCGTTTGTTGACAAGTGGATGGTTGTCTAAATAATTTTTAAGTGGCGTCAAGGTGTGTAACGAAAAGTAGCAATGATGTGGTCTCCAATTCTATTGAATGGAAAAGTAGATCTTACTTTTTCATCCCACTTCGTCAATTGATGATAAAGTTTGGGATGTTTATTGATAAAGTCTTTTGCCGATGGCGGTGGTGACAGCACTCCCAATCCTTCACATTTCACCAATTTGAAATTTTCCTCGAGCGATTTCTTGATATCGCCAAGTGAATAGTAGTACGTTTTGAAATATTCCCCCTCCAAATGAGCCATCACACCGTTTTTATGGAACCGTCTCAATCCCTGTTTAAAATAACCTTTCAGCAGCCACATAATTTCCCATGGGCAGATGGGTGGCATAATCACCCAAGTAAGCATTGCATGTTCGTTCAATAACTTCGGCAAGTGCTGGGTAACTTTCTTTAAATCATCGGTACAATTGAGTCCGCCAAAATCGGAGAACACATAATCAAATCTTCCAGTCACGAGATTCAAATTTTCGAACGAACCCTGTTGAACGGTTAGTCTATCCTGAAATCCCAACTTATTGATCTTATTCTGAATCTGCCCAACCATTCCATCGGATAACTCAACGCAATGTACGTGGTGACCAGCCTCCACAAAATAGCTTGCATCTATACCCGTGCCAGCGTTTAACTCCAGTATATTACTTTTCGTCTTTAGAAATAGGTTGACATGTTTATAAACCTGCTGTCTCCATGCCAACAAGATGGGGTTTGCTTGATCATCTGCATCATACAAATCGGACTGCTTACTAAATGCTTTATTGACATTCTCGTAATGACTTCGGGGCTCGTTTGGTAGGGTGGCTTCAGTTACCATACCGTACCAATTTTTTCATTTTTAAATTCAACCAAGTGGCAGTCATTAAATAGTATGGGATAGAGAATAATTTCTTAAACGTCTCCGCTAGCGGAAGCTTGACCAATTTGGCGAGTTGCAAAAAATTTCGCTTCATTCGGTAGCGAGCATGAACATAGCGATGCAATATCTTGTAGTAGCCCGAGGGATACTTGTTTTGAAACATCATTGCCAACTCGTCTGAGTCGGACCAATTTTGCTTGGCTCCTAATTGCGACTTTACATTTTCATAAAACTTGGTGCCTGGCAACGGGTAAGAAACAGAGATGCCAATTTCGTCTGGCATCAACTCCAATACCATGTTCAGCGTTTTTTTGATTTCAGCCTGGTCTTCGCCCGGGTAGCCAAACTGTAAGAAGAAAGCAGTTTGAATGCCCTTGCTCTTTAAAAGTCGAGTCGCTTCGTAGATTTGGTTTACGGTAGTGCCCTTATCCATCGCGTCCAGAATTTTTTGAGAACCCGACTCCGCACCAACCCACACGGTTTCCGCACCCGACTCCGCCAACGCCTCAATGGTATTTTCTTCCAGAAGCAAATCAACCCGCGATTGAATTTTGTATTTAAATTTTAATCCTCTTGCTTTTACTTCTGAGTTAAATTCCTGAATCCACCGGGGCTTTAGTCCAAAAATGTCGTCACACATCCAAAAATGACTCGGGAAAAAGTTTTTTAACAGATGCTCGATTTCATTGACCACCGGTATGGGCGAGCGGGAATTGTATCGATTCCCATAAATGGGTTTGGCGCACCAGTTACACTTAAATGGGCAACCTCGGGTGGTAGCAAGGTTCAACGAAAAGTATCCGTGGTGTTTCAGCCAAATGTCTTGATAGGGTTTCAAATCAATCATGTCCCAAGCGGCCATCGGTATTTGATCGAGGTCGCGAGTGACGGCACGATTTGGCGTTTTGATCGTTTCGCCATTTTTACGAAACGCAACACCCGTCACTTGTGTTGGGTCATGTTTCCGATCCAAACAAATAAGCAACTCTTTTAGTGTTTCCTCTCCTTCTCCCCGCACCACATAGTCAACACCATGTTCAAAATATTTCTCAAAATGATCGGTAGAGTCAGAACTACAAATGATGACGATGCAATTTTGCTGCTTTGCTAATGACGCCATTGTAAAGACTGCCTGACGCATTACCGTCAGGCACATCTTCGTTAAGTAATTGAAGCCATCATCATAGATGACAAAGTGTTCGGGTTTTGATGATAATGCTTTTGCAATGGAATTTGGATTATCTGAAAGACCTACGTCAACAAAATTGACGTCAAAACCAGAATCGCGAACCACTGCTGCAGCCAGCAAGGTTCCCAGTGGAGGATACGGTTGCTTCGCGCTCCATTGCTTTTCATCGAGCGGATACAAATAGCCTTGGGTGAACAAAACGTTCATACAGGTGCCGTTTCAAAAAGTGGTTGCAGCTCTTTCAATCGATTTTCGTACAAGTCAAGAATTCTTTTTTGATTATGACCAATATGAACTTTTGAAACATCTGCTCTCGCTTTAAAGGCAATAGCAAAATCTTCTTTTGAGAATTTACTTTTGTGTTGACGGTTAAGTTTAAAAAGCGTGAGCCTCATCAGAAACCGTTCGGTTCGTGCGCCAAAAACACCTAAAAAAAATTCTAAAATTGCAGTTAGTTTGTTTGCTGCAGGGTAAGAAAATTCAGTTTGACTGATCTTAAAGTTTGGCAAAAGGTCGTGTAACCATTTGTTGGATTCAAGAAGTTGGTAATAGTACGGGTGCCCATAAACAGGTATCAATGTCGTTAACTCCGTAGCCGTGAAGGCGTTTCGTTCATCAATCGTCAAATTGTCAGAAGAGATAAAATAGTTCAAACAATAGTTTCGATAGTTCTTTTTTGCAATCAGCAATTTCCGTGTAAAAACAAAGATGGTTCGCGCCAGCCATAAGTGGCTCGGTGCCGTGACAATAAAAAAGTCCAAATCACTTTTATCGTCTGCATAGTTTTTGGACAGCGATCCCGAGATAAAGATACCTCTTATAAAAGGAAACTTTGATATAAACGATGCTTTCTGTCGCGCCAAATCCATCTGCTCGCGAGCCCGCGCGTTAGCCGTTTTCCTTTTCTCAATCAAACCAAAATCATTGCGCAGCGTAAAAAATTCATCGAAATGGTACACCCGCCCACCGTTTACGAGTTCATCAACGGTCTTGGCTACTTCTTCTTTCTCTGCGCGAAGAGGCAGTTTTGCGTGAATCTCAACCAGCGTAAGTGGATAGGAGAAGACATCATAGTAAGCTAACGTACTAACAATGCTGAATCTCAACGGCTCTTTTATCATTTCCCAAATTTACTCACTTTTTTATTTCTAGTTATCCTGTTAATTTGTAAGTTAAATAGTTCAAAGAATGATTACTAATTCGGTTGAGTACGAGCAGCAATATCTAGAAAGCACTTCGCGACCAGAGGAGTTTTGGGGGCAACAAGCAGCAACACTTTTGTGGAGAAAAAAATGGGATCATGTCCTCGAATACGACTTTTACAAACCCGAAGTGAAATGGTTTATTGGAGGTAAACTGAATATTACTGAAAATTGCATCGATCGTCATTTACCCGGTCGTGCCAATCAAACTGCTATTCTTTGGGAATCAAACGATCCATCCGAACCTTCTCGAAAAATAACCTACCAGCAACTTTCGGTTGAGGTCAATCGAGCCGCCAACATGCTGAGAGCAAACGGTATCCAAAAAGGTGATCGTGTGTGCATTTACATGCCGATGGTTCCAGAGACAGCCTTTGCGATGTTAGCGTGCGCCAGAGTGGGAGCGGTTCATTCGGTTGTATTTGCCGGTTTCTCCGCTGGTTCATTAATTGATCGCATCAATGACAGTAGTTGTAAAATGGTGTTAACTGCCGATGGTGCTTATCGCGGAGACAAAAAAATTGATTTGAAATCGATTGTGGATGAGGCCCTAAAAAAATGCCCATCGGTAGAAAGATGCATCGTTCTTAATCGAACCAACCTTTCAGTTTCCATGCAACCCGTTCGTGATCTTTGGTGGCACGAAGAGATCACAAAAACAAGTGACGTTTGTGTAGCCGAAGAGATGGATGCCGAAGATCTGCTCTTTATCCTTTACACGTCTGGCAGCACCGGAAAACCAAAAGGGATGGTACACACGTGTGGTGGTTATACCGTGTACACGAATTACACCTTCAAAAATGTATTTCAATACAAAGAAGGTCAAACGTTTTGGTGTACGGCCGATGTGGGCTGGATCACCGGTCATTCGTATATCATCTATGGGCCACTTTCCGCTGGCGCCACCACGTTGATGTTCGAAGGAGTACCAAGCTGGCCTGATATGGGTCGGTTTTGGCATGTTATTGAAAAACACAAAGTCAATATTTTTTACACCGCACCTACCGCTATCCGGTCATTGGAAAAAGCACCGCTTTCATTTGTGGAGAAATATGATTTGTCATCGCTGCAAGTGTTAGGCAGCGTAGGCGAACCCATCAACGAAGAAGCCTGGCATTGGTATGACAAAAACATCGGCAAGGGCAAATGCCCCATTGTCGACACGTGGTGGCAAACCGAAACGGGAGGCATTATGATTTCGCCACTGGCAGGAGTCACCAAAACGAAACCTGCGTTTGCAACCCTTCCTTTGCCAGGGGTGCAACCTGCTATCATGGACAAATCAGGAAATGAAGTAGAAGGAAATAGTGTAGAAGGAAGATTGACTATCAAATTCCCCTGGCCATCGATGGCGCGCACGATCTACGGAGATCATCAACGTTTCAAAGACACCTATTTCTCAACCTTTCCCGGGAAATACTTCACAGGCGATGGCTGCAAGCGCGATGGAGATGGGTATTATCGAATCACCGGAAGGGTAGATGATATAATTATCGTCTCCGGCCACAACATGGGCACTGCCGAAATTGAAAGCGCCATCGATGAACATTCAGCCGTATGCGAGTCAGCCGTGGTTGGCTTTCCGCACGATATTAAGGGCCAAGGTATTTACGCATTTGTAGTTACATACGACCCGGTCCACGAGCCAGCCCATTTAAGCAATGAAATCAAAGATGTGGTTTCAAAAATTATTGGTCCTATTGCCAAGCCCGACAAAATTCAATTTGTGAGTGGCTTACCAAAGACGCGCTCCGGTAAAATCATGCGTAGAATTTTGCGCAAAGTGGCCGAGGGGGATACCACTAATTTAGGGGATACAACCACTCTTCTTGACCCGGCCGTAGTTAATGAAATTAAGGCCGGTGCCATTTGAAACAAAGGAACAGCAAATAAATAGCTGGATTTCCATGTAAATAATTGTTACTTACGGTACAATTGTAGTATTCAAAAAATATGTGGAATAACAAATTTGTAGGGAAGTCGCTGGTTTTGCCATTGGCAGCATTTTTTGTGTCTTGTTTTAATCCGGCCGATTACGAGATAAAGAAAATTCAAGCATCCACTAGTATTTCTCTACCTCTGGCGACCGGATCTTTGTCCATCCAAGATTTTTTGAATAAGCTGGATAATAATGTCGAAGTTAAAGTGTATCCAGACGGATTGGTTTATTTTCAGTACGTCAAGTCGATCGAGTCAAATGAGATCAGGAAACTGTTGGCATTTCCGAACCAAACTCTAAATCTGACTTTTCCGGTGGTGGCGGCATCTTTTCCCCCGAGCAACGTTGAAATTAAGCCGGTTTCTTTAACTTCATCTCTCGAGTTTGCTTTTAGCCCAGAGAAACTTAAAGAAATACAATTTAAAGGCACCACCTTAACTATTAATGCGTCTCTTTTTCCGGCAAACCCGAACTTTCCCTTTGAAATAGACATCAAACTACCTGATGTTGCCCTAAACGGAATCCCGTTTCAAAAGAGGGTTTCGGGGCAGTCGTCTTTTTTACTGACTGATTATATCGCGTTTTTGAACGATAATAAATTTTCTGTGGATTTAGGCCTGATTGTAAAGCCTCGTGCCAACACGGTTACAATTCCTGCCGGTTCTTCTTTGAATGTTAGCTTGGCCTTCAGTGGTATAGATTTTAAATATGTAAAGGGATTTTTGGGAGATCGAACAACAGCTATTCAGCCTCAAGTATTTAATGTAGATGCCTTTGGATCAGCACTTGATAAGGCGAAGGTTTCGTTCGCAGATCCTCGATTTTCTGTAGATATATTGAACGACTATGGAATTCCAGTGCGGTTGACCTTTACATCGTTGGAGGCGCGTAAGAAGCCATCTAGAGTCTTGTCTCTAGTTACAAATCCGGCAAGTCCTATCGCCCTTCTTTCCCCTACCGTATTAGGCCAACAATCTACCACCGATCTATCGATAACAAACGCAAAGCAAATTACGGATTTGGTTCCAGACGAGTTCTATGTGGCGGGAAATGCTCGAATTAATCAAGGTCTTACGAGTGGTAATAATTTCTGTGCCGATACCAGTAAACTTAGACTCAAAATAAAATCCGAAATCCCCCTCTATGGCAGCTTTTCCGGTATCGTGTTGGCAGATACGTTTGATATTGACTTGACTAGCATAAAAAGCTCGGAAGTAGAAACAGCAGCACTAAAAACAAAAATCATCAATGAGTTGCCGTTGGACGCCACAATACAAATCTACCTGGCTGATAGTAAAAGTTTAATTTCAGACTCGATTTTTACTACTCCACAGACTGCCTTAGTCGTTGGTAGCAAAGCAAACGCCTCGGGCGAACTGCAAACAGCCGGTGTTTACGATAAAGAGATTTCATTGAGCATAGACAAAATAAACAAGCTATTTGCCGCCAAAAAATTAATCATCAAATCCGTGATGAATACAATAAAAAATTCGAGTGGTGCTTCTATTGATGTTAAATTTAAAGCTGCGTACAAAATGGATGTAGCCATTGGTATGAAAACGCAACTAAAAATTAGTCGTGGTCTATGAAACGTGGCTGCTTTCACTTTTTTGGGGTAATGATTATCGTTTGTACAACAATCACTGCCAATGCTCAGCAGGAGGCAACATTGTACTTCATGAGTTACGTTCCGCAATCTTCTTACCTGAATCCTGCGTTTATTCCAAAGCAAAAACTCTCAATTGGGATTCCGGGTTCTTCCGTTTTCGTTCAGTATGGGAACAACGGTTTTTCGTATAACGATTTCGTGTCAAAGCAGGGTGGAGTAGTTACTGCAGATTTGGATAAGTTGTATGGCTCCTTGAAAGACAAAAACTATATTGTTAATGCAACCCAGGCTGATCTTTTACGAGTCAACTTTCGACTCACTCCTAAGTTGTTTTTTCTAATAAACGCAACGGCAAAATCATATAGTAGTGTGATGCTCCCCAAAGAATTAGCGGGTATTCTTCTGAAAGGGACAACACCTTTGGTTGCCAGTAGTTCATCATTTGCACTAGAGGGCGAAAGCACTACATATGGTGAATTGGGAGTGGGAGCGGCCTATCAAGTTAATCCAAAACTTTCGGTGGGTGGCCGGGTAAAGTTTTTGACAGGAATTTTTAGCGGATCCTCTGAAAGCGCCAGAGGAAACATCGCATTGGATAATAACTATTCCATTACACTTTCAGCAGACGCCAACATTAAAACGTCAGGCATAAAAAATATTGAAAATGGAAAAATAAGTGACTACCTCAAGAACAGCGGGTTATCTTTCGATTTGGGTGGTACTTACCGACTACTTGAAAACCTTACTCTCAGCGCAAGTGTTTTGGACATTGGTAGTATCTCGTGGCAAAACGACCTAAATGCATATACACTTGATTCAAAAAAAGCCAATTACACGTTTAAAGGTATAGACCTCCAAAAGGTATTGGACGGTGACGACAATTATTTAACTGCAGAGGGGGACTCACTCGAAAATCATTTTACCTTTAAAGAAACCACCACCGCTGGCTATTCAACACTTCTACCGGCAAAAGCATACTTGGGTGGGCGGTATAATTTAAAAGAAAGGCTTTCCGTTTGTGCTTTGCTGTTCACTGAGCAGTATCGGGGTAGATTTTCGCCTGGATTTTCGGCTTCCCTCCAGAAAGATTTTGGAAGATGGGTAAGCACTTCAGTCAGTTATTCAGTCGTCAATGGCACCTTTAATAACATCGGTGGAGGCCTTTCTTTAAATCTAGCCCCTGTGCAATTCTATTTTGTTGGAGATAATCTTTTAAGCGCGCCTTTTTCCATAAACAGCATCCAAAACTTTAACCTGAGATTTGGATTGAACCTGATTTTTGGTGCGGAGAAGCCTAATAAAAAGGAAACGTATAATTCTGGATCGAAAACAAAGCCAAAAACCAAAAGAAGATGAACGGACATTTTCGTTAATTTTGTTAAAATGTTTTAATACTATGGCAATGGACATCACAGGCAAGGTTCTCAACCTTCTCCCGCTGCAATCAGGTCAGGGAAAAAATGGAGTGTGGAAAAAACAAGAGTTCATTTTGGAAACACCGGGTCAATATCCTAAGAAAGTATGCCTTTCACTCTGGGGCGAAAAAGTAGATGAGATTAAACTAACCCCGGGCGAGACCATCACCGCATCAGTGAACATCGAAAGCAGGGAATACAATGGTCGCTGGTATACCGATGTGCGTGCCTGGAAAGTGGCAAAGGAATCAGGGGCTAGCAACGACCGTTCGGATGGCCCACCCGTAGGCGAAGAGCCATTCACTCCGGATGCAAGCGCTACGGATGATTTGCCGTTTTAGAAAAATAGAACTTTATAAAGCATAAAAAACCCGGCTCATCACCGGGTTCTCTTCTGAATTCTATAATTCTAAATTCTAACTTCTTATCAGCTTCCACACGCCTCGCAAGCATCCGGATTATCCAATGAGCAGGCCATGTCGGCACGCTTTTGGTCGTAATCGGCCAATGGCATTTGTTCGTATTGGATAGTCTGCTGGTTTTCAGCAACGGCTACCGATTGTACGGCCATAACGGGTTCAGGTACAGCAGCAGTTACAGCAGCAACGGTTGGCTCTAGTGCGGACTTATCTAACGTGAACTTGATCGCGTCAGCAGCAGCGGTAGAGCGCAAGTAGTACATGCCTGTCTTCAATCCTTTCTTCCAGGCGTAGAAATGCATAGAAGTCAACTTACCGAAATTCGGATCAGTTAAGTGGATATTCAAGCTTTGACTTTGGCAGATGTAAGCACCGCGGTCGGCACTCATGTCAATGATGGCCTTCTGCGAAATCTCCCAAACTGTTTTGTAGATGTCTTTAATGTTTTGGGGGATCTCTGGTATAGCTTGTACAGAGCCATTGGTCGAAATCAACTTTTGGCGCATGGTCTCACTCCACAAACCAGCACTAATCAGGTCTTTCATCAAATGCTTATTGGCAATGATGAACTCACCAGATAAAGTTCTGCGGGTGTAAATGTTTGAAGTGTAAGGCTCGAAACATTCATTGTTTCCTAAAATTTGAGAAGTAGAAGCGGTTGGCATAGGAGCAAGCAAGAGTGAGTTGCGCGCACCGTGTTGTTTTACTTCACGTTTCAAGTTTTCCCAATCCCAACGTCCGCTGTCAGGTGTTACACCCCACATATCAAATTGGAAAATTCCTTTTGATATGGGCGAACCTTTGAACGTTTCGTACGCACCATCTTTCTTAGCCAATTCCATAGAGGCCTCCATGGCCGCGAAGTAGATGGTTTCGTGGATGTCCTTATTCAATCCACGTGCTTCCGGAGAATCGAAGGGCATACGCAATAGGATGAAGGCATCAGCCAATCCTTGCACGCCAATACCGATCGGGCGATGGCGCATGTTAGAGTTCTTTGCTTCAATCACCGGGTAGTAATTGACATCAATTACTTTATTCAAGTTGCGTGTAATCACCTTGGTGATTTCATACAACTTTTGGTGATCAAATTTTCCGTCTTCCGTTACAAATTTAGGTAATGCAATAGAGGCCAGATTACAAACCGCTACCTCGTCAGGTGATGTGTATTCGATAATCTCCGTACACAAATTACTTGACTTGATGGTGCCCAAATGCTTTTGGTTCGATTTGCGGTTAGCAGCATCTTTATAAAGCATATAAGGTGTCCCTGTCTCGATTTGAGCCTCCAGTATTTCAAACCACAGGTCTTGTGCCTTTACCTGTTTGCGGTATTTTCCTTCTTTCTCGTATTTCTCATACAAGCGCTCAAAATCTTCGCCCCAACAATCGGCTAAACCCGGTGCCTCGTTCGGGCAGAACAAAGACCACATTTCGTTGTCTTCGATGCGCTTCATGAACAAATCCGGAATCCACATGGCATAGAAAAGATCGCGCGCTCTCATCTCTTCTTTGCCGTGGTTTTTCTTTAGTTCAAGAAAATCAAACACATCTGCATGCCAGGGTTCAAGGTAGATCGCAAAGCTGCCTTTGCGCTTGCCACCGCCTTGGTCAACATAACGCGCTGTCATGTCGAAGTTTCTCAACATGGGCACGATGCCGTTGGATGTACCTCCTGTTCCTTTGATATAAGAGCCTTTTGCACGCACATTGTGAATGCTAAGGCCAATACCGCCAGCTGATTGTGAAATCTTGGCGGTTTGTTTCAGGGTGTCATAGATGCCATCAATGCTATCGTCCTTCATGGTTAACAAGAAGCAGGACGAAAGCTGAGGCTTTGGTGTACCGGCATTGAAGAGTGTAGGAGTGGCGTGAGTGAACCACTTCTCAGATAACAAATTGTAGGTTTCAATGGCTGCAGGAATATCTTCTCCATGGATACCGATAGCTACACGCATTAATAAATGCTGAGGGCGTTCAACTACTTTGCCATCCACCTTCATCAAGTATGAACGTTCTAAGGTTTTAAATCCAAAGAAGTCGTAGCTAAAGTCGCGGTCATACAATACGGCTTCGTCTAACTCAGCCGCATTCTCATGAATTACTTTCCAGGTTTCTTTGGAAATGAGTGGAGCGTTTTCTCCTGTTTTAGGATCCACATAGGTGTACAGTCGCTTCATGGTGTTCGAGAAGGACTTACTAGTCACTTTGTGCAAGTTAGAAACCGCAATACGCGCAGCCAACTTGGCAAAATCAGGATGCCTGGTGGTCATCGAAGCAGCAATTTCCGCAGCGAGGTTGTCCAGTTCTACGGTGGAAACACCGTCATACAAGCCATTGATAACTTTCATCGCCACCTCTACCGGGTTGACAAATTTGGGATCTAAACCGTAGCAGAGTTTTTCAATACGGGCAGTGATTTTATCAAACTTCACGGACTCCCGGTGTCCGTCACGTTTCAATACGAGCATGTTAATAAAGGGTGTAAGGGTTGTAAAAAACTAGTTTAAAAAATGGTGAAACGAATGTATCAAAAATCTTCGTTCAGTGAAAACTTTGGTGATGTTTCTTTTTCCATACTGTTCATCACGCCAGCTTTCTGGTACTCGGCTACTCTCTTTTCAAAGAAATTTGTTTTTCCTCGCAAAGAGATCATATCCATAAAGTCAAATGGATTAGTAGCACCATAAATTTTCTTGCCCACCAACTCGTCCAGTAAACGATCTGCAACAAATTCAATATACTGGCGCATTTGAGCTGCATTCATGCCAATTAAATTGACCGGCAACGCATCGGTGACAAATTCTTTCTCAATTTCCACCGCATCTTTGATAATTGCAATCACACTCTCCTCAGGCAACTTGTTCACCACGTGCTTGGTGTACAAATGGCAGGCAAAATCACAATGCAAACCTTCGTCTCTTGAGATCAGTTCATTTGAGAATGTTAATCCGGGCATCAGGCCCCGCTTCTTCAACCAGAAGATAGAACAGAATGAGCCCGAAAAGAAAATTCCCTCCACGGCAGCAAAAGCGACCAATCTTTCTTGAAAGGTACCCTTGTCAATCCAACGCAATGCCCAATCGGCTTTTTTCTTTACGCAGTCCATTGTTTCGATGGCATGAAAGAGCTTGTCTTTTTCTTTAGGGTCTTTAACGTAGGTGTCTATTAATAAAGAATACGTTTCAGAGTGAATGTTTTCGATCGCAATTTGAAACCCATAAAAAAACTTGGCTTCGGTATATTGTACTTCGCCAACAAAGTGCTCGGCCAGGTTTTCGTTCACGATGCCATCGCTGGCCGCAAAAAAAGCAAGCACATGGCTGATAAAATGACGCTCGCCATCATTCAGGTTGAGCCAATCTTTCATATCCTGCCCCAGATCAATCTCTTCGGCAGTCCAAAAACTGGCTTCCGCTTGTTTATAGTACTTCCAGATGTCGTGTTGGCGGATGGGGAAGAGAACGAATCGATCTTTGTTCTCCTTTAAGATAGGTTCTTCGCGTAAAGGTTGGGTCATTTAGATAAGGTGGTTAGAGTATAGGTTAAAAAGACATTGTTGACCATAAAAAGTTTTCGATGTCTTCTAGGTTTTCAAGTTTATTTTTTGCCAGCGACAAACAAAATATTTTCTTCACAGAACTTTTTAGAGCCGCATCGACAAATAACTAAAATGCATAAGAGAATTCAAAAGAGCGAGAAGCACAGAAAGAGTGTGTTTCTTTGAAAAACAAAAGCAACACTTTTATAAAAGAATTCATTATCACTCACTTAACACACGCGCCTAAAGTGAAGTCTTAAATAAAAAAAAGTTAAAAATTTAATAGTGTGGAAATTGTTGTACAATCGAGTGAAATTAGGTATTAAGTGAGAGATTTATTTTGGTTAAAAGCCCATTTTTGAGCGGGATTTGGGTATTTTATCAGAATCGTTTGTTTTTCGAGCAACTAGCGTTATCTTTGCGATCCATTTTTAAAAATAACAAGCATGTACGCAATTGTAGACATCGCAGGAAAGCAGTTCAAAGTGGCTAAAGATCAATATATCTATGCACCAAAGATGGAAGGCGAAACTGGCACAACCGTGTCATTCGATAAAGTCCTTCTAACTGATAATGGTGGTTCAATAGAAGTTGGCGCCCCTACTGTAAAAGGAGTGAAGGTATCTGGTAAGATATTGGAGCATGTAAAAGGTGATAAGGTGATCGTATTCAAAAAGAAGCGTAGAAAAGGATATGCTAAAAGAAACGGACACCGAGAGCAATTCACGAAAGTTCAAATTGAAAGCATAGGATAATTAAATCAATTCGATGATTCGATAATTCGATGATAAATTTACGTTCAACGAATTAGCAAATCAACAAATCAAAACATCAACGAATTAAATTATGGCACATAAAAAAGGGGAAGGTAAAGTAAAGAACGGCCGCGAGTCGGAAAGCAAACGCTTAGGTATAAAAGCATTTGGTGGCCAGAAAGTAGTTAGTGGCAACATTATCGTTCGCCAGCGCGGCACAAAGCATCACCCCGGTAGAAACGTGGGCATGGGAAAAGATCATACACTTTTCGCCTTGGTTCCAGGCACTGTGGTTTTTAAAAAAGGAAAAGAAAATAGGTCTTTTGTTTCAGTCGTAGCTGAAGCGTAATTTTCCTACTACTATAAATCAAAGAGGCTGTCTCAAAAGGGCAGTCTCTTTTTCATTTTGCAGAGGGCAAAAAAAGAAGAGAACCGGAGTCCTCTTCTTGATGCAAGGCGTTATCTTGCATGTGTGCAACTAAAATCAAAAGTAGTTTTTAAGAACTACACTCCCAACCAAGTGATGATGCTTCCACCGAGTTTGGAAGAACTCATCGATAAGAACCATCCGGTTCGCATTGTAAATCAAGTAATTGACCGCATTGACATTGATGCGTTGCTCAA
>JADBYK010000028.1 GCA_020403045.1 Cytophagales bacterium
AGTATTTGAGAAAGAATCGGCTGTCCGACAAATTTTTTACCTTTATTCATGGCTATGTGAAGTGTGGTAACTAAACGTAACCATAAAGGGCGACCTTAAAAAGGACGCCCTTTTAAAATTTTAGTCGGACAATAGTGATTATTTTTGATTAAATTTATTTTTATCTTATGAGGAAACATTTTATTTTTTTTTGATTCTGTTGTCCATCTTTCTTGAAAGTCAAACAGTATTTAATCAAATAGAAATAATGCCTTCAGGCTTGACTATTCAATCTAAAGAAGCTCACACTAGAGTGTGCTGTCTACTTGTAGATTTTTTCATCAGTTGTAGAGCTAAAATTCTAAAGACCTCGTGAACTGGATCGAAACTTATATTGACAATACACAAACAGAGATGGAGTACCTATGTTGTATTCACCTACATTTTAGGGATATACCATTAGAAGCATTTTATTATGATATTTACTACATATCTGGCACAGGCAGAGTACGAAGCAATGCCGGAATACTGGATGTTTAAAAGGAAAATAGCAACTAAATAAAAGAGGAAAAATATTGAATTCTAGCTTATGAAGAAGAAACTTATTTACATGATGTTGGTTTGTATCCTTCCGATATTGGGGGCAAATAGCCAAACAGTTACTTTTACCCCCGCAAACGCTGGTGCAGATCAACCCCTGACGATAACGGTTGACTTAACGGGAACCCCTCTGGTCGGTTCAGCTAAAGTTTATATGCATGCAGGAGTGATGTTAACCAACGCAACCTCTAGCGATTGGAAGAACGTGGTTGGTAACTGGGGGCAAGACAATGGGATCGGCTTGATGACGGCCGTGTCAGGGCAGGCAAACAGATGGTCAATTACGCTTACGCCCTCGGCAAGAAATTATTTTGGTGTTCCGGCTGGCACAAACATCTTTTACATTGCAATGGTATTTAGAAATGCAACAGGATCTAGCCAAACTTCTCCTGATCTATTTAAGGCCTTGGCTGTTCCAGCTTATACCTCGATCACTTCACCTTTAAATTCCGATGTTTTTGTTTCATCGGGTTCAAGTTTGACTATTTCTGGTGCTGCATCTGAATTAGCCTCATCCCTTGAAATATTAGTAGATAGTGGAAGTGGATATGTCTCATTAAACTCCGTTAGTAATTCAACTTCAGTATCTGCATCGTTTACACCAACAATGGCACAAACCATTACGATAAAGGTTAGAGCTACTATTAATTCTGTAAATGTTGAATCATTTTCAACCTTCAATATTTTGTTGATAGCTAATACGATTTCGCAAGCATTACCTCCTGGAATTAGGGATGGTATAAATTATTCTAGTGATCATACCAAGGTCACACTCGTGCTAGTTGCACCAAATAAAATATTTTGTTTCGTGGTCGGGGATTTTACCAATTGGGCACTAAATGATTCGTATTTAATGAAGAAAACTCCAGATGGGAAAAGATTTTGGCTGGAAATTACCGGGCTGATTCCAGGTAAGGAATATGTGTTTCAGTATTGGGTAGATGGAATAATTAAGATTGGCGATCCATTGGCGGACAAAGTTTCTGATCCGTTCAATGACTCCTTTATTCCGGCTAGTGTTTATCCAAATATTCCTGTTAACACGAGAACAAGTAATGGCGTGGCAACGGTGTTGCAGACTATGCAGACTCCTTATAGTTGGGCACCAACTGAACAATCCTGGGTGGCACCAGATAAAAAAGAGCTGGTAGTATATGAGTTATTAATTAGAGATTTTCTAGGTTCTCATAGTTACAATGACTTGGTGGATACGCTAGACTATTTAAAGAGATTAGGGGTAAATGCTATTGAATTGATGCCCATTATGGAATTTGAGGGCAACCTTAGTTGGGGTTACAACCCATCCTATTTTCTGGCACCTGATAAGTATTACGGAACAAAGGCAGCTCTGAAGAAGTTTATTGAAAAGGCTCATCAAAAGGGAATCGCGGTTATATTAGATATGGTATTAAACCATGCCTTTGGTCAAAATCCGATGGTTCAGATGTACTTTGAAGCAGGGAAACCAAAAAATAGTCCATGGTTTAATCCAGATGCAACGCACCCTTTTAATGTTGGTTATGATTTTAATCATGAGAGCCAATACACAAAGGATTTTGTTGATACTGTATGTAGTTACTGGTTGAAAGAGTATCATTTTGATGGATTTCGATTTGATTTATCAAAGGGATTTACACAAACAAATAATCCCAACGATGTTGGTGCTTGGGGAAACTACGACCAATCAAGAATTAATATCTTAACTCGGATGGCAAATAAAATCTGGACTGTTAAGCCGAATGCGTATGTAATACTTGAGCATTTTGCAGCAGCTTCAGAGGAGAATGCCCTTGCTTCTAACGGGATGTTACTATGGGGAAATTTGACTCACGATTATTCGAACGCACTGGAGGGCTTGGCCTCGGCTTCATTAGGGAGCGTTAATCGTCAAACGCATATAAATTATATGGAAAGCCATGATGAGGAAAGACTACTTGTTGGTCTCTTGAAAGAGGGATTGTCGTCTCCGGGGTATAACATAAAGGATTTACCGATAGCCCTGAATAGAGCAAAAATGGGAGCTGCTTTTTTCTATACGGTACCCGGCCCTAAAATGCTTTGGCAATTTGGCGAATTAGGGTATGACAAGAGTATTAATTTTTGCGGAAATGGAACTGAAAGTACATCATGTAGAACAGATAATAAGCCACTCCCTTGGGGAACAGGTTCTTTAAATTACTATTCGAATTCGGATCGGCAAAGGCTGTATAAAACAATTGCAAGTATTAATAAATTAGTTGCGGCAAATCGAACCACCTTTTCAAATGGTAGTTTTGTGTTCATTGCAAATGGTGATGTTCGAACGATTAGAATAACACATTCATCGATGGACGTGGTAGTCGTTGGAAACTTTTCCACAACGTTTAAGCAGACTACATCCGTATTTACTAAAACCGGGACATGGTTTGATTATTTCGGAAATACAACTAAAGATGTGACAAGTACAAGTGCGATTATTAGTTTGGCGCCTGGTGAATTTCATATTTATACTACTGTGCAACAACCAGCAACTTCTCCTGGACTGGTGGATTTTTTAGTTACCGGAGTTGAGGAGAGCGATTTTAGCTCAATCTCGATTTATCCGAACCCAGCTAAACGTGGACTTGTAAACATTCATTTAGATAGATTACCGCAAGGTAAAGTTGTTGTCAAAACATTTGATGTGATGGGGCGAGAACTTTTTATGCGGGAGTTTGATGCGATGTCAAAGGATATTCCTGTGGAGACAAATTTTCCGCCTGGCTATTATATTTTTTCCGTAGAATTTAATAAACAAGCAAGATTTATTAAGGTCTTGATAGAGTAGGACTGAACCAATTCAAACGATTTTATGATTATTAGACTTTTACTTTTCTTTGTTGTGGTTGTAACTTCGATCGCTGGAACTGCTCAGTCAATCGATGTGTATCCTCCCAATTGGTGGGTAGGCATGAAGTTAAATACGGTTCAAGTATTGTTGAGAAGCACAGATCCGACATTTAGCAAGCAGACTTTTACTGTTAATTATCCGGGTGTATCGATAGTAAAAAGCCATTTATTTGAGAATGGAAAATACCAGGCGTTGGATGTTTTAGTTTCGTCTGAAGCGAAGCCGGGTGTCGTTACGTTTTCCGGAGTAGATGGAAAAAAGAAAACCAAATTCAACTGGCCATTGAATCCACGCAGACCGGGAAATGGTTCAGCTTTTGCATTGGGTGTTACTTCCAGCGATTTCATTTACCTGATCATGCCTGATCGATTTAGCAATGGCGATCCGAAGAACGATAAAATTGCCGGAATGCGTGATCAAACGCTCAACAGAGATTCGATCTTTCACCGACACGGTGGTGATCTCAAAGGCATAATAAATCATATTGATTATCTAAAAAATCTAGGTGTCACGGCTTTGTGGTCAATGCCCGTTTTAGAAAATGATCGGACAGAACGCACCGAGCACGGATATGGCTTTACCAACCAATACAAAATAGAGCCTCGCTTGGGCGGGCATGTGGCCTATAAACAGCTCAGCGACTCACTGCATAAACATGGATTGAAATTGATTCAGGATGCTGTTTATAATCATGTAGATATTGATCATATTCTTTTCAAGGAAAAGCCTGCAAAAGATTGGTTTCATAATTGGCCGTCTTATACGGGTACAACTTATAAGGATCAGCCACTGTTCGATCCATATAGTGCAATGGCCGATAGAAAAATCACGACTGATGGTTGGTTCACAAAGCTGATGCCTGATCTAGATCAGACCAATCCCTATGTCGCCAATTATCTGATTCAAAATGCAGTCTGGTCGGTAGAAGAATTTGGTGTGGATGGTTGGCGGGTCGACACGTATTTGTATAACGATTTGAATTTTATGAATCGCTGTAATGCGACCTTGTATGCCGAGTATCCGAAGCTTACCATTTTTGGCGAACTGTGGGTACATGGCGTACCCTCACAAGCCTATTTTGTGGAGAGTAAAGTAGATGCACCATTCAAAAGCAATTTGCAGGGGGCAACTGATTTTCAAACTCATGATTATGGTATTGTACCCGCTTTAACCCAACCCTTCGGCTGGACCGAAGGTGTAAATAAATTGTACACTACGCTGGCGTTTGATTACCTGTACAAAGATGCGACACGCAATGTTTTGTTTTTGGATAATCACGATGTAAGTAGATTTTTTTCAGTGGTGGGCGAGGATGTAGCGAAACAGAAAATGGGGATTCAATGGCTACTAACCTGCAGAGGCATTCCGCAGATGTACTATGGAACTGAAATCATCATGAAAGGCTTTACCAACCCGGATGGATGGGTGCGATTGGATTTTCCGGGTGGATGGGTAGGAGATAAGAAGAATGCATTTACAGGAGCAGGCTTGACCGATAGTGAAGCCAGTGTGCAGGCTCTGGTAAAGAAATTGGCAAACTACCGAAAGCAGTCAACGGCTTTGAAAACAGGAAAGATGATGCAGTATGTTCCTAAAGATGGTCTGTATGTTTATTTCCGTTATGATGACCAACAAACGGTGATGTGTGTGATGAATACAAGTGATAAACCAATGGATGTGGACTTTGCTAACTATGGCGAGCGAACATCCAAATTCTCTACGGCCATCGATGTATTGGGTAGTAATTCATTTGACCTCTCCACAAAGACCAGAATCCCCACTAAAACCATGTGGGTGCTGGAGTTGAAGGAGTGAGTTCAATTTGCGTGGAGAAATTGAAAATCTGAAATTAAATGACAACAAACACTGCAAGGATTTTGAATGCAGCAATTGGCATATCAGGGCTTATTCATATTAGCGGAATCATTCCCAATTTCGAATATAATTTCCAAGTTGGGCTAGCAATGATTGTGCTGGCTGTAATTTCTTTCCTATTTAATCTATTTGCAACTGAAAAAAAATTTTCGACTAGAAATTTGCTTGTGGTCAAAAGAAACGAAATAAAATGGTTGCGAATCAAGGAAGTGGTTGGTGTTACGACTCTTTGTTATTTGGCTCTCCACAACCCTGATGGAGGCAACTCGGTCTTAGTAACATTCATAATCTATTTTTCACTAATGGTGATCCTAGACCACAGGAAGGAAATTGAAATATCGGATAGGTACTTGACCGATAACGGCCATTTAATTGAATTTGAAAAAGTTTATTCAATTGAAATTGAGCAAAGTCACGTGTTCTTGAGTCTAGATGATGAATCGAATGAGGCGAGAGTAATCGATTTGACAAACTTAAAACCAGCCGATCGGCTTCTAATATTGGAAAAATTTGCAGCTTGGAAAGCCAGGCTACTTGATTAATTTACGCAAGAGCTTATTGGTTGTTGACCGTCAATTTTTCTTTGGTACCAGGAAATTATTTTGTCAATATAGTGCCATTCTATTCAACTGAGCTGAATTTCTGGTGAGATATTCAGGCTAGCTTTGTTAAAAACAAAAAAAGAAATGAAACTCCCTGATTCAATCTTAAATTTTTTAGATGAACCTTACCCAATATCTGACGAGCAGATTTCCTTTTATCAAAAAAATAGATATATCAAGTTGAAACAAGTGCTGAATCAAGAAACACTTGATTTTTTCAACAACGCAATTACAGTTCGGGTGAGTAAAATGAAAACGATTGACACCCCTCTGGAACAACGAAGCACTTATGGAAAAGCATTTTTGCAGTTATTCAATCTTTGGTGCGAAGATGAAGTCGTGAAGAAGTTGATATTTAGTAAGCGTTTAGGAAAAATCGCTTCCGATTTAATGCAGACTGATGGGGTTAGAATTTACCACGACCAGGCACTTTTTAAAGAGGGTGGTGGCGGAATTACACCTTGGCATGCCGATCAATATTATTGGCCATTACAAACTGATAAAACAGTTACTGCCTGGATGCCATTACAAGCGACACCACTGGAGCTAGGACCACTTGAATTTAGTGCAGCAAGCCATCAGATTGTGGAAGGAAGAGAACTTGAGATAAGCGATGAAAGTGAAGCCGTTATTCAGCAAAAACTTCGGGTTACCGATTTCAAACATGTGATTGAACCTTTTGATGCCGGTGAGATCAGTTTTCATTCGGGTTGGGTGTTTCATCGAGCAGGTGCCAATGTGACCGATCAAATGCGCAAGGTGATGACCATTATTTTTATGGACAAAGACATGAAGTTGAAGGCTCCGGAAAATAAAAATCAAATTAATGACTGGAATACATGGTGCCCCGGAGCAACTGTCGGGGAAGTAATTAACAGTCCGATTAACCCGATCATTTATCAACGCTAGTATTGATGGAGATCAAGTTTGTCTGCCCCTATTGGGGTCAAGAGGGAATATTACCTTCCGACTTTTTCACGCGTATTCTTCAGGAAGGTTATGACGGTGTGGAGATAAACATGCCCGAGTCATCGGATTTTACAAAGGAATTTCGAACTGAATTGGAATACGCGCGTAAGATGGATAAGAGCTTTGTCTTCATTGCACAGCAAGTTCTTTCTTTACGGCAAGAGAGCGTTGAGGAATATGCAGCTCGCTTAAAAAGGCGACTTGATACTGTTGTTGCCCTCAGACCAGATTTCATCAATAGTCATACAGGAAAAGATTATTTTTCATTTGATGATAATTGTAAGATCATTGAAATGGTTGAAAATATTGCACAGCAGTCGGGAATAGAAATTTTACATGAGACTCACCGCGGACGTTTTACCTTTCATGCAGCTTCTTTGCTTCCCTACTTAGAACGATTTCCACAATTAAAACTAACAGCAGACTTTTCACATTGGGTCACTGTATCGGAAAGTCTGTTGAGTGATCAAAACGAGATAATAGAGAAAGTAATTCCTTTCGTTTACCATCTTCATGCCCGTGTGGGTTACGAGCATTCGCCACAAGTGAATGATCCTTTTGCTCCGGAATGGAAATCAACTCTGGAGGCTTTCATAGTTTGGTGGAAAAAAGTAATAAGCGCGCGAAAAATGACCGAAGACGGTTTTACCATTTGCCCCGAATTTGGGCCCGTACCTTATATGCCCACAATGCCATTCACACAAAAGCTGTTGGGCGACCAATGGAAAATTAATGTAAGAATGAAAGATTACTTACAGCATGAATTTGAGTCTCGTTACTAGGGACTTACTTTAAGAATATAATAAAAAAGGATTTGTTGAATCAATTTCAGAACGAAAGAAATGGCAAATGAGTAAATTGGTGAACAGACTTTTGGTGTCGATTGGGTTAGTTGTTTTGTTTCTTGCTTGCCAGACTCAAACAAATGATGACAAGGATTTTACTCAATTTGTCAATCCATTCATTGGCACGGACGGAACGGGTCATACCTTTCCCGGCCCTTGTTTGCCATTTGGCATGGTACAACCGGGACCGGACAATAGAGACCAAGGTTGGGATTATACTAGCGGATATCAATACCAGGATACAACCATTATTGGATTTTCTCAGACTCGTGCAAATGGCACGGGCATCAGCGAGTTTGGTGATGTGCTGTTGCAGCCAGTTACAGATTCCAGTACTGAGAAGTTTGGTGAGGGGTACAACAAACAATCAGAGCGTGCAACGCCAGGTTATTATTCTGTTACACTTCGAAATCAAGTCAAGGTAGAGTTATCTGCCAGCGAGCGAGTTGCCTTTCATAAATACACATACCCCAACTATAAGGCAAAGCTATTGGTAGATTTACAACATGGCCTTCGTTTTCTTACGGATTCGTTAGTGTTAGAGAGTGAAGTAAGATTGAGCAATCAAAATAGTATTTCGGGTTTTTGCCATACAAAAAATTGGGTGGATCGAAAGTATTTCTTTTTTATTAAGTTCGATCAACCGTTTGTCGTCAGTACCGAATTGGGTAAGAAGCTTAAGGAGAAAGCACCTAGATACATTTTGGAGTTTGAACTAAAGGACAGAGCACTTAAAACGAAAGTTGCAATGTCGACAGTAAGCGTAGACGGTGCAATAGCAAATCTAAAGGCTGAAATTCCAGAATGGGATTTTGACGGGACTGTAGCACAAGCCAAACAGAAATGGAATGAATATTTATCTCGCATAGAAGTAGATGCAGATCAAAAACAAAAGGAGATTTTCTATAGCTGTATGTATCGCTTATTTATTCAGCCGTCCAACATTGCAGATGTAGATGGAAAGTACAGAGGTGCAGACGATGTAGTCCGTCAAGCGGAAAACAAAGAGTATTATTCTACCCTCTCCTTGTGGGATACCTACCGCGCTGCTCACCCCCTCTATACACTGATCGCTCCAGAAAAAGTCAATGGATTCGTTCAATCGATGATCGCTCATTCCAAGGCTGTAGGTTTCTTACCTATTAGGACAGCCTGGGGCCAGGACAATTATTGTATGATCGGCAATCATTCCATTCCGGTGATAGTCGATGCGTACAAGAAGGGCTTTACCGGTTTTGATGCGAATGAGGCATTGATGCAAATAGTTAAAACCACATCCGAAAAACACATCAACAGCAATTGGCCTTTGTTGAACAAGTATGGCTATTATCCCTTTGATAGTTTGGATAATGAAGCTGTCTCACGAACACTAGAACATGGAGTAGATGACTATTTTGTTGCCACAATGGCCGAACAGTTGGGTAAAATGGATATTGCCACTCAGTACTTTAGGCGTGCATCCTTTTATAAAAACTTATATGACAGTACGACCAGACAAATGCGTGGCAAGAATAGCTTGGGCAAATGGCGAACGCCATTCAATCCGCTGATGGCAACATCTCCTATGAACAACCCGGGTGATTATACAGAGGCGAATGCATGGCAATATTTTTGGACACCCGCCCAATATGATGTGGTGGGGGTGATGCACTTGTTAGGTGGAGAAAGAAATTTTACGGCTCAGTTGGATAGTTTTTTTTCCATTCGCGCACTAAATCCAAACAAACATCTGGGGCAAGAAGCAATGATTGGGCAATATGCGCATGGCAACGAACCAAGTCACCATATTGCTTACCTATATGCTTATTCAGAAAAACCTCAACGAGGCAGAGAATTGATCACGCAAATTTGCAATCAGTTTTATAATAATACGCCAACAGGAATGATAGGCAACGATGACTGCGGCCAAATGAGTGCGTGGTACATATTTTCAACGTTAGGTTTTTATCCGGTTAACCCGGGAGATGGCACTTTTGTGTTTGGGGTTCCTCAGGCAAAGAAAATAATTGTTAAACTAGCCAAAAGCAAAGAGCTAATGATCAATTCAACTTCGAATAAACAGAATGTTTCGGTTTTTGAAGTACAGTTAAATGGTAAAAAGATATTAGATCATTCTGTAGCCTATTCGACCCTTACCAAAGGCGGAAAACTTGAGTTTATCAGCGAAAATTGATAGTATTATGACCGCTTAACAAGCGCAAGAAGTTAACACCAACAAATGAAACGGATATTCATAATCTCCCTTTTTGTATGCTGTCACCTGGTGTCGATTTCACAAGTGCCCAAGGTGTCTTCAGGAATCATAAAGCACTATGAAAAATTTGAATCAAAATATGTTGTTCCGCGCAATGTGGACGTCTGGCTTCCGGATGGTTATGATTCCAAAAAGAAGTACGCGGTGTTGTATATGCACGATGGAAAGGGTCTTTATGATTCCGCTATCATGTGGAACAAGCAGGAGTGGGGCGTAGATGAGGTGTTGGGTAGATTGTTAAAAGAAGGGAAAGTAAAGAACTGCATTGTGGTAGGCGCGTGGAATTCAGAAAGCACTCGCCACCCAGAGTATTTTCCGCAAAAACCATATGAGAGTTTATCTCAAATAGAAAGAGATACAATTACAGCCCAGCTGCAAAAAATGGGTAGGACAAAGGAGATATTTAAGCCAATATCAGATAATTATTTAAAGTTTTTAGTGGAGGAGTTGAAGCCTTTTATCGATAAAAACTTTTCAACGAATACAGACGCGAAAAACACTTTCGTGGCTGGCTCGAGCATGGGTGGACTGATTTCGATGTACGCCATATGCGAGTATCCCAAAGTGTTTGGCGGAGCAGCTTGCTTAAGCACTCATTGGCCAGGCACATTTAAAGTAGAAGGGAATCCAATTCCGGAAGCTTTTTTTCAATATATGAGTATGAAATTGCCTGATCCCAAAAAACATAAACTTTATTTTGATTATGGTGATCAAACGTTGGATGCGCTGTATCCTCCTTTGCAAAAGAAGGCAGACCAAGTAATAAAAGCGAAAGGCTACACCGCTAAGAATTGGTTGACGAAATATTTTCCCGGAGAGAATCATTCTGAAAAGGCATGGAATAAGCGCTTGGATATTCCCCTATTGTTTTTACTAAAAAAGTAAAGCTATGAGAGCAAATGCACGACTTTTGTTTCTACTAATTTTTTTGAACTCGTTTAACGCGAGTGCGCAATCAACCACTCCATATAATGAGCCACCGGCATGGTCGAAAGAAGTTATCTGGTACCAAATTTTTGTAGAACGTTTTAATAATGGAGACAAAGCCAATGACCCAACGCCAACCGATATTGACATTGCACCGTTGAATTTGCATGCACCTAAAGGCTGGTCCGTTACACCCTGGACAAACAATTGGTTTGACCAAGAAAGTTGGGCAAAACTACCGGGCAAGTCTTTTGGTGAGATGCTCCAATACAGAAGGTATGGAGGCGACTTGCAAGGCGTCATCAATAAGCTAGACTATTTGCAAGAGCTGGGTGTTACCGCTCTTTTTATTAACCCGATCAATGATGCACCTTCTTTGCATAAGTATGACGCTCGCAACTATCATCACGTAGATGTGAATTTTGGTCCTGATCCGGTGGGCGACAACAAAATCATCGCCAGCGAAAATCCAGCAAATCCAACTACCTGGAAGTGGACAAGTGCCGATAAATTATTTCTAAAATTGGTAGCGGAAGTTCATAAGCGAAAGATGAAGATCATTATGGATTATTCCTGGAATCATGTAGGTACCACATTCTGGGCATGGCTGGATGTGTTAAAAAACCAACAGGCTTCCCCTTACAAAGATTGGTTCGATATTAAATCATTCGATAATCCGGCTACTTCTGAGAACGAATTCTCATATAACGGATGGTTAAACATTCCGTCATTGCCCGAATTAAAGAAAGTGAATGTTACTACCTTCAAGCAGGCGGGGCATCCGTACGAAGGAAACATCAATGATGGGGCGAAGGCACACATTTTTGCGGTTACCAAACGTTGGCTTTCGCCAGATGGAGATGCGTCACAAGGAATTGATGGATATCGGTTGGATGTAGCAGATCAGATCGGGTTGGGTTTTTGGAGAGACTTTAGGAAACAGGTACGTACCATTCAACCCAACGCGTATTTAATTGGAGAGATTTGGTGGGAAGCTTGGCCTGATCGTTTGATGAATCCCGTGCCCTACACTAAAGGGGATGTGTTCGATGCGGTTATGTTTTACCAGGCCTATCGACCCGCTCGGTATTTCTTTGCCAAAAATGACAACGCGATTGATGCGCAGACGCTAAAAGATAGTTTAGAGTTTCAATGGAACAGATTAGATAAATCAAACCGGTATGCGATGATGAACGTGGCTTCCAGTCATGATGCCCCCAGATTGCTAACTGATTTTTATAACCCAAACAAATACAAGTTCAGTGCTTCCCCCAGCGATAATCCTCTTTATAAAACCGGCAAGCCGGATGACGAAACATACAAAAGACTACGCTTGTATCTGGTACATGCGTATACTTCAATAGGAGCGCCACACATCTGGAATGGCGAAGAAATGGGCATGTGGGGTGCAGATGATCCATACCCGAGAAAGCCCTTGATGTGGAAAGAGTTTACATTTCAGCCGGAATCCAGAAACAATTTCCAACCCGGGTCAACCGAGTATGACCCGATCGCATTTAATCAAGTGCATTTTGATTTTTACAAAAAGCTCATTGCTATTCGAAAGAGTAATCCGGTATTGATTTCGGGAGAAATAGAATTTATTCAATCGCAGGGAAAGCATTTGGGTTATCGGAGGTTTGATGGCAAGAATGAAGTCATTGTATTGTTTAATTTGGATGAAAAGCCATATACTTTTGTATTGAATGCAAATGCAACATATTCAGACGTTCTCACCAACAGAAAATCGATTTCAGGCAAAGTTTTGGTTGAATCTATGGAAGCCATGATTTTGAAAACGGTGAAATAGGACAATCAATATCGTCAAAGACTGCTTGTTTGTTCCATTTCCTTTCGTCAACTTTAATCAGTTAACGAAGCCTAAATGAACATCCCCAAACCCCAACTCACTTTCTCGCAGATCATCAATATGAACGTTGGGTTTTTTGGCATCCAATATAGCTTTGGCTTGCAGCAGAGCGCTGTCAACCCTATATATGATTTTTTAGGGGCTAGCCCAGATGAGATTCCGCTCTTGAATTTGGCAGGACCCGTTACAGGTTTATTGATACAGCCGATTATCGGTGCTTTAAGTGACAAAACGTGGAGCCCTCGATTTGGTAGGCGCAAGCCCTATTTTTTTATCGGAGCGATGCTCTGCAGTATTTGCCTTTTCTTTTTCCCCTTTAGCAGCGCGCTATGGATGGCGGCTGGATTACTTTGGATTTTGGATGTGGGCAACAATACTGCCATGGAGCCCTATCGAGCTTTTATTGCAGATAAGTTAAACGATGAGCAACGCCCAACAGGTTTTCAAACGCAAAGCTTTTTCACTGGTCTTGGCCAAACCCTTGCTAATGTTTCCCTTTTCATTTTCCCCCTTTTAATTATTGGCAGAACGGGCGCCATCCCCAATTGGGTATTTGCCTCTTTCTTTTTAGGAGCAGTTTGTTCTATTGCCACTATTTGGTGGAGCATGCGCACCACACCAGAGATTCCGCCTACTGAAGAAGAAATAGACGATATCTATAAAAGAAACGAAGGCCAGCCTCATTTGATCTTTCAGTTTTTCATTTCTATCATCACCTCAGTTGTAGCGTATGCGATGATGATCACATTACTCATTCCATCTCTCTTTTATAAATCTCTTTTCAGAAAAGTTTTGGATGGGGTAAAAAATAATTCAGCCACCAGAATTCTCTTCGCGCAGAATATTGAGATTGTTGAAGCAATATTGGAGATGCCAAAAGTAATGTGGCAACTGGCATTAGTTTATCTCTTTCAATGGTATGCGTTGTTTTGCTATTGGCAAAATGCGTCCAAGAGCATTGGCCTTTCCGTTTGGAAAACTACACCAATTACCAATCCGGAACTGTATGAACAAGCTGTAAGTTGGACCGGTCTGGTCAATGGTTGGTATAACGTTGTTACCTTTCTTTCTGCTTTTGCATTGGTATACTTTGTTAAGAAGTCATCTGCGAAAATGGTTCATTTTACATGTCTGCTTTTGGCAGCAACAGGATTTTTACTTTTTCCATTTATCGAAAATAAGTACTTATTATTTCCCGCCATCACAGGTTTTGGTATTGGCTGGGCGAGTATGATGGGTATTCCTTATTTACTGGTGGTGGGTAACATTCCAAAGGAGGGTTATGGAGTTTACATGGGTATTATCAATATGATGATTGTAGTACCAATGATTTTACAAACAGTATCGTTTGGATACATATTAAAGAACTTTTTAGGTAACGATAGTGGTAATGCAGTACTCTTTGCAGGTGTTTTATTGTTACTTGCTGCGCTAGCAACTTTGTTGATAAAGGCAAAATCAACTGATCATGAAATTCAGTTATCATCTACGGGTCACTAATTTTTTTAATCTAACATAACCCAATTTCTATGAGTCCTTATGTAGCGGAATTTTTTGGAACCCTTTTGCTCATTCTTCTTGGTGGTGGAGTAAATGCCGCAGTATCCTTGAAAAAATCGAAGTCTGAAAATGGAGGATGGCTTATGATAGCCATCGGATGGGGGCTGGCGGTGACGCTTGCCATCTATGCGGTCGGCAATATTAGCGGTGCTCATCTCAATCCCGCTGTCACGATTGCTTTAGCAATTAATGGAAGCTTTCCGCCTGACTTGATCCTTGGATATATTCTAGCTCAATTCGCGGGAGCAATAGTTGGCGCTACGCTGGTGTGGCTACACTATCTTCCTCACTGGAAGGAAACGGCAGACCCAAGTGCAAAATTGGGCGTGTTTTGCAATGCCCCAGCCATTCGAAATGTGTTTACGAATTTGATAAGCGAGATTATTGCAACAATGGTATTGATCATGGCATTGTTGTTCATTGGAGCCAATGAGTTTACCAAAGGTCTCAATCCGATTGTGGTAGGCCTTTTGATTATTTCCATTGGATTAAGTCTAGGAGGCACTACTGGTTTTGCTATTAATCCTGCTCGCGATTTAGGGCCACGGATTGCTCATTTTATTTTGCCGATACATGGCAAAGGAAAATCCGATTGGAGTTACGCTTGGATACCCGTCCTAGGGCCAATCATAGGTGGCGTAGTTGGCGTATGGATATATCAACTACTGTTCTAAGTGTTAGGTGAAGAAAATTCTACCTTCTAACTTCTAACTTCTATTTTCTAACTTCTATTTTCTAATCTCTTTTTAACATGCCGAAGTATATCATCGCTCTCGATCAAGGCACTACCAGCTCTCGTGCTGTATTGTTTGATGAAAACGGTTCCATCGTAGGAATGACCCAGCAAGAGTTCACCCAGATTTTTCCGCAGTCGGGGTGGGTCGAGCATAACGCAGATGAAATATGGAATACGCAACAGACCGTGTTGTATAAATTGATTGTAGATAACAGTGTAGATGCCAAGTCAATTGCGGCCATTGGTATTACCAATCAGCGAGAAACCACCGTTATCTGGGATCGAAAGACTGGAGAACCTGTCTACAACGCCATCGTGTGGCAGGACAAACGTACAGCCTCTATTTGTGAAGAGTTAAAGTCAAAGGGCCTTACTGATTATGTGAGGGAGAACACAGGGCTTGTCATCGACTCCTATTTCTCAGGCACAAAGATCAAATGGATTTTAGATAATGTTGATGGTGCCAGACTAAAAGCAGATAGAGGGGAATTGGCATTTGGTACGATTGACACCTGGCTGATTTGGAAGTTGACCAATGGTAATAGTCATGTCACCGATTATTCGAATTCATCGCGCACCATGGTGTACAACATTCGGGCTTTAAAATGGGATGAAAAATTGTTGCAAGAATTGACCATTCCAAAATCACTTTTGCCGGAAGTAAAACCTTCTGCAGCCGCTTTTGGAACTTGGAACTTAAATGGTATTGAAATTCCGATTGCAGGAGTAGCTGGCGACCAGCAAGCGGCACTTTTCGGTCAAGCGTGTTTTGAGCCGGGTATGGCTAAGAACACATACGGTACTGGCTGTTTCATGTTGATGAATACCGGATCGAAAATTCAACTTTCAAAAAATGGATTGATTACCACCATAGCTTGGGGCCTGGATGGAAAAGTAGAATACGCCTTAGAGGGCAGCGTGTTTATTGCCGGTGCAGCAGTGCAATGGCTGCGAGATAGTTTGCACTTGATTGATCAATCGAAAGACTCCGAATATTTCGCCATGAAAGCCTTAGGCTCAAACGAAGTGTACGTGGTTCCTGCTTTTGCGGGATTAGGTGCACCTTATTGGGATATGTATGCCCGTGGGGCAATTTTCGGACTAACGCGTGACACTGGAAAAGACCATATCATCAAGGCAACGTTAGAGTCGATGGCCTATCAAACAAAAGATATACTCAACGCCATGCAGGAAGATGCTGGTTTAAAACTGGCGAGTTTGAAAGTAGATGGGGGTGCTTGTGCGAATAATATTCTCATGCAATTTCAGTCCGACATCTTGGGCGCAGCAGTAGAGCGGCCCGAGGTAATTGAGTCCACGGCTCAAGGAGCAGCTTATCTGGCCGGGATTCAAATTGGTTTGTGGAAGAAGGAAGACATTGTGAGGAACAGAAAAATTCAAAAAAAATTTATGCCGCAGATGGAGGAAATAACGCGTATCCAGCTATACAAAGATTGGCAAAAGGCCGTAAAAAGAACGATGGGGTGGGAAAACGAATAGTTACTTTTTCCTTACTTTTTTCGCTGCCTTCTTTGCTGGTTTGGCCACTTTCTTTACCGCAGCCTTTTTTACTTTAACAGGTTTTATTGAGGCAAACGTTTTACCACCACCTAATATTTGCTCTGCGTGGTTTTTGGTGTCTACCTTTTCGATGACTTCTGTGATGATTCCTTTTTCGTCAATGACATAAGTGGTACGGGCCGTACCCATATATTTTCTTCCATACATTGATTTTTCTACCCACGTTCCATAGAGGTGGTGGACCGATTTATCTACATCAGCCAGTAGTTGAAACGGAAGTTTTTCTTTGGTGATAAATTTTTTGTGAGATTTCTCGTCATCAGAACTAATTCCAAAGACTTCGAAACCTGCCTTTTGAAGTGCTTTATAGTTGTCACGTAGATTGCATGATTCGGCTGTACAACCCGGAGTCATATCCTTCGGATAGAAGTAGAGAACAACTTTCTTTCCGCGTAAGCTGGAAAGGGTTACTGTATTTCCGTCTTGATCGGTAGTATTAAAATTCGGTGCGAGAGTACCAGCAGTTAAAGCCATCTTAGTTAACGTTTTTGTTCAAGTATCTTTTGTGTATGTATTCGTTCATTGCCTGCACGATCTGTAACCTTTAATTGGAAGTCGCCTTTCAATAGTTTTTTTGAGTCCAACCTTTCAGACTGAACGATGCCCGTCTTATAGTCATATTTCATTAACAGCCACTCGCCATTTATGTTTGCTTCAAACTTTGCGATGCCGGATAAGTTATCATAAATTCGGAAGCGAGCAGTCCTAGGATTGCAATAAATTCGCCCAATGCTTGGTGGCGTAGAATCAGCCAATACGGTAAATTGCCCAAGTTCTTTCGTGTTAAACTGAATGCGGCCATTTGTCCATTCGCCTCCAACAAACTCAAAACGGTTTCCCTCGATATGATAAGCAAACGTCTTCTCCGTTTTTGGGTAGGAGAGGGTTGGTTTTAACGTGATGGATATGGTGTTATGCAGTGGAGTAGTAAGAGTAGCGATGGTGAATCTCTCGCGACCTTTTTCTGAAATTTCATGACTGGTAGTAAGATACAAGGTATCATAAATATTGCCATTTTTAAATTTGATGTCAATGAGGTCACTATAGTAGTCGTAGTCAGTGCCGGAAGGGATTATGTCTTTAAAATTCAGGGGCACTGTACCTGTGCAGGTTTGAATTGAGTCGGGGAGCCCACTGCGTAGGTCAATAAGATAGACATTTCGAAGTGAGTTAGAATAACTGGGTGAAATAGTATTTTGAATTCCATTGACGTGAATGACGGCCTTTCCATCTTTTTGACCAGAACATGGCTTCGAATTTATGACGAGTGTGTTCTCGACAATATCAAAGTCAATTGGCTTTTGCATCGCCTCCAAGAAACGAGCATTGCTTGTTGGTGGATCTGATTTTAAGCTGAAGTTGATCTTACTGGTATTTCCAGAGAAATCGCGCAAGGAGATTGCTATTTTTCGCTGGCCTTCGGTCACATCAATTATTCCTTTTGATATGACGCCATCATAAAATTTAAGTGCGTTGCCATCCCCAACATAAAGTTTATTAAATCTCGCGCCTTTTGTTTTCAACGTTTTAAAATCCATCAATGTGACGATGTCATAACTGTCTTCAAAACTGAATTTATTTATTTCCTGAGTGAAGACACGAGCGCTATCGACTCGCATTTCTATTTGACTGATGCCACAACGAAACTGAGAGAGATCAACCTTGTCATGTGCCAGAATTTCAACTCCAATTCTTCCGGTAGCTAAAATAGGAAACGGCAACTTGTAGTTATTGCCAGATCGAACGAGGCTGAATTCAAATCGCCCGAAACGATCGTTTACCCGCGAATTTTTGTCCATTGTTACCAATGCAACTTTCAATGCAATGGGAGAATACTTATCTTTTACTTCCGTAAACCCAAACGATAGAGGATTGAGCGCTTCATTGTTTTGATCCCTTATTTCAAAGTGCAGATGGGGGCCGCTTGATCCACCCGTGTTACCGGACAGGCCAATCGTGTCACCTCGCTGAATTGGAAATTGACTAACCTCAAGGTTGATGTCCAGATCGAAAGACTTTCGCTTGTATTGCTCTTCTAATACATAGCGAGCAATTGAGCCCATGAATTTGTCTAAATGGCCGTAAAGTGAGGTGTTACCATCCGGATGTTTGATCATGAGGGCATGTCCATAACCATAGGATCCAACAATAATCCTAGATACATAGCCTTGCTGTGTAGCCAATATGGGCACGCCAATCATACTATTTGTTCGGATGTCAATGCCAGCATGAAAGTGGGTGGTACGCAATTCACCCATTGTTCCGGCTAAAAAATTTGGTTGACCGGGGTTAACAGGGAATAGGTAGGGTTCAAGTTCGGGAGCCTTGTTAAGGATGATTTCGTTCGGCAGGCTGAACTGCGCAATTGAAAAGTGCGCAAATGCCAAACAGATGACAGCAAAAGAAAAACTACTTAACCTCAAACTCCAGCAACTTCTCATCTTCGATGTATGCGGTTAACGTATCGCCAATAACAACGGGGCCAACTCCTTTTGGAGTTCCTGTAAAAATCAAATCTCCCGTTCTCAATGTGAAAAACTTTGACAAATAGGAGATGATGTAGTCAAACGAAAAAAGCAGCAGACTGGTATTTCCAGCTTGTTTTAGTTCTCCATTCACTTCCAATTTGAAGTTAATTGCTTTTTTATCTGGGAATTGGTCGATGGTGATAAATTTATCTGAGATTGGGGCAGAGCCATTGAAGCCCTTGGAGATGTCCCACGGAAGGCTTTTTGCTTTTAGCTTTGACTGAATGTCTCTGGCGGTAAAGTCGATGCCAACTCCAATCGCGTCATAGTACTTTGACGCGAATTTCTCTTCTATATTTTTTCCTTCTTTACAGATGCGTAAAACCAGTTCTACCTCATGGTGAATATCGTTAGAAAAGGAGGGGTAGTAGAAAGGGGCATTATTCCGCAAAATGGCGGTATCTGGCTTCGTGAAAATAACAGGCTCATCAGGTCTTTCATTGTTTAATTCCTGAATGTGTTCCGCGTAGTTTCGGCCAATAGCAAAAATCCTCATGGTAACGTTTTAGTAATCTGCAAATTTATAAACATTCAAAGGGGAAAACTCCTTTTTAGTGCGATTTTTCTAATTTTTATAATTATCGGCTTTATCTTTGATCTTCATCTACAACAACTCTTTTATGATCGTAAGAATCATCTCTCTTTTTGTTTGTGCTTCGCTATTATTTGGTTGTGCTACTGTGCCAGTGACCGGCCGTAGACAATTGGATCTGATATCAAGTTCGGAAATTAATGGCATGGCCGCTACACAGTATCAAGATGTAATTAAGAAGGGGCCTCTGTCGTCTAATCAGGAGCAAGTCGCAATGATAAAAAGGGTGGGGGGTAAGATTCAAAGGGCCGTTGAACAATACATGGCCGAGAAGGGTGCCTCGGATCAATTGACCGGATTTGCGTGGGAGTTCAATTTGATCCAGGATGATAAAACGGTAAATGCGTGGTGTATGCCCGGGGGCAAAGTTGCTTTTTACACAGCTATCTTACCCATTTGTAAAGATGAAACAGGAGTGGCTGTTGTAATGGGGCACGAGGTGGCTCATGCCATTGCTAATCATGGTCGCGAGCGCATGAGCCAAGGCCTTATTCAGCAGTTTGGCTTGTCGACACTAGGTGCGGCTATGGGTCAAAATCCGACAGTTACTAAACAAATCTTTTTAGAAGCTGTAGGGATGGGTGCCAATTTGGGCGCGCTAAAATTCTCCCGCCAACATGAATCGGAAGCGGATCACATCGGCTTGATTTTTATGGCCCTGGCCGGATACGATCCTAATCAAGCGCCTACATTTTGGCAGCGCATGACTACCCTTAGCGCTGGTCAGAAGCCACCTGAATTTATGTCGACTCACCCATCCGATGAAACAAGGATCAAGGATCTGAAAGGGTGGATGCCAGAAGCATTAGGTTATTATAAGCCAAACTAATTTCAATTTTTTGGGTTTAGATAGCAGGTAGCGCTTTTTGCTTTCCTCTTGAAACCATTTTGTCCCTTTCTTGATGATTGACGTGTATAATTTTATTGCCTCCTGGCAGCTTTTCCCTGAAAAAGGTACTTATGAAGTGGGAATTCGTCCGCGGTCTGGAATCTACCGAATTCAAATGGGCGAAAGTTCGAAGCATTTGCGGATTAGTATGAATTGGGTCTCCATGGAAGACCAGGCATTTGAGTCTAGTTATACTATTGAGCCGAATGGCGAGGAGCAACCATTTTTGGATTCGCCAATTGGTGATTCAATGAAATGTGTCATTATTGATTCGATCAACTTTGAAACTCATTTTTTTAAAAAAGGGAAGTTGGTGTTGGTTGTACAGCACGAAATCACGCCAAAAGGGCTTTTAAAGGTCACTCAACAGCACCATCAGGCAGAAGGGTTGATTTTAACGAACACCGAGGTGTATCACAAGCAAATGAGTGTTTTGCCTTACTCATCATCGGTGTCAGGCGCTGTGATCAAGCCCAACGAAGCGGGCGTTATTCGCCACCATGCGCTTACTGCGATGGAAGAGCAAACCAACATGCAGCTGACGCAGATTCGCCAGCAGATAGAGTTGCTTGCGATACAGGCGAAGGAAATCTACCAGCGCAAAGAACTGAGCATGATTATCTATGATGCCAAGTTGAGCTTTAGCCCGGTGATTGGGCAGTTATATTATTTGTATCAAAATAAAGACGACTCCCATTTGCTTTCTATGATTGGCCCTAAAGAATGGGGCGCCAAAAATCCATATAAAAATTTTGTGGCAGCGGTGAAATTATTAGCAGATCACACGTGGAAGGAAGTGTAGGTCTTTAAAGCTTTCCTGTCAAAATGCTGAGCTTTATTTTAGTAAGCCAACGTTTGGTATCTAGTGCAAAGTCTCCATTCATCATCCAATCGTAATAGGCAGGCTCCGTTTTAAAAACGGCTAGTACTGATTTGCCTTTGTGTTTTCCAAAATTAAACACGGCTTCACCTTGCGCATTCTTTATCATCCGCCCGGCCAAGTCAACCAAATCAGCCGCTGTAAGTTGGCTTAACGTATCAGCGCTATTGGTAATTGTGCCTACTTTTTTTCCCAGATTGTCGGTCACCTCTTTGTTTTCATAACGTTCAACTTGTGCCACTAATACATCCATGGTGGCTTGTGTGTCGGCTTCGGCCGAGTGGGCACCTTCGAGCGCTTTTCCACAATAGAATTGAAGGGCTGCAGCAAGCGTCCTTTTTTCCATCATATGAAAAATTCGCTGTGCGTCAATGATTTTTTTACGGCTATAGTCGAAGTCTAATTCTGCTCTTAGAAATTCTTCTACCAGCATGGGCATGTCAAATTTCAAAATATTGAAACCCGCCAGGTCGGCACCCTCCAGAAATTTGATGTACTCTTTTGCAACTTCCTTAAAGGTGGGCTTGCCTGCTACGTCTTCATTAGTAATGCCGTGGATAGCGGTCGATTCCGCGCTAATGGGTATCGTTGGATTGATCAAATTACTCTTGCGAATAGTTTCTCCATTTGGCATGAGTTTGATCATCGCAATTTCGATGATTCGGTCTTGCGAAACGTTTATTCCGGTTGTCTCGAGGTCAAAAAAACAAAGTGGTATTTTTAAATTTAATTTCATTTCATTTCATTTTCTGTTGTCTAAGAGAATCGTAGATGACTGCTTGTAATCCAACTTATTGGAATATATTTTCTATTCGAGTGTAGAAGCGGCCATATAAAATTGACTCGAGGATACTCCGATTTTCCGGACGAGCTCTTTAGCGGCAGCCAATAAAACGAGGTCCTCGGGTGCGCTTAATTTAATTGGAAATTTTTCATTTGTGCTACTGACTAAATATACCTTTCCATCCTTTTTCTCGTGGGGAATCGTTTTGTAAGGGATCGTTTGCACATCTGCTCTTTGTTTGGTGGCCAGCAATTTGACAGAGGCAACGTTTTCAGGATATACAATTATTCCACTTTTTGATGTCGCGTCAAGGAGCTCTTCCAATGGGCCGAGTTCAGTCTCATCTGGTGAAAGGAGTATTACGTGGTGCTTAAAGGAAAGAGTTTCTTTGGATACAGGTGACTCAATAATCGTAACTGGTGCACCATCCATCAAAATGCTTCTACCATCCACAAAATGATTGAATAAGCGATGACTAGATGCGAGAATGCCTGTGATAAACTTTACTAAGCGAGTCCTTTTATTTCCGGTGACCAAAATCCTATGTTGGTCGATGTTTTGCAAGTAGAAGGCAGTAGGAGTAAGCTCCATATGAGATTTAAACCATAAAGTAAAAGAAAATGTAGCGAATCAAAAAATGGACGGAAAATGAATAAAGTCAAGGCGCCCTGTGTGCGGTCTCAAGTCAGCCCAATTTTCAAGTTCAAATTGAAAGGCGGCTATAGTGCAGGGAGAGAAAGCTTCAATTTTCGAGTTTGTAAGGCTACTTGCAATCCAACTGATACTTGGATTATGGCCAACGAGCGCAACGCTTTTTTTGCCGAGAGGAAGGTTGCGCAAAATAGTAAAGAGATCATCGTCCGTGGCATGATATATAGATGGCTCTATAGTTACGTTAGTGGATGAATCAGACATGTTGATAGTTATTAACTGTGCTGTCGTCTGAGTGCGAATGGCCGGGCTGCAAAGTACCAGATCAAAGATCACACTATTATTTTTCAGATAAATTCCTGCCATTTGAGCGTCCCGTTTTCCGCTTGGTGTTAACTCCCTTTGCAGATCGGTCTGCATGGGCTTTTTAATAGATGCTTCAGCGTGGCGAATGAGGTAAATAGTGCGTATCATGTTTGCAGAAGTGAGTTCTGTCGAGAAAACTAAAGCTTGCTTATTTTTACTTCTTTGGATTCGCGCAAGATAATGTTAATCAGGGAAATGAGCATTGAACTTAGTTCCGTTTTTATGAATTTTGAAGTGATCATTTACCGCACTCGCTACTACTTAAACTTGTGGTTATGAAATTTTACTGATATTTGCGGCTCTTAAAGAATAAAAGGAATGTCGAAGAATCTGGTTATTGTTGAGTCTCCTTCTAAAATAAAAAAGATAGAAAGCTTTTTAGGCAAAGATTATAAAGTGGCTTCAAGTATGGGGCACATCCGGGACTTGCAAAAGGGAAACGGAGCAATCGATGTTAAAAATAATTTTGAACCTAAATATGAGGTGTCTGTTGATAAGAAGGACATTATCAAGAACTTAAAGGGATTAGCTAAAGCGGCAGATGTTGTCTATCTGGCAACAGATGAGGACCGCGAAGGCGAGGCTATTTCGTGGCATTTGAAAGAGGTTCTGGACCTCAGCGACAAAAAGACAAGGCGCATCGTATTTACTGAGATCACAAAGAACGCGATCTTAAACGCGATCAAAACACCGCGTGGTATTGATATTAACCTGGTCAATGCTCAACAAGCTCGTAGAGTACTGGATCGTTTGGTCGGATTCGAGCTATCTCCAATTCTTTGGAAGAAAATAAGGACCGGCCTGTCAGCTGGCCGTGTGCAATCAGTAGCCGTACGTTTGGTTGTTGAGCGTGAACGCGAGATTGAAAAGTTTGAGTCCAAGTCATCTTTTCGTATCAATGCCATTTTTGATTTAGGAAAAGGAAAACAATTGATAGCGGAGCTTTCCGAAAAATTTACTGACGAGAAAAAGGCACTTGAGTTTTTGGAAACCTGTAAGGGGGCAAAGTTCTCCATTGGAGATTTGCAAAAAAAGCCAGCAAAGAAATCGCCTGCTCCTCCATTCACCACCTCTACGATGCAACAGGAGGCGGGGAGAAAATTGGGGTTTTCGGTAGCCCAGACGATGCTGGTAGCCCAGAAGTTATATGAGTCGGGAAATATTTCTTATATGAGAACTGACTCGGTTAATTTGTCTAACGAAGCGGTAGAAGGTGCAACCAAGCAGATTAAGAGTGCCTATGGCAAAGAGTTTATTCAGCTTAGAAAATACAAAAGCAAATCAGATAACGCTCAGGAAGCCCACGAAGCCATTCGACCAACAGACTTTGCTTTATTAGATCCAGGTATGGATCGAAACGCGAAAAGGTTGTATGAATTGATTTGGAAAAGAGCAATCGCATCTCAAATGGCGGATGCCGAGTTGGAGCGAACTACTGCTTCTATACAAATTTCTACAAGCGACAAAAAACTTACCGCATCAGGCGAAGTAGTTAAATTCGAAGGATTCCTAAAAGTATATATGGAGTCAAAGGATGACGATCAGGAAGAAGATGAAGAGAGTAGTAAAGTGTTGCCACCATTGAAGGTAGGGCAAGCGCTTGATTTGAAAGAGTTAAATGCCACGCAAACCTTCACCCGTCATCCTGCTCGCTATACCGAACCAAGTTTAGTAAAGCAATTGGATGAACTTGGAATCGGGCGTCCTTCAACTTACGCCCCCACGATCTCCACTGTTCAAAAACGAGGATATGTAGTCAAGGAAACCAGAGAGGGAGTTGAAAGGAAATACAGAACACTTCAGTTGGCTTCCGGAAAAATTACTTCCAAAACAGAATCCGAAATAACCGGGGCAGAAAGCAATAAGCTTTTCCCCACAAATATCGCAATGATTGTAAACGACTTTTTGGTCGAACACTTTCCGGATATTACCAATTACTCATTCACGGCTCAGATCGAACAAGAGTTTGATGAGATTGCCAATGGCAACTTGAAGTGGCAAAAAATGATTAAGCAGTTTTATACGCCTTTTCATAAAACGGTTTCTAAAACAGAATTGGTAGAACGATCATCCGTTCAAAATAGGAGTAAAGAGTTGGGAGTAGATCCAAAGAGCGGGAAAAACGTATATGTAAAACTTGGAAAATTTGGCGCTTACATTCAAGTGGGAGAGAACCCTGATGATGATGGGGGAGAAAAGCCAAAGTTTGCCAGCTTACGCCCAGGACAGTTTATCGAGAATGTAACATTAGCAGATGCATTGGAATTGATAAAGATGCCCCGCAGCCTGGGTGATTTTGAAGAGAAGCCCGTAGTTGCCAATATCGGGCGCTTTGGGCCCTATGTATTGCACGACAAAAAATTTGTATCGATACCTAAAGGAGAAGATCCCTATACTATTTCTACTGAACGTGCCATCGAGTTGATTGAAGCAAAGAGAGAGACAGATGCTAATCGTACTATAAAGCTTTTTGATACAAACCCAGATATTCAAATTCTAAATGGACGATTTGGTCCTTACATCAAGGCAGGAAAGAAAAACGTAAAAATACCAAAGGGTAAGGAGCCCGCTGAGTTGACACTCGAAGAGTGTGTGACGCTAGCAGAAAATGCTCCGGAAAAGAAAGGACGTTTCTTCAAAAAGAAGAAGGCCTAGTTTTTTTTGTATAATAAGACTTGTTACTCGTACCAGTCAGAAATGGCTTCAAGTGGTTTTCTTTGTAATTTAGGGACAAACGTTTCTTCGGTTGGATAGCCAACAGGTATCAACAGGTATGGCCGTTCATTTTCTGGCCTGCCTAAGATTTTGCTAAGAAAATTCATTGGGCTAGGTGTGTGCGTAAGTGCTACCAGACCTGCTTTATGAATGGCTGCCAATAAAAATCCGCAAGCGATGCCTACTGATTCATTAACATAATAGTTGTTCTTCTTTTTGCCATCAGGAGTGATGTCGTATGCTTTTTTGAAAACAATAATTAAGTAGGGGGCAATTTCTAAAAATGGTTTCTGCCAATCGGTTTGCAGCGGACGCAAGTCATTGATCCACTCATCACTCATTCTGCTTGAATAACTTTCTTGTTCTTCTTTCTCAGCTTCAATTCGAATCATGCTTTTAATTTCAGGATTGGACACTACACAAAATGTCCACGGTTGCTTATGGGCACCTGAAGGGGCTGTGGAAGCGGCAAGAAGAATGTTTTCAATGACTTCTTTAGGAACCTCTCTATCGGAAAAATCTCTGACTGTTCTCCGTTCGTTCATCCAACGCAAGAACTCCCTACTCAACTCAATCATTTTAGAAGGTGGGTAAACGTCTCTATCATAGTTAATGAAAGGATAGCCGTTAATTATTTTCTCTCGCTCATCCATAACGAAATTGTTTCAAACAAATGACAAAATGTATTCTGATAAAAAATCTATCCACCACTGCAACAATTGGCAGGGACTGTCTCTTCCTGTTTTCTCATTTTTGATGGCGCTGTCTAAGCACTTTCACAACGTCTTGAAGTGACGTGTTTTTTGCGGTTAACAGAACCAAGTAGTGATACATCAGGTCGGCCGCCTCACCCAGGAACAGTTCTTTATTGCTATCCTTCGCCTCAATCACCAACTCTACGGCCTCTTCGCCCACTTTTTGGGCTACTTTATTGATACCTGAACTAAGCAGTTGATTGGTGTATGAGTTTTCTTTCGGATTTTGTTTCCTCTCGTTAATAATTGCTTCGAGAAATTCTACTCCGCCAGTTTCATTCTTTTCATTAAAGCACGTATCTGCACCTGTGTGGCAAGACGGTCCCTTGGGATTCACTTTAAATAACATGGTGTCTTGATCACAATCAACGATTACCTCATTCAAAAAGAGATAATTTCCTGATGTTTCGCCCTTCGTCCATAGGCGCTGTTTAGTGCGGCTAAAGAATGTGAGTTTTTTCTCTGAAAGTGTTTTATTCAAAGCCTCTTCATTCATGTAGCCAAGCATAAGCACTTTTGAAGTAGAGGCATCCTGCACTATACATGGAATCAGCCCATTTGTCTTCTTGAAATCTAGTTTGGATACATCGATCATAATGTTAGATGCGTGCGGGCACCCCGTTATTTTTTAAATAATTCTTTAAGTCAGGTATTTTAATTTCTCCAAAGTGAAAAAGAGTTGCTGCCAGCGCAGCATCAGCCTTCCCAACAACAAAAGCCTCTAAAAAATCTTCCTTTCTTCCGGCTCCACCAGATGCGATGACAGGTATGGTCAACAGCTCATTTAGTTTGCTGAGCGGATCAAGCGCAAATCCGGCCTTCGTTCCATCATGATCCATGCTGGTAAAAAGTATTTCGCCTGCGCCACGGTCTTGCCCTTCCTTTGCCCAGGAAAACAACTTTTTTTCGGTAGGCTGAGAACCTCCATGTGTATGTACCGTCCATTGATTGCCGATCTTTCTGGCATCGATCGCCAGAACTACAAATTGAGAACCAAAAGCTTTTGCTAATTGGTCAATGAGTATTGGATTTTTTACCGCTGCTGAGTTAATACTTACTTTATCAGCACCAGCCTCTAAAAGTGCCTCCACATCCGCGATTGAGCTGATTCCACCACCAACCGTAAATGGAATATTTACATGTGCCGCAATTTCTTTAACTAGGTGGGCCAATGTTTTTCGTTTTTCATTGGTCGCTGATATGTCGAGAAAGACTAGTTCATCGGCCGCTTGTTCTGCATAGGCTGCTCCCAGTTCAACGGGATCTCCCGCATCGCGGATGTTGACAAAATTGACGCCCTTCACTGTACGACCGTCTTTAATATCTAGGCAAGGTATAATTCGTTTGGTTAGCACAGGGTTGTAGTCTATTGGGTATTCTACTGAATTTCCTTGAGCTCTTCGAGCTTAATTTTGCCCTCGTAGAGAGCCTTGCCAACAATAGCTCCAAATACTTTTATGTACTTTAATTCCTTCAGATCATCAATGGAACTTACGCCACCACTGGCAATGATTTTAATTTTCGGAAATTGTTTCTTCAACTTTTTATAAAGTCCAAAATTTGGTCCGGTGAGCATTCCATCGGTAGCGATGTCCGTTACACAAAGATACTCCAGTCCATGCACCTCAAATTTGCTGACCAAGTCAAATAGTCTAAAATCAGTTGATTCCAGCCAACCGTTTATAGAAACGTTCTCTCCCTTTACATCAGCACTCAATATAAAATTCTCTGCGCCATATTGTTTTAGCCATGCAATAAACTTCTCAGGTTCCTTTACGGCCAGGCTTCCGACATTAATCTGACTTATTCCAAGATCTAAAAGTGATTGTACGTCCTCATCTGTTTTTACACCCCCTCCAAAGTCTACGTTAAGAGCAGTGTCTTCTTGTATATCCCTGATTACTTTCCAATTGACAACTTCGCCTTTTTTCGCACCATCCAAATCTACTAAGTGAAGATATTCCAGATCGGCATCCTCAAATTCTTTCGCCACTTCAACGGGATTTTCTCGGTAGACTTTCATTTTGCCGTAGTCACCTTGCGACAACCGAACACACTTGCCGTTTATGATATCGATAGCGGGAATAATTCTCATGATGCTTGTGTTGAATGCTAACTACCCAAGGCTGAGGAAACTCGTTAATATCTTTTCTCCCACTTTGGCTGATTTCTCAGGGTGAAACTGTACAGCAAAGAAATTATTTTTTCGCATTGCCGAGCTAAAGGGTTGAATATAATTGGTGATGGCTGAAGTGTATTGATTGACTGGCACAAAATAACTGTGCACAAAATAAACAAATTGTTCATTAATATCTTCAGGAAGCCAGCCTTTTGTTAGGCCTAGTGAATTCCAGCCCATGTGCGGAACTTTTTCGTTGTGAGTGGGCTGAAAAAGGGTTACCTTCTCTTCAAAAATACCAAGGCAAGGTGTATTATTTTCGTCTGAATGCTTACACATCAATTGCATGCCGAGACAAATGCCAAGTACAGGTTGTGTAAGGCTGCGAATAACATCGTCTAAACGGGTGTCCACGAGATACTTCATCGTGCTGCTCGCTTCACCCACCCCCGGAAAAATGACTTTGTCAGCAGACCTGATCTCTTCCGGATTGTCGGTAATCGAATAGACAATGGCTAGGCGCTCTAGTGCGAAAGCCACGGATCGGATGTTACCCGCATTGTATTTTATTACTGCTACTTTCATGTCTTGGAAGGTAAAAGTTAAGAGTTACGAAGTACGATTTTTGTTTAGGGTTTTAAGTCCACTCTTTATTCTAAAAAGAGGCTCATAATCATTCTTCGTAAATCTTTACTCGTACTTTATACTTCGTATTTCGTTCTTTAAAGCGTTCCTTTCGTGCTGGGCAACTGATCATTAAATGGATCTTTTCGTACTGACATTTTTATTGCTTTTGCAAAGCTTTTAAAGATAGCTTCAATTTTATGGTGTTCATTGGTGCCTTCTGCTTTTATATTTAAATTGGATTTAGAAGCATCAGAAAAAGATTTAAAGAAATGGAGGAACATTTCAGTCGGCATCTCTCCAATTTTCTCACGTTTAAATTCGGCCTCCCATACTAGCCATGGCCTTCCACCAAAATCAATGGTTACTTGTGCCAAACAATCATCCATAGGTAAACAAAAACCATAGCGCTCAATACCTCTTTTGTCCCCTAACGCTTTCAAGAAAGTTTCCCCCAAGGCCAAAGCAGTATCTTCTATTGTATGATGCTCGTCAATCTGTAAATCTCCTTTTACGTCAATGTCCAAATCGATCAATCCATGTCTTGAAACTTGCTCAAGCATATGATCATAAAATCCTAGTCCGGTATTGATTGTTGATTTGCCCGTGCCGTCAAGATTGATTGTTACTTTGATGTCAGTCTCTTTTGTTTTGCGATGCACCGAGGCAGTACGTTTAGGGAGAACAGTTTTGTAGATTTCGCTCCAGCTATTGGTTTTCAAAATGCATGTTTGAGAAAGCTCTGATGGGATGTTCAACTCACCTAGTTCTGGTTGCCTCAGTAAGATTCCCTTACAACCCAGATTTTTTGCGAGCTGTATGTCGGTGATTCGATCACCAATTACCAGTGAATTAACTAAATCGTAGTCAGGGGTAAAGTAGCTGGAAAGCATTCCGATACCCGGCTTACGGGTTGGCTTGTTTTCATTCGGCATTGATCGATCTATGTGTATGTTTGAGAAATGAATCCCTTCCCCGGCCAAAGCTTTAATCAATTTATTTTGCACTGGCCAAAATGTTTCCTCAGGAAAGAGGGACGTTCCCATTCCGTCCTGATTGGTCACCATCACTAATTCATAGTCGGTTTCAGTTGCGATCTTACCAAGCCAGATAAATATACCTGGTATGAATTCTAACTTCTCCAAGCTGTCAATTTGTGGATCGGTGGGTGATTCATAAATCAACACTCCGTCACGATCTATGAACAAGACTTTTTTCATGTGTTAATACTATTTTTTTGGTTGTCAGATGCCTGCCCCGCCTCAAGCGGAGGAATGGCTGAGATTATTATACCGTTGGGCATAGAGTTTGTTAATCGCCATTTCATAAGTTCGACAGTTCTGAAATTAGCATTTTGTTTTCTTCTGGGGTGCCTATGGTTATCCGCAAACAATTGCCACACAAAAGTACATTGGAACGATCGCGCAGCACAATTCCGTTTGATATGAGCGACTGATAAACACTTTTGGCGTTCGTAATCTTAACTAACAAAAAATTGGCTTGCGAAGGGTATACCCTTTGAACAGCCGGAATTTTTACGAGTTCATTTTCAACAAACTCTCGGGCATCAATGATTTCCGCGATCCATTTGTTTTTTTGTTCGATTTCCTCAAGGCTCTTTAACACAATTTGTTGAGTGATGCCATTGATGTTGTAAGGAGGTTTTATTTTATTTAATACTGCTATGATCTCTTTGCTGGCAAAGCACATGCCCAAACGTAAGCTGGCAAGACCCCAGGCCTTAGATAAGGTTTGAAGAATAACGAGGTTGGGGAAGTTATTTAGCAAAGGAATAAAGCCATCATAATTGGTGAAATCAATATAAGCTTCATCAACAATTACAATTCCGGGAAATTCTTGTAGTAGAATTCGGATTTTGTCAAGGTCTAGTAAGTTGCCAGAAGGGTTATTGGGGCTGCAAAGAAACAGGAGCTTGGTATGATCGTCCCACGTCTTTTTTGTTAACTCCAAGTTGATATCAAAGTCTTCTGTGAGCGGAATTGTTTTGATGGCCACTGCATTTATTTCGGCACTCACCGTGTACATGCCGTAGGTGGGTTGTGGGATGAGTACGTTATCTTGACCGGGTTCACAAAAAGCACGAATCAATAGATCAATAGCTTCGTCACTGCCATTTCCCAGAAATATTTGTTCTTGGTTGATATTTTTAATCGAGGCAATTTTCTCTTTGAGCTTTTTTTGATGAGGATCAGGGTATCGATTGTACTCAGTAGGAAATGGGTTTTCGTTCGCATCTAGAAACACGGATGCGTCACCTTTAAAATCATCCCGCGCTGATGAATAAGGTTTCAACTTGGCTACATTAGCCCTTACCAATTTGTTCAGTTCAAAGTTCATTCTAAATTCTGAATTCTAAATTCTAAATTCTACTTTCTCCTTATCCGAATTGCTTCTGCATGTCCACGTAATTGTTCAGCCTCTGCCATTTCCTCTACCACCGGACCAAGTGCATTCAATCCTTCTTTCGTCAGTTTTTGGATGGTGATGTATTTCATAAAACTGTCTAAAGAAACACCACTGTAAGCTTTGGCGCATCCATTAGTTGGTAACGTATGGTTCGTTCCCGAAGCATAGTCACCGACAGATTCGGGGGAATAGGGTCCGAGAAAAATGGAGCCTGCATTGATAATTTTTTCGGCTATTGAATCGCAATCTGTTGTATTAATAATCAAATGCTCAGGAGCATATGCATTCACATAATCAACAAGTGCATCCGATGAGTTAAATACAATTGCCAAGCTGTTCTTTAGCGCTTGTTGCGCTACCTCCACCCGGGGTAATTTGCTGAGCTGTTGTGTAAGTTCTTTTTGTGTAGCTTCTACAATAGCCTTATTCAAAGTAACTAATACAACCTGGCTATCGGCACCATGTTCGGCTTGTGATAGCAGGTCAGCAGCAATAAAACTTGGATTTGTCGATTCATCTGCAATCACCAATACCTCAGAGGGGCCAGCGGGCATATCTATCGCAGTGCCTTCCTGGTTAATTAATTGCTTTGCTTTCGTCACAAATTGATTGCCTGGTCCAAAAATCTTATTTACAGCGGGTATGGTTGCAGTTCCATACGCCATCGCTGCGATAGCTTGTGCTCCACCTACTTTGAATATTTTTTTGACACCCGTAATGGACGCAGCAAATAGAATCGCTGAATTGATCTTTCCTTCTTTATCAGGAGGCGTACAAAGAATTACTTCCTCGCATCCTGCCAGTTTTGCTGGGATGGCCAACATCAACACAGTAGAAAAAAGTGGAGCTGATCCACCGGGTATATATATTCCGGCTTTTTGAATGGCAACACCTTTTCGCCAACATGTAACGCCCGGCTGAGTTTCCACCTTTAGGTCATCTTTCTTTTGTGCTGCGTGAAATTTAGTAATGTTGCTTGCCGCAGCATGAATAGCATTCTTCAAACTTTCGGAAACCTCTTCAATTGCTTTTTTTACTTCTTCATCCGTCACCTGAAGTTGATTGAGGTGTACTTGATCAAACTGTTTCGTTAGTTCTTTCAAGGCCTCATCTCCAGATTTTTTAACGCGAGCCAGAGTATTTTTAACACTGCTGTCTAAATATTCCAATTCCATTTGTGGCCTTTGACACAGTGCAGCCCATTTATTTTTTGGTGGATTAATTTCTAGTCTCATGTGGATTTATTCTAACTTCTAAATTCTTGATTTCTGCATTCTTGTATCTTTTAAGTCTAAGCAATCATCTTCTCGATAGGAATCACCAAAATCCCCTCAGCACCAAATGATTTTAATAAATCAATTTTTTCCCAGAAATCATTCTCATCTACCACCGAATGTAAGCTTGACCAGCCTGCTCTGCTCAGCGGCATAATAGTCGGACTTTTCATTCCGGGAATCACACTGGTGATTTTTTCAATGGCTTCATTCGGACAATTCAACAATATGTATTTATTGTTTTTTGCAGACTGCACCGCTTGCATTCTAAACAGAAGCTTGTCAAGGATCACCTTTTTAGCAACTTCTAACTCGGGAGTAGCGATTAAAATGGCTTCGCTTTGCATGACGATGTCCACTTCTTTAAGTCCATTGCTTAATAGTGTGCTGCCTGTACTTACGATATCGCAGATAGCATCGGCCAACCCGATACCTGGAGCAATTTCTACCGATCCGCTGATCTCATGAATGCCCGCCTTGATTTTATTTTTATCTAAATACTGTTGAACAATAACTGGGAACGAGGTTGCAATATTTTTCCCTTCCAGGTAAGAGATGCCTGTGAAACTCTCAGATCTGGGAATGGCAATAGACAATCGACACTTGGCGAAATCGAGACGCCTTACCAATTCATTCTTCTTTTGTTTCTCAACAAAAACATTCTCACCCACAATGCCTGCATCTGCTACCTTGTCTTCCACATATTGTGGAATGTCATCGTCACGAAGAAAAAGGAGTTCGATAGGAAGATTTCTTACCTGGGTCTTTAGCTGGTCTTTGCCGTTGCTAAATTGAAGACCACTTTCTTTTAAAAGTTTTAGCGAGTCTTCCTGCAAGCGACCCGATTTTTGAATGGCGATTCGAAGAGTTGTATTCATTTATTCTTGCGTTCTGTAGTTATACGTTTCATTGACTGCCTTTAAACAAAAAAGGCTTACCGATGTTGGTAAGCCTTTCTTAAGTTTTTATTGTAAAATCAAAACATAAAGCCAACCAATAAGCCTGCAGCTTGATGGTGGTGATGGATATTTTGAGTGTTGTTCATGCGTTAATGTGGAGCAAATAAAGAGATTCCTTGCAATTATTCAAAGGTGTTGCCTAAAAAGTTATAGTCATTTCAGTAAGCCAGGATGAAACAACTGCTAGCAAAACCTGTTTAGATTGTCGTATTTTTGTTTGTTATGATGCGTTTAATCCCATTAGTATGCCTATTTACCGTGCTCTCTTGCTCGGATTCAAAAGAGGCACGTTTGCAGCAATTTTTGCTAAAGGGCAACCTGGCCACAAAACAGCGTAGTTTTGATCAGGCTGCCTATTATTTTGGTGAGGCGATACGGGTAGAGCCTTGCTATGCCGATGCATGGAACAACCTGGGAACTGTCTATTTCGAACAAGGTAGATTTGAATTGGCGATCGAGAAGTACACGAAAGCGATCGAGTGCCAGCCAGGTTTTCTGAATGCACTATTGAATCGTGCCAACACCGCCTATGAATTGAAAGAGTATTACAAAGCTATCGAAGACTTAGATAGAGTTGCCGCTATAAAACCGGATACTGCTTTGGTCTATTTTACCAAAGGGTTGGTGTTTACGAAAATGCGTAAGTTCGATAACGCGCTGGACGCATTTGCTAAATCAATCCAAATGGATCCAACAAATATGGATTACAAAGTGAATCACTCTATTGTGCATTATTATCGAAAGGACTTTGATTTAGCAAAATTGGAGTTGGAGAAATTGGCTGAAACGAAGAAAGACGAGCCCAATATTTACAACACACTCTCACTCATCGAAACGGAAAAGGGCAACTATCAAGAAGCATTGAAAATGGTCAACAAAGCTATCGAGTTGGATACCAAGCAATCCTATTTTCTTAACAACCGGGGTTTTATTTTTCTCAGTTTGAATGAGATGGAAAAAGCAGAAGCCGACATCAACGAGAGTATTTCTGAAGATCCTTATAATGCCTGGGCGTACCGAAACAAAGGCGTGTTTTATTTGATGAAGGGCGACTATCCATCAGCAGAGCGTTTGTTGAAACAATCGCTAGATATGGATAATTTTGTGGACAAGATCTATTTCTATTTGGGTATGGCTTACTTGAAGAATGGAAAGACAGCCGTAGCTTGCAATTCATTTAAAAAATCGGAGGAGCTAGGCGATAAGATGATGACTACCGATTTGGTTAAGGCTTGCAAGTGAGTTGGCACGAGATTATAAAGAGATTGGAGATTAGGCTTGCTAAACCTTTGCCGGGAGATACAGCACACGAACCACTTCGAGCGTCTCCAACAGGGCTTATCAAACCTAAATTCGAACACCAGGTTCCACCGAGGCCAGGAAGTGTGTTGATTTTGCTTTATCCCGAAGGGGAGAGACTTAAATTCCCACTCACCAAAAGGCAAGAATATGTAGGGACCCATAGTGCGCAAGTGAGTTTCCCAGGCGGTAAGTCTGAGCCCGATGAGAGCTATTTGGAAACAGCACTGCGAGAGGCAGAAGAGGAGATAGGCGTACCTGCCGACCAGGTAAAGGTGATTGGAAAGCTCAGTCCATTTTTTGTAATTCCCAGCAATTTTTTAGTTACTCCTGTGGTCGCTTTCGCAGAAAGGAAACCCGTTTTTACCCCGCAACTTTCAGAAGTTGACAAAATCATCGAAGGAGATGTGGAGGAACTTTTAAGAGAAGATGCTGTAATAGTAAAGGAGATCGTGGCAGCCAAAATTTACCCAATGCTTGCCCCGCATTTTGAAATTGAAGGTGAAGTAGTGTGGGGGGCTACTGCCATGATGTTGAATGAGTTTAGGATGGTAATGAAAGAAGTCTATCATCCATAGCCGATCTCCTGCCCCTCGCATAAAACAATCAGTGTTTAGCCAAGTTTTGTTTATATTTCTAACTGATTGCTCGATTCCACCAACTTCAAATCCTATGAAAAACTTAATCATTCTCATTCTCGCTTTTGGCTTTGGACGTATAAATGCCCAAGATGCTACAACCTATCAACGACCACCACAAGCGATAGCTGATCTTGTAGAAGCTCCATCAACGCCCGCTGTCCTTTTCTCACCAGACAAAGCATGGATGGTTTTTCTAGAACGCTCAGATTACCCTACTATTGAAGAACTCTCTCGTCCGGAATTACGCATTGCAGGTCTACGCATCAACCCCGATAATTTTGGGCAAAGCCGCAATAATTTTTTTGTTGGTCTGAAGATAAAAGCCATGAAAGAAACACAGCTATCTTCGGTAGCCAATTTACCTTCTCCTTTACAGATGAGTAATTTTCAGTTTGCCCCCGATAGCAAGAAGGCAGCATTTTTACAGACTTTTCCAGATCGTCTTGAGCTTTGGGTGGTCGACTTCACCGCTTTGACTGCACGGAAGATTTCCTCTAAAAAAGTAAACAACACGATTGGGAATCCATTTGCGTGGCTTTCTACCTCCGCTAGTATAGTTTACCTGGCAGCAGCCAATGATGGAAAAGTGATGCCACCCAAGTCAAGAGTTCCTGTTGGACCCGTGGTGGAAGAGAATCTCGGAAAGAAAGCACCAAATCGCACCTATCAGGATTTGCTAAAAAACTTCTACGATGAATCGCTCTTCGATCATTACTGTACCTCTCAGTTGACACTTATTAATTTAGACGGAGCCGAGTCTCTAGTGGGAAAGCCCGGTATCTATTTGAGTCAATCGCCATCGCCCGATGCGCGTTTTATTCTTACCAAAGAAATTCAACGCCCTTATTCTTACCTGGTTCCTGCCGGTTTGTTCCCACAGTCAGTAGATGTTTTAACGACTGGTGGCATTTTGGTCAAACATGTTGCTTCCATTCCGCTGGCTGATAATATTCCACTTGGTTTTAGTTCATCTATTAAAGGCCCACGAGGTCATGGTTGGCGAAATGATGTGTCTTCTACACTTTATTGGGTTGAGGCGCAAGATGGGGGAGACCCAAAAGTAAAAGCAGATGTGCGTGATAAGCTTTTTCAATGGCCGGCACCTTTCACGACCACGTCTTCCGAAATGGTGAGTTTGCCCCTGCGATATGGCGGAATCAGTTGGGGAAATGAAAAAGTGGCTTGGGTGTATGAAAGCTGGTGGTCAGATCGGAAGCAGCGAGTATATCAAATTGACCCGACTAACGTATCACCAAAGAAAACCATCTTTGACTTTTCATCGGAAGATGTGTATGCCGATCCGGGAAACGTGGTTAGCACTACAAATTCATTTGGTAGATCAGTCATGTTGATCAACAATAACGCGGCTTATTTGACGGGTGATGGAGCTTCACCGGAAGGTGATCGCCCTTTCCTCGATAAGATTGATTTATCCACCGGAAAAGTAAGCAGACAGTGGCGCAGCGAAGCTCCCTACTATGAAACGGTGGTCGCTATGCTGGATGTTAAGAAAGGAACTTTTGTTACATCGCGCGAGTCGCAGACCGAAAACCCTAACTACTATGTGCGAACCATCGGTTCGAAAAGTGTGCAACCACTGACTGCATTTCCGCATCCATATCCACAGTTGAAGGACGTTAAAAAGCAAGTGTTGAAATATAAACGTGCAGATGGTGTTGACCTTACAGCCGATCTTTATTTGCCTCCCGGTTATAAAAAAGAAGATGGACCACTTCCTACTTTCTTTTGGGCTTATCCGGCAGAGTTTAAATCAAAGAGCACAGCAGGGCAGGTGAAGGGTTCGCCTTATGAATTCACTCGATTAAATTGGGGCAGCCCTATTTATTGGGTGTTGAGGGGCTATGCGATTTTAGACAATGCATCCATTCCAATTGTGGGAGAAGGAGAAACAGAACCGAATGACACTTACGTTCAACAATTGGTGTCAAGCGCTAAAGCAGCTATCGATTATGGCGCTTCGCTGGGTGTTGTTGATCCTACCCGTGTGGCAGCCGGAGGTCATAGTTATGGAGCATTTATGACTGGTAATTTATTGGCTCATTCGGATTTATTCAGAGCCGGCATTGCACGAAGTGGTGCTTACAATCGCACATTGACGCCCTTTGGGTTTCAAGCTGAAGAACGCACCTACTGGCAAGCGCCACAAGTGTATTATGAAATGTCACCTTTCTCTTATGCAGATAAAATTAAAGAACCGATTTTGATGATACATGGCGAAGCCGATAACAACACGGGTACATTTCCTATCCAAAGCGAGCGCATGTACAATGCGATCAAGGGGCATGGTGGAACAGCTCGTTTTGTATTGCTTCCCTATGAAAGCCATGGCTATCGTGGAAAAGAATCGGTGATGCACATGTTCTGGGAAATGGACACGTGGTTAGGGCGGTATGTGAAAGGGCCAAAGGAAACACCACCGAATACAAAAGTGGATTTGAAGAATTGATACGGTTGTATTAACTTGATAGTAGAGAAGTCAGTATTTTGAGAGCAATTACAAAGATTAAATAAATTGTAATTCACAATGGTATAAATATGAATTTAGAGGAAAGGATCATCGAATTATTGGCGGAATACCTGAAAAAAGGAGACCAACTAACGGATCGAGCAGATCGAACTGAGCGCGGTATTGAGATCATGAGCCGCGCTCTTGCCGAGAATGATCTAAAGTTCAACGTGATGAATGAAAAGTTCAATGAGATGAACGAAAAGTTCAATGCAACGTATGAAAAAATGAACGAGAAGTTCAATGCAACGAATGAAAAAATGAACGAGAAGTTCAATGTGGTCAACCAAGAGATAAAACAGTTGCGCGAAGACCAAAATAGCATGCGCGAAGAGCAAGGTGTATTGCTAAAGGAACTTATTTCGTTATCAAAACGGGTGAGCGTGGTAGAAGAAAAGCATTGAGCTGCGAGGGCTTCGTGGGGTGGCTGAGTATTGCTTCCCTACGAAAGCCATGACTGCCGCGGCAAAGAATCGGTGATGCACATGTTCTGGGAGATGGATACCTGGCTGGAGCGGTATGTAAAAGGGCCAAAGGAAACACCACCAAACACAAAAGTGAATTTGAAGCAGTGATACTATTGTCTTAACTTGGTAGTAGAGACGCAGTCGTATAAGCTGTATTTCAAATAGTTATTAATATGAATTTAGAAGAAAGGATCATCGAATTATTGGTGGAATACCTAAAAAAAGGCGATCAGTTATCTGATCGAGCAGATCGAACCGAGCGAGGCACTCGCTGAAAATGATGTAAAGTTCAATGCAATGAACGAAAAGTTCAATGTGGTCAGCCAAGAGATAAAACAATTGCGCGAAGACCAAGGCATTGTTCTAAAAGAACTCATTTCGTTATCAAAGCGTGTGGCTGTGGTTGAAGAAAGGCGCTAAAATCCTGAATGTTACTTTTTTCAATACAGTGACAAGGTTTTTTGTTTAGCAGTATCTCCAGCTGAAAAGCACATAATCAATGGCGCACTAGCGCATCGTTTCTAGTTAAGTCAAAAGACCCAAGTAACCTTTCTTCAAATCAATCCTACCGCAGTAGTGCAGCGAATACAAAGGGGCCATGACACCTAGGTGTCATGACTCCTGGGATTTTCTTGAAACTATCTTTTCACAATCAGTTTTGTTGATTTGCCAGATTGACCAACCTTGATGATATAAGTGCCCTCTGCTGCCTGATCTAGTGAGACAGAAACTTTCCATTGGCCTTTAGGAATGTTGACGTTGCCTTGTTGTCTACCCAATAAATCGAAGAAGCGCACAGGTGTATCGACCTCTACTCTCGCTGGCAATGCGACAGTGACTTGAGCCATAGCCGGATTTGGAAATACTGAGAGCTCGCTCACGTTAGGATCATCAGACGGTTCACTGCCAGCCGGGGTTTCTTTGCGTGGGCAAAATTGATCAAAGCAAGGACAAATGCCGTACATGGCACAAGGATCAGGGTTAGGGTCACAATACTGCTCGTACACGGTTGCTTGCGCAGTACTTTGGCAGCCATTCAGGTATGCGGTAACATAGTAGGTGCCGCCTGAGTACACATTGATTGACTGTGTACCCCCCTCACCTGTTGACCACGAAAAATAGGGCGCAGATGAGACAGCAGTTAGTGAAGTAGAACTTCCCGAACAAAAGGTAGCACCATCTCCAACTATGTAGACCGATGGCTTCTGATTTATATTGACAGTTAATGTATTACTCTGTGAGCTGCACAAGGTAATATTGTCAGTCACTTCAACAACATAAAAACCTCCATAGCTTGTTGTGTAAGACGAACTTGTCGCACCGCTTATGTAAGTTTGATAATTTCTCCACCGATAAGAGTAGTTGGGATTAAATGGCGTTGACAATGACACAGATGAGCCCGAACACAGTGTGACAGGCCCGTAAATGTTTGATGCTGCAGCTGTGAGGCTCGCGACAGGTGGGGGATTTACAGTAACCGTGGTAGGCGCACTGGCCGCACTCATGCATCCATTGGCATTGGTAACTCTAACTGTGTAATTGCCTCCACTGCTTACAGTGATGCTCTGAGTGGTTGCGCCCGTTGACCACAGGTAGCTTGAACCACTGTTGGTAGTTAACGTTACAGAGCCTCCCTGGCAAAATGTGATTGCGCCAGAGGCCGTTATGGTTGCGGTTGGTGAAGGGAAGATCGTAACAGTTGTCGCTGCGCTAGTGGCAGAGCAACCATTGACATTTGTAACTCGAACTGTGTAATTACCTGCAGTGCCAACAGTTATACTCTGCGTGGTTGCACCCGTGGACCACAAGTAACTAGCCCCAGCAGAAGCAGTAAGAATTACCGACCCACCTGGACAGAACGAGGTTGCGCCAGAGGCCGTGATGGTGGCAGTTGGCAGAGGGTTGACTATAACAGTTGTTGCTGAGCTAGTGGCAGAGCAACCATTGACATTTGTAACTCGAACTGTGTAATTACCTGCTGTGCCAACAGTTATACTTTGTGTGGTTGCACCTGTAGACCACAGATAACTTGAACCAGTGCTGGCAGTTAACGTTACAGAGCCACCTTGACAAAATGTGGTTGCGCCAGAGGCTGAGATGGTGGCAGTTGGAAAAGGATTTACAATCAAGCTTTGGGTGGCGGTTGCAGGGCTATACGTTCCATTTCCCGCCTGACTTGCAGTAATTGTTACCGTGCCTGCTGCAAGAGTGGTCACTACGTTTCCTGCCACTGAGGCAATCGTAGGATTAGAACTAGTATAACTGATAGCCAAACCGGAGCTTGCAGTTGCTGTTAGGTTGACGGTTGCGTTGATGCACGCGCTTGGTAGAGGGTTGAAGGTAACGGTTTGACTAGCTCGCGGTTCATGCCTTAAAACCGATAGTGTGTTGCTACCATAATTCGTCACTGCAAGGTCAGCCTTTCCATCCCCGTCCAAATCACCGATGGCTAATGAATAGGGACCAGAACCTGTTGCAAAGTCTGTTTTCGCTTCATAGCTGACTGTACCGGGCGTTCCGGTGTTGCGGAATACCGATACCGTGTTGCTATTTATATTTGCCACCGCCAGGTCAGCCTTGCCGTCCCCGTCCAGGTCACCGATGGCCACTGATCCAGGAGCTAAGCCTGTTTCAAAATCTCTTTTCGCTGCATAGCTAATCGTCCCGGGCATTCCCGTGTTGCGGAAAACCGATACCGTGCTGATACCACCATTCGCCACCGCCAGGTCAGCCTTTCCATCCCCGTCTAAATCACCGATGGCTAATGATTTAGGGCCAGAACCTGTTGCAAAATCTATTTTTGCTGCATAACTGATCGTCCCGGGCGTTCCCGTGTTGCGCAAAACTGATATCGTGTTACCATCAAAGTTCGCTACCGCCAAGTCAGCCTTTGAATCCCCGTCCAAATCACCGATGGCTAATGAAACAGGACCAAGACCTGTTGCGAAATCAATTTTCGCTGCATAGCTAATCGTCCCGGGCATTCCCGTGTTACGGAAAATCGATAGCGTACCATTGCCACCGTTCGCCACTGCCAAGTCAGCCCTTCCATCCCCGTCTAAATCACCGATGGCAACTGAAGAAGGAAAAGCACTTATTGCAAAATCTATTTTCGCTGCATAACTAATCGCCCCGGGCGTTCCGGTGTTACGGAAAACTGATAGCGTGTAACTATTATAATTCGTCACCGCCAAGTCAGCCTTTCCGTCCCCGTCCAAATCACCGATGGTTACTGATTTAGGACCAGCACCCGTTGCAAAATCAATTTTCGCTGCATAGCTGATCGTACTGGTCGTTCCAGTGTTGCGGAAAACCGATAAAGTGTTGCTACTAAAATTCGTCATCGCCAAGTCAGCCTTTCCATCCCCGTCTAAATCCCCGATAGCTATTGAACCAGGACTCGCTCCGGTTGCAAAATCTACTTTAGGAAGAAAACTAGTTACATCCACTTTTCCCCACCCGGGGTAAGTAGTTGAAAATGGAAATTTGGAATACCCCACCAGTCCACTCACCAGTACAGTAATGGGCTGATAAGTTGCCCCTGTGGGTACGGTAACGGTTAGTTGTGTGGCGGTTGCAGCCGTTACCGTAGCTCGCATAGCTCCAAAATAAACGATGTTGTTGGCAGGGGTGGAATTAAACCCGGTGCCGGTGATCGTTACAGCGGTGCCTACGGGACCGCTGGTTGGGGTGAAGCCGGTTATTTGCGGCAGCGGACCAACGAATAGAAGTTGCTGTACCGCACTTGCTGGAAGAAACGTAGAATTTCCTCCTTGAAAGGCTGTTATCAAAGTATACCCTCTTCCTACTATAGTAACTGTATTGCCTGTGATGGTGGCCACAGTTGTATTGCTGCTCATGTATGAAATAGGTAGTCCGGATGACGAAGAAGCAGTAAGTGTGAAGGGTGAATCTCCTAATGCTCTATTGGGCAATGGATTAAACGTAATGGTTTGACTAGGTCGCGGTTCATGCCATAAAAAAGACAGCGTATTGCCATTCATTACCGCCAGGTCTGCCTTTCCATCCCCGTCCAAATCACCGATGGCTAATGAAACAGGACCAAGACCTGTTGCGAAATCTATTTTCGCTGCATAGCTAATCGTCCCGGGCGTTCCCGTGTTGCGGAAAACCGATACCGTGCTGCTACCACCATTCGTCACCGCCAGGTCAGCTTTTCCATCCCCATCCAAATCACCGATAGCTAATGAATTAGGATCAGAATCTGCTGCGAAGTCTATTTTCGCTGCATAGCTAATAGTCCCGGGCGTTCCCGTGTTTCGCAAAACCGATATTGTACTGCTACCACTATTAGCCACCGCCAGGTCGGCCTTTCCATCCCCGTCTAAATCACCGATGGCCACTCGATGCGCATAAAAATTTGTTGCAAAATCTATTTTCGCTGCATAGCTAATCGTCCCAGACGTTCCCGTGTTGCGCAAAACCGATATTCTATTGCTACCACTACTAGCCACCGCCAGGTCGGCCTTTCCATCACCGTCCAAATCACCGATGCCAACTGAAGCGGGATATAAACCTGTTGGAAAATCTATTTTCGCTGCATAGCTAATCGTCCCAGGCGTTCCCGTGTTGCGGAAAACTGACACTGTATTATGACTGTAATTTGTCACCGCCAAATCAGTTCTTCCATCCTGGTCCAAATCACCGAAGGCTATTGAACGAGGACTAGAACCTGTTGCAAAATCTATTTTCGCTGCATAGCTAATCGCTCCGGGCGTTCCGGTGTTACGAAAAACCGATATCGTGTTGCTACCGCGATTCGTCACCGCCAGGTCGGCCTTTCCATCCCCATCCAAATCACCGATGGCTACTGAAGCGGGATATAAACCTGTTGGAAAATTTATTTGTGCTGCATAACTAATTACACCAGATGTTCCCGTGTTACGGAAAATCGACACTACATTAATACTAGTTGTCACCGCTAAGTCAGCCTTTCCATCTCCATCCAAATCACCGATGGCTAATGAAGTATGAAATGTACCTGTTGCAACATCTACCTTTGGAAGAAAACTAGTTGCATCCACTTTTCCCCACCCAGGATAAGTGGTTGAGAAGGGAAATTTAGAATACCCCACCAGTCCATTCACCAGTAAAGTTATGGGTTGATAGGTTGCCCCTATGGGTACGGCAACATTTAGTTGTGTAGCCGTTGCAGTCGTTACTGCAGCTCGGGTAGCTCCAAAGTAAACGATATTGTTGACCGGGGTAGAACTAAACCCGGTGCCGCTGATGGTGACAGAGGTGCCTACCGGGCCGCTGGTGGGGGTGAAGCTTGTGATTACTGGCTGTGATAGCACCATAGTGCTAAAAACTAACATTAAAGATAAAGGCAGTAAAAGTGTTTTCATGAGCCAGCGTTTTTTAGTTATAGACTAAAGTTAAATCGAATTTCCGGGAAAAGCAAAAGCCATCGCTTTTCAGAGATGGCTTTAAGATTCAGTTACTAATTTTCCTAATTTACAGCTACTTGTAGTTATTGTCTTCGCAATTTTTCATGCGGCAAAATTGCCGTCATCATTCGTCCGCTCGATTAACAATCGCTATCTTCTGATCTTTGGCAAAATCTATTTTTTCTTCTTAACCGCAACTTTCTTTTTTGCAACTTTATTCGCCACTTTTTTGACAGATTTTTTTGCTGATTTCGCCACTTTCCCAATTGCTTTCTTAACGGTTTTCTTAGCTGCCTTCTTGACTACTTTCTTGGCAACTACCTTCTTTTTAGGTGCGGCTTTCTTAACCACTTTTTTTACAACACCCTTTGTTGTTGGCTTTTTCCTAGCCGCTGATTTCTTTTTAGCATCATCAGCGCCCATTTTATTCAAAGCAGAGCCTGACTTAAACCACTCGATTTGACTGGCATTGTACGTATGATTAACAGTGATCGTCTCTTTCTTTCCATCAATGTGATTCAAGACCAACGTCAATGGCTTTTCTGGTGCGAAAGTGGTAAGTCCAACAATATCGATGCGGTCGTCTTCCAAAATCTTGTTGTAGTCTTCTTTGTTCGCAAACGTCAGCGCCAACATGCCTTGCTTTTTCAAGTTTGTTTCGTGTATCCGGGCAAACGATTTCACAAGAATGGCTCTTACCCCAAGGAAGCGTGGCTCCATAGCAGCATGTTCGCGAGAGGAACCCTCGCCATAGTTTTCGTCACCCACTACGATACTTCCAATTCCCTTTGCTTTGTAAGAACGTTGCACCTTAGGCACTTCATCGTGCTCGCCAGTTAGTCCATTCTTTACGCTATTTACTTTTTCATTGAAGAAGTTAGTGGCTCCTATTAGCAGGTTATTGGAGATGTTATCCAAATGCCCTCTGTATTTGAGCCATTTACCCGCCATTGAGATATGATCAGTAGTGCATTTTCCTTTGGCTTTGATCAATAGACGCAACCCTTTCAAGTCTGTTTTTTCCCAAGGCGCGAAAGGCGCCAATAATTGCAAGCGATCTGAATCGGGACTAACTTTTACCGTCACGCCACTGCCATCTTTCGCTGGAGCTTGAAACCCTGGATCTTTTACATCAAAACCTTTTGGGGGAAGCTCACTGCCGGTCGGAGGATCAAGTTTTACCTTTTGTCCTTGTTCATTTGTTAGATAGTCAGTGAGCGGGTTGAAAGTTAAATCTCCTGCAATGGCCATTGCCGTTACAATCTCCGGACTGCCCACAAACGCAAAGGTATTTGGATTGCCATCGGCACGCTTCGCAAAGTTTCTGTTGAAACTATGGACAATCGTATTTTTTTCTGCTTTCTCTGTGCCTACTCTTGCCCACATGCCAATACAAGGTCCACAGGCATTTGCAAAAACAGTAGCTCCAATTTTGTCGAACACACCTAAGAAACCATCTCGTTCGATTGTAAAACGAACCTGTTCGCTACCGGGTGTAATCGTAAATTGTGATTTTAATTTCAACCCTTTGGAAGTAACCTGTTTTGCCAAACTTACAGAACGGCTTATGTCTTCGTAAGAAGAGTTCGTGCAACTGCCTATCAAACCTACTTCTATCTTCGTTGGCCATCCATTTGCTGCTGCGGCTTCTTTCATTTTCGAAATGGGCGTTGCTAAGTCGGGTGTAAAAGGACCGTTCAAATGAGGCTCCAATGTGTTTAAGTCGATCTCGATGACTTGATCAAAATACTCCGAAGGGTTCTGGTATACTTCAGGATCGGCAGTGAGATGATTTTTTATTTTATCCGCCATACGAGCAACCTCAGCTCTTCCTGTTGCAACTAAATAGCGGCTCATCGAGGCATCATAACCAAACGTTGAAGTGGTTGCTCCAATCTCCGCGCCCATATTGCAAATCGTGCCTTTGCCCGTACAACTCATAGAAGTAGCACCTTCACCAAAATATTCTACAATTGCTCCTGTTCCTCCTTTTACCGTTAGGATACCCGCAACTTTTAAGATAACATCTTTAGCCGATGTCCAGCCATTAAGTTTACCGGTCAATTTTACGCCTATTAGCTTAGGGAACTTCAGCTCCCACGCCATACCCGCCATTAAATCTACCGCATCAGCGCCACCTACACCGATCGCCACCATTCCCAGGCCACCGGCATTTACAGTATGTGAATCAGTTCCAATCATCATGCCTCCGGGGAACGCATAATTCTCTAGTACTACCTGATGAATAATACCTGCCCCTGGCTTCCAAAATCCAAGGCCGTATTTATTTGAAACCGAAGAAAGAAAATCGAACACTTCCTTGCTCTCAGTAGTTGCAAAACTCAAATCATCGGCAGCACCAACTTTGGCAGTAATCAAGTGATCACAATGTACTGTAGATGGGACAGCAACTTTTGGTCTTCCGGCAGACATGAACTGAAGCAATGCCATTTGTGCTGTCGCGTCTTGCATAGCCACACGATCAGGAGCAAAGTCGACATATGACTTGCCTCTCCCAAAATTTTCAAGCTTTTGGTCTGCATGTAGATGCGAGTACAGTATCTTTTCTGACAGGGTAAGGGGTTTGCCAACAACTTTTCTGGCTTTGGCGATACGGCCCGGCATTGCTGCATAAAGAGCCTTGATCATAGCTAAGTCGAATACCATATTTTGTAGATTAAAAGTTGTCGCTAATCTACAAAAATAGGTGGAATTTAAGCCGCAAGACTGAAATAAAAACTGTCAAATAGACTCTAATTTGGCTGTTTTGTAGAGCGCTTGATGCATCGTTCTTGCCGCTTTCGAACGCGAAAGTGACAGACAGGGTAATTGACTGCTACTTCGCATTAATGTAATTCAGGAACTCGCGTTTTACGTTTTCGTCCTTGAATTTTCCTGCGAAATAGGCTGTTCCGGTTTTGCTATTTGTATCTCCAACTCCTCGGGAAGCTACACACATGTGATTGGCATCGACTACCACACCAACGTCAGTCGTACCCAATACGCGCTCTAACTCCTTCCCAATTTGTACAGTCAACCTTTCCTGCACTTGAGGGCGCTTCGCAAAATACTGAACGAATCGATTGATTTTGGAAAGCCCTATCACCTTGCCAGAGGAGAAGTAGGCTACATGGATCTTCCCGTAGATGGGCACAAAATGATGTTCGCAATGTGAAAAGAATGTAATGTCCTTTTCAACCAGCATCTGGTCATAGTTGTACTTATTCTCAAATAATCTGGTCGTTGGTCGATTGTCGGGATTAAGCCCACTAAAGGCTTCTTTCACGTACATCTTTGCAACTCTTCGAGGGGTACCTTTTAAGCTATCATCGTTCAGGTCAAGCCCCAAAACGGTCATTATCTCGCGAAAGTGATCCTCAATCTTATTGATCTTTTCGTCATCAGTTAGATCAAACGCGTCAGCGCGCAAGGGCGTATCGTGCGATCCCACCGGGTGATCCAAATCATCATCGTCAAACGATTTAATGGGCTGGATAGTCAACGAAATTTCTTTCTGTCTCATACAATTTTATTTTAAGCTCGAAACGATTGTCAATCTTTTGCCTCAATATTCTCCAAATGACCACTGCAATGTTCTCTGCTGTGGGGTTTAGGTCCTTAAAATATGGAGTATCTAAGTTAAGGTTTTTATGATCAAAGTGTTGGAGGATGTTTTCACCAATCAGGTCGCTGAGTAATTTCATGTCAAACACATAACCCGTTTCCGGATCGGGTTCACCAATCAGCGTTACAATGATTTCGTAGTTGTGGCCGTGATAGTTGGGATTATTGCACTTACCAAACACCGCATCATTTTTCTCGTTACTCCAAGCGGGGTTGAACAGTCGGTGAGCAGCGTTAAAATGTTCCTTTCGGGAAATGGCTATTTTCATGAAGTAAAGGTAAAACAAGTGTTTTGAAAAAAGGTTCGTGGGTTTCCGAAGGTTTATTGGATTTTCAAAACAGTTTGGTTTTGCAGGCACGATAAATAGCTTTTAATTTGACTGCAAGTGTCAAATTGATAGATAGTTCATGGAGCTAGAAAACATTACCGTTATCATTCTTCTTTTGGCCGTGGTTACAGCACTGGCAGAAGTGACCGATCGGGTTAAAATACCATATCCTGTATTACTCGTCTTGGCCGGGATCGGCATTGGCCTGATCCCACAATTGCCAGTTGTTGAGTTGAATCCAGATGTTGTTTTCTTAATCTTCTTGCCACCTGCGCTCTATTCTGCGGCCTGGACTACTTCATGGACTGATTTTAAGAAATCCAGACGAGCCATCTCTTTGCTTGCAGTTGGTTGTGTATTGTTCACTACCACAGCGATTGCGTGTGTTGCACACTACCTGATTCCTGGCTTTGGCTGGCCCGAATCATTTGTCTTGGGAGCTATTATTTCACCGCCTGATGCAGTTGCAGCTACGGCAGCCACGAAAGGCCTGGGTGTTCCAAAACGTTTGATTACCATTTTGGAGGGAGAAAGTTTAGTGAACGATGCAACGGGGCTAATCGCCATGCGCTATGCGATTGCTGCAACGGCTACTGGCACATTTATTTTTTGGTTGGCAAGCATTAATTTTTTCTATGTGGCCGGTGTTGGTATCATCATTGGATTGATGGTTGGCCAGCTACTTTTTTGGATACACAAGATTACACCAAACAATCCGACTACTGATACCACACTCACTTTCATTACACCTTACATCGCCTATTTGTTCGCAGAGCAAATTCATGTATCGGGCGTACTCGCGGTGGTTGCCTGCGGATTGTTCTTGAGTCAACGTTCTTCGAAGATATTTAGTCACCAATCTCGAATTCAAGCCTACTCAACCTGGGACACGGTGAATTTCATTTTGAACGGGGTGATCTTTATTTTAATAGGCCTGCAGCTTAAGACCGTATTGACAAATATTCAGGAACATTCCTTCACCACGCTGCTGTGGTATGGTTTTCTTGTTAGTGCTGCAACCATCTTAGCTCGAATTATTTGGGTTTTTCCTGCAGCCTATCTGCCACGACTGAGTGGTGGCGTACGTAGGCGCGAACCAGATTTTAGTGCTAGAAATGTTTCCATTGTCGCCTGGTCGGGTATGCGAGGCGTGGTATCGCTCGCTGCTGCAATGGCACTGCCATTGATGCTGCAGGGAACGACTCCATTTCCGAATCGAGACTTGATCATTTTCCTAACATTCGCGGTTATCTTTTCCACGTTGGTCTTCCAGGGCATGACACTCCCCATTCTGGTGAAAAAGCTGGGGGTAAAAGGTGACGTGGGTACCAAAAAGGAAGAAGATGCCATCCGTCATCAAATTGCATCTTCGGTGATAGAGCACATCGAGGAAAACTATTCACTTGGTTTGGATGATGTGGTTCTGGCACAGATCAAATCTAAATACGAGATTCGTATCCAGCGGTTGCGCAAAGACGAGTCTAATCGCTTAACAGAGGAACAAATAGGAGAGTTGCATCGTATTCAACACGAGTTAATAAAGCAAGAACGGGTAGTACTTGATTTGATGTACCAAGCTAATAAAATTGGTGATGAAGCACTGCGAAAGATTGAATATGAACTTGATCTGGAGGAGGCCCGACTAGATTTAGAAGTTGCTGAAACGTAGCATCAAATAGTGACGTGTTGTAAAATAGATAGTGCGTCCTTTTTGTCTTGATGCAACTGATTCTTTAATCCCTCTAAATCACCGAACTTCGTGTCCGTCCGAATCAGTTGGTGAAAAGCGACCGTTAATGTCTCTCCATAAATCTCTTTATTGAAATCAAAGATGTTTACTTCAATAACCTTTTTAGTGCCATTAATGGTTGGACGGTTACCGATATAGAGCATTCCTTTCAACATCTGATGTTCGTGTTGCACAGTTACTGCGTAAATACCATCTGCTGGTATCAACTTTAATCGAGAGTCTAAATCGATGTTAGCTGTCGGATAGCCCAGTACTCGCCCCAACTTATCTCCACGAACGACTTGGCCGCTGATCGAGTAGGGGCGTCCTAAAAGGTGTGTGGCACTTGCTAGATCCGCCTCTTCCAAAGCCTTCCTGATTTTAGAAGAGCTTACCGCAACATGGTCAATATCTTGTCGCTCTATTTCTTCTACTTCAAAACCAAAGGCCGGGCCACTGATCTTCAATTGCTCAAAACTGCCTTCTCGATTGTTACCAAAGCGGTGATCATACCCTATGACTAACTTTTTAGTGCCGATCGTATTCACCAATACAGACGTGATGAACTGCTGAGACGTTATTTGAGAAAACTCTTTGGTGAAGGGAATTCGCAACAGATGTTGGATGCCCTGCTCTTTGAGTAGCGCAGCCTTCTCTTCAAAAGTGTTAAGAAGCTTCAACGAATCATCAGCTGGTTTTAGGATCAATCTCGGGTGTGGCCAAAACGTAATTACCACGGTCTCTCCTTTACTTTTTTCGGCAACTTCTTTGAGCCTGCTAATAATTTTTTGGTGGCCGAGATGAACACCATCAAAGGTTCCACTGGTCACCACACCATTGGCGAGTTTGGAAAAGTCTTCGAGGCTGTAGTAGATTTTCATTACTAAACAGGATCAATTTGTTCTAGCGTTTTTGCATCACTGAGTAGAAAGTCTCCTATTCGGGTTCTACAGAGCGAACCAAGATACGCACCCGTTCCAATCGCCTTGCCAAAATCTCGGGCTAAGCTACGAATGTATGTCCCTTTGGAACAAACAATTCGAAAGGTAACTATTGGTTTTTGGATAGATGTTATCTCAAATTCAGAAACAGTTACTGTTCGTGCTTTGAGTTCTAAATCGCTTCCCTGACGGGCGAGTTTGTAGGCACGTTTGCCATCTACTTTTATTGCGGAGTGTAAGGGTGGTATTTGTTGAATTTCTCCGATGAATTTTTTAGCGACACCAATCAATTGCTCATTGGTAATCATCGAGACATCCTCGGGAGGGGAAACTTCCGTCTCTAAGTCGTGTGAGGGCGTGGTTTGCCCAATTACGAAATGACCCGTGTATTCTTTTTCCTTCGCCTGATAGTCATCAATTCGTTTGGTCATTTTACCGGTGCAAATGATCAATAACCCTGTGGCTAAAGGATCGAGGGTTCCAGCATGGCCAATTTTTTTTGTTTTTAGTTTATAACGAAGTTTATTCACCACATCGAATGATGTCCAGTTCAAGGGTTTATTGATCAGTAAGAGTCTTCCTTCTGTGACTTCCATTAGACTATGGATAAGGGGATGCCCATTACGTACAGCATCAAGATGATTAGCCCAAGTACAATCCGATAGTAGCCAAACATTTTGAATCCATGCTTTGTCAAGAAGTTGATAAATGACTTGATGGCTATCATACCAACAATAAACGCAACCAGGTTTCCAACCAAAAGCAATAACATTTCCTGTTGCCCAAAAACATTACCTTCCTTGTAAAATTTCAGAAGTTTGTAGGCGGTGGCTGCAAACATGGTAGGTACGGCCAGGAAAAAAGAGAATTCTGCGGCCATTTTCTTTGTGAGCTGCTGAGTGAGTCCACCAAGAATAGTAGCTGCCGAGCGAGATACCCCCGGAATCATCGCAATCGTCTGGAACATTCCTATTTTGAAAGCGGTGGGGTAAGACACTGACGATAAACCCTGCTCTTCATTTTTTTGGAATAGCTTATCAACAAACAAAAAGACGATCCCACCCAGAATGAGCATAACCGCCACGACTTCCACTCGTTCCAATAGTTGATCGATAAAATCGTTTAGCAACAGCCCGATGACCAGCGCTGGCAAAAACGCGATTAGCAACTTGAAATAAAAGTCCATCGTTTGGAAAAATCTTTTCCAGTAAAGAACGACTACAGATAGAATGGCTCCAAGTTGAATAGCCACTGTAAATGTCTTTACAAATGGGCTTGAACTCATACCCATCAGCGAAGAGGCGATAATCATATGCCCTGTCGAAGACACAGGCAAATATTCTGTGAGTCCCTCCACAATCGCAAGGATGACGGCCTCAATAATTGACATGAAGCTTACTTTTTCTCTTTGGGCGTATGTACAATTGCTGCGATCTCGACAATGAAACCAGCAATCACAATTAAGGGTCCGAGAGTAAGTCCGAGAAAGCCAAAGCCATAGGGTTCCTTATCCATTGACATAATTGTGAAACCAATAACCAATGTGATAATTCCAATCACCATTAATTGGTAGTTCTTCTTTCCAAAAGCAAGTTTGTTCATCGCGTTAAAATAATTCGTCTAGTGATAATCGTAAATATTTACCAACCGCTCGGTAAGTACTGATAGTTGCCACCACAATACCTGTAATCAAAAGTAACCCTGCGAGCAGATAGAGCCGGTGCGTATTCTGAATGAGAGCTAAATCCTCAATTTTTGTAGTAGCAAAAGAAACTAGGGCATATAACAAGGCACAAGAAAGTAAGCCTGCCAGTGCACCGTGCCACATGGCTTGAAAAAGAAAAGGGCGTTGAATAAACCATCTCTTGGCACCCACCAATTGCATGCTGCGGATAATGAATCGCTGCGAAAAAAGTGCTAGTCGCACCGTATTGTTAATGAGAAGGACGACAGTTACCAACAAAATGGCAACCAATCCCATTAGAACAAGCCCGATCTTTGCTACATTTTGGTTGATTGAATCAATGACGTTTTCTACATAATAGACTTGAAACACGCCAGAGATTTTTTCTATTTCGGCTTTGATTTTTATCAAACTGGATTTGTCATGGTAAGCTGGATCTATCTTGACGAGGTATGCATTCCGAAGTGGATTCTCACCCAGAAACCGCTTGAAGTCTTCGCCTGTCTCTTTTATGAACTGTTTGGCCGCTGTTTCTTTAGATACGAATTGGATAGCTCCTACGTTGCCACCCTCTTTAACGAAGTTCTTGGCTTTTAGCTGCCTTTCAATTTTATCGGTTTGCTCCTTTGAAAGTTGGTTTTTTAGATACACCTGAACCTTCACATTATCGCGCACGACATTTTCTAGCTCTGTAGAGTAGATCACCAAGGTCCCAAACACACCAATAGCAAAAAGGGCTAGCGTGATACTAAATACGACACTTAGGTAGGGGTAGGTGCCCAGCCTCTTCTTTCTATACTTGTGCTTTGAGATTTCACTCATAAAGCCACAAATATAGCGTATAAAAAGAAACACCCTCGATCGGAGGGTGTTTCAAAACTCAACTACTAAAACTCACTACCTACCTCTAAATTCTTTTAACTTGGAAATCAACTCGGGATCCATTATTGGCTGCAAAGGCGCTGCTTTGGTTTGGTTCTCATCCAACAAATAGTAATGGTCTTTATAAAACATAAAGACCCTGTGCATTTCACCGTTTATCTCCAAAATCTCATACAAAGACGTGTCAAAGGCTCCATATAAAAGTAACTTGCCCTCTGAAAATTGATAGTGAAAAGAGTACTTTTTGTCATCCGTTAACACGTTCACTTTAATATGCGAAGTGCTCACAGGTTTTTTGGGCGTTTGTTGACTGATTAAAGGGCGCGAGTCACCCTCTAACATATCTTTGGTAGGATCAACCAAATCCATTTTTGGTTTTGTAGCGGAGGCTGTCGTTTTGACCGGATTCTCGGTCGTCTTTGGATCTGGCTTGTTTTCCACTTTGGGTTGCCGCTCATTCTTCTTCTCTTCTTTCGCTGTAGTTGCCAAAGGCTCCTCTAGAGGTTCGAAGTCATTCGGGTTTACTTTTTTGATAGAGTCTTCCAATGAAGTGGACATCTTTGGCCCGTTATCACCTGTATTGCTAAAATAGTAGCTCAACGCAGCTAGAAGAAGACCCGCACCAATGATTCCTGCCGCCATTTTCATCACTGAAAATTGAGCAATTCCCGTGCTTCCCCCTATGGGAACGTTTTGAAGCATTGTTTTCAATTCTGCTGCACGTGCTTTTTTTACGCTTTCCAAAATTACCTTTTGCAACTGGAGGTCAGTCTTTAAGGATGGATCAGCCTCTACTTGTTTCTCAAAATCTATTTTAGCCTCTCCGCTGAGGCGGTTGGTCAGGTAGTCATCTATTAACTCGAAATTGCTCATGATCTGTTAGTCTAAAAAATCCTGCTCAGAATACTGAGCTTTTACTAGTTCGTCTAATTTTTGTTTACACTTATATTTTTTGGTTTTAGCGGTATCTGTGTTTGCGAAACCTAATTTTTCCGCTATTTCCTGCATCGACATTTCATCAAAATAATAATACATCAAAACCTTTCTACACGTTTCGCCCAACTGATCAAGGCACTTCGCTACTATTTTCTCCCTTTCCGGACTATCCATGTCCATAGTGGTAGGGGTATCTTTTTGCTCATTGGAAAGGCGTTTTTTTCTATCCAACTCTTTTCTCCATAGATTTTGACAGATGCTATAGATAAAAGTGCTCATTTTGGATGTCAGGATCAGATTACCCGATCTGGCCTTTTGCCAAAACACCACCAACGCGTCTTGGTAAACGTCTCTGGCTTCTTCTTCCGTTCCACTATTGGTGACGACCAATTTGGTCATCATCCTGTAGTACTTTTTATAGATCAATTCAAGAGCTTTTTCGTCCCCTTTTTTGATCCGTTCGAAGATTTCCTTCTCGTCTAACTCAGAACTAGGTTTAAATACGCGTAGTGCCACTATTGGTAACCGTTAAGTAATATTGCGGGGAGTAATTTAAGTTAAAGTTCCTTCTTTTTAGGTTGAGTTGCTCAAGGAGTTGCTTTTTCCCAAGTTTGGGTACGATAAAACGGGCCCAAATAACCCCGAACTTTCAGTTGATTGCCTTCTATCCAAAGTTTGCAATTGTAAACTTTTCCAACTTCCGGATCTAGAATATCTCCTCCCTCAAACTCATCTCCATCTGGTGTAAGTTCTTTGATTATGTCCATTCCAAGAATTTTTTTGTTGAACCGAGGATCGTTTTTTGGGCATTTTGTACAAATCGGATCGGTGACACCCTTCCGAGGGAATATTTTTACAATTTTTCCGTAAATCTTAGCACCTCGCACATAGATTTCAACGATTGATTTGGCCTCACCTGTTTTATCGTCAATGGATTTCCAGGTTCCTAAAATAGACGTTTGGGCTGATGCGCATTGCATTAGCACGAAGTAAAAAAGGGATGTGGTAAATGTTCTAACTGACATAAAATTTATTGATCTGGCCTAAAGTTAACATCAGAATCAACTTTTACAAAAGCAAAAAGCCCTGCCGAGGCAGGGCTTTTTGGAATTTGAAATAAAACTTAATGGGCTGCTGGTTGTGTTTCAGCAACCGGAGTTACTGATTCAATCGTAGGCTTCACTTCGCTCTTAGCAGTTGCTTTGTCGGAAGGCACTAACAACGGAGCAATTACCAACGCAACGATCGACATCAATTTAATCAAGATGTTCAACGAAGGGCCAGAGGTATCTTTGAATGGATCACCAACCGTATCGCCAGTTACTGCAGCCTTGTGAGGCTCAGATTTCTTGTAATACATCTGTCCATTGATCTCTACGCCTTCTTCAAAGCTTTTCTTGGCATTATCCCAAGCACCACCAGCGTTTGACTGGAAGATCGCCATCAACACACCGGAAACCGTAACACCTGCCAACATCCCGCCAAGGGCTTCTACGCCAAAACCAGGGAGGAAAGCAATAACTACAGGCACGATCACGGCCATCAAACCAGGAAGAACCATTTCTTTTAATGCGGCTTTGGTAGAGATCTCTACGCACTTGCCATACTCAGCAGAACCGTCTGCATCATGAAATATCTTTTGGTCATCGGCAGACCAATCCTTCATTTCTTTGTCGCCATTTCTCTTCATAGCAGCCAGAGCAGCCTTAAGAGGAGGGATGTCATTGAATTGTCTTCTTACTTCTTCGATCATCGCCATGGCCGCACGACCTACTGCGCCCATTGCCATCGCAGAGAATACAAATGGAAGCATACCTCCAATAAATAAACCAGCCATCACATTCGCTTTTGATACGTCAATAGAATTGATCTTAGCAGTAGTCATGAACGCACCAAACAAAGCCAATGCTGTAAGCGCAGCCGATGCAATTGCAAAACCTTTACCGATAGCAGCTGTAGTGTTACCTACCGCATCTAATTTATCAGTGCGTTGACGAACTTCTTTGGGAAGCTCAGACATTTCAGCTATTCCACCTGCATTGTCAGAGATAGGGCCATACGCATCTACTGCTAATTGAATACCCAAGTTAGAAAGCATACCCACCGCGGCAATAGCGATACCGTACAATCCACCGAAGTAGAAAGCACCGATGATAGAAAAAGCAATTACCAACGTAGGAAGCATGGTTGACATCATGCCTACACCCAAGCCAGCAATAATATTTGTTGCTGCACCGGTAGAAGATTGTCTTACAATAGAAAGTACGGGCTTCTTGCCCATAGCTGTATAATATTCAGTAATCAAACCAACCAACACACCGCCAACAAGCCCGATGATGGTTGCCCAGAATACGCCTAAAGAGGTCATCTCACGAACGATAGGATTGCCAGCTGCATCACGATACAACAAATCATTGTATTCCCATTTTGCGGGCAGCATCCAAGTGATGATGAAGTACGAAGCAATGATCATGACGATGGATGAAGAAAACTCGCCCATATTCAAAGCTCTTTGTGGATCGCCACCTTCTTTTACTTTCACGAAGAATGTTCCAACAAACGACATAATGATACCAACTCCTGCCAGCACCAACGGCAACAATACAGCAGAAAGGCCATTGAAGTTATCACTAAAACCCGGTACCATAAACGCAGCACCCAACACCATCGTACCCACAATAGAGCCTACGTAAGATTCAAATAAATCGGCACCCATACCCGCCACATCACCTACGTTGTCACCCACGTTATCGGCAATCGTTGCCGGGTTCAATGGATGATCTTCAGGTATACCCGCTTCTACTTTACCTACTAAGTCAGCGCCTACGTCCGCTGCTTTTGTATAAATACCACCACCCACGCGTGCAAACAATGCGATAGACGATGCACCAAATGAAAACCCGGTAATGATTGTAATTACCCTCGTTACGTTTTCTTGACCATCTAGGCCAAACATATTTCCATATACGATTAAAAGAACGCTCAAACCCAATACACCAATACCAACCACACCCATGCCCATTACTGAACCACCCACAAAGGCCACCTCAAGAGCTTTGCCTAGACTTGTTCTTGCCGCATTGGTGGTGCGCACGTTTGCTTTAGTAGCTACACGCATACCAATAAAACCTGCTAATGCTGAACTAAATGCTCCTAGCACAAAGGAGACTCCCACTAACCATGAAGAGGTTGTGCCGTTTGCCGTTACGGCCAGAAGAACCGCCACACAAGCCACAAAAATTACAAGTACCTTATACTCGGCCTTTAAGAACGCCATAGCGCCCTCTGCAATGTGGCCGGCAATTTTCTTCATTTTGTCCGTGCCGGCATCTTGATTAGCCACCCAGGCACTTTTCCAAACAACATACAATAAGCCCAGAACACCGAAGAAGGGCAGCGCATACAACAATTGATTTAGCATACAGGTTTTAAGGTTTAAGATTCACGCCCCTCGTTGGAAGGGCTAAAAAAAGTTCCGCAAATATAGAAGAACTTAGGCATTGGTCAATAGCCATTTTGCGCTTGAAAATGGAGGTTTCCCGTAGCTAAAGGCAGTTTTCTATCCGAAGCTTTCGTGAAGGTGTTGTATTTCAAATGAGGGGTAAGGCCAACGGGGCTTCTAAAGCAATTCTTGGCTGATGCAAGAATTTCAAATGTCAAGTAAACATCGCTTTCAATCCAGCCCACAATTTCTTTTTCGCCTCATCATTTGCCATCAACTCCGGCAGCGGCAATGAAACAATCACAGAAGTGCCTTGTGACGGCAATACTTCAAATTTGGGCAAGCCTTCAGCCGGACTAAAGCACAACACGCGCTCAGGTTTTTCTCCCCACGATGACAAATCGAGCAGTGATTGTTGTTTGATAGTCACTGACTCCAAGCTCTGTTTGACAGCGCCTAATATTTTTGACAGTAGCGCCTTTTCTGCTTCTTTCACTTCTGCCCACGGAACCGGTATCACCACCGTCACTCTCGGTTTGATGAGGTATAGTTCCTCTGGATAGGTGCTTTCAAAAATTTCTTGCATCGTTTTTTAAAAATAGTCGTCAGCCTTCGAGAGCCTCAGGCTGACATTTACTTCATTTAGTATCAAACAGCGATTTTAACTCGTGCGCCTCGCTTGGCTTCATCCTTCCGCCTAAGATTAATCGAAGTTGTCTTCTGCGCAAAGCTCCTTTGTACAATTCCATTTCTTCTTCTGTCTCAGGTTCTACTTCCGGAATTTCCACGGGCGTTCCGTTAGCATCCACAGCTACAAAAGTAAAGTAAGCCGAATGGCTTGCGATCTTTTTTCCTGCGGGAATGTTCTCTGCATCCACATCGATTCGTATTTCTAATGATGAATTAAACGCACGCGTTGCTCTCGCACGAAGGGTGACGACATCTCCCAGTCGAATAGGTTCCCGAAAGGAGATGTTGTCAACTGATGCGGTTACTACAATACTATTGCAATGCTTTTGCCCCGCAATCGCAGAAACAATATCCATCCAGTGCATCAACCTTCCTCCCATTAAATTATTGAGTGTATTGGTATCGTTGGGTAAGACTAACTCGGTCATACTTACGAAGGAATCTTTGGGGTGTTTCTTTTTGCGAGACATGAAAATATCTTAGGTTTATGATTTTGGATGCTGTTCTGTTATAGTTCTAGGTTTTTGCGCAGGTCATCTGGGTTTCTTCGATTATCCCAAATTCCTACAATTACTATTTCGCTGGTGTGCACTTTATAAAAAATAGAGAAGTTACTTACTAAAGAAACACGAACATCGTAAAAATCAGTAGGCTTGCCGAGGTAATGTTTAGTCTCCAATAAAGATGCTTTTGTTCTAAACAGTTTTGATAGTTTTTTTGAATAAACCGAAGACCCGTTGTGCTTTATCCAATATTCAAGTATTTCTCTTCTAGCTTTTTTGGCAGTACTCGTCCAGACTATCCGTTTAGCCATAAGTCTTCTTCAGCATTCAGCTCGTCATTAGTAGTAAGATCGCCTTTGAGAATATCTTCTTCGCTATTCATCAGCATCTCCTTTTGGGCATCTGTTAACTTGAAAATAGTTTGGTCGATATTTACGTTGCCAAGTAGGTCATTTACCTTTTGCAACAGACTCATATCATTGACAGATATTATCTTATCCAGTAGGGTGTATTTTAAGTTCTCAGCCTGCATATTTTTGAACTAGTAAATAATGAAGCAAGTTACAAAAAAAGATCGCGAAACCGAGCGGCTACTAACCGTTAGTTTGTCATTTTTCTTTTGTGAAAAGAAAAAAATATTTTGCATTAACCGAACTCTATTTGCTTCTTGCGCAAGTTAAGTATGGAAAACCGCTATTCATTTACATCGTTACAAGTAATTGCTACTGGCATTACTACGATCACAACCATTATTACGGGGTAGCGCCCTCTATATCCAATCCCCCATTGTACTAGTTTTTTATTTTTTTGAGGTGAAAGGTTCATTTCAATAACGACAACCTATATCGATATCTATCTATTTTTCAAATGAAAGTCTTAAAATTCGGTGGCTCCTCAGTCGCTCATCCTGAACGGATAAAATCTGTAATTGAAATTCTGTTTCCCTATGTAAAACAAGAAAAGGTTGCAGTTGTGTTTTCTGCATTTGGCGGAGTCACGGATTCACTCATTCAACTTAGTGCAAAAGCTCTTGCAGGAGATGTTGGATACAAGATCGAGTTGGAGCAATTGGAAAAAAGGCATTTGGAAGCAGTACGCGAGTTAGTCGATATTCAGAAACAGAGTGGTGTGATTGCCCAGGTAAAGTTCACCATCAACGAATTGGAAGACATTCTTCATGGTATTTTTTTGGTGAAGGAAAGAACGTTTCGCTCATTGGATTATATCATGAGTTTTGGAGAGCGACTTTCCGCCTACATCATTGCAGAGGCGATTAATGGACAAGGTATAAAGGCTGAATTTTTAGATGCTCGTTCTGTGGTTAGAACTGACAGTAATTTTGGCAATGCTAAAATTGATTTTAAAACCACGAATCAATTGATTCAAGATTATTTTAAAAGCCATGTTGATCTCCAAGTAGTCACTGGCTTTATTGGATCATCCGCTTCAGGTGAAACGACCACCATAGGAAGAAGTGGATCAGACTATACGGCAGCTATTTTTGCTGCAGCCTTAGATGCCACCTCGTTAGAAATATGGAGCGATGTGGATGGAATGATGACGGCCGATCCACGCAAGGTGAAGAAGGCATTTACCGTAAAAGAAATGACCTACGAGGAAGCGATGGAGCTGTCTCATTTTGGCGCCAAGGTGATTTTTCCAGCCACCATGCAACCAGCCATGGGTAAGAAAATTCCAATTTGGATCAAAAACACTTTCAATCCTACTTTTCCAGGTTCTGTTATCAGTGCGAATGCAAATGGAAAGTCATTGATCATTAAAGGAGTCTCTTCGATGGGGCACGTAAGTTTGTTCAACGTGCAGGGAAGTGGTCTACAAGGTGTTGTGGGTGTGTCGATGCGACTGTTTGGCACGTTGGCCAAAGAAAAAATAAACGTGATCTTAATCAGTCAAGCTTCCTCTGAGCATTCGATTTGTTTTGCTATTGAAAGCGGCTTGGCTCTACAGGCAAAAACAGCCATAGAAAAGGAATTCTATTACGAGATTTTAAATGGTGAGATGGACTCCATTGCCATGGAAAATGAATTGACGATTGTAGCTATTGTGGGAGAAGGCATGAAGCAAAATCCCGGCACCAGTGGTCGCATGTTTAGTGCACTTGGTAAAGCAGGTGTGAATGTCCATGCCATTGCGCAGGGTTCTTCTGAATTGAATATTTCAGTTGTAATCCGGCAGACTGATACATCCAAGGCTTTGAATGTATTGCACGAAGCTTTCTTCCTTTCTGATCGAAAGGTGTTGAACGTTTTTTTAGTGGGTACCGGTTTGATTGGAAAGGAATTAGTGAAAATGATGGATCAGCAGTTTGCAAAGTTGGCCTCGCAGAATCACTTTGAAGTTAACTTGGTTGGGGTTGCCAATAGCAAGAAAATGCTCTTCAATGAAGATGGAATTCAATTGATTCATGCCGTGGATAGGATGATGAAGGAAGGTGAAACGATGACGTTGTCATCGTACTTTGAACGGATGGTGAGTTTCAATTTGTCTAACAGTATTTTTGTGGATTGCACGTCTAGCGAAGAAGTGGCTGGTTTTTATGATCGAATACTTTCTGCGAATATTTCTATTGTAACTCCCAACAAGAAAGCAAATTCAGGTTCTCTGGAGCGATACAAAAAATTGAAATCAACAACAGCCAGGCGCGGGGTTAAGTTTTTGTATGAAACGAATGTAGGTGCTGGCTTGCCTGTGATCAACACGCTAAACGATTTGTTACTCAGCGGAGACAAAGCGTTGCGTATCGAAGCCGTGTTAAGTGGTACCTTGAATTTTATCTTTAGTTCTTTTGTGGAGGGAAAGCAGTTTAGCGACATTGTGAGAGAGGCAAAAGAGAAAGGATTTACTGAGCCGGATCCTCGCGATGATTTGAATGGAATGGATGTGGCTCGCAAGGCGCTTATTTTAGCGCGTGAAATTGGTCTTGATCTTGAGCTAAAAGATATAAAAGTTGAAAACCTGGTACCTGAAAAGTGTAGAGGGGAAATGAAGGTGGAGGAATTTTTCAATCAACTATCTGCTTTCAATTTGGACTTTGATAAGTTGAGAGATCAGGCTCAGAAAAATAACCAGAAGTTACGGTATATGGCAATATTAGAAGGAGGGAAGGCAAGCGTGTCATTGGCCTCCGTTGGAACTTCTCATCCGTTCTATTCGCTAGCGGGGAGCGATAACATTATCTTACTCACGACAGAGCGCTATAAAGAAAGACCGATGGTAATTCGCGGGCCTGGTGCCGGAGCTGAAGTGACGGCAGCAGGTGTTTTTGCAGACGTTATTAGAATTGGAAATTATAGCAATTGATAGTCCGTTGTCAGTTCCCGGTTACCGGTTACCGGTTTCCTGTTACCGGTAACTGGCAACTGATTTGGATTTTTAGAAGAAGTTAATTAAAACACAAAGATTTATAGAATGAAAGTAAGAACATTTGCACCGGCTACTGTGGCCAATGTTTGTTGTGGTTTTGATGTGCTGGGGTTTGCAGTTGATTTTCCGGGCGATGAAGTAATGCTCACGTTGAATATGAGCCAAGAGGTTACCCTATCAAAAATAGTAGGTGATGGAGGCCGACTTCCACTCGATGCTTCTAAAAATACAGCAGGCGTTGCTGTCCAGTCGTTTCTAAAAAGTATTGGCAAGCAGCAAGGTGTTGAGATAGAATTGTATAAAAATCTTCCACTGGGTAGCGGCATGGGTTCAAGTGCCGCGAGTGGTGTGGCAGCGTTAGTGGCGATCAATCATTTGATGGGTAACCCGCTGACGCGTGAACAACTAGTCGTTCATGCCATGGAAGCCGAAAGGATCGCATGCGGGTCGGCTCATGCCGATAATGTAGCTCCTTGTTTAATGGGTGGATTTGTACTAGTGCGCGATTACAATCCTTTGGATGTTATCAAAATCCCAGCTACAAAAAATCTTTATGCCACTTTGGTTCACCCACAGATTGAATTAAAAACATCAGACTCTCGCAGAGTGTTGAAGCCGACAGTCAATTTGAAAGACGCTATTGCCCAAACAGGTAATATTGCCGGGCTAATGATTGGGTTAACGAGTAAAGATTACTCGCTTATTAGCCGTTCGTTGCAGGATAAGATTGCCGAGCCGATACGCTCCGCGTTTATTCCTGGCTTTGAACAAGTAAGGGAGGCAGCAGTAAGGGCTGGTGCATTGGGCTGTGGTATTTCCGGTTCAGGCCCCACGATGTTTGCATTAAGCACAGATCACGCAACGGCAACAAAAGTAGGAGAGGTGATGCAGCTTGAGTTTTTAAAAAACAATTTGAAGAGTGAAATGTATGTGTCGAAGGTGAATCAGGAGGGGGCGAGGATTTTGGATGAGAAATAGAATACAGTATTTAGAAGTCAGAAGCTAGAATTCAGAATATATTGAAGAATGAATTACTACAGTACGAATAACAAAAGTCTCAAAGTAAGTCTACGCGAAGCGGTAATCCAAGGGCTTGCGCCAGATAACGGGTTGTACATGCCCGAAAGTATTCCGGTTTTGTCCGCTTCTTTTTTTGAATCTCTCTCACAATTATCTTTTCAGGAAATTGGATTTCAGGTAGCCGAGAATCTGATTGGTGAGGACATCCCGATAAATGAGCTCAAGCGAATAGTTGATCACACAATACAGTTTGACGCACCTTTGGTGGAAATTGAGGAAAATGTTTTTTCGCTCGAGTTATTTCATGGCCCTACATTGGCATTTAAAGATTTTGGTGCTCGATTTTTGTCGGGTTTACTTGGCTACTTTGCCAATCAACAAAACAAGGAGCTCACCATTTTAGTAGCCACATCAGGCGATACCGGAAGTGCCGTAGCCAATGGATTTTTAAATGTTCCTGGTACAAAAGTGATTGTACTTTATCCTTCCGGAAAAGTAAGCGATATTCAAGAAAAGCAATTCACAACTCTTGGCAGAAACATTACGGCACTGGAAATCAATGGTACGTTTGACGATTGCCAGCGGTTGGTCAAGCAAGCTTTCATGGATGAAGAGTTAAAGCGAAAACTCTTTTTGACTTCTGCTAACTCAATCAATATTGCCCGATTGATCCCACAATCATTCTATTATTTTCATGCAGTCGCGCAACTCAAGGGCAAACAAAATGAAATAGTATTTTCAGTTCCAAGTGGAAATTTCGGGAATCTCACCGCTGGTTTATTTGCTAAACGAATGGGATTGCCCATTCATAAATTCATCGCAGCTACGAATGAGAACGACATTGTTCCTGCCTACTTAAAAACGAAAATATTTTCACCTAGACCATCAGTGCAAACAATTAGCAATGCAATGGATGTGGGCAATCCAAGCAATTTTGCCCGCATATTGGATTTGTATCAAAATGATTTCGATGCTTTGTTAAAAGATTTAGTTGGCTGCCACTATTCTGATGAGGACACGGTAAACATCATGAGGCAGGTTTTCAAAAACTCAAAATATTGCCTAGATCCTCATGGAGCAGTCGGTTATTTAGGTTTGAAAGAGTATTTAAATTCGCATACAAATACTGTTGGGATATTCTTGGAGACAGCTCACCCGGTTAAATTTAAAGATGTTGTAGAAGGCGCAATACATCAATTGGTGCCAATACCTGAACGACTAAATGCATTTTTAGAAAAGGAAAAACGAACAAATAGAATGACAAGTTCTTTTAGTGAGTTGAAACAGTTTCTACTCTTGTCGCTTTAGTAACGAAGCTAGAAGATAGCCCAAATCTTGGCCAATTATGTTCAAGGTATCCATATTGAAAAAACGACTTAGATATTCGTGCGATTCTTCGGTTGGAGCTAGGCCAAATTTTGAAAGCGAAAGAAATTGTGACCTGCTATTTTCTTTCCAGCTAACGTTCATGTTCGAGGTGAGAACCTTGCCTTGACCGATCTCCGCACTGCTCCCTTTTGGAATAACGTATTTGTAATAAAAGCCAGATTTTATTTCATGCTCAATTTCGTTTATCGAGAAGCTATATGTTTCATCATCACCTTTGTCATCGCCAAAAATAAAAACTGCGTTTTTGATATGATTGTTTCTGTTGACAAGAAGTAATGAGTCATTCGAATAATAGACATCGATGGTAAGTTCTAATTTATTGGAAGTTTTTTCTTTTGCGAAAGCGATTACTTTAAAGCTATTGCCTTGAAGTTGATACGTTTTGTACTTTAATGCGAAGAAGAGATTTGGTATGGTTGCGTCTTTTCCACTTTCAGTTGCTTTAAGTGTAGCAACAAAGAAAGCGTGTTTTGGAATTGTGTTAGGCTCGAGGTATTCAAAGTTTGTCACTCTCTCATGGGGAGTTGATTTGCCTTTCTTCACTACCTCAACCACTTGGGCAAGCAGTGACTGACTGATGCTACTTACTATAATTATTGCAGACAAAAGTGTTGGCATTCTCATACGATAAAAATTAACTTTTTCCGCCCCAGCCTTGTTCACCAAGTAGTGGAACAAACGCGAAGTTATCGAATTCTTCCTGGGTAATTTTTCCATTTCGTTTGGTTATCTTCAGCATCATTTGTTTTTCTCTATCGCCTACGGGTATAATCATAATGCCGCCTTCTGCCAACTGTTCTATTAACGCAGTCGGGATAACAGGTGCGCCAGCCGTCACAATAATCTTATCAAATGGAGCTTTGCTTAGGATACCCTTCGATCCATCTCCAAAGAAAAAGTAAGGTTTGTAGCCAAGACTCGGCAGAAACTCTTTTGTACGCTCGTAAAGCTTTTTTTGAAATTCAATCGTGTAAACCTTAGCACCCAGCTCCACCAAAATGGCGGCTTGGTAGCCTGAACCAGTGCCGATTTCCAGCACTTTGTCGCCCGGCTTTACGCATAACTTCTCCGTCTGAAAAGCGACTGTATAAGGCTGAGAAATGGTCTGTCCCTCCCCGATTGGGAAGGCTTTGTCCTCATAGGCGTGACTTAGCAGGGCATCGTCAAAAAACACGTGTCTGGGCACTTTTCCGATTGCCGCCAGCACAGATTCGTCCAAAATCCCCTTTAAACGCAGTTTTTTTACCAGGTTGTTGCGCAACCCTCGCTGGCGGTAGTTATCCTCTATCATTCATAAATGTTGTTATTTTGGCTCAAAAGAGGCCATTTTTTGCAGTTCAAACAAAGTTTTATAAAATGTTTAGGAAAAATGAAACTCAACTCCCTACTTTGGGGTTCTCTAAAGCACACGAAAAACCTATTTGCCATAGCGTTTAGACTGTGTAAAACCTGACCCGAAACGGTCAGGTTTTTTATTTTCCAAGCAAAACAAACGGAGCCCAGAAAAAAGGATTTGAATACGCTGTGGTTTTGGTCATTTTCAGCTTTGCTTGTTGCAATGATCGGTTAAAATGAATGGATTTGGTGCCGAGAAGGTTTGTATAAAAGTCTGTCATAAGCTTTGAAGTGGATTCATCGGCAACGCTCCAAAAAGAAACCACAATATTTTTTGCTCCTGCATACGTCAACGCTCGCGACAATCCAATAACACCTTCACCTTTTGAAATTTTTCCTAAGCCAGTCTGACAAGCAGAAAGTACGGCAAGGTTTGCATTTAGCTCTAGGTTATAAATTTCGCCAGCGTATAAATTTCCGTCATCTGTATCACTTGTTTGTAGAAATATTTTAGATGACTCTGGATTTTCTTCGTCAACTATTCCGTGTGTAGCAAAATGTAGATAGCTGAAGTTTGAAATCTGTTTGGACTTGATAACCGTTTCAGTGGCTTTCTCAAATTTGAGCAACTTTGAACTTGCGAATAGCCTGGAAATAGTATTTACTTCTTCTTCTGTTCCGGGTAATTGGTTGAGGTTGTCTTTTTCGGGAAAAATTATGGGCGCACAAAGGAATACGGTTGGGTTGTCGGTGGTTAGTTTTTCCTTGCTTTTTTGGATGAATAAGCCAGCAGCAAACTCATAGGAGATGGCGTATCGCTCCAATAGGTAAGAGACTTGACCAAAATTGGTTCCTTTGATCTTACCGCTAGGTAGGGCTTCAAAGGGTATTGTGCCAAGTCTTCCGGTAGGGATAATCACCAGCTCTTTCGTTTTGCTATCAACATTTGGTTTCAGCAAAGTGGCAATCGGAAGTGAAGTTTTTTTGTAGGTTTCGAAATCGCTAAACAGAATACTGTTCATAAAACCTTTGAGCAGTCGATTCAAGTCAGGGGGAATGGAGGAATCTTTGACTTTGAATCGTTTCTTAGTGATCGTAAATTGATAAAGCCTATTCGTTTTCTCCGCAAAGAAATAGCTAATTAAACCTGTGTTTTCATCCAAACAAAGTTGAACATCCTCTACTGAATTTATTGCTTGACTAAATTTTAAATTGAAGTAATTCGGAAAATCTTTTTCTAGTTTTTTGACGAAAGAAGTGTACTCATTATTCAAGACAAATAGTTTTTCTCTGATTTCCTTCTCTTCTTGCTCGGCTGGTTTCTGAGTGAGCTTTTGAACTAATTCGGCAATCGATGATTTGATTTTCAATTCTTGGTCAAGCAGTTCTTGTGGAATACCTGCAAAAGATTTTGCTTGGGTTTCTGCTATAGATTCAAGGAGAACAGAAGATTTACTCTTTTCAGCGAAATAGAAAGCTTCTTCAAAATAAGGTCGAGGGTTGATACTGTTCTCGCCTATGGTGTGGGCTACGCGCACGCCCACCTCGTACACCTCAGCAGCCACATTGCCCAGTGCCAGTTTATCTTGCTCATCGGTACTTTGATGCCTAATGTCATCGATCAACGAATCGCATTTATAAATGCATCGTAGAGCAATCTTGAGATCATTTAACTTGAGAGATCTGCCAAGATATTTGGATTCCAGTGCCTTTGCTTTGAAGTTGATGGAGTAGACAAGCACCATCGGGTTATAATAATCAGATCCAATTTGGTTACTTTCAAGGTCTAAACTATTAAATGATGGAGCATTCGCAACAATGCTCTTTTGAAAAGTTGCTATCGCTTTGTCGTATTGGTTATCACCCAATTGCAAACTGCCAAGATTATTGAGTGCGCTCGCTAAGTCAGGGTGTTTGTTTCCGTATGACTTAATGTAAATCGAGATTGCTTTCTCATAAAACTCTTCTGCAACTTTTGGGTTTTTCTGTTTCGAATAAGCGCTGCCAATATTTTGCAATACAATGGCAAGATTGGGATGACCATCTGGATAAATCTGCTCCCATATTTTTTTTGCGATATCAAATGAATTAATGGCATCTCCATATAACTCTAATTGATTGTAGGCGATGCCAATGTTGGTATTCGCGATGGCTAATTTTGGATGAGTACCTCTATGAATCTGTTGGTAGGTGGTCAATGCTTTTTCGTAGTAGTCGAGCGAGCGATCGGGGTCAGCACTTAGAAAAATAGTTCCCAGATTATTGTAAGAGGCAGCGACCTCTTCACTGCTTTCGCCAAAAAGTTTTTGTCTTAATTGTAAAGCAATCGTTTCATATTCTTCGGCTTTGTTATACTTACCCGTGGCGAGATAGTATGACGCAATATTGGCAAGGCAACGAGCTGCTTCCTTCGTATTTGATTTGCCAGTAGATTGGAAAGCAGCCAGTGCGGCTTGAAGGTTTTCATTGGCAAGGTCATAGCGTCCCTTATTTAAATTCAAAAAACCTGTTGTCGATTGGGTAATCGCTTTCGCGTAAGGTGTAGAAATCTTGATATTGGAGAGTACAGTTTCTGCTTCGTTCAGATTTCCTTGGGTGATTAAAATTTCAGCCTCGGTATTTTCTAAAAACGAAACGGAATCATTAGGTGTCTTTTCTTTTTCACTCCTTAAAAGTTGCAATGCTTCTTTATATGCTACTACTTTTACAAGAGAATCAATTTTTTTAAGATTCTCTTGTGCCAAAGACCGGTAAAAAGTGAGTATGAAACAGAATAATAAAAATTGTTTCATCAGAATCTATGGATATAGGTGAGAGAACTAACAAAATCACGGGTTAACCCATCGGGATTCAGTTCGCGTTGAACAATTTTGTGCCCGAGCAAGAGACGAAGTCCGGATTGAGTATTGAAACTATATCCGCCTGTAACAATTCCTGATAATGCAAGCCCCATGGCTTGGCCCGAAACAATTCGTATACCTTTGGAATTAGTAAATTCATCGCGCGTAACTCGGTAGATAGGCAACAGACCGATCGAAAAATTGAAACGAGACAATCGAAAGTTTCTCTCAACTCTAAGCATTACATCGATACCTCGTTTTAAATCTTTGGCAAGCGCATACTTACGCACATAATCTTTTTCTACCGTGTCGTCCCAAGGTGACCATACGAATTCATTGCTATTCTGATTCAGGGGAACTTGAATGCCGGTTGCAAATAACCAATTGCGGCTAACTAACGAGAGACCTGCTATCGCATCATACGTACCCAAACTGGTTTGGTAGTACATAGGTAATGGTCGTCCTTGTGTGTTTTTATTGGATGAATTGGTGGGAATCTTTCCGCCAATGGAAAGATTAACATCAAACCTGTCTGACGAAAAGAGATTACGAGTGAAGCAAAGCGAGATATCTCCCAGGGATGAGGTGGATGCCAGTTTACCGTCCACAAACTGAAAAGGCAATTTAACCTGAAACGTAGTTCGCCTGTTCAAACTAAAGTTTAGATCGACAGTAGTTACATACACAATCGGTGTGAGATTAGTAGTGCCACGATAAAAGCTCAGCTCCATAGTGCGAAGTTTAAACTCGAGCTTTTTATTGTAAGGTTGATCAGGCTTCATTGCACCCATCGTGCAAAAACCTGCATCACTGCATCCTTGGGCGACTGATTGAAATACGGAAAGACAGGTAACAATTACGATGAATATCCTTTTCAGCATTACAAATTGACTTATATCCAAGTTACCTTTTTCTTTATAAATCTTACTGACCTTGAGTAATGGCGGCCAAGAACCTTTCTACATGCCTAATGACTGATTCTCGATCGAGGCCAGTTCGATGATCTTTTCATATTCCTTGGCATTCAGGTCATTGAAGAAATAATGAATTGGATTTACGTGAATGCCATTAACAAAAACCTCATAATGTAAATGAGGCGCTGTAGAAAGCCCGGTTTCACCCACATACCCAATCAGGTCACCTCTTTTTACTTTTTGTCCAAAACGAACGGCAAAACCGTGCATGTGCGCAAATCGTGTGCGATAGCCAAAACCATGGTCGATTTCCAGTTGTTTTCCATAGCCGCTAAAGCTAACTTCTAATTTATCGATGATACCATCTGCAGTAGCGTAGATGGGTGTTCCAATGGCTGCTGCAAAATCGACACCCGTGTGCATTTTGCGAACTTTGTACACAGGATGAATACGCATGCCAAATCCAGAAGCGAGCGCAATCAATTCTTTGTTGGCAACGGGTTGAATAGCAGGGATTGCAGCAAACAATTTTTCTTTGTTTTCAGCTAAAGCGATTACATCGTCCTGAGATTTTGATTCTATGTAGACTTTCCGCTTTAACTTATCCACTCGTTCGTGCAATTTGATAATGAAGTCTTCGTGTACGAGATCCTTCTTTTTAATGTCTTCATACCGATCCACGCCCCCTACACCTGCTTCTCTCACGCTTTTGTCTATTGGCTCAGCGCCTAAAACAGCACGATAGATATTATCGTCTCGATGCTCCAAATATGCAAGTTCGTTATCCAGTTTGTTTACCTCCTTGCTCAAATTTTGATACAAATATTCCATCTCCTTTACTTCATTGGATAGAAGTAATTCGCGGGGCGATTCAAAATAGTTGCTGTACAAAACAACTAAACCAACGGCCATCGCCAGCGTAAGCGAAAGCAAGCCAAGCGCATTTAAAAAAATGTCGCCTGAGGTGGTTTTTATGCGCTCATATTTACAGGTTTCAGTGTCGTAGTAATATTTAATTCGTGCCATAGATTTGCTTTTTAAAGGGCAATACTCAATTCACGTATTTTTTATTTTGGTCTAAAAACCTTAATCACTGTCTCATTGCACTGCAAAAAGGGGCCTTCCAGGAGATCAATACAATAAGGAATGGCCGGAAACACCGCATCCAAACACTGACGGATTGCATTGGGCTTCCCGGGCAAATTTACAATTAAAGTTCTATTTCTAATGCCAGCTGTTTGACGAGATAATATTGCGGTTGGAACATATCGCAGACTCGTAGTTCTCATCAATTCGCCAAATCCCGGCATCATCTTATCACACACCGCTTCTGTTGCCTCCGGTGTTACGTCTCGTTTGGCCGGTCCCGTTCCACCACAAGTTACAATCAGGCAGCATTGTTTTTCATCGGCCATCTCGATAAGTTTCTTTTCTATTTCCGATTGTTCATCGGGTATTACTGCATATTCTTTTTCCCACGGACTCGTCAAATATTCATTGAGTGTGGAAACAATTGTCTGACCCGGAATATCTTCGTAAATACCTTTGCTTGCGCGATCAGAAACGTTAATAATGCCTATTCTAATCATCAATTGAAGAAAAAAAATAAGATAGAGGTCATAATGTAGACTGTTTAATTATTAATACTTGCATTTTATTTCTGACTTCCGTATTCGAAATTCTTACTTCTGACTTCTTTTTGATTCTCAACCTTCAACGCTCTTCCCTTCTTAAATACTTGTCGCCCTTTATTTATTCCTTTGCGGATTTGTTTTTGTACTTCTACCGGCAGGCTAATCGTTTCTTTACAATCAGTGGTGCAGCATCCATCAAAACGTTCTGCACATTCTTTACATTGAATGAACAACAAATGGCAGCCATCGTTTTTGCAATTCGTATGATCATCACAAGGCTTTCCACACTGATGACATTTGCTAATTACATCTTCTGTAATACGTTCGCCAAGGCGCTCGTCAAAAACAAAATTTTTACCGATAAATTTATTCTCCAACCCTTGTTCTTTTACTTGCTTGGCGTATTCAATAATACCTCCATCCAATTGGAAAACATTTTTGAATCCGCGGTGCTTAAACCACGCACTTGCTTTTTCGCAACGAATGCCACCTGTGCAGTACATCAATAGATTTTGGTCGCGTTTTTCGTGAAGTAGTTCTTCCACCAGTTTTAACTCCTCCCGGAAAGTATCGACATCCGGGCAAATCGCATTTCGGAAATGGCCCACTTCGCTTTCGTAGTGGTTCCGCATGTCAACGATGATTGTGTTCTTTTTTTCAGCCAGTTCATTAAACGCTCTTGCGCTGACATGTGTTCCTCGGTTGGTGACATCGAAGGTTGTATCGTTTAATCCGTCCGCAACAAGCTTGTTCCTCACGAGAATTTTCAATTTAAAAAAAGACTTGCCGTTATCGTCAACTGCGGTATTTAGTCGAACGCCATTTAAAAATGGAATGCTATACAATTGGTTTTTAAAGAAATCGAGATATTCAGTAGGCACGCTGATTTGCGCATTGATTCCCTCGCTGGCTACATAGATGCGCCCTAGCACTTGCACGGATTCAAGTAATTGGTAGAGTTCGTCTCTAAACACCTTGGGCTCCTGCAGTTGATGGTATTTATAAAAAGAAATAGTCGAACGCGGTTCGCATGCTTCCTTTAACTTGGTCTTTAGTTCCTTTCCGTTGATGCGATTATAGAGTGGCATAACCTAACTTCAGGGTGCAAAGATAGAGATATTGTAGAATTTCTCTGCCGGTAATAGATTGCTGGGTGTATGGCAGTTTTGAGTTTATCTGTGACCCTTGTAGTATCTTTGTGTTCCCTGTGGTAAAAATGCAAATCACTAAGTGCTCAAACGTTGCACGAAGTACACCGTTGAGCTATCCACCTCAAGAAAAACTGTCGTACATCCACATTGCTAGTCAGCACTTGGTTTTAATTTGCCTTTGAGTAGCAGATTGTATTCTTCGCATGTCAAATACCCTAATCTGTGACAGTATTGGCAAGTAGAATAGGTATCTCCAAAATAGTTTTTCTTCACAACAACTGTTGAACCTTTGCAGATCGTGCACGCTACCTTTCCAGTAGGGCCACAGTCGATGGTAAAATCACTGGACAGAACTTCAGATGCAAGTTTTGCTTCGCGCTCTTTTTCTTTAATTAATTCTCCTTCAGCCTGCGATAACCAACCAACGGCTGCTTCTGAAAATTGACCACTGGTACCCTTCAATTGAACGTACTTGGTCAACCAGTCTACGCTTTGTTTGTACTTTCCAAGCAGGAAAGAATTCTTTCCAAAATGATAGGTTAAATCTGTCGGTACGCTTCTGATTTCTTTTAAAACTGCCTTGAACTTGACGTCTGCTTGTTCATATTGACCTTCTTCAGAGAGGCGAATGGCAGAATCTAGTTTTGTGGTAAGCTTACGTTGCTTATCCATTTGCTTTTGCGTTTCGATTTGCTGAATTTTTTCCTTCTCCGTTTGTGCGAATAGGGTAGCTGTAGAAATGGTAACAAGTAGAACGATGAGAAGCTTTAGGTTCGTCACGGAGAATATTTAGTTACTAAATTTGTTTTTTGAAAGATCGAGCCATTCTAACACGGAGTTGCAAAATATATCTTCCTTTACTTGCTCGCTTAAATTCATCTCTTCAATAAACTTGCCAATTTCTAAATCACCCAAAGGGAATGGGTAATCTGAACCTAGCATTACTTTTTTTGAACCTTGTAGCTTCAAAACATATTCTAATATGAGTGGGTCATGAGTAATGCTATCCACCCAAAACTTTGAGATGTAATTCCGTGGATTAAAGTTGTTGTCGATGGCCACTAAATCCGGGCGGCAGTTAAATCCATGCTCTATTCTACCGATCGTTGGCAGAAAAGATCCTCCGGCATGGGCAAACATCACGCGAAGTTTTGGCAACTTTTCAAAAATACCTCCGAATATCATTGAACAAATAGCGCGCGATGTTTCTGCGGGCATGCCAACCAGCCACGGTAGCCAGTAGCGCTGCATGTTCTTTTCACCCATCATGTTCCAGGGGTGAACCATCACCGCCAGATTCAATCGTTCACAGGCTTCGAAAACAGGGTAGAAGCGTTCTTCATTTAAATTTTCGTCATTGATGTTAGAGCCAATTTGTAAGCCCACGAGCCCGATCTCTTTAAAGCGTTCTAATTCTTTTACCGCAAGCTCTGTATCTTGCATGGGTACTGTTCCAAGTCCGATATATTGCTTAGGATACTTCTCGACAAGCTTGCCAATATGATCATTCAGAAATTCAGAGAGGGCGAGGCAATCCAACGGTTTTGCCCAGTAGGAAAACATTACAGGAATAGTGCAAACAACTTGAACCTGCGTATTGAATTGTTTGTATTCTTCAATACGTTCTTCGGCATCCCAGCAATTACTTTTGATTTCACGGAAAAATTGATTTCCGCGCATCATTTTAGCAAAGCCTTTTTTGTGGTGTTGGAGATAGATAAAATCGCCATAGCCAAACTTCTCGCTCCAATTGGGCATTTTTTTGGGGAGAATATGAGTATGGCTATCGATTTTGAGCATTCTGACTTGGTAATTCTACAAAGGTAAGCGAATCCCTTTACAAAAATTTACCAGCCCCATCCTTTTCGATATTCCCTTTTCACAAATGCATTTGCTTCATCGAAATTGGTCACCTTCATAGCTTCGCCATCCCATAGCAGTTTGATGCCTCGGCCTGGGTAGTCAAATTGATTTGGTTTATCTTCTTTAGGTTTTCTTATATCATAACTGCGAATGGCCAAATTACCTATTAATATTGTTTCGGTCAGCGGTCCTGCGATTTTGAAATCCGAACTCAATTCTATTTTCTCATAGCCGGCAATGCAGGCATCCACCCACTGAACATAGTGACCTGGATCTGGTCCACCGGGTACTCTCTTGATCGTTTCTGGTGCAGTGACTTCTGCGTTGCGCGATTTTGGTAGCAGGGTAGGCTGTGCTCCATAGGTACCACACATCATTTTCCCTTTTGTGCCAATAAATATGCAGCCATTGCCGCCATCTCCCAGTTGGTCGTTGGGGCCTAGTTCTTCAGGCCTCTCCGGTTTAATGCCGCCATCCATCCAATGAAGTTTAACCGCAGATTTTCCATTTCTCGCTGGAAAAGACATTGTGACAAAAGAGGAGGGAGGTCCGCTCTCAGGAAAATACCCTCTCTTGAATTCATCTAAATACACGCTGCCCACACTTGCCGTTACATCAGTTGGATAGTTGAGACCCAACACACGGAAAGGAGGTTCAATCAAATGACAACCCATATCTCCGAGTGCTCCTGTACCATAATCCCACCAACCTCTCCAATTGAAGGGAACTAATTTTTCTACATAGTTTTTATCAGGCGCAGTACCTAACCAAAGGTTCCAATCCAACTCTTTGGGTACTTCTGCTTTTTGAGTTGACCATGCAATCCCCTGCGGCCATACAGGGCGATCTGTCCAGCAATAAACAGTATGCACATCACCAATAATTCCTGCTTCATACCAGTCAATCAATTGACGAACACCATCACCACTGGCTCCTTGGTTTCCCATTTGTGTAACCACTTTGTATTTTTTCGCTGCTAACGTAAGTGCTCGTGCTTCGAAAATATCATGAGTAAGGGGTTTTTGAACGTATACATGCTTACCCAACTGCATGGCTGCCATAGTTTGTACAGCGTGATTATGATCTGGTGTAGATACAGAAACTGCATCAATATGTTTATGCTCTTTATCGAGCATCTCTCGATAATCTTTGTAGTATTTTGCCTTTGGGAATTTTGTCCGAGAATCAACAGCTCGCCTATCATCAACATCACAGAGAAAGGCAATCTCTGCTTTTGGATTGAGAGCAAAACTGGATAAGTCACTTCCTCCCTTTCCACCCGCACCAATGCCTGCGATATACAGTTTATCGCTAGGAGCAACAAATCCCTTACCTAAAACAAAGCGAGGGAGAATGGTGAAAGCAGCCGCTGCACTTGCTTGTTGAATGAATTTTCTTCTTGATATCATGCTGTAATCGTTAATAGTTTTTTAGCTTTCAAATTTTACACTTTCTGTTAATGTTCTTTCATCATACTTTAAACCGAACTGATCTAATACCTCTTGTGGAACACCATCCCATTGATTGGGTTTGTTACCAACATATCCGATGTCGGCAATGCCAATCTTACTTGTATAAAATCCGGTAGCAGTAAGATCGCGGAGCAGATTGAAGAACGCGACTCCCTGTGACATTTCTGGTTTCGCTTTATCCGGGAAGGCTATTTCATCTACCATTTCAATTTGTTGGGCTGGCGTGCACTCTGTGAACGCTTTTGTAAAACGTTTCATGCATTGAAGATCAAGCCACTTTAATCCTCCCCGCATTGGTAATTGATGACGCGGCATGTCTTTTACGATAAACTCAATAAACTCAGGAACGCCTGCTTCTGTTGCGCTGCCTGAAACTTCATCTTTGGGAATAATGATGTCAACTAGAATGGTAATAGTTGCCATTTCATGCGCTTCCAAAAATTTCTCTGCTGATACTTTTTTGAAGTGCTCAATTTCATTCGGTTGGCGGTCATGCCCTCCGTTGACTTTCGTCAGATCGGGTGCATCTTCTTTTTTTGCAGGTGAACACGTTTGTAACAAAGCAGCCGCAGATAACGATCCAACGGCAAGTGTTTTGAGGTATTTTCTTCTGTCCATAAGAGTAGTTAGTAGTAAGACGTAAGTATCAAGATTATGAAGCTAAAGTCTAATGTCTTGATACTTATGTCTCAAGTCTAGTTAAATATTCTGTTTCTTCATCTCATCAATAATGTATTCACTCGCTCTCATCGACAACGCCAGAATCGTCCAAGTTGGATTTTTATCTGCTTGTGAAACGAATGGACCGCCATCTACCACAAACAAATTCTTGCAGTCATGTGCTTGATTAAATTTGTTCAATGCCGACTTTTTCTTGTCGCTGCCCATGCGCACCGTACCGACTTCATGAATGATTCGCCCCGGTGTTTCTAATCCATAGTTTTGATCTGCACCCTTCACACCCCAGGTAATATCGCCTCCCATTTTGTGAATGATCTCTTGAAAGGTGTCTTGCATGTGTTTGGCCTGCTTGATTTCGTAGTCGCTCCACTTGTAGTGAAAACGCAAAACCGGGATGCCATACTTATCTACCACATTGGGATCGATCTCACAATAATTGTCTTCCCGAGCAATGGCCTCTCCACGACCGGCCATACCAAAACTGGCGCCATAATAATAGCGATAGTCCGCTTTCAGTGAAGCACCATACCCACCTGCGTCTTTCAATTTTCCATCTGGCCCAGGGTATTTTCCATTAATTCCTTGTATGCCGCCACCAAATCCATAGCTAGGCATTCCCATTCCTCCCCAATATTCGATATGGTACCCGCGTGGGAAGTTTAATTTTTTATTATCAAGCCACCAAGGCGAATACAGGTGCAATCCGCCTACGCCATCCTCATTGTATCTTTTGCGGTTGAATAATTTGGGTAGCACACCACCCATTGCTACTCCTGTTGAGTCATGCAGATACTTTCCGACCATATTGCTTCCATTGGCTAACCCGTTGGGGTGAAAAGTGGATTTAGAATTCAATAACAGTCGCGCAGATTCTCCCGCGCTGGCAGCCAATACCACGATCCGAGCGTTAAGTTGATATTCTTGCATATCATCTTTGCTCACGTAAGAAACACCAGTCGCTTCTCCCTTTTCATTGGTAAGAACCTCGCGAGCCATCGCATTGGCAATCACATCAACATTTCCCGTATCGATGGCAGGTTTTACCAATACCGATGAAGAGGAGAAATCACCATGTACGGTGCAACCTCTATTGCATTGAGCACAATAAAAACAAACACCTCGATCTTCATTAATTTTTTTGGTGAGTATAGATAGCCGAGAAGGAATCACTTTTACTCCAAGTGACGATGCTGCATCTTTTACAAACAATTCGTGGAGACGTGGCTTAGGTGGTGGGAGGAAGATACCATCCGGTTCATTGAAGATTCCCTCTTTTGTTCCGAACACACCGATTAACCGATCTACCTTATCATAGTAAGGTGCGACATCCTCGTAGCCGATAGGCCAATCTTCGCCTAGTCCATCAATACTTTTATGTTTGAAATCAGTTGGCCCAAATCGCAACGAAATCCGTCCCCAGTGATTGGTACGGCCACCCAACATGCGCGAACGGAACCAATCGAACTGTGTTCCACCCTTTTGGGTATATGGCTCACCCTCAATTTCCCAACCGCCATAGGCCGCATCAAAGTCTCCGAAAGGACGGAAGCTCGTGCCCGCGCCTCTACGGGGGGATTCATAAGGGAATTTTAGTTGCGTTACATTTTTTGCGGGGTCATACATAGGGCCCGCCTCCAGTAATGCTACTTTTATTCCAGCTTTTGCTAAGACAAAGGCGGCCATTCCTCCGCCAGCACCAGAACCCACGATGCATACATCGTAGGTCGTGGTTGATTTTTTAATTTGAAGATCAGCCATACTCATTTAGGTTGTGAAATGTAAGTGATCTTTTTAAAAATAACTACTGCCAATTTGATGGATGGCAATTTATCGGGACAATAAAATGTGTGGCGAATAGTATATTTGTTAAAATTAATTCGTGCCCTATGAAAAAGCTTTTAGTTTTCATTTTTTTAGGTGCGACTGCACCGGGTTTTGCACAAACGTTGCTGGAGCAATTTCTAAGTGCGCCAACTGAATCAGGTTTTGTTTCTTCCAAAGACGGGAAGAACATCGCTTGGGTAAGTGCTGATCGCGGCAAGCGAAACATTGTGGTAAAAACGGGAACAGATCTTCCCCGGTTTGTTACTGACTACCCGGCTGATGACGGGCAAGAGATTTCACAATTAGCTTTCTCACCCAACGGATTGAAGATACTATTTGTGCGGGGAGGCGCTCCCACTAGGGCAGGACAAAATCCAAATCCCGCTAGTTTAGCCGATGGCGCAGATCAGGCTATTTACTTCAAAGATATTGGCAACAAAAGTGCTCCTGCTAAAATTGTGTCAGGGAATAGCCCGATATTCTTCCGCGATGGGTTAAAGTTTTTATTTGCTAAGCGTGGTCAGATTTTCGAATCGACACTGGAGATTAATGCAGAACCAAAGCCTCTCTTTTTGGCAAGAGGGTCTAATAGCCGCCCCATTTTTTCGCCTAATGGCAATGATGTTTTATTTACAAGCGATCGGGGAGATCATAGTTTCGTGGGTGTGTATAGTTTAATCTCCAAATCTATTAAGTGGGTTGCTCCTGATGTTACGCAAGACCAACTTCCTGTCTGGTCGCCCGATAGTAAGAGCGTTGCCTTTATCCGGATGCCAGGTACAAAGATTGGCGAGCTAGAGAATTTTACTACCGGTACTCCATTTTCGTTAATGGTGGCTGAAATTGAATCCGGAATTTTAAAAACAATCTGGAAATCTCCAGGATTGGATGGTGGATTTGCCCAAAATTATTCTGCGAACCCGATTGCATGGACAAGCACAAATCGCATATTGTTCCACTCTGAACATACCGGATGGAATCATGTGTTTTCAATTAATAATGATGGTAGCGACTTGAAAGATATCACACCAGGTGATGGCGAAGTCGAAAGCTTTGTTGTTGATCCAACAGGACAGAACATTTATTTCGATGGTAATCGGGAAGATATCAACAGAAGACATATTTGGAAATCTTCAGTGCTCAATGCAAATCCGTCAGCCGTAACGGCAGGAGAGGGAATTGAAATGTATCCAACTTTTGCAGGCAATGAGGTGTATTGCGTGCGATCTTCTTACAATGCCCCAAAGGTGGTGGCTCGAATTGACGAAGCGAAAAAACTGGCAGTTCCGGTATTCCCTCAAAAGCTAGTTTCATTTAACGCCTCTTTATTTGTAAAACCAGAGGCTGTAACTTTCAAGGCAGCAGATGGGACGCTTATACATGGTCAACTTTTTATTAATCGAACTATTACAACCAAAAGACCAGGAGTGGTCTATATGCACGGAGGTCCAACACGTCAAATGTTGCTGGGCTTCCATTACAGTGACTACTACAGCAATTGCTATGCATTCAATCAACTTTTGGCGAATCAGGGTTATGCCGTTCTCTCGGTCAATTTCAGAAATGGCATTGGCTATGGCCGTGATTTCAGGATGACCAAAAATCAGGGACCTCGTGGCGCTACTGAATACCAGGATGTGGTGGCAGCCGCCAAATATCTTCAGGGATTAGCTGAAGTTGATCCTACTAAAATTGGTTTATGGGGCGGTTCGTATGGTGGGTATTTAACGGCCATGGGACTAGCGCGTAATCCGGAAATTTTCAAAGCAGGGGTTGATTTGCATGGCGTGCATGATTGGTCTTTTGATGGTCAAGACGCAACAAATAGCTGGGGACTTTTAAAATCAGAATCAGAACTAGCTAGAAAATCATCTCCGGTTGCTGATCTTTCAAAATGGGTGGCGCCAGTTCTGATGGTACATGGAGATGATGATCGCAACGTAAATTTTCAACAAACTGTTGATTTAGTTGAAAAGTTAAGAGCAAAAAATGTGGCGGTGGAGTTATTAGTTTTACCAGATGAAGTGCATGGCTTTCTGAGATATGAGAGTTGGTCAAGAATTTTTACGGCTGCTAAAGATTTCTTCGACAGGAAGTTGAGATGAGCAAAAAAAAGAAGTTGGTTGTCCTCACCGGTGCCGGCATTAGCGCAGAAAGTGGCATTGCTACGTTCCGCGATTCAGGTGGGCTTTGGGAGGGACACAAAGTCGAAGATGTAGCCACGCCAGAAGGTTGGGCGCGGAACCCCGAACTTGTTTTAGACTTTTACAACGAGCGCAGAAAGAAAGCACTGGATGTAAAGCCGAACAGAGGGCACGAGATTTTGGTTGAGCTAGAACTGGATTTTGACGTCACCATCATTACCCAAAATGTCGATAATCTTCATGAAAGAGCAGGGTCATCTCATGTTATCCACCTTCACGGAAAGTTGTTTGAGTCACGGAGTACGAAAGATAGTTCCCTAATTTATCCGATCACCGGATGGGAATTAAAGCTAGGCGACCTGTGCGAACTGGGTTCGCAACTCAGGCCAAACATAGTTTGGTTTGGCGAGGCAGTGCCCATGATCGAAGTGGCCTCTATCATTGCAAGTACAGCAGATATTTTTTTGGTAGTTGGCACTTCGTTGCTAGTCTACCCTGCTGCCGGATTGATTGATTACGTGCCCGACCGTGTGAAGAAATTTGTGATCGATCCAAAAAAGCCAGATGTACTTCATGTTCCCAATCTCGAATTCATCGTTGAAAAGGGGAGTGTTGGTCTTTCAAGACTAAAGACGCTGTTAACCAAAAGCGAAAATCCTTAATGACAGACGTTAGCGTTTTTCCTGGCTCAACTGTCGCAAGAATTTTCTGAATTTATCGGTATTGAAATTGGTGGTGCCGACCTCCTTGGCCACTATCTTTCCATCTTTTCCAATCACAAAGGTTGTTGGAATGGAGGGCACACTCAGTTGTTCTGTCAAGCGGCCGGAAGGCAGGTAGACCGGAAATGAAAAACCTTTTGTGTTCACATACTTTACTACTTTTTCTTGGTCAGTATCTCGATCAAGCGAAAGCATAACGAATGAAATACTATCCGAGGCAATAGAACTATATAATTTTTGAATTCCAGCCATTTCTGCTCGGCATGGGCCGCACCAGGTTGCCCACAGATTGATAAAAACTACCTTGCCTTTGTATTGCTCAAATGAAAATCTTTTCCCGCTTAGGTCTTTTATCGTAAAGTTATAATTGAAAATTTCAGACTTGGTATCGTCCAACTCGGCATCCAATAGTCCGGTCTTCAAAAAGGCCGATTGGGTGGCCGATGAAATGCTACCGATCAGACCTGTGTAATTGAGTACCACAAGTAAAATCACCAACGTTAACCCTGTCTTTAAGACTTCCTTTAAGATTTTCATGGCTGCCTTTGGCTTGGTTATTGACTATTTTTTATCAAATGTCCATAATTTGATAACTTCGACCAATTAAACCATCCAATGAACAGGAAAGTTTCTCTTTTGGTAGTATTTCTGCTGTATTGCGCCAACGGGTATTCGCAAAAAGTGAAATATAAGGATTTGGTTTTATTACTAAATTCTAAGCAGTATGGAGTGGCTGAACCGCATCTGAAAAGATACCTGAAAAGCGATGACGATACTCCGCATGCTTTTCTCTTTATGGGGATTGTTTTTCAAGAGAAATCCTTGGTAAACGATCTTTTAAAAGATACGCCCACATTACTCGCCAATTCAGACTCAGCTTTGCTTTTTTTTGATAAAGCTTATAGTAGCATCACCGAAAAAGAGATCAAAAGACATAGTGAGTACTATGAAGAAATGTATAGTCGGAGAGATCCGAGAACGGGTGATTTTGGGGTTAAGTTTTCAGACGTACGTCTTGACTTAGAGACGCGGGTTAAAAATATTAAGGAGCGAAAGGAAAAAGCCAAAGAGCTTAAAAAGCATTTTGTTGAATCAGAAAGACAATACCTGGCAGCTGCGGAACAGTTTAAGGTCATTCAGTCTAGGTTTACATCTCAAAGCAGTTTTTTTCTGCAATCGGATGAGGCACTAGTTCAGCAGTTGACAAAATTGGCGAAGACGTATGACTCGATGCTGACTGTATTTGGAAACTACCGGTCGGCTTTAAAGGGAATTCAAAAATCAAATTACAACCAACAGCTTAGTGCGCAGGAGATCATGGATTTCAAAAAGGATGGAACTTCAGCCCCTGATTTTTTTCAGGATGACGTGCGAATTTGGGATTATAAACGGTGGGCAAACTCATCGCTGGAAACAATCGAGAATGTGATTATTCCACTTCGTGAGCGTTTAATTGCCTATGATGTTTCGCTGAATAAACTCGACCTTAAACTGCAGAAGGATTCGGTGTCCATCCTTGGCGATTTGAATCATTTGGAAGATCGACTTCTTTATACACAACTTGCTAAGTACGACCTTAACCCTTTGCCGCTGGGTATTTTTGAACTGAAGAAAGCTGACTTGAGGTATCGATCTGCTGTGGTTGTTCACAAGCCTTTTACCGACTCAAGTAACGTGATGCTGAAGCTTTCCTATTTGGACGAAGAGCTCAAATACCTAAATCGCTTGGATAGCCTTGCCAAAAAGTTGCTGGATAGAGATAGGGTAAGCGATAGTGTGAATTATCATCACTTCATATCAAAAGCGTATGGGCATCAATCTGCTTTAAATAGCCTGATCAAAACCACTCAGGATTTTGCCAAACGTGAGCAGTTGAAAAAACAGCTTGTATGGGAAAACACAATGCAGGCTACAAAGTGGGTTATAAGTGGAGTGGACTCGATTCCTTTATTTATTGAGCAGTCGAGAGAGTTGAGGTTTAAGCCATTACTGATCGTAGAAAACAAATACACGGTTGGTCTCAAATACAATGATTCGACAGCCACCGGCTATTTGTATTCGATTACGCCAAGCCGCAGACCGGATGTAAATGTCTCTTTTGAGGTGGACAAGACTAGTTTCACGAAAAGAAAACTGCCTATTTTAAAGTGCATTTCGACCACAGATGCGCTGCAGCACGTTTTCTTCTCATTGATTTATGCTGAAAGTAAAATGAAGGAAAAATTTCCTGTTACCGTAACTAAGGTATATCGTTCCGATGGCCTCGCCTGGAGCGTGAATCTCAAATTGGATTTTATGCCTGCCGAACTTTCCTACAATGCTGACACGGCTGAACTCTCCATCAAAACTTCCGCCATGGGCGAGAACAAGATCATTATTATCGACAAAAATGGCAAGCAACTTCAGTAGCTAGTTACCGGTGAGCTTTTTCCAATCCTGATAGCGCATCGTCATTCGAATTTTCATCTTCTCGTAGTGATCCCAACTATCAACCACATGATAAATGCCCGGTAGCGACTTCACCAAAATTTCGTCATAGTCAGCGCGATAAAGACCGCCACCTGCCTAGGCAATACGTCTTGGCATTGTCATAGATCGTTTTTTGAATTTCAATTTTCTTTTCCTTAGCCCAACTTTAGGTAAAAGAATAGGCAAGGAACATTATTTGGTGGGGTCACTGTATGGTTTTAGTTCAGCAAAAACCACCTTATTGTTCTTTCTATTCACGTCTGCCAATCGCTGGGAGGGATCTATTTCAATACTTTCTATTTCCGATTGTTGTTTGCTTACTATCAATGAATAAGATGGATTTACCCATGGCCAAGGTTGAAGCGTTATTCTCCCTTCGGCCGCTTTATTAGCTGGCTTATTTCCAAGAAGCTCGTTCATTGAAATGTAAAATAACTGTTTGGTGCCATCTTTGAATGTGACTGTCAAATCGATGGGCATCGGAAATTCTCCAATCCGATTTAATTCTACGAGTGTGCCTCCATTCGTTTCTAAAATACGACCCACGCCATAATCAATTCGCTTGGTTGTGTTTATCCAATAGCGCAGGTACCAATGCAATTGTAACCCCGAGGTTTTTTCCATGATCCGAATAAAGTCATTGGGTTGCGGGTGCTTCATTTTCCATGTGTTGTAGTAACGCTTCATTCCTTTATAGAAGGTATCCTCGCCAATAATGTATTTCAATTGCTCTAAAAAAACAGCTCCCATGCTGTAGGCCATCGTGCTATAAGCCCTGTTGGTGTTGAAGTGGTCTGAGTGTTGATTGGCGGGCTCCTGTAGTCCGCTATTGACTAAACTAAAATAACTGGCATAGCTACTCTGGTGCGGTGGGATTGTTTCGTTTAGAATGGACGCCATGGCTTCGCTGCTTGCAAAGTCCGTAAAACCTTCATCCATCCAGGCATGAAGCGCTTCATTGGAAGCTAGCGCCATTTGATACCAGCTGTGAGCGACTTCATGAGCCATAGTGCCACTTACTCCTGCCAAACTCCCTTCTCCCAAGATAAGCGTGCACATCGGGTACTCCATGCCGCCATCGCCTCCCTGAATGATCGAGTAGGTATCAAAAGGATATCTCCCGAAGTTATCATTGAGATACTGAAATACCTTTACTGCATACTCTTGCATTTTTTTCCACGTTTCGGCCGTCTTTTCATTTTTCTGGTAGAAGAAATGAAGCTCGGGGCCATTGGGTACTTTTGCCTTGTCGTGGGTATAGTCAGGGTCTGCAGCCCAGGCAAAGTCAATCACATTTTTCGCTACAAAATGCCAGGTAAGATTTCGTGATAAATCTGGTTTTGCACTTTGTGAATAGCCGTGCCCGATTTGTTCGGGGTTTTGGAGGACACCGGTTCCCCCAATAACAAATTTAGGATCGATCGTAATTTTTACATCGAAGTCACCCCACGGGCTGTGGAATTCCCGGGCCACGTATTGGTAGGCATGCCAACCTTGAAAGTCATATTCTGCAATTTTTGGGTACCATTGAGTCATCGAGTAGGAAATGCCTTCGCGATTATTTCGACCGCTTCTTCGGATTTGGATAGGCACTTGCGATTCAAACTTCATATCAAACACTGCCTTTCCTTTTGGTAGTAATGGCTTTGCTAAGGTAACTTCCAGGATAGTTCCAGTGACTTTAAAGATCACTTCTTTGCCATCTTGTTTAAGAGCTTGGATGTGCTGGTAGCCAATTTCGTCATCTTTCAGTTTTGAAATGCGATCGGCCACTCTTCTATCAGGATCTGGCAAGCTTCGTGATCGCACGTCCATCATGCTGCCAGGTTGAAAAGCATTAAAATAAAGATGATAATAGACCTTTGTAAGTGTATCAGGCGAATTGTTTTGGTAGGTTAGTTGTTGAGTGCCATTTACTTTATGAGATGTAACATCAAGGGTGACATTCATCACATATTCCACTCTTTGCTGCCAGTAATCGCGTTGGGCATCCACGGTTGAACCAACCATAGACAGTGCAAATAATAATGGTAATCTTTTCATCATAGCTTTTCTGATAAGCTTGTAAAATATTGAAAAGATAGGTCTAACAAAAGCAAATTACTTTGAGCGGGGCGTAAAATTGAAAAGCTTAGAGAGGGTAAGCGAAAAAAAGCTGTTTTCGGGCAGTGAATTGTCTTCACCCGGCAGCGCTACCGGCCAATTGTAGGTGTATGATGCTGTGAGCGACCAGTTCTTCTTTGTAACTCTCAAAGGCAAAGTAAGGGCGTAATTCATTAAGCCAAATTCATCTTTGTCGATTTGTTGAAATTGCGGAAGTCGTTTTGAAAGACGGACAGATGGCTGTTGACCCAGCTGAATAGTGGTGATAGTAGCGCTGCCAAATAGTATCTGGTAAGCAGGAGTAAAGGAAATTCTATCCAGTCCAAGAAAATTGTATTTCCGTAAGCTAAGAACAATACCGGGGGTCAACCGATGAGCAGTTTGCCGTCCAAAATAAAGCGAATAGTCCAGTCGCAGAGTTACCGGTTTAAAGTCGATAAAGTTGGACAACCCCACCATATTTGTGAGGGGATTTTCAACATTGATATCGGTATTGTTGTAGATCAAACGATCATAAGATGCCAAAAATGAATAGTGCTTTGATATCATTTTTAGGTAGCCGAGGGATGCAATCGTCAGGTAGAGGTTAGGATTATACTCTTGGCTCCAATAAGAACTCAAGTCGAGGAAAAGTCCGGTTTTATGGTAATACGATAGTCCTGCCGTGGCTCCATACTGGTTAATGCCAATTGTTCTTCCGGCCGATATAATGTTACTGTTAAACCCGGTTCGTACGACCAGTGAAGAGCCAATTTCACTTTGCCTTTTCAGAAGGCTGTCAATCATGGTAAATATGGAAAGGGAATCTGCATAACTAAAAATGGAGTCGAGTTGGCTGAGCGAAAGGGAGTCTGTTACGGTCGCGGTACGACTGACCAATGTATCTTGCTCTTGCCCGTTGGCGTAAAAAGCAAAAGTCATCCAAAAGAAATGGATGACTAAAATGCGCTTTATTTTCCGACTCATTAATTGTTCTTTTCTCGAGCCCGTTGCTCGAGCCTATTGCGAATAGTTTCGCGGTTTTCACGTTTCATTTCCCTCAGGTCTTCGCGATCGTGTAAACGCTGTAGCAGCATTCTTCTAAACTCTTCTTCTGCCTTTGGCAGTGTAAGCAATTGCTGGGCTGAAATCACTTTTAATAAGCGTTCTGAGTAATTTTTTTCTAAATCTAAATTCTGTTGCTTTAATATCATACCTAGCTTGAGTAACTCCTGGTCGCGATCAGGCTTTGGCTTGGTAACATCTTGTGTTCTTTCTGCGTCTCGGTATTGTTTTCTTAGCGCCATGCGTTGTTCAGTAAACTCGCGATAGACAGGCCAGAATTTTTCTGCTTGGGCAGGCGTCAATTTCAATTTTTCAGAAATCAATGCGATGCGAGCAGCATTTATTTTCTCCAAATTTTTTGGATCTTGCTTATCAGGCTCTTGCCCGGTTGCGGAAAAACTTCCGATAAGTAACAGTGTATATAAAAGTATGTTTTTCATATCGATCTCGTTAAAAATTCAAATCATATTGTTGTGCTAATTCATCTAATTCATAGGTGGTTAATTCTTCAGGTTGTTGATACAACGAATTGATAGCTGCGCTCGTAAAATTACCGTTTTCAATTATTTCCTCGGTTGAAATTTCGTCAGCTTCTAAGTAAGCCAAAAGTTGCTCGGTAGGTACGGTGTCTAAGTTTGCTAGAGCGTCTTTTGTATTCGGCAAGTAAACCCACACAATCACCGAAATAACCCCAACCAATATAACCGGTAGAGCAAATTTTAAAGCCAAATTGAATTCGGGTATCCAAGAACTCTTACTTTCAGGTGTTTGAATCCTTGCCTGAATGCGCATCGGTAAATCTTCAAAGTAGCCATCAGGCACGGTGAAAATTTGCTTTTTTGGAATCTCATCTAGGCGTTTCATGTTTCTTAAATTACTCGATTCTATTACTAAGATTACGTTTCTGTTACGAAGTTTAATCATTGATCTAAAAAATCCTCAATTTTCTTTACCGCATGGTGGAAACTTGCTTTCAGGGCCCCGACACTTGTTTTAGTAATCTCTGAAATGGTCTCGTAGGGGAGGTCATCAAAATACTTCATGTTGAACACAAGTCGCTGTTTATCAGGTAGTTTTATAATAGCTTTTTGTAAGATTTTCTGGATTTCATCTCCGTCTAAGTTTATCGAAGAATCAATTTTTGCTGATAGCTGATGCCCTACGTCTTCAATCGGTAAAAAGAACCTTTTCTTCTTTTTGTTGAGATGGCTCAAGCATTCATTGGTCGCGATCCGGTAGATCCAGGTAAAAAGCTGAGAATCCTCACGGAATCCATCAATGTATTTATGGACTTTGATAAAGACCTCTTGAGTCAAGTCATCAGCATCATCATGGTCAATGACCATTTTACGTACATGCCAATATACGCGTTGCTGGTACTGACGAACCAGTAAATTGAAACCGTGGTTGCGCGAGTCCGGATTTCGGATTTTTTGTAAGAGTTCCTGATCTTCCAATGGCCTGTTTTCTTTGGAATTTGAAAGTTAGACAAATAAAGAGATAGATAGTTTAATCAATCTTACAGATCAATTACCAAAACTCTGTTTTAAGTATGCATGATGCATAAATTGTATATTTGATATCAAATTCGAATGACCAGGGTTCTGTTACTACTGTTTGCTTGTGCAGCGACTATTTTGTCTTGTGGGCCCGATCTCAATCCTCAGAAGTATGTGATCAAGAGTATCTTATCAAGTTCTTACGAAGAGTATTCTTTTCAATATAAAGTCGGGCGATTGCAGCGCATGATTGGTACGGATTCGATTTCATTAGAGTATGCATATTACAATGACTCAACTTCGATAAAACAATTCAACAAGTCGGGAAAATTAATACAACGTTTTCAACTCGTTTTTTCAGGGGGTAAACTAACTAAATACAAGATAAGGTGGCAATTTGGTCAGTTATGGTATAGGGACTCCCTTACTTTTGGTTACAGTGGAAGCAACCTAACGCAGATAAACTACAAATCAAGTCAATTTCAAGCGACCACATTGAACGGCAACTTGACAACCATAAAAAGGGGAACTGGAGTGTTGAGTAATTCCTATACAAACGAGTATGACGGAATCCCAAACCCATTTGCAGGATTTTTTTGGCTCGATCAGTTTTTAATTCCAAGTGGTTTCACCACGACATTTCAGCCACTTTCTGTTGCGCGCTATTTCTCAAAAAACAATGTCACGTCTTCAACAAGTGTTGTTTTAGGGTCGACTCAAATAAATCGCTTTTCGTATATCTATCTGCATGGCATTTTGCCAAAAGCAATCAACTACGAGCTAGAAACCAACAAAACAAAGGTTAGTGATTTAGTCTTAGTTTTCGACATTCAATATACACCAAAAGAAGCTACCGGAAGCGCACCATAGTTTACCCTAGTTTCTCGATCAGGTCAACCATCCGTTCATACTGTTCTTTGGAGTGTGCCGGGAAATTGGCGAAACGCAATTGTGATTTCTTTTTCTCTCCGTAGCCTTCTCCCGGGTTAAAGCCGTGCTCAGATAAATAGTTACTGATTCGAACTGAATGTTCACCGCAATCAGCCACTATCACTGTTTTAGACTGCGCTGACTCATCTTTCACAAAAGCAGACATCAATGGATGAGCCTTTAGTGCTTGGTACAAGATGGCTGCTTTGTAATCTGTCTCCTGACGAATCTTTTTGATGCCAATTCGAAGGAAATCCTCCACTACACAACTCAGCAAGTAGATGCCGAGCACGTTTGGTGTTTCGCTGGTTTGGTTCTTTAGCGCATTCAGAAGTAGGGTAGGGAGATTGTGGTATGACCCAATGGAAATGCCTCTTGCCAATAGTGATTCTGCCTTTTCGATGCATCTAGAATTGACAGCCCACACGCCAAGTCCTGCTGGCATGCCGAACCCTTTTTGCACGGAGAAGAAAAAAGAATCTATTTGAGAATAATCTAAAGCCGCGTAAGGCATAGAGGAGACTGCGTCAACAACAATTAGTGACTCGCTGTTTTTTTCTCGTACCTGCCGGATGAATTCATTGGTCACTGACACCCCGGTGCTTGTTTCATTTTGAGTAATCGCAATTAGTTCGGTGCCATAGTCGGAAATTGAGTGTGATGAAAAATTCTCACCCAGTGGCGCTTCAACTTTTTGTGGTTGCTTTCCCAATTGCTTAGCGATATCAAAATAGCGATTGGAAAAAGCACCATTGACAAGGTGCGTGGAAGAACTCTCGACCAAGTTTTGTATTGATTTTTCCCAGACTTCAGTAGCTGAGCCAGTAAAAAAAATAAAGTAGTCTGTTGGAATACCCAACAATTCTTTCAGGCCTTCGGTTGCTTTCTGAAAATAAGATTCAAATGTTTTGCTACGGTGAGAAATAGAGGTAATTCCTTCCTTGAAGGCATGACGTGCATGATCGGGAATAGTATAAAAAAGCTGTGAGGGCCCCGGAGTGAGATTAATGTTCATGTTCACGAAATTAAGCTTCAAAGTTAAAATCAAACTCGCTCACTATCACCATTTATTTTCTTAATTCGAGTCATGCAGCGAACCGGAGCCGACACCAAGCTGTCTCAGCCGATCTCAGTTGATGAAACAAATAGAATCGCATTATATATTGAGAAACGGAGAACATTTATGTAATTTTGATTGATAATTCCCACTTGGATTTGGGACACGTTTGCTGAACCTAACAATTATACAATACCGGGTGAAGCTTTCGGACAAAATCAGGCCTCAGTCCGCCCAGGCGGATCCTCGCCCAAAAAGCAGGTTAACAGTGGAAGATCGCGACCAGAGAGCAGCCCAAAACTTGTCTTTTATGGGGTTCAGAAACCTCCACCAAATCCAGTGGGTTTTATTTTTTTGAAAGAAAGGATCACAAATATTTTCATTCGCCCTTCCATTAGTTTTGTAGAAAGGTGTTGCTGCCAGACTCAGACTACCTTTGCTTTTCAGTTAGAGGCTTATTCTTCAACATCCATAAACTAGATTTTGCAGACAGCCAACCGCATAATAATCCAATAATAGCACCAACTAAAATGTCGGTGGGATAGTGAACGCCCAGGTAAATTCGGGTGTAGGTCATGACGATAGCCCAAATAAAAATAAGACCTACCCATTTATAGTGCTTTTTCAAGGACAGCCAAATAAAAATAGCCACACCAAAGGTATTGGCAGCATGGCTCGAAGCAAAACCGTATAACCCGCCACGATACCCATCGACCAAATGAAGCAGGCCTTCAAGTTCTGGTTCATGAGATGGACGTAGCCGCCCAAAGAACGGCTTCATAAAACCAGTGGTGATCCGATCGCAAAGCAAAATGGTTATGGCTACACCCAGAAGAATCCAGATGCTTGATTTTCCGTAGGTCTTGATCACAAAAAAAATAAGTATTGCATAAAGCGGTGTCCAAAAAAATGTTTCGGTTGATAAAATCATGACTGTATCTAGAAATGGATTATTCCATCCATTGAGCAACAGAAGCAGCCTTTTATCTAGTTCCAGTAATTCTTCCACAGACTTAATTCAATAACCAGTTTTTAATGTCAACCAAATATCTTACTTTTTCCCGGTTTTAATCTACACCCATGGAACGTTTTGACCTAATCATTATTGGTGCTGGCCCTTCGGGCTATGCTGCAGCCATGCGCGCGCTCGACTTTAAAAAGAAAATTTTGATGGTCGAAAAAAACAAAGTCGGTGGCGCAGGGATAACCAATGGGGCACTGTCTTCAAAAACATGGTGGGAGTTGTCACGCGAGGCCTCTGCCTTTCGAAAAAATCTAAAGAGATACAATATCAAGGCGCCATCGATCAGCTACACGGAAATACAATCTGAGGTGCGAAAAGCAGTAGAGGAAAGGAAATCAATGTTGGAAGAACACATGGATCAACTGCGTCACTCGCCTTATGCGAATTTGTTGGAATTCAAAATCGGAGATGCGCGGTTGCTTTCACAGCATGAAGTTGAAATTGCCGTTGGTGCGCGCAAGGAAGTAGTCTATGGTGACTATATTATTCTAGCTACGGGTAGCAGACCCAGGTATTTGCCCGAACTGCCAATCGATGAAAAGCTGGTCATGACAAGCGAAGGCATTGAGAACATGGCGGATTTTCCGGAGAGTATGGTTATTGTCGGGGCCGGTGTTATTGGATGCGAATACGCAACTATTTTTAGTGGATTTGGCAAGACAAAAGTTAATCTTATTGATAAAGGAGATCGAATACTCCCGTTTGAGGACAAAGATGTAGTTGACATCATTGAGCGCAACATGGAAAATAATGGGGTACTCATCCACCGAAATTCCAAGCTGCTGAACATGCGAATTATCAACGGGCGAGTTGAATATGAACTGGAATACACAGATGGTAGCAAAGAGACATTTAATGTTGAAAAGGCACTTATTTCTGTTGGCCGTGTGGCAAACCTGGAAGATCTTTGGGATGATAAAGTTGGAATTGACATCACCAAGCGAGGCATACATAATGACGAGACACAAACCAACGTGTCCAATATTTATGCAGTAGGAGATCTCACCGCTGATATCTCGTTAGTCAATGTAGGAGAGCTGGAGGGACGCTACGCAGTAGAACGAATTTTTGGGAAACCCGACCGTAAATTGGTCTATGAAAACATTAGCACCATCATGTTTTTGAGTCCGGAGGTAGCTGGAGTAGGGCATAACGAGACATATGCTAAGGAGAAAGGTATGAGCTACAAAGTAGTGACACTAGAATATAGCACGATACCACGTGCGATTGCCAAACGGAACACACAAGGCTTTATCAAATTATTAGTGACTGATGACGACCAGATGAAGATTCTTGGGATGAAGGTAGTTGGTAATCATGCCAGCAGTGCCATCCAAGCCGTTGCCGTTTTGATTTCAATGGATAAGGGAATAGAAGAATTGGCAGAATGTGTGCATCCTCACCCAAGCATTACCGAGGGCATTCAAGAGTGCGTACGAATGCTAATGGGAAAATCAATGTTCAAGCCTTCCGCGTTGCGTGGTAGAATTTCTTGCAGAAGATATTCAAAGGGTGTTTACGAAGATATCGTTTTCTAATCCGCCTATTGAGAGGATCAATTGACGCGCTCAATTTGCGCGCCTAGCTTCCTCAGTCTTCCTTCAATATTTTGATAGCCCCGATCGATCTGTTCAATATTTGAGATTTCACTTTCTCCTGAGGCAGATAGCGCAGCAATTAATAGCGCTACTCCTGCACGAATATCGGGTGATGACATCTTAATGCCGCGAAGCAGTTGTTTCCGATCAAGTCCCATAATACTTGCTCGGTGGGGATCACAAAGAATAATTTGGGCTCCCATATCCATCAGCTTATCGACAAAGAACAAACGACTCTCAAACATTTTTTGGTGAATGAGGACGTTGCCTTTGGCTTGTGTAGCCACCACCAACACAATACTTAACAAGTCAGGAGTAAATCCGGGCCAGGGAGAATCTGCTACCGTTAGGATAGAGCCATCAATAAAGGTTTCTATTTCGTAGCGCTCTTGCGAAGGGATGTAAATATCATCTCCACGAAATTCCATTTTGATCCCAAGTCGCCTGAATATTTCAGGAATGATGCCCAGCATATCGATGCGACAGTTCTTGATTGTCACTTCCGATTGAGTCATAGCCGCGAGCCCAATAAAACTCCCGATTTCAATCATATCGGGGAGAAGAGTATGCTCGGTTCCGTGTAATTTTTCCACACCCTCAATCGAAATCAGGTTGGAGCCAATTCCATTTATCTTAGCGCCCATGCGATTGAGCATATTGCAAAGCTGTTGAAGATAAGGTTCGCAAGCCGCGTTGTAAATGGTAGTCGTTCCTTTCGCCATTACGGCTGCCATGATGATATTCGCTGTTCCGGTAACAGATGCCTCATCCAGCAGCATGTAACATCCTTTCAAGTGAGAGGCGTCAATATTGTAAAGATTCTCGTCTGCATTGAAGTTGAATTTTGCCCCTAAATTTTGAAACCCAATGAAGTGCGTATCCAATCTTCTACGTCCTATTTTATCACCACCGGGCTTTGGAATATTGGCCTCACCAAACCGTGCCAGGATTGGGCCAAGCAACATGACCGAGCCACGCAGTGCGGCTGCTTTCTTCCGGTAAATTTCCGTTTTTAAAAAATCAGTATTGATGTTCGCTGCTGTAAATCGAAATGAACCAGTGCCTAGCTTTTCAACTTTGCATCCTAAATCGCCAACCAGTTCTATTAATTTATTCACATCCAGAATATCGGGTACATTGTGAATAGTGACTGGCTCGCTTGTAAGAAGCGGCACGCAAATAACTTGTAGAGCTTCGTTTTTGGCGCCTTGAGGTATTATCTCTCCCTTTAATTTTTGTCCGCCTTTGATTTTAAATGAACTCATTGATCTCTTCTGCGGTGGGGATTATTGCCTCTTCTATTTTTATTGAAACGTGGATTGCGATTGCGATTGTTGTTGTTATCACGTCCGCCCTCTCTGTTATCTCTATTATCATTAGGCCTTGGATTTTTGCGTTCGCGATAAAGCTTTTCAAACAAATTCTCTTCACGTACTTTTTCAAGATCGAGAACCAGTTTTCCTTGGGATAGATTTTTGAGGTCTTTCACAATTACAGAATCATCCAACGTTTCCTTATTCCAATTGCTGTGGAACGTTTTCATCAGTTTGCCAAGATAGATAGATGCCTCTTCGCGCTCTTTAGGGTCTTCTTTCTTTATGGCTTCTTTAATAAGCCTTTCTACATTCTTACCGTAATGTTTGAAGCGTACTTCGCTTTGTGGGTACTCCATTTTGCGAGGCTTCTTAAAAAGAATGGTGCGGTCAGGAGTTGTGAAAGGATTGTCGATATCTAAGTTGAAATCAGCGATGATGTATAAATCATCCCACATCCGTTGCGGATTTTCATGCGGTTCTTTCACCACCGGTGCGAGTTGCTTGATCAATTCGATTAGCGTAGTAGCCATCTTCGTCCTTTTTTCCTTTTCAGGAATCGTGCGGATATAGTTGACTAGCTTTTGAACATTGCGGCCATATTCCTTTAGGATAATGCCCTCGCGCTGTGTATTGTATTCTCCAATCATGAAATACTAGTTCTCGTGTATTTTTAACTTAGCAAAACTAAGCAATAAGGTCTTCTCGCCAAAATCAGTAAAGTTGATCTTGGCCTTTCGTTCAGCGCCTACTTCCTCCAGTTTCACCACCGTACCAAAGCCAAATTTCGGGTGTTCTACTTTCATTCCTTCCAAAAGGCCTTTTGTATCGCTTGGCATAAAATCAGCGGATGGTTTGTAGGCCGTCACGCGCTGAACGGGTTGAGTGCTGATCGACTTTTTAATGCCGGATACCAGACTCTTTGCGTAGTTGGGATTTGGAGCAGAATCGACCCCTCCAAAACGAGTGCTTATTTTGATAAATCGCTTGTCGATATCGTCAAGAAAACGACTGGGTTCACAATTCTTCAAACGACCAAAGCGATAGCGAGTAAGGGCATATGAAAGAAATAATTTTTGTTGAGCTCGTGTTATTGCAACATAAAACAATCTCCGTTCTTCTTCTAGTTCGGCACGGCTGCTGAGCATCATCTGAGAAGGGAACAAATCCTCTTCCAGTCCAACGATATAGACATTCTTAAACTCCAGACCCTTGGCCATGTGAATCGTCATCATCGTGACTTTATCAGGGTCGTTATCTTTATTCTCGTCCTGGCCGGTCACGAGCGAAACTTCCTGAAGAAATGCCCCTAGACTTTTATCTTCTTTTTCAGGATCGTCCACATACTCTTTAATGGCGTTTAGGAGTTCCTGAACGTTTTCGTATCGACTTAATCCCTCGACTGTTTTATCTTCATAAAGTTCTTTTAAAAGACCGGAAGCTTTTGCAATTTCTGCTGCCGCTTCATACGCGTCTTTGTTCTGGATTTCAATGGCGAAACGTTTTATTTTGGTGACAAAGTCATCAATAGGGTTTGCCGCACGGCCTCCCAAAAAGGAGCTTGCATTTTGAATCACTTCCCAAATAGAAATCGCATGATCGTTGGCGGCTACAATGATTTTATCAATGGTTGTGTCACCGATGCCCCGCTTGGGTAAGTTGATGATTCTTCGAAAGGAAGCTTCGTCTTGTTGATTCAGCGAAAAACGTAAGTAGGCAAGTAGATCCTTGATTTCCTTTCGTTGATAAAAGGAGAGCCCACCGACCACCTTGTATTTGATATTCATCCTCCGGAGCGCTTCTTCAATGGCCCGCGACTGACTGTTGGTTCTGTAAAGAATCACAAAGTCGCTAAACTTCCATTGGTGTTGCATTTTTTCTTCAAAAATGGAAGAGGCAACAAGCCTGCCTTCTTCATTGTCAGAAACCGATTTTATCAACTCCACTAGGCTGCCATCATCATTGGCTGTCCAAACATTCTTGGGAAGCTGCGCTTTATTTTTAGAGATCACCGAATTGGCTGCCTCTACGATCGTCTTGGTAGAACGATAGTTTTGTTCCAGTTTGATTATCCGCAAATCCGGATAGTCCTTTTCAAAATTTAGAATGTTGCTGATGTCTGCACCTCTAAAGCCATAGATACTCTGCGCATCGTCTCCGACCACACAAACATTTTGGCGTACGGCTGCCAATTTTCTTACAATGAAGTACTGGCACAAATTGGTGTCCTGAAACTCATCGACCAATACATAATGAAATCGCTGTTGGTATTTGTTCAACACATCCAGATGTTCTTTGAATAATTTGTCGGTATTAAACAATAAGTCATCAAAGTCCATGGCGCCCGATTTAAAACACCTTAGTGCATAGGCCTTGTAGATGTTCCCTATTTCCGGGCGCATACTTGCCGCGTCATCAGCCATAATAATCGGGTGAGCCAGGTATTCCTGCCATGAGATGAGTTTATTTTTTGCCGATGAGATGCGATTGTAGACGGTGTTGACTTTGTACTGTGTTTCGTCTAGACCCATCTCCTTCACGATCGATCTTAGCAACGATTTAGAGTCGTCTGTGTCATAGATGGTGAAATTATTCGGATATCCCAGGTGATGCGCCTCAGCACGTAAAATTCGGGCAAATACAGAGTGGAACGTTCCCATCCAAAGGTTGCGGGCATCTCCGCCCACTACCACTTCTATTCGGTCGCGCATTTCCTTGGCCGCCTTGTTGGTGAAGGTCAGTGCCATGATGTTAAAAGGATCGACCTGGTGACCTTGCATGAGGTTGGCAATGCGATAGGTAAGCACGCGGGTTTTACCCGACCCGGCACCGGCAATCAGCATGCAAGGACCGTCCGTATTGAGCACAGCCTCGAGTTGAGGCTCATTTAAGGTCTGTAAATAACGATCCATAATTTATCCTGCAAGTTAGTATCGTGGAGCACGTTTGAGTAGAAAATTGGGTTTAATTTTATGTTTTTAGATAAGTGATGAAACCAGATTTTCTAGCCACCAACAAGAAAGAATCCTTTTCAAGCTGGAAATTTCGAACCTTGATGAATTGGTATCCGATGTATTTTGGAACAGGCGGAAAAATCCTTTTTTGGTCCTCTGATTCGTCTGAGCTACATGTGCGATTGCGTTTATCCATTTGGACCTATAACTATGTCGGGACGCTGTTTGGAGGTAGCTTGTTTGCAGCTGCTGATCCTTTTTATATGCTCATGCTGTTTCGCGCATTAGGACCCAACTATGTGGTTTGGGATAAATCTGCAAATATTCGGTTTAAGAAACCCGGTAGATCAACTCTTTATGCGAAATATCTGATATCCGAGGGCGACTTTGCCGAAATAAAGCAAACGGTATTGGCAGCGGGAGAGTTGACAAAGAACTTTTTGATTCAGTGGGTAGATAAAGACAATGTAGTGCATGCTGAAATAGTGCGAGAGTGTTACATTGCCGATAAAGATCACTATCAAAGAAAAAAGGGCGAGATCCAGGAAGCAAGATTGGAGTTCTTCAAGAAAAAGTAATATTTCTTATCTTTGATTTAAAAAATTATGCCCGCGGCACTTAACAATACACAATTGGAGATATTGAAGATGTTTCGGAACGATCAATCCGAGGAGGAGCTTCAAGAAATAAAGTCCCTACTGGTTAAATATCTCTCTAGCAAGGCAGTAGCGGAAGCGGACAAAGCGTTTATCGTAAAAGGGTATACAGATGAGATTTTCGAAACTTGGAAAAATGAGCATTTCCGGAAAGTAAGCTAAAATGACCGTTGTACTTGATTGCAATGTTTTAGTTAGATGCTTTTCGTCACGTTCACCCCACCACCTGATTTACCGATCGCTTATCAATACCAAATTCAATCTGGCAATTACTTCGGAGATCATGCTGGAATATGAGGAAATTGTTCAACAAAAATACAGTTTGGCGGCTGCCAATTCTCTTATGGCGGTGCTGCTCGAGTTGCCGAATGTTAAGTTTGTACACCCACATTTCAACTGGCATTTGATTGAAGCAGATAAGGAAGACAATAAATATTGCGATTGTGCTATTGCAAGCCAATCATTTTGTTTGGTCACAGACGACAAGCATTTTGACGTGCTCAAGAATATCCCATTCCCTTCGATAACAGTTCTGTCTACAGACGGATTTTTTGATCTATTATTATCAGCTTTAAAGAAAACAAATGATTAAAGTAGGAGAAGTACTCGTTTCAGACGACATCAAGGAAGTTGAGTTTGTTTGTCATTTAGAGAAATGCAAGGGGGCTTGTTGTGTGGAGGGCGATTTGGGCGCTCCTTTAGAAGAAGATGAATTGCCCATAATGAAAGAAATTCAAGAGAAGGTAAAGCCTTACTTAACCCCCGAAGGGCTAAAATCAATTGAAGAGCAGGGAGCCTACATATTAGACGAAGATGGCGATTATTCAACCCCAACGATAGGAGGGAAGGAATGCGCGTATGCGCACTACAATGACTTAGGAATTTTAAAATGTGGCATTGAGCAAGCCTATTTGGATGGAAAGATTGAGTATAGAAAACCGATCTCTTGCCATTTGTATCCAATACGAATCACCAAAAACAAAAAAGGTTTTGAAGCCGTGAATTACCATAAATGGAGCATTTGCTCAGCTGCTTGTTCGTACGGAAAATCGTTACAAGTTCCGCTTTATAAGTTTTTGAAAGATCCACTCATCCGTAAATATGGAGAAGGTTGGTATGAGGATTTGGTTAGTAAAGTGGAGGAAAAATAAAAGAGCTCATTTATTTCTAATGAGCTCTTTTGATACTGATTGAATTGACGAATTACTCAGCCACTACATTTACTGTAACGCTGTGCTTTACTTCTTTATGCAAATCAATGTGAGCAATATAGGTTCCTAATTGCTTAGGCTGCTCTTTAAAGCTGATCTTTTTGCGATCCACATCAAAGCCTTTGGCTTTCAATGCATCGGACACCTGAACGGCTGTAACGGCTCCGAAAATCTTTCCGGATTCCCCTGCTTTTGTTCCAATCTCCAGCGTCATTTCGCCAATCTTGGCTGCTAATGCTTCTGCATCTTGCTTTAGTTTCGCTGCTTTGTGTGCCGCCTGGCGAATGTTCTCAGCTACCATTCTCTTGTTAGAGTCGTTAGCGATCAAAGCCACTCCATTTGGAATCAGGTAATTGCGGCCATAGCCTGGCTTTACCTTTACCGTATCATTCTTGTAACCGAGTCCTGTTACGTCTTGTTTCAAAATTATTTCCATGGTTGTACAGGTTAAAGGTTATTTCATGTGTTAACTATTTTTTCTTTAGGGCACATGGAATAGCCGGATTTGTCATGTCGTTTTATACAAAATTAATGAGAGCTATTTCATCTGGTCAGCCAAGTAAGGAAGAATCGCCACGTGACGAGCTCTCTTCACGGCTTGCGCTACTCTGTTCTGATACTTCCAGCTGTTGCCAGTTAATCTGCGAGGAAGGATCTTGCCTTGTTCGTTGATGAACTTCAACAAGAAATCAGGATCCTTATAGTCGATGTATTTGATGCCGTTCTTCTTGAAGCGGCAATACTTGGGCTTTACTTCTGCCCGTTTTACGGATTCGTTTACTAGTGTCATGCGTTGGCCGCCTCCTTGCGCGGTGCTTGTTTTTTCGTTCTATTGAATTCTCCTTTGCGCCTGCGTTCGTTGTAAACGATCGAGTGTTTGTCCAATACGATCGTTAAAAATCGCATTACTGATTCATCTCTTCTATACTCTGTCTCCAGAGTATTGATGAGTGTGTTGTCTGTTGTCGCGAATTCGATGAGATTGTAGAAACCGGTAGACTTCTTTTGAATGGCATAAGCCATCTTTTTAAGTCCCCACTTTTCTACGTTGATAACGTTGGCTTTTGCCTTCGTCAACAACTTCACGAATTTCTCGACAGTATCCTTTGCCTGGTCCTCAGACAAAACGGGATTTAAAATGAATACCGTCTCGTAATTTTTCATGGGTTTAACAATTGTTTTAAAATGAGGCGCAAAGGTATTGAAAAATACCCAATTGGCAACTGCTCAACGCAGAATATGTAAGTTGTTAGAGAACCTGATTTTTCCCGCCCAGAAAATGCTAAAATGTGGCTTTTGGCTCTGATTTGCGCTATACAGGTTTAGCTATTGTTCATTCAACCCCCAGTCGTAGTCCAGGTAGGAGATCTTGGCGTCAGACTTGATTTTGATGCGGGAGTGTGCATTGATAAAGCCCCTTACGGACCCTCCGTTCTTGTTAAAGTCGCCACCATACCATTTAAACAGCATACTCAATTGAGGCTTGTCAGCCGACATCTTGTTGCGGAATGGATCAGCCAGGAACGCAGTAGCTTGCTTAGCCAGTTGCTCATCCATTCGCTTGGCGTCATAGGCTTCGTTTAGCAAAATAGGGCAGGATTTGCTGGCACACACCAAAGCCATGTGCACGCGGGGATCGTCAAACTTTTTGCGAAGACGTCCGTGCTCAATGTTGTCAAGATCCATTCGGTCATTGCCAATCTTGAAAAAACGAACGGTCCATGGGGTATTAACAAACGGGATTTGAATTCCTGTTCCAATATCTTTAATACTCTTTAGCGGATAGTATTTTGTAATCAGCTTAATGGTAAATGCATTGTAGGCATTGATCCAAAAAACCATTTGCTCATTTTTGCTCCACGTTTTCTCATCGGGCGGTGTACCGCTTAGGATGGCTAGGTATTTATTTAATTCAACCGAATCTTTGATGAACGCTTTGTAGTTGACCCTTCCATCGGCCGTCACGTTTTTTTTCAATAATCGATCGAAGATTTCGTGTGAAGGTGGCTTGCTTTGAGCCTCGGTCAACAAGGGCGCGGCAATCAGCATTGACAGAACGAAGGGGATGAGCTTTAACATGTTTCCGGAGTTAGTTGCACTGGCAACAAATTAAAAAGAAAATCCGTTCTTCTATTTCACCGTAAAAGAGCTCTTTCCCATTTGATAGCCCTCCGAATAGATCTCTACCTGATAGGTGCCATCAGGATATTCCGACCCTTTTTCGTAGTAGAAAATCAATTTTTGTTTTGTGTTGTCAAACAATATCTCTTGAGCAGCTGTATAAAATTCTTCTTTTCCATTGAGGATAAATGTTCCTGACCCTTTGGCCACATCAAAAATGACCTGACTATTTTCATCGATAATTCGGATGAGAATCTTCTTGCCTTCTATGGGCGCTACCTTGTTATCGGCCAACGTAAATTCTACTTTTATTTTTTCGAGTTGCCGATTGCGAAAGGGGGATTCTTTTTCTTTTCCCTTCGAGCTTACTGCCTTGATCGCAATATTCTCTGCGCGCAGTTGAGAAGCAATGGCAACTTTGCCGGCCAGTTCGTTCTTGTTCTTTTCCAATACCGTAATGGAATCGCTTAACTTATTCTGTTTGGTTTTTAGATTTCTGTTTTCGCTAAAGAGCTCTTTGTTGACGGTTTTTAGTTTCTCAATTTCTGCATCTTTCAAATTCAACAACTCCTGATAACCATCCAGCCGGTCTTCCAGCTCTTTAACGGCTTTTGCGCTTCTTTGGGTAGTTCTTCTTAGCTCTCTTTGTATTTCTGCTTTTGCCTTTTCCAGGTCATCAATATTTCCACCCAATTTCTGGATCTCTACTATTTTTTGGTCAAGTTCATTGTTAACATCACTCAGGCGTTGCAGGGTGCCCGCAAGGTTGGTCTCTGTGGTGACCAATTGTTCTTTCACCTCTGCTTTCTCTTGGTAGTCGAGGTAAATCTTCACACTCTGAATAACGACCACCAAAAACAGTAATAAAACAATAATGAGATACTTATTTGATTTTTTTGGTTGCTGAGATTGACTCTTTTCCATAGCTGTTTCCATATATCCTTTTCACTCTTCAAAAATAGTCTTTTAAATAGGACTTCACTCACCAGGTGCACGTATAGTGCTGTTTGTTTAGCGAAGGATCAAAAAACACAATGCCACACCGGAAAAGGTCGATACTTCCATAAACAAGTTCGTGACCTCGTATTTCTTTCCAGGCCTTTGCCATCTCATTTGATTGATAGATATCGTCAACCACAACGATTGCACCCGGAGTCATTCTTTCTACCACTAAATTGAAGTATTCCACTGTGGGTTCATACCGATGATTCGCATCCATTAAAACGAAGTCAAGTCTCCGGTTGACCTCTACAAATTCGGGTAACGTTTCATTAATATTCCCCTCGACCAGAACAATATTTTTCGCCTCAGAGAATTCGAAGTTGGTGAGTGCAATATTGATCATCGATGCATTTCCTTCAAATGTATAAATCGTTGCGGCTGCGCACTTTGATAAGTACATTGTTGTAACGCCCATTGATGTGCCTAGCTCGACAATTTGCCGGGCTTTGATGTGGTTTGCCAAACGATAGAGTAACCGAGCCATTTTAGGAGCAGCGAGGCTGGTGGTTGCCACCTCAGCAATTGTTCGCTCTGCTGATTTGAAATAGTTGGAAGGTGCGCCCAGATCGTGAACAGTGATTTCTGATTGGTCCTGTACTAGTTTCGTTCGGATCTGTTCGATGGCATCAAAAGCACCATCCGCTTTTTGCTCTTTGATGATGGACGTATAAAGATCGAAAAAGTAGGGGGAGTGAATGGAATGCTCATCGACTGCGTTCAGCCAATAATTTAAGTACGAAGTAAGTTGAAAGAAAGTCAGCGGCTATACGTTTTTCGTTCGCGTCAATTCAAGCGCAAGGGGGCTACCATAACAAACGCTGGTACATTTACTTGAAAAAAAGCACCGTCTACCACCCGTTCCATTTGATAAGTGCCTACCATTTTACCTATTCCGGATTTCAAATTGCAACCAGAAACGTATTGATGCGTCTCGCCAGGCTCTAGCACAGGTTGCAGCCCAACTACGCCTTCGCCTTCCACTTCACGCATTGTGAAACCAGCATCGTGAATATGCCAATGCCTTCTTTTTAACTGGATGGTAAAATCGCTTTGATTCTCAATAGTGATTTTATAGGTGAACACGTAGTGGTGTTGGCTGGGACTTGAATACGAGGGTTGGTATTCCGTCTCTACAACTACCTTGATGCCACGTGTTATTTCTGTTACCATGCTGATCAAAAGTATGACTTTTTTCTTTTAAACGGTAGCACCACTACTGGAAAATAATGACCGGAAAAAGGTAAGGGTTTAGGCAAATCTTTTCCTGAAATGCCCCGAAAAACTGTTTGTTAACCTATTTTTACGCTACTATGGATGTAAAAATGGCAACTTCATGGAAAGAAAAGCTGAACCAGGAATTTGATAAGCCCTACTTTGTTGAACTGGCCGGTTTTGTCAAAGCTGAGTATGCAACTCGAACCATTTATCCATTAGCAAAAGATATCTTTAATGCATTTGAATGCTGCTCGTTTGAATCTACTCGTGTTGTAATCCTCGGCCAGGATCCTTACCATGGCGCGGGGCAAGCCAATGGTCTCTGTTTCTCTGTAAATGATGGAATCAAACCACCTCCTTCGCTGGTGAATATTTTTAAGGAGGTAAAAGCTGATTTGCAAATCCCGATTCCGTCATCCGGAAATCTGATGCGTTGGGCGCAGCAGGGTGTGCTGTTGCTTAATGCCACTTTAACCGTTCGCGACTCGTCACCGGGGTCGCATCAAAATAAAGGTTGGGAGATTTTTACAGACGCGGCCATTCAGCTGATTTCACAAAAAAAAGAAAATGTTGTTTTCTTGTTGTGGGGCGCCTATGCGCAGAAGAAAGGGGAAATCATTGATCGCTCAAAGCATTATGTTTTGACGGCTCCACATCCGTCTCCTTTTTCAGCCAATAGGGGCTTTTTTGGCTGCAAGCATTTTAGTCTTACAAATTCCTATCTAACGCAAAAAGGGTTTTCACCGATTAACTGGTAAAAACCCTTTCGAGGTATTTTTGCTGATTATCTAATCAGCTTGAAGAATCGGCTCCATCGAATCTTGTCGATGAAGGTGCCATACTTATCAAGCGATAGCCAGATAAAAAATCCTTTCCCTACAATGTGATCTTCAGGCACAAAGCCCCAATACCTTGAGTCCAGCGAATTGTCGCGATTATCGCCCATCATAAAATAGTAGTTTTGGCTAAAGGTGTATTCAGTTATTTCCTTTCCGCCAATTTTTAGTTTTCCATTTTCAATCACTACATCTTTCTGATTCTCGTACGCTTTTATAGTAAACCCATAGATAGAAAGCGTAGAATCGTTGATGGGTATTTTCATCCCTTCTTTCGGGAGCGTGAGTGGCCCGTAGTTACTTCCCGTCCAGGAAGCGGTGGAGGTTGAAAAGGGAAATCTCTCTGATTCGCCACCACCAGTTTCCATTTCGGCCGAAAGAACATAGGGGAGACTTTTTACTGTGGCCAATGTGGCTTCAGTCAAATACATGGAATAGTAGACATGGGTTGGATTATCGTTGTCTGCACGCCCGTGCAATTCAAAATCATCGCCATCAAGCCCAAGCGCTTCAATGTTTCGCTGATTGATTTCGTCTTTAGCAATGACCCGATATCGGAAGCGCATTTCAGGTGCATTCTCGGCTTGCTTGCCGTTGATAAAGAGTTGTTTATTCTTTATTTCCAGCACGTCTCCTCCAATGGCCACACATCGTTTGATATAATTTGTCTTTAAATCTACAGGATAATCTATCCAGGTTGTTTTGTCATAAATGCCGTAGTTGTTTTCTTCTATACGCGGCACATTGAAGACAACCACATCATTATTCTTTACTGATGTTATCCCGGGCAAGCGGAATGTAGGTAGTTGAATCCACGGGAGGTAGGAAGGTATATTTGTGAACCAGATTTTTTGGTGAGTCAATGGAAGTTGCAAGGGCGTACGCGGTGTCCGTGTGCCATAATGAAACTTGCTAACAAAAAGAAAATCGCCTACCAGTAGAGAATTTTCCATCGAAGGAGTAGGAATCGTGTAGGCCTCCATAATCAGCCAGCGAATAAGCGTGGCGGCAACCACAGCAAACAAAATGGCATCCCACCATTCCCTCAAAGCCGATTTTTTAACCTTGCCTTCCGGTTGACTTTTGTCAACACTTTTCTTCCAAAACTTCCAATTCATAGTTACGGGTCTAAGTAAAATCTGGCAAAGAAAGGGATTTTTAGCGTAGCAAAAGAGCTACACCTTCAAAAAATCGTCCATGGAATACACTCCTTTGCGATTGACCATCCACTCTGCCACCAATACCGCGCCTTGGGCAAAGCCTTCGCGCGAATGAGCTGTATGGGTAATCTCAATATCGTCTACACTCGATTGATATTTCACCGTGTGTGTTCCCGGTGCAGGATCAATCCGTTGAGATCGGATAACGAGGCAAGTGGGGTCATGAGTTTCGGTTGACTGCCATTTTTTGATGAGCGGTTGTTCCCCGATTATTCTTTCGGCCAATGTAATCGCTGTGCCACTTGGGGCATCCTTTTTTTGGGTGTGATGTGTTTCGTCAATACTGACCTTGTATTGTGGATAGGGTTTCATCACTTTGGCCAGATAGCTGGTCAGCCTAAAGAAAAGATTGACGCCTAAACTATAGTTAGAGGCGTAAAAAAAACCGCCCTTTTTCTCAACGCATAGACGTTCGATTTCATTTTTTTGATCCAGCCAACCCGTGGTGCCGCACACGACCGGTATTTGGTGATCGAAGCAATACAATATGTTTTTAACAGCGGATTCAGGTTGAGTAAATTCAATGGCTACATCCGCTTTTTGGTTGAACCTATTGAGTTCTTCATTCGTGTCTACCTTGCCAACGACCTCATGACCACGCGCGATAGCGATGGCTTCAATGGCTTTGCCCATTTTACCATACCCAATCAATAGAATTCTCATTATTAAAATCTCAGTTTTATTGCGATGCCCGTGCTGGTGCCGGTGTAATAGCCATTTTCCATGTGTGGCTCTATTCTCACCTTCAACTTGGGGTTGAGATCAAATTCTTTTAGGTGAGCATCCACATGCGCGTCTACCATTTGCAAAAGGTAAAGAAATCCGGTGAAGATGAGGAAATAATCTCGCTGCCGTTGGGCTTGGTCTATAAGTGTTCTAAGCTGGGTTTCAGATAGTTCAAGATTTGGGCTAAGGGTGCGGCTTACGGGACTGGTTTTGCCATTGAGCAGATCAAACAAATCGTTGCGGGCTCTATTTCCTTGAAAGTTGAAATTATCAACCACCGCTATGAGCGCCCAGAATCCACCATAAACGAGTGGCACCTTCCAATATTTTTTGTTGTACACCTGGCCCAACCCCGGTAGCACGGCAGCATACAGCATTGCCTTTCTTGGGTTAAATCGTTGTGAGTAGGTATCGATGTCAACCACCCTCTTGCCACTTTTTGAAATGAGGGTGTCAGTTGGAGTATTCTGGATAGAATCCTTGTTGACTTCCTGCGAGTAGGCGAACGAGTAAACTACGAACAAAACCCAAGTACCTAAAAAATGCTTCATCTATGCTTTTAGAATATCCAAAATCCGGTTCAGGTCTTCTACCGACAAAAACGGAATTCGAATATCGCCCTTTTTTCCGTCACTCTTTACACTAACTTTCGTGCCAAAGTGTGATGATAAGCGTGATTGCAGGTGATTGATCTCTTTTGAAACTGGCGTGCTTTCAGTTTTTCCCGTTTCATGATGCCGTGGCTTCGTCATTACTTCTCGGGCCAATTCCTCCACTTTTCTAACCGATAAATCTTCTGATAATGTTTTTTTGAAAATATAAAGTTGTGAATCGGTGTTGTCGACATTGATGATGGCGCGGGCATGACCCATTGATAGTTTATTGTCGCGCAACGCAATCTGTATATCAGGTGGTAGTTTCAGTAGTCTTAGATAATTTGTTACGGTTGATCGATTCTTCCCAACGCGCTCCCCAAGCTCCTCTTGCTTGAGATTACATTCTGAAATCAAGCGTTGGTAACTCAGCGAAATTTCAATCGGGTTTAAGTTTTCGCGTTGAATATTTTCAATCAGCGCCATTTCCAACATTTGCTGATCATCGGCTGAACGTACGTATGCAGGCACTGCCGAAAGACCCGCTCTCTTGGAAGCTTGAAAACGCCTTTCACCCGAAATCAATTGATACTGATGTGCTGCGAGGCGTCTCACGGTGATTGGCTGAATGATTCCGTGTACACGGATCGACTCAGCTAGTTCATTCAAAGCTTCCTCATCAAAATGCTGGCGTGGCTGAAATGGATTTGTCTCGATCTCTGTCAATGAAATTTCATTGACGATGCCATTTACATTGACAGAATTCGCTGGTTGTGCGACATCGACCTCTAGCCGGTCGTCAGAAGGCGTGTCACTCAATAGGGCGCTTAGCCCACGGCCTAGTGCATTTCTTTTGCTCATTTTGTAAAACCGTTTTTATTCAATATTTCATGTGCCAAATTGAGATAACTGATCGCTCCTTTGCTCTCTGCATCATGGACGATAGCTGGTAATCCAAAACTAGGCGACTCACTTAGCTTCACATTTCTAGGAATAATGGTATTGAAAGCAATATTCTTGAAGTGTGTCTTTACTTCTTCTACCACTTGATTGCCGAGGGACGTGCGTGAATCATACAGCGTCAGCAAGATGCCTTCAATCTCCAGTTTCGGGTTGAGACGTGTCTGTATAATTTTTATCGTATTCAAAAGTTTGCCGAGTCCTTCCAACGCAAAATATTCACACTGCACAGGTATCAAAACGGAGTCTGCCGCTGTTAATGAGTTAATAGTGATTAAACCCAGAGAGGGAGAGCAGTCGATAATGATGAACTCGTATTGACTCTTTATTTTCGCGAGAACGTTTCGCATTTTCTCTTCACGGTGCTCAATATTCACCATCTCCACTTCTGCGCCTACGAGGTCGATGTGGGAGGGAAGGACGTCAAGATATTTCAATTCATTTTTCAAGATGGCATCCTCGGGCCGAATACCGTCAACCATACATTCATAAATGCTCTTCTTGATTTCTTTGGGGTTCATACCCAAACCGGAAGTCGAGTTGGCTTGTGGGTCTGCATCGACCAACAATGTCTTGTACTCCAACACCGCCAGACTTGCTGCAAGGTTGATGGCAGTGGTTGTTTTACCTACACCGCCCTTTTGATTGGCAATAGCAATGATTTTACCCATGAATTGATTCGATAATTTGTTAATTCGGTAATTTGCCAATTCCATCATCCAATAAACGAATCATCGAATTCACAAATTAAGTAGGACAAATATAGGCCTAAGGCGCAATCGTGGAACATTCGTGAAACGTTACTTATCCACCGACTATCAACAAGAAATGCACAAAACGGATTTGCTGATTTGATAATTCGTTGATTCGTTGATTTTGAGCAACATCGAATCAGCACATCACCGAATTACCGAATTATTTCTTTTTCTTCTTCGCTTCGGCCGCTTTTCGTGCTTCTTCACTGGCTTTCATGGCTTCTTCCAGCTTTGTCATGAACTTTGACTTTTTGCCTGTTCCTGTTGCAGCCTTCTTCTTGTTTTCTTCCATGATCGCCTTGATCTTGTCTTCGTCAACAAATCGCTTGATGATGGCTTGTTGCGCGAATGTGATCAGGTTGGAAACGAAGTAATAGAAACTTAATCCTGCGGAAAAAGAATTCAGTACAAAAACCAGAACGATTGGCATGATATAAGACATCGACTTCATTGGCCCGGCAACTGAACTAATCTGATTGTTCTGCCAGGTATAGATCAACGTGGAAACTGTCATAAGCAGAACAAAAAGACTAACGTGCGCTCCGTAGAATGGAATAGTAAACGGCAAGTTTAAGATCGAATCGTAAGTGGAAAGATCTTCCGCCCACAGGAACGATTTTTGGCGAAGGCCGATCGAGATCGGAAAGAAGTAAAACATCGCGAATAGAATGGGCATCTGCAAGATCAGAGGAATACAACCACTGAAAGGGTTTACACCCGCCTGCTTGTACAACTTCATGGTATCTTGTTGTGATTGCGCCATGTTATCTCCATTCTTTTCTTTGATCGCATCCATCTCAGGTTTTAGCAATTTCATTTTCGCCATACCTAAATAGGAACTATAGGAAAGGGGCAACAGAACAATCTTCACCATCAGTACCAGTAGAATAATAATCAGCCCATAATTGGTAAGATACTTCTGTAGAAAATGAAAAACAGGTATGATCACGAATCGGTTGATCCAACTCATGGGAGGCCAGCCGAGCGATAGATTTTCTTCAAACCCCGTTGTTACCTTGGTGATGATGTCGTAGTCGTTCGGTCCGAAGTAGTAATGGAAGTTCGCTTTTTTGGTGGCGACATCTTCTGTTGTAATAAACAATTTTACGTTTGCGTTTTTGACAACCGAAGAATCGAGCAGTTTCGTTGACATCTTGAGTTCTCCTCCTGCAAACGAGTTCTCAGCAATGATGGAACTAATAAAAAACTTTTGACGAATAGAAGCCCATTTTACCGGTGTGGCAAGTGTTTCTTCCTTTATGTCATTGGATTCTCCAAGATGATCGTATTTGCCTTCAGCCAAAAAATAGCCGACTGTCGTTTTTGTGCGGCTGTCGTTAATGTCTTTTTCTTGTAATGGAATCGGATCGCTCCACTCAAAAGCCATATTTTTTCCGGTGAGGGAGATGCCGGAAGTCTCAACCTTGTAGCCCACTTTAAAACCATTCGCTCCTAACCAATAAATGTGTTTGATAAACGCGTTTTCACCCAATTTGGCGGATAGCGTGACCACGGTTGAATCACCTCTTTTAGATGACTCTATTTGATAATACAGTTTATAAAGATCCACCTCTTTGCCATCATACTGGGCACGAAGAGAAAAGGAGTTATTTCCATTGTTAATAAGCAGTAGCGGCTTTTGATGATAGGTTTTAAAGTTTTTTAGTTCAACTCCTTTAATAAATCCATTGCTTGAAACAGCAATCTTCAAATCCGTGTTTTCGAGGGTAGCCGATTCTTCTTTGCCATCGAGAAAACTGCCGAGACTTCCGTATGACTGAATCGTAGCGCTATCCATTTTAGGCACCGTTTGGGCAACTGCGTCCCTTTTTTGAACAGCGGCAATGGAATCTGTTTTGATTGTAGCAGGTGGAGTAGGCGCTGAACCAAAAAAGTAAAAATAGACCATCAACAGTACTGCTATCAATGTCATCCCTATGGCCGAGTTCCTATCCATCTTAAAATTTTAAATGTTGAATGTTGAATGTTGAATTTTAAATGCTAAATGCTGAATTTTAAATGCTGAATGATGAATACGTATTGATTAATTTATTTCTTAAACCTTAAACCTTAAACCTTAAACCTTAAACCTTAAACCTTAAACCTTAAACCTTAAACAACTATCGTCTATCGTCTATCGACCATTGACCATTGACCATTGACCATCGACCATCGTCCATCGTCCATCGTCCATCGTCCATTGACCATCAACCATTAACCATCGTCCATCGACCATCGACTATAATTCTACTTCCCTTTATACTCCATAGCAGCAGCCACAAACTTGACGAACAGCGGATGAGGACTGAGTACTGTACTTTTTAGTTCGGGATGAAATTGCACACCAACAAACCACGGATGATCTTTTAACTCTACAATTTCGATCAAACCCGATTCCGGATTAACGCCCGTACCCTTCAAGCCTGCCTCTTCCATTTGCTCCAGGTATTTATTGTTGAATTCATACCGGTGACGATGACGTTCCTGGATAAGTGTATCGCCATAAATATGGTGGGCTTTTGACCCCTTTTTGATTTTGCAATCGTAAGATCCCAACCGCATTGTGCCCCCTTTGCTGGTGATTTTTTTCTGTTCCTCCATCATGTCGATGACGGGGTGCTTTGTTTTGGGATTGAGCTCTGTGGTGCTTGCGTCAACAAGGTGCAGCACATTTCGGGCGAACTCTACAACGGCACATTGCATGCCCAGACAAATACCTAAAAACGGAATCTTTTGTTCGCGCACGTACTTGATGGCTTCAATTTTTCCCTCCAATCCACGCTCCCCAAACCCGGGAGCCACCAGAACGGCATCCAGTGATCCGATGATAGTTTCTACCGTGTCTTTGTGAATGTCTTCAGAAGAGATCCACTTGAGGTTCACCTTACAATCATTTTGAGATCCCGCATGGATGAACGCCTCTGCAATGGATTTGTAGGCATCCGGAAGGGATACATACTTGCCCACCAAACCGATCGTCACTTCGTTGAGTGGATTTTTCAATTTGCCGAGGAATATTTTCCATTGCTCCAGATCGGGCTCGTGCTTGGTTGTCATCTTCAGCTTGGCCAGTACACGCTCATCCAGCTTTTCTTTTTTCATCAGCAGCGGCACATCGTAGATAGTGTCTGCATCAATGGCTTCAATGACAGAGTTCAGGTTGACATTGCAGAAAAGCGCCAGTTTTTTCCGGATCTCCATCGATAACGGATGCTCTGTTCTACACACCAGAATATCCGGCTGGATTCCATACGAAAGCAGCTCTTTGACAGAGTGTTGCGTGGGCTTGGTCTTCAGTTCTTTGGCGGCTTTCAAGTAAGGAATCAGCGTAAGGTGGATCACCATGGCATTGTTGGCGCCCAAATCCCACCGCACCTGCCTCACAGCTTCTACAAATGGCAGCGATTCGATGTCTCCGACAGATCCGCCAATTTCGGTAATGATAAAATCGTATTTTCCTGTCTCACCGAGTAAGAAGATGTTGCGTTTTATTTCATCGGTAATATGCGGCACCACCTGCACGGTCTTGCCTAAATACTCGCCTTTGCGCTCTTTGGTGATCACATTATTATAAATGCGCCCGGTGGTCACGTTGTTGGCTTGCGAGGTGCGGACGTTTAAGAACCGCTCGTAGTGGCCAAGGTCCAAATCCGTTTCCGCGCCATCGTCAGTAACATAGCACTCTCCATGTTCATAGGGATTTAGTGTACCCGGGTCGATGTTAATATAGGGGTCAAATTTCTGGATTGTTACGGTAAAGCCCCTGGCCTGTAGTAACTTACCGAGCGAGGCCGAGATGATTCCCTTCCCCAGCGAAGATGTTACACCGCCCGTGACAAAGATATATTTAGTGGTTGAAGACATTCTTCTGTTAAAAATTTCGGGCGCAAAGGTAGGGGATTTGATTTTGATCTCTAATCTCAATCTTTTTTAATTTATTTCGATTGTAACGGAATTATCCATAAATTTGATCATTATAGATTTGTTGCAAACGGGTTACCCGATTGCGATTTATCGGATGAACCATCGAAATTCCTTGTTCCTAACATGAAGAGAATTCTTAGTTGTGTTGTAGTTGCTCTATCACTCCTCGCAATCCCTAAAGACACAATTGCTCAATCTTGCTTTGATCTAGATCCAAGTGGAGTTAAATTTATTGGAACAACGGTAAGTTCGGGTTTATGTGCTCAAGTAACACAGACGATTAGGTACCAGTTCGGATTTTTTTCACCAACCCCGGCTACTGGTACACTGCAATTACTTTTTAGTTGGGGAGACGGCTCAGCGAATGGCGTTGTCACTGTGCCGAATGGTGTTCTAAGTTATGACGTCTCATTACCACACACATTCCCTGCTAACAGCGATTGTGAGTATCTGGTGCGTGCAGTCATCTTTGTAAATGGTGTCCCTTGCCCAAGCACTCAACAACAGCTACTAGTTAATTCATATCGAACTGAAGCTTTTAATCAAGGACTCATTCGAATTATAAATCCCGTTTCCGGAACAAATATCTTTGACGTTTGCCCAGGGCAGAATATTTCGGCTTTGTTCAACGACCTCACCATCATGAACTGCAATGAGAGCTACGCCATGACTCAGGGTATTTTGGAAGGATCGATCATTTCTAACCCAAACGTCAATCGAAGGTGGCAACAAATTGTGTACAACACACAAAATTTGGCTGGTTCCAGAATACCTAACGTTTTTGTGGATGGAGTTCCGGTAACAAATGCAGCTGGCGCGCCTCTTCAAGCAGGTCCCAATTTTTATCAGGATCCCAGAGGTATCTATGTTATGAATCCGCCAGTGACTTCGGCAAATCCAGTGAAAAGAAGCACACTTACGATAACGGCAGCAGGAGGATTTGGCGCTGGCTTTCCGCAATTCGGTGATATTTTTGAGATCAAATTGCGCTATTGGAATGTTTGCAATCCTTATGATAATCCAGCTATCATCGGACCACCAGTTGATTTGATCAATGGAGACTTCCCTCCAGTGGAGGGTTATGCGTATATTAGAATCATTGAAAATCCAACACCTCCTGTTAGTGTTGACAAGAATTTCTGTTCTGGCACTGTTATTAACCCACCCAGTGTTGCCTGCGGTTCAATTACAGTTCCCAATCAAGCGTTGTCATTTGAAGTTACGGCAGCAAGCGTGGCCGGAAGTACATCTATAAATTGGTATTTCGGGGATCCCACTTCAGGTGGAGTACTATTAACCAATAGCGCTGGTGCAAATTGTCGGTTTTTCCGTACCGGTGATCTTTCAAATTCAGGAGCTCAAGGGACGATGAGATCGGCATTAATTGCGGGAACAATAGGGACTTATTCGCTTTGGGCTACACGAACAAATACAGGCGTTAACGCATGTGAAAGTTCGCCTGTTGAGGTAAAAATGATTGTTAATCCCCTTCCCCTGGTGGGTGCCCAAGCACCCAGTGCAATTTGTAGTGACGTACCAGTAGGTGTAAATTTTGCCGCCAGCACGAATGGTACGGCTGCCGCAACTTACAATGTGACAGCGCTGAATCTCAATTCGATGACTGTTTCTGCTGGGGGTGCAGCAATCGCAAATGGGTTGACTGCAGCTGCACTGGCAGATGACGCGTTCACCAATACTTCTGCTATACAAAGGAACGTAGTGTACACGGTAGCGCCAGTTAGTGCGCTGGGCTGTGTGGGCGCCTCTTTTACTGTAACAGTACCTGTAAATCCCGAGCCGTTGGTAGCGAACCAAACACAAACGCGATGCAGCGATGTAGCAATAGGAATAAATTTTGGAGCCAGTTCAGGAGTCGCGGCATCAACGTATAATGTTACCAATATCAATTTTAATGGCCTGACGCCCTCGGCAGGTGCCCCCGCAGTTGCAAACGGTTTGCCAAACACAGCTCTTGCCGATGACGCATATACTAACATAACTAACGCAAATGTTAATGTGATATATACAGTGGTGCCCGTGGCCGCTACTACCGGTTGTTTAGGGAATCCCTTCACGGTAACCTTTACTGTGCAACCTGAACCAGTTGTTGTTGATCAAACGCCAGCCGCAATATGTAGCGATGCGGTGGTGGGCGTAAATTTCAATTCCAGTTCTGGAGGTAGTGTGGCGGCATCTACCTATAATGTTACAGCATTAACTTTAAATGGTTCAACCGTATCTGGTGGAGGTGCAGGAGTAGCAACTGGTTTAGCCAATACAGCTTTGGCTAATGACGCTTTTACAAATATTACCAATGCCCCCGTGAATGTGATATACACTGTTGTGCCTGTTTCTGCTGCCGGCTGTTTGGGGAATCCTTTTACAGTTACAGTTCCTGTTAATCCAGAACCCGTTGTTGCTGATCAGCCTATTGCTGCCGTCTGCAGCACCCAACCTGTCGGAGTTACGTTCAGCGCAAGCACAAACGGGGTTGTTGCCAATACCTATAATATTACAGCATTGAATCTAAATGGGCTTACAATAGCCGCTGGAAGTCCCGCAGTAGGAAATGGACTCGCGGCCGGTGCATTGGCCGATGATGCATTTAATAATACTACCGGTGGTGTGGTAAATGTAATTTATACGGTGGCTCCGGTGAGTGCTATTGGTTGTGTAGGCAACCCTTTTACCGTTACAGTTCCCGTCAATCCACAGCCAGTGGTAGCCATTCAAGCCAGAAGCACCTGTAGTCAGTCAGTTGTTGGCGTTAATTTCAATTCCAGCACGAGCGTAGCGGCTGCATCCTATAATGTGACTAATTTGAATCTTAATGGTCTAACCGTCTTTGCTGGTGCACCTGCAATTGCCAATGGTCTTGCACCGGCAGCTCTTGCTGATGATGCCTTCACAAATTCAACAGGTCTCCCGGTTAACGTGGTCTACACAGTAGTGCCGGTAAGCGCAAGCGGATGTTTGGGAAATTCGTTTACGGTGACTGTAACTGTAAATCCAATTCCGGTAGGACAAGATGCTGCTGCTGCACCAATTTGTAGCTCTCAGAGCGTAGGATACACTATTCAAACACAAAATATTAATTCTTTAGGTAACTCAGTCCCCTCTGGTTTCAGCTGGCGGGCGTTGGTTGACAATGTCAATGTTTCGGGGGAGTCACTGGGAGCCAATACATCGCCAACTATCAACGATGTACTTGTAAACACATCCGGGTCCGATCAGACAATAACCTATACGGTAACCCCAACGAGTACAACAGGTTCATGCCTGGGTGCTAACTTCACTGTTTCTGTTTTGGTAAGGGGACCTACGGTTTCTATAGGTGGTGCCTCCACGCAAGCCATTTGTGCCGGGAGTACATTGCCTTTGACAACTACAGAAACCTACACGAGCGGGTCTTTTACCAGCAGGGTGTGGACGGGTAGTTTTGATGAAAACTTTGGAGCAGCACCTGCCATCATAGCGTCTCTTAGCAACGCACAGATGGATGCGATCCTGGGCAACCGAACACTGCCCGATCCAACTTTTGATGCCAATGGGTTAGGAGTAAACAAAATCGGTGCTTATGTTCTTACCTACACAGCTACGGATAATAATGGTTGTAATGCAACAGCTGTTGTTAATATCAATGTCAGTCAGGTAGGGGCTGGTATTTTATATGGAGCAACTGCAGGTACAGCAACAACAGGTGGGTTAAACGCAACTGTTTGTAGTGGCGTTAATTTATTTTTGGATGGTAAGCCAACGGGTGGTTCCGGTACTTATGCAAGTCATACCTGGACGGTTGTTACTCCTCCCGCAACACCAATAGTAACGGTATTAACGGCAGGAAGCACAACAGCTACGCCAACCTTTAATTTCTCCAACTCAACAGCGGCAGTGGCTACCTTTGTATTGAGATATTCTGTCACGGATAGCCAAGGCTGTAATTTCACAACTGGGGCAGGCACAGATATTACAATCAATGTCAATCCACAACCCGCGGTTGCGGTTCAAACCCCGGCAGCAGTCTGTAGTAGAACACCTGTTGGTGTAAATTTCAATGCAAGTACAAGCGTTGCCGCGGCAACCTATAATGTAACTGGATTAAACTTAAATGGGTTATCCGTATCTGCAGGAGGAGCAGCCATAGTTAATGGTTTGGCAGCGACAGCGTTGGCAGACGATGCATTCCTGAATACAACGAAT
>JADBYK010000029.1 GCA_020403045.1 Cytophagales bacterium
AGCAGCAGGCATGAACTTCAAACGGATGATCAACAAGTGGAAAATAAATCCAAGCGTCTTTTTGACCCAACTTTTTGAAACACTTTTCTTAGCCTTCAAAAATCAACCTCTACTCAAAATGAGTTTTTAAGGGACGACTACTTAACATAACGCAATGCCATTATATAACTAACTCTGAGTTAAGTTCCTGACCACAGTTACATAATCATATTGTGATAAAGCCTGCCTGCCGAAGCATTTGCGGAGCCTTGGCTCACTGAATTAGTACATTAGGTTCACGACCGGATGGAATTACCCAATCATTAAACCCAAACTATGCATTAGGAATGCATAGTTTGCCCATGGGGTTGACGATCCGCCTGAGGCGGATGTCAAGGTTAAACCTCGTGACGCTTGCGGTCAGAGTCAGACATTTATCGTCTGACCTGACAATGAAAATTACCAACTTGGTTTTCTTAATTGGGGCTAGATCGTTGATTTTCATTCGTCAATTATGCAATGCTGACAGTACCGTCAGCATTGGATAATCTGGGTTAAATACGATTTGGTTGTCCGGGCGGGGAAAAAAATCAAGAGCCAAATATGCCCGCCTGACCGGCCGGGCAGGCTTCCACGCGCATGCCAACACACCACCCCGCATTTGGCTCTGGCCACCGCGCAGTATCACCTTCGATTTAAGACTGGAAGCAATCCCTTATAAATTGTTTTTCACTTTCGCTATAATCTGCCCAGTCATCAGCCCACTTTGAAAAAGCTCCCTTATCAATATAATGCTGAAATCTATCTCCTAATGAATGAGCAATTGAAATCACATCCTCGCCAAGATTGTCTACAACGCTTGTCAAAAACAACTTTGTTTGATCCTTCCCATCGATAGGCGGAAACCGCCCAGCAATCTTCAGCTTTGAACTATACCTAAGTCCCAAAATAATTTCATTAATATCCGTGCAATATGTAATATATACTGCGTAGTCATTGTTGTTAGAAATATCAATAAGCAAGGCTTCAATGCTCTGATGTTTATGTGTTGGAGGTAAATATTTTTGACCGCCAACAATGTATGGGACTGTTAGGCCATTTCGACCTAACGCTCGCCAATTAACTAAAAGACTTTGCCAGTATGAATTGTTTGGAGTTTTCATTTCAAACTATCAGGCGAGTAATTTCTCTAATCTCAACTTCCAATTAGCATTATCGGGCATAACCTTATTCTGCAATTCGTAAAATGATTGGCTATGGTTTGGATGTACCAAGTGACATAACTCGTGAATCACAACATAGTCAATGCATTTGGACGGTGCTTTTATGATTTCCGGGTTAAGGATAATCATTTTATTTGGAGTGCAACTCCCCCATCGTCTGGCCATTCTTCTCAGTTCCAACTTTGGCCTATTCAAATCATATTCTTTGAATCGCTGTAAAGAGGTTGAAATTGACTCATCGAATTTTTTCAAAGCGTGTTGATAATACCAACTTGAGAGTATTTGCTTTATTTGCTTGACGTCATTAGTTCTTTCAACTTTTACTATCAATTCGCCACCTTTAAGCTTTACTGATTCATCGCTGGACTTCCTTATTCTTAAAATATATTGTTTGCCAAGATAATAGTGCGTTTCACCTGAGACATACTCGCGCTTTGGAGTACGTGGAAGAAATTGTTCAAAGTAATGCTGTTGTTTTTTAATCCATTGCCCTCGTTTTAAAATCTTTTCTTGAATAGCGGAAATAGCCGCCTTCCTCGGAGCAACAACTTTAATGGATAAATCTGGGTGTACTTCAATAGCCAATGTTTTTCTATCGGAGCGGCTAATTGAATATCTTATGACTGATGTTCCGTACTTAATTTTGTAGTTCATCAGTAATTATTCTTTGCAACTTTCAAACACTTTACTAAAATTGCATCTATCTCATCAAAGGAAATTTCAATACCCATATCTTTCCTATGCGACATGAGGAAGTCCTCAATAACATTTTCCATTTTACGCTGAACATCCAAATTTCTTTTCCAGTCTCTAATAGTTAGATCCTTAACAATATTTGAAATTTGAATTCCTGCTTGGGCTAGTGACTCCTTGATTCCTTCAATTTTACTCATGTCGTGGGAGGCTTTAAGTACATCAGTAAGCGCACCAAAGAAGGCACGCGCCTCTTGCTTATCTCTAATGCTCTCAGGTATCTCCGCATGATATCCCGACTCAAAATCTGATTGAGTTCGCAATACTTTTTCCAGGTATTCCTTTTCGTCAATCCTCCCCTCTTGGAATGCCTTGATCGTATCTTCAATCATCTCTGAAAATCTTTTGTAAAAGGCTTCATCCTTCTCCATGCTTTCATTGATCACTTTTTTCATTTGGTGTGCGATCATGTCTGCTTTCGAAGCTGGTGTTTTACCATATTCTTCTAATGCTTCATGCACCATACTTTGATCAAAGATGTTGACTTGTTTTGTTACCTGTTGTATCTCCTGTGCTTCCACATACGTATCAAGTAGCTTCCTGACACGCGGTTCATATTCTTTGTAGCTGACAATTTCAGCATATCTCTGCTGCACTGACATTCGCATCTTCTGAAAGAATTTAAGTTCAGCTTTAAAGGATTGAATCTGCTCATCAGAAAATTCGATGTAGAATTCATCACTGGAAAAGCCAACTTGAAGGGCTCGCAAAAAAGTTGATAGCCGGTTATAGAAATCATCCCGAATATCTTTAGGGCCTAATTGACGCTCAAGAGCCTCAAGATCTTTTTTATTTTTTACTTGTTTGAATATATCCCAGACATCAGACAACAAGGATGGGATTTTTCGAATTTCATCCTTAATATCTTGTACCGTTCCTTTTAAATCCTCTTCATCAAAGCCTTCAAAAGCACTGTAGTTAGTAAGCGCTTCATCTAACTTTCCGAGGACGCCAACGTAATCGATTATGTATCCAAACTCTTTTCCTTCAAAAAGTCTATTGACTCGAGCAATCGCTTGTAATAAGTTATGTTCTACCAGTGGCTTGGCCAGGTATAAAACTGCGTTACGCGGGGCATCAAACCCAGTAAGTAGCTTACTAACCACGATGATTAGTTCAACCTCATTCGTGGCATCGTTGAAACGCTCTACGACATCATTTTCATATTCATCCTGCGATCTGTATTTTTCCATTAGCAGGTTCCAGTACTTTTTGGCTTCGCTACTTGCCTCTGTCCATACATCATCATAATCTGTGCGGCTATCTGGTGGAGTAAATACTACACGACTATTAATTTTAAGCGAAGGATCAGTCTGACCTTCAAAGTAGCGCTGATAACGAATGGCCGTGTCAATTTTAGGTACCGCCAGCTGTGCTTTGAATCCGGTTCCTTGCCAGTTAAAGCAAAAATGTTTTGATATATCATAGGCAACTTCTTCTACTACCTGATTTGATTCATATATCTTACTGATGGTGGCGAACTTTTTCTTCAGGTCTTTTTGCGCTTCGTCAGTAAGAGGCGCAGCCAGACGTTCAAACCCTTTATCGATTTGTACTTTGTTTACACTCAATTTGGCTGAGCGGCCTTCATATAATAATGGAAGTACTGATTCATCAGCAACAGCCTGATCAATGGTGTACTTGTGAATAAATCCACCAAACTTCCGCGCAGTGCTTTTCTCACTCTTTAGCAGCGGTGTACCCGTAAACCCAATATAGCAGGCATGTAGCAGCATACTTCGCATTTTGGCATTGGCAGGACCGTATTGACTTCGGTGACTCTCATCCACCAATACAAACAGGTTCTGAGATTCGTCTTTGAAATCCTTCCGTTTCAATGCGGTCTGAAACTTGTCGAGAATGGTGGTGATGTTCTCATTGCCTTTATCTTTTAAAAGTTCAATAAGATCGTTGCCTGACTTTGCTTTTTTTACATTCTTACCACAATTGAGAAATGTTTTATAAATCTGTTTGTCCAGGTTAATTCGGTCGGTTACAATAATGACACGGGGATCAACAATCGATTTATCCAACGCAATAGCCTTTGACAACATCACCATGGTTAACGACTTGCCACTCCCCTGCGTATGCCAGATTACCCCGCCTTTCCGGTTGCCTTCTGAATCTTTTTGATGAATTCTTTTTATTGATTCCTGAACGGCAAAGAATTGCTGATAACGAGCAATCTTCTTATCGGGTCCATCATAGACTATGAACTTATACACTAAGTCCATCAGTCGATTAGGTTCGCATAGGGCTACTAGTGAGCGATCTTGTTCGGTTGGCAATCTATTCTCTGATTCCTCACCGTGTGCTTTTGACTTAATAATTTTCTGACATTGACTTTCGTTTTCTTCTTTCCACACCGCCCAAAACTTAGGCTTGGTATCTATGGCGGCATATTTAACCTGATTGGGTTGCACTGCAAGAAGTATCTGAGCATAATGGAATAAACGTTGTATCCCCAAATCCTTCTTTTGATTCCGGATCATTTGGGAAATGGCTTCATCCAATGATAGATTCTTGTCTCGTCTTTTGTTTTCAATAACAACAAAGGGAATCCCGTTTACAAATAATACAATATCCGGTCGGCATTGTTTCTTAACACCATCTACCACAAACTCATCCGTAATATGATAGACATTGTTTTCAGGATTTGCCCAATCAATGTATTTAAGGGTAAATGCTTTTTGGTCCCCCTGGATTGTTTCTGTAAAGCTTCTGCCGAGTGTTAACAGGTCATATACCTTTTCATTGGTTTGCGTCAATCCCTCATCGGGTACATTTTTGAGCGCGTTAATGGCTGACTGAATACTACTTTGCGAAAACTTAAACTCCTTTCCTTTATATTCAAACGCATTGATGTTCTGAAGTTGTTCTTCCAGTATTTGCTCCAAAATTACATTTGACAAAATATCGCCCCGCTCCTTCTCGGCCTGTTCAGGAGAAATGTATTTCCATCCCAACTTTTTCAGCAGCGTTAACGCTGGCTTTTGTGAGTCGGCCCACTCCTGGTAATGTACTGCACTCATGATTTCTTCTTTTTGCCCTTTAACTTCTTAGCATCTTTCAGCACCTTTTTGGCATCGCCTTCCAACCTGCGTTTTACCTTACCCACATCTTCTGATGGTGGCAGGCTTTCTGGCTTTACCCCGCGCTCGATCAGCATCTTTCGAACCGCGAGATTGTTATCGATATGTTCTTTTGAAATGGAGTTCTCGCCCTTCAAATCTTTCTCCACCACATTGTGGCTGGTGAGTTCGGTAGCAAAGTCTTTGGCTTTGATGGTGAGCGTGGGAAGAAAATCAGCCAGTGGTTTGCCACCAGGAACACTTAGTTTCCGCTTCAAATCATGCGTGCTAAAGCCACCGAACAAGGCCTGATCACCTTTGGAACGGATGCTGGCAAAGCCTTTATCATCTACACCTCTCTCATAGATAATACCCGACAGTTTTTTTTCTGACTTTGAAAGTTTTTCACGAGCCGAAACCCGGGCTACATCTAACAAGCGTTGCTCAATAATCTCCTGCTTGCGGGTTTGCACAGCAAAATAGGTTTGGGCGAAGGCTATTTCAGCTTTACCAGAGTCTCCGTTTTGCCCTATGAGATAACAGGCATAACGGGTAAGTGCCAAATCCGTAATTTCGCGTTCGGCTCCGCTACCTAGTGGAACCATTTTCCCGACATCGGCAAAATGGTCTGATACTTTTTCCCCGGCATTGGTACAGGCGGCTTTTGACTTTTCAACCACCTTCATAAAGTTATCCCACTTGCTATAGCCCAGTATTTCCTGAAGTTCGCGCGCGCTCCAGCACTCTATTTCATTAAATAGATAACAGGCGTTTTCGAATTTTTGAAAGAGTTCGTTGATGAGTTCTTTTTTCATAATCTCATTTTAATTTAACCCTCACCTGCCCAGTAAGTAACTTCTGCATTATGCCTTTCTTTTGCATATTTAGCTTAAGTAGGTTCTGATTTAAGGTCAAGATGTTACCATCAATAAATGAAATTATAGAACCTATTCGTTTTTGTTCTTTGAGAGTTGGTGTAGAAATTCGGAGTTTTAAAAGTTTATCGACTGATAATCCTGGTTGTGCAGATGACTCAGATAGCCTATTTAGATCAACAAACTCCAATTTGTAGGCAAGAAAAAAATTGTCATTGGATTCATTTGCTTGAACAGCGATAGCATGTTCTGAGATATAATTCTTGCCTGTAATTTTTACAATGTTTCCACAAAGGGCTCCCTGCCTCCCAATTAAAAAAAAATCCCCTTCATGAGTAAAAGAGTTTGTGTATCCTCTTAGGCCGTTGCCTCCATAAACTGCGTATCTTCCTTTTTCACTAATATTTTCTGAGGTAATTCCAAGACCACTTCTAAAAGTTGAGGTCAGATCGCTCAATACCATAACTTCCCAATCTTCCGGAATCAACCCCAACCTCGTCTTCTTCATTTTCTTCGACTTCACAAACTCCTTAAACCTTACCTTACCAGTAAGCAACTGTTGCATCAATCCTTTTTTGAGTTGTTGCTTTTGAGCAATGAGTAGTTCGGTTTTTTCTATGGCTTTGTCCCACGTGCTGAGGATGCGGGCGATTTTTTGTTGCTCGGGGAGCGGAGGAACTGGAACAATTAAATCAGCTAAGTCACTTGCATATATGTGCACAACGGAGTGCCCTTGACCGAGTTTTCTCTTTTGTCTATTGGCAGTATCTGTGTTTAGAACATACGATAAGTATTCTGAATGATTCTTCTTGCCTGTTCTTAGAATAACGACATCACCTCCAGCATATGCTTCTTCCTTACCAATATATGCGACTGCCTTCCCAATATCCTCAAGAGTTTCTCCTGAGCCAGCAAACAGAATGTCATTGTGAAAAATTGGTTGGCTTTCCTTTGCTACTTCCTTACTTATAAAGGAATGGAACTCCTTTATAACAAAGTCATGAATGGTGTATATCTCACCATAGCGAATACAGGGCAAGCCTTTCTCTGAAAGTTGCTCCTTCAAGATACCCTTACCTTTGAGAAAACCTCCCAAATCTCCAAGCTTCCTGACTTCCCATTCCATCGGAATGCGGCCAAGTTTGGTTTGCTTGTAGCCTTTCATCTTTGCTATGGTTTCCTTCTTACCCATTCAATCCAAATTTTTGTATGAGGGCACTAAACACAGCATCCGGTTCTACACCTGCTGCACCCACTTCTTTGAAGAAAGCTTTGTCAGGCAAATCAGGCTTAACAGTGTTCATAAAATTTTGAAGGCCGTTATGAATGGATGTAGGAATTTCGTGTACACCCTCGGCTGTCAAGAGCAACGCCAGTCGAAACACATCGTTCTTATGCTTCCTTACATTTTTCTCATCAATCTTTTCACCTTCTTCCTTTCTTCGCTTCAGATCGAGATAGGCACACGCCTTCAGGCAAATAAGTGCTTCGGTATTGGCTCTCATGATTTCGTTCTGTGGTGAACTGTTGGCCAGTGTATGTGCATAGTAATCCTCATTCATGAGAATAGCTGAAAGACTAGAAAGATCATCGTCAATCGGTATGGGTGTAAGTTGCACGCCTTCGGCTACGGTTAGCGTGTCTGGTACTTTAGAGAACAACTCAATCTGCATAGGGAAATCTTCTGCTTCCGGATTTAGAAAACGATAATATTTTCGTTCGCCTTCGCTTTGCTCATTGCGTTGATATTTCGCTGCTTTAATAAAGTTCCAGAACTGCGTCACGAATTCCTTATTCAAGGCTTCGATGACTAAGATAATATCAATGTCCTTAGTACCGCGCGCGGTTAAGCCCGCTTCGCCCAGCACTAACTCGCATGCTGTTCCACCAATCACCACATAGCTTTGGGGGAAGTCTTTGAAATATTCTCTGAATTTCTCGATTCCCCTTACCATATGTATTTCTCTATTATTTTTTCCAACGCCATTTCAATACGCTCATCATACATATGATGCAGGCTCAGATAAAGGGAGATTGGATCTACATTGCTTTCCTCTGTAATACCGGTTGCCAGTACTATCGGATTGTATTTCCAAACTTCCAGGCAAAAGCGGCCGCTGTATTCATTCAGGTTTTTAAATGCTCCCCTTTTTTGCAGGCTGTAGTATAAACCCTTTTCGATTGCTCGATATTCTTGCTGACCGGGATTCATGTCGCTATACTCAGGCAATGCCGATGTATTCGCATGCATTAGGAAAATATTCTTATCTCTTGGATAATCGTCAACATACACTCGTTTCAGTACTGGATCAATCAGAAGAGGTTGAGCCATATGCCAGAGTTCGGTTATTGGCAAATCAAAAAGAATATACTTTTCCTTAGTACCTATAATTTTACATAAGTCCTTCTGCTTCAGATTTTCGGCCGCCTTTGTAACAGCCATGGCCGTGTACTTCAGTTCCTGCGCCAATTGTTTTAACGGAAGCTCTTCCAGTTTTTTATTTCGATTGAGTATTCGATATATCAGAATGACTTGCGCGGATGGCAATAAGCTATCTTTTTGCACTTTCGGTTTTCTGAATGTTTCCCTTAAGTCAACCAGTAAAGAAGGAAGAAACATTTGTTTGCCTGGAACGATAAAATTTATGCCCTTTTGGACAAGGCGTTTTCGGATGATGGCTGGTACATCATTCATAACTAACACCAAGGGTGTATTTAACACCCTTGTAAAATTTTCAAATTGCTTGTCGACCTGATGGAGACTTACCAACTCTTCTTTAAGGTGCACAAGAATTAATTCGCGCCCCAAAAGGGTTGTATGATACAACCGGAATCCTTCTTTTAAATGAAAAGGAAGTTTACCCAGATCCTTTAGGCCGACATCATCCAAATGAATCTGAACATCGAGTAGTTCCTGAATGTAGTTCTTTAGTTTCTCCATTTATAAAACGTTAATAAACCAGATTATAATCAATAAACTTAATTAGTTTATTATACAAATATATGTTTATTATACTGATAATCAATATTATACATCAATACAATCATTAAAGCTAAACCTACTATGCTCGTTGTGTTTAACATATCCCAATTGATTGGAAATCAGTGTAGTGGCGCCAATATTAAAAGCAGGAACCAGTTGGTGATGATGTCCATAAATCCAATAATTTGCTTCACACATCTCAATCAAGTCATACTGTTCTGATGCAAAAGCCTCATTTAAAGTATCTCCTTTATACTTTTCGGGATAGTTTAGAAAAGTGGGTACATGATGTGTTACAACAATTGACTTCTCTTGTTTGCGAGTAAGCTCCGTCTTCAAAAATTTTAGAGAATTGATATGCTGTTCATTGCAGTCAAACGCAGTGAACGGCTTAGCCTGGAACTTAATTACTTGATAGTCGGCAACACTTTGCTGAATCGGCCATTGATTTGCGGGGCTAATGGACGACCAAAGCGTTGAAAAAACAAATCTCACGTTCTTGTGTTCAATGGCCACATTGTTGACGAGATGGACATTGCTCCTGATTTTCTCTTGAAACGTTCCACTTCTATTGACCAAGTCGCTGTGGTAGTATTCATGGTTGCCAGGCACCCAATACGAGATCTCAAAATGATCAGCTATAAAATCAAAGAACTCAGCATGTTTGCTCATTACAGCAAAGGGAACAATATCACCAGCCAGCACCAGCACCTCAGCCTGTGGCTTCAGCGGATTGTCTGTGAGGTACTGTTTATTCTCGCGAAATTCCAAATGAAGATCAGAACAGTATTGAATTCTCATTATTTTAAAAACCCAATTCTTTTAAATACTTATTCATTTCTTTCCGCACTTCAACCAACTCCCCTTCTAGTTTTTCAATTTCTTTTTGTGTTGCTTTAATATCTACCGTTTCTTCTTCCTCAAAAGTATCTACATAGCGTGGAATATTAAGATTATAGTCGTTCTCCTTAATCTCATCCACAGTGGCACAGTATGCATACTTATCTATATTTTCGTATTTCCGATAAGCGTCTACTATTTTGTCCATGTCTTGTGGCCGCAGCGTGTTTTGCTTTTTGCCTTCCTGATATTCTTTGCTGGCATCAATAAATAGTACATTCTTTGTCTTGCGTGCTTTATTAAAGATCAGAATAGCCGCAGGAATGCCCGTTCCAAAGAATAAGTTTGTTGGCAAGCCCACCACTGCATCGAGGAAATTGTCTTCAATAAGCGATTGTCTGATTTTACCTTCTGCCCCGCCCCGGAAAAGTACGCCATGAGGCACGATCACCCCGACTTTTCCATTGGGTAAGGTAGTTTCAATCATATGAAGAATGAAGGCATAATCACCTTTGCTCTTAGGCGGCAAGCCTCGTAAGAATCGTTTATGTCGGTCCGCTTCAGCTTCATCATAGCCCCACTTATCTAAGGAGAAAGGAGGATTTGCCACCACCACATCAAACTTCATTAGCTTCTCTCCTTCCAGCAGTTTCGGATTGTTGATAGTGTCGCCCCACTCAATGTGTGCCGCATCCATACCATGCAAAAACATATTGAGTTTGGATAAGGCCCACGTATCGCCATTACTTTCTTGTCCGTAGAGCGAAAAGTCATTAGAATGTTTTCCGGATTTATCTGTTACATGCTCGGCAACTGTAATAAGTAAGGAGCCTGATCCACAGGTAGGATCACAAATCCGTGCCCCTTGTTTCGGGGCAATTAATCTTGCTAATACTTCGGAAACTTCATGAGGTGTATAAAACTCTCCTCCCTTTTTGCCGGCTCCGCTGGCGAAGCGCTCAATAAGGAACATGTAAGCGTTTCCAATCAGGTCTTCTTTTCTGCCTAACACTGAAGGCCGGAAATCGAGAATAGGATTAGCAAAATCAGTAAGCAGATTTTTTAGCCTTCTATTTCTATCCTTAGTTTGGCCAAGCTTTTCAGAATTAAAACTAATGTTGCGGAATACAGCTTCTAACTTTTCTAGGTTTTGATCCTCAATCTTAGCAAGTACTTTATCTATCTTCTCACCTATGTCAGCATCATTGCGGTGCTCATGCAGATAATCAAACGTGCAATTGTCAGGAAGAACGAATCGCTCCCTTTTCATTTTACGGCTTATCAATTCTTTATCTTTTCCATATTGCTCTTCATATTCTTTCTGTTTGTCTTTCCAAACATCGCTCAGGTATTTTACAAACATGAAGACCAGAATGTAGTTCTTGTATTCAGAGGAGTCGAATGCGCCTCTGAATGTATCGCACGCTGACCAGAGTGTGCTGTTGATTTGGTCTTGTGTTACACGCTGTGTTTCCATTAACTTTTTATTTTAAAATCGTAAATTAACTGATCGATAAACCAAGCATCAATTTCTTTATTCAAGTCTTTACCTGTAAATAGTTCAAACTCATTTTGGCTTGTTACCCCTATTTGAAATCGATACTTTTTTGCAATGTCGCCAGTCGACTTATTAATAACGATCCATTGAATATGCTGTCCCAGTTTTCGGTAAAGCAATTGATACTGATTTAAGAATTCCTGCTCTTTCATATAGTCTTTGGTTTACCATTTACAATATCCATCAACAGCGTTGCGGTAAATACATTTCGCTTCTCCAGCAGCTTTGTTGTTAATTCAAACTCTCTAGTTCTCAAGCTATCAATGGCAACCACCAATTCCTGTTCTTCAATTGTCGGAAGAGTAATCACAATTTCTTCGATAGCCCCCTTGTTAAGATTAGGAATATAAGTACCAGCAAGATTAGCTTTTAAGTGCTGTTGCACCGGTGTCTGATTGATGTACCAGGCGAGATAGGCTGGTATTACTTTTCTCGGATCAGGTCGTAACACGAAGAATGCGGAGGCTGCTATTGCCTTTTCGAAATCAAGCTTGTATTCCACTGCATAGTTGTTTGCACCTTTAGTGATCAGCAACACATCTCCTTTGCGCAAAAATGATTTACTACTGACTATTTCAGAACTTATTTTGGTTAGATTCACGCCAATGGTTGAGTAGTTATGTTCCAGGTCTTTCATTTGGATGACATGAACGTCACCATTTGGATCGTTTTCTACCTTTTGACGGAAAGAAAAGCCTGCAAAAAACCCACTCAAAACCGCCTTTAAATTTATCTTGCTTGTCATTACATAATGTCTACGATGCAAAGGAAGTAAAAGTTCAACCAATTATCAACTATTTTGCAGCATAATGTTTAGGATGTATATTTGGAAATTATATATATACCTTATAATCAGCTATTTAATATATATTCTAACTGAATGATTGAGCTTAAAAAGTATTTGAAGCTTGGACAATTCGAGTTTCAACTTGGAGATCGTCTGGTTGATAAATGCGAATCAGTACCTATCGAACCGGGAGTTTATATCTTCAAAACAGTTAAGAATGGCGCTGCATCATTAGTATATATCGGTGCATCTGGTACAATGAGACAAAATGGGAAGTTTGCTAATCAACTATTGAAAGGGAGGCTGAACAATATGCAAAACTCAAAAACCAGACGCCAAGATTACTTTGAGAGTGAGATTGCAAAAAATCAACTGGATTGTATCAAAGTAAATTGGTGGGTAACATTTGATCAAAGTAATAAGGATCTGCCGATGTACGTTGAAGCGCTACTTATTCAAAAGTACTTTGATAGTCATAAGAAACTTCCTGAATGGAATACAGAATTTTAGTCTTATGAAAAGCTCCCTTTTTGAATGAGGGATTTTAATGGCAATGCCTGCGGCCCGGGCTATTCGCTACAAGTCCGGCCTCGCTCCTGCCAACACACTTCGGTCCGCCAGCTGGCGGATTCTATCCCTATTGCTTTTCCCAGCGCAGCAGCCACACACATTGTGCAGGCCGCTCATGCCAACGCTAAAACCAAAACCTACCCAAAGAGTGTCGCTGCCTCTGCCTACGGAGGCCTACGGCAGACAGTCCAGCCCGGTGATGAATGATGTAGATTGAGTATTGAAAGCCAGCGCTAAAAAACCTTCTATTGAGATTTCTGTAAGCCTGCCTACGTGAGACACTCCGGCAGACAGGCCCGGATGCCTGCCTTTGCCGAAACGGCTACGTGCAGGCAGGCCAAAGCTACTTAGTCGTCCCTTAAAAACTCATTTTGAGTAGAGGTTGATTTTTGAAGGCTAAGAAAAGTGTTTCAAAAAGTTGGGTCAAAAAGACGCTTGGATTTATTTTCCACTTGTTGATCATCC
>JADBYK010000003.1 GCA_020403045.1 Cytophagales bacterium
CATTGCATAATTGACGAATGAAAATCAACGATTTAGCCCCAAGTAAGAAAACCAAGTTGGTGATTTTCATTGTCAGGTCAGACGATAAATGTCTGACTCTGACCGAAAGCGTCACGAGGTTTAACCTTGACATCAGCCTCAGGCGGATCGTCAACCCCCTGGGCAAACTATGCATTCCTAATCCATAGTTTGGGTTAAAGATAAATCTAGTGAGGACTGAAGAAGCGTGGACGTATTTCCGCTCCTGGAAACTGGTATCCAAAAAAAAATCGCCACCCCCTTCGAGGCAGCGATTTTTTAAATCAATCCTGAAAAATCTTAGTCTAAGATTTCAGTCACCTGACCTGACCCTACAGTGCGGCCACCTTCGCGGATAGCGAAACGAAGACCTTTCTCCATAGCGATTTTATTGATCAATGTTACTTCAATCGACACGTTATCACCAGGCATAACCATTTCTACACCGGCAGGAAGCATACACTCACCTGTAACATCTGTAGTACGGAAATAGAACTGAGGACGGTATTTATTAAAGAAAGGAGTATGACGTCCACCTTCTTCTTTAGACAACACGTATACTTCAGCCTTGAATTTAGCATGAGGAGTCACTGAGTTTGGCTTGCAAATAACCATACCACGGCAGATTTGCTCCTTTTCAATACCACGCAACAACAAACCAACGTTGTCACCAGCTTCACCTCTATCAAGGATTTTGCGGAACATTTCCACACCTGTGATGGTAGAAGTCAAGTTTTCAGCACCCATTCCAAGGATTTGAACTGGGTCACCAGTTTTGATGATACCACGCTCGATACGGCCAGTAGCAACTGTACCACGACCAGTGATTGAGAATACATCTTCCACAGGCATCAAGAAATCTTTGTCAATCAAGCGAATAGGGATAGGAATGAAGTTATCCACCGCATCCATCAACTCCTCTACTTTTGCAACCCATTTTGCTTCACCATTCAATGCACCTAATGCAGAGCCACGGATCACAGGCATTGTATCGCCAGGGAAGCTATATGATGACATTAATTCACGAACTTCCATTTCAACCAGGTCGAGCAATTCGCCATCGTCAACCAAATCAACTTTGTTCATAAATACAACAAGTGCAGGTACACCTACCTGACGAGCCAAAAGAATATGCTCGCGAGTTTGCGGCATAGGGCCGTCAGTAGCGGCTACTACAAGAATAGCTCCATCCATCTGTGCAGCACCAGTAACCATGTTTTTCACATAGTCAGCGTGACCTGGACAGTCTACGTGAGCGTAGTGTCTTTTGTCAGTTGCGTACTCAACGTGTGATGTGTTGATGGTGATACCTCTTTCCTTTTCTTCAGGAGCATTGTCGATTGAAGAGAAGTCACGAACTGCAGCAAGCCCTTTTTTAGAAAGTACTTGTGTAATTGCCGCTGTAAGAGTGGTTTTACCGTGGTCAACGTGACCAATAGTACCAATGTTTACGTGCGGTTTCGAGCGGTCAAAATTTTCCTTTGCCATATTGAAATCTAATTAAAGTTTAAAAGTGTATAAATTATTAAAATAGTTACTATTCTAAGCTTCTTTTACAAAGCATACACCCCAAACATATTAAGCCTTTCGAATAAGGGTTATTCGTTGAATTACTGACACCTAACTAAATGGTCGCTACCCACTGGTGCCAAGCAATTCTGATTCATTAAAAATGTCAATCCTAAAACCGTTTCAGATCGTCTTCTGAAACTCTCATTCTAACTTCGAGCTGTTGAAGGGAATTGAACCCTCGACCTCTTCCTTACCAAGGAAGTGCTCTACCCCTGAGCTACAACAGCTTGTAGCCGTTGTTGGTTGTTAGTCTGTCGTTATTCGAAATGAGAACAACGAATAACGAATAACAAACAACGATCTGAGCGGGAGACGAGATTCGAACTCGCGACCTATAGCTTGGAAGGCTATCGCTCTACCAACTGAGCTACTCCCGCAATTCGATTTTAGATTGTTGATTTATGATTTTTTGATTCAATGGCATCTCACCTAAAATCTTAAATCACAAATCTCAAAATCCTAAATCGCTTTCGTGGGGAGAACAGGATTCGAACCTGTGAAGACATAAGTCAACAGATTTACAGTCTGTCCTCGTTGGCCGCTTGAGTATCTCCCCCAACGATTGTTAAATTTTCTAAGAACGATTGAAAAAAGCCTGCAATCCGTTTAATTCAAGCTTTTTACCCGAAATTGGCTTTCACCTAAAAAACGGGAACGCAAAATTATACGGTTTTTTGGTTTAGACAAACCTTTGGGAGAAGGTTCTACATTAATTTTAGTGTAAGGCTGGAAGCCGCAAGCTACAAGCACAAGCTAATTTGTGTAATAAACAAACTTTGAACTCAGAATCTGAAATATGGGATGAAGGCCTTTGAGTACTCAAAACAGCTAGTAGCTTGTGGCCTGAAGCTTGGAGCCTAAGTCTGTTTCACCATGATCTACATAACCACCATCTCCTTCACTACATCCTTTCCAAACTCCTTTTGAAGGATTTCGATAATTTGCCCCTTATGAAGATTCAAATCATTTTTCATTGCTGGAGAATCCAGTTCCACGAAAAGTACTTTTCCCCTTATATATAGTTTTTTGGTCCGTTTGGCAACGGGCTTACCTGCCAACCGCTCCCAGGAATTCAACAAATTGGCTTCGTCAAATTTGCCTTTAATGTGATAACGGTTGAGTAATTGCTGAATGGCCTGGCCAATATGCTGGGTGTTGCCCTGTTCGCTTGATGATTTAGCCATGAGTAAAAGTACCATTTTCAACTTTAAAAACCTGCGCGATTACTCGGGCTTCTTTTAAAATCTCCTGAGTTCGTGCCTGCCTGGCGTCTGTCAAAAACAGTTGCCCAAACGTGCCCTGCGAAATCAAACGCATTAATTGGTGGATACGTTGATCATCCAGCTTGTCGAAAATATCATCTAACAATAGTATTGGCTTGAACTGTTTTGCTTCCGCAATGGACTGAAATTCCGCCAATTTAAGGGCAATCAAAAAAGATTTTTGCTGCCCTTGTGATCCGAATTTCTTTAGCTCATTACCGTTCATTAAGAAGTCAAAATCATCGCGGTGAATGCCGGTAGAGGTTCGCTGCAGTAAAATGTCGCGCTGAAGATGTGTCTGAAGCAGGCTTTCGAAGTCGGCCTTTTGCAAGTCAGACTTATATTGAATATTGACTTCTTCGTTTGACTCACTCAAAAATTTATAGTCTCTTGTAAGGAAAGGAAGGAATTCAACAACAAAATTTTGTCGCTTGGCATTGATGTAGTTACCTGCTGGAATGATCTGCTGGTCATAACCGGCCAATAGATCGCGATCTACTTTACCAGTTTCGGAAAACATGCGAAGCAAGCTATTTCGTTGCTTGAGGTGATTGGTATAGGTAATTAGATTTTCTAAATAGATTTTGTCTAACTGAGAAATAAGTGTGTCGAAAAATCTCCTTCTCATCTCGCTCCCATCCCAAATAAGCTCAATGTCTTGCGGGGCGATTAGCACAACCGGGTATTTGCCGACATGCTCCGAGAACTTCGTGTAATCCTGGCCGTCTTCTCGAATCATTTTCTTCTGGCCGAGTTGAAAGGAGCAAGTCACTTCTTTTGTTCGTCCGTCCATATCAAACTCCCCCTTATTAATAAACTGGCTCTGTCCCTGCTGAACGTTTTGACTATCTGATGGATTAATTGCACTTTTTGTAAACGATAAATAGTAAATCGCATCGAGCAGGTTGGTTTTTCCACTTCCGTTTTTGCCCAACAAACAAATAACATCACGCTCAAACTCAAAACGAGCCTCATCGATGTTTTTGAAATGAAAGAGATTGAGTTTGCGAAGGAACACAAATTGATTTTGGTGCAATTTCACGCAAAGGCGCTAAGGAGCAAAGCGAATGGGAAGCGATTTGATAGAAAAGTTTGAACTAAAAATGTTCGCCTGCTGGAAGTAACAATCAAAAGATGCTCAAGCTTGTGATTTAGTATGCTCTTATCTTAACAAATGCCGTTTGGCGGTTGTTTGGCTGTAGTGTATTTTCGCAACTCAATAATTGTTGAATCTATGGCAACAGCGACTCCTGCGAAGAACAAGACAAAAGAAAAAACAGCCTACTCAAAAGAAACCTATCTGTTCTGGTTTGAGAGCATGATGCTGATGCGCAGATTTGAGGAAAAGGCGGGCCAACTCTACGGAATGCAAAAAATCCGTGGTTTCTGCCATTTATATATAGGCCAGGAAGCATGCGCTGCTGGTTCGGTTTCCGCTTTGCGCAGGGGCGATAAGTACATCACTGCCTACCGCGATCATGCTCATCCACTTGCATTAGGTACACACCCTAACAAAGTGATGGCAGAGCTTTACGGCAAAGAAACCGGAGCATCAAAGGGAAAGGGTGGGTCCATGCACATTTTCGATAAGGAAAATCACTTTTTTGGTGGACATGGTATCGTTGGAGCACAAGTACCGCTTGGCGCAGGAATAGCCTTTGCAGAAATGTACAACAACACCGGAAATCTTTGTATTTGTTACATGGGCGATGGAGCCGTGCGCCAAGGTGCATTTCACGAAGCCCTGAACCAGGCTATGCTGTGGAAAATACCTGTGATTTTTGTGATCGAAAATAACGGCTATGCAATGGGCACTTCTGTGCAACGAACATCCAATGTACACGAACTATACACCTTGGGCGAAGCATATGATATGCCCTCCGAGCCAGTCGATGCCATGAACGTAGAATCGGTACATGAAGCTGTTGCACGGGCCGCTGAAAGGGCGCGGGCTGGTGAAGGGCCAAGTTTGTTAGAGTTCCGCACCTACCGATACAAAGGGCACTCCATGAGCGATCCGCAAAAATACCGAAGCAAAGAAGAGGTAGAGGAATACAAGCACCGCGACCCCATCGAGCAGGTGCGCCAAACTATTTTGGCAAAGAAGATTGCTTCTCCCGAAGATTTAGAGGCCATCGAGCAGAAAATTAATGCTCAGGTGGAAGAAAGTGTAAAGTTTGCGGAGGAGTCAGCTTACCCAGATCCATCCGAAGCAATGAAGGACATTTATGAGCAACAGGATTATCCATTCATTACTGACTAATCCGGTTTTTGTTTACACACCAGATTTCTTAGTTTTGCATCCCAATTTTCCCGATTCGATCGGAACGGGTCTATATTTTATACAATCATGGCAAAGAAAAAAGAAAGCCCGTCTACCGGACAGGCAGATTTACTAGAGAATCCAGAAGTCATCCAAGAGAAATTGGAGGGCATAGAACATTGGGTAGAAAAAAACCCAAAACTTCTTATTGGGGTAGTTGGCGCAATCGTGCTGGCCGTAGGCGGGTTCTTCGGATATCGCTACTGGATCGGTAATCAAGATGCGCAAGCGCAAAAGGAGATGTTTCAAGCTGTTCGCTACTTTGAGGCTGACAGTTTGAATCTGGCTTTGAATGGCGATGGCAATAACTTAGGATTCCTTCAAATCATTGATGATTACAGCTTAACCGAAGCGGGCAACTTGGCCAACTTCTATGCCGGAGCGATCTATTTAAAACAAGGAAAGTTTCCGCTTGCGATCTTTCATTTAGAGGGCTACAAGGCAAACGACTTATTGGTACAAGCCCGCGCCTACAGCTTGATTGGCGATGCCTATATGGAGCAGAAAAATTATGAGGATGCGTCCAAATACTATGAAAAAGCCGCAGGCTACAAGCCGAATAAGGAGTTTACCCCTTTTTATTTGATGAAAGCCGGCCTGGCCTACGAAAAATTAAACAACACGGATAAAGCAAAAGCCACATACCAAAAGATCATCGATAAGTATTGGGAGTCGAGCGAATTTCAGAATGCCAAAAAATTCAAGGCAAAGTTGGAGTCCAATTCGTAAATCCAATTTGAAATTCAAAGTTCAAAATTGAAACCCTGCTTTCTTGAATTTGGAATATTGAATTGCAAATAATATTAGCAAACAGAATGAAGGGGTAGATTTTCTATCCCTTTTTTTATTAGAATCAACCCATGACGCTGGAACAGGAAATAGCTAAACGCAGAACCTTTGGAATCATCAGTCACCCGGATGCCGGCAAAACTACACTAACCGAAAAGTTGCTGCTATTTGGTGGTGCCATTCAAAAGGCAGGAGCTGTAAAATCATCTAAGATCAAAGACCACGCGCGCAGCGACTGGATGGAAATCGAGAAACAACGGGGCATTTCTGTAGCCACTTCAGTAATGGGATTTGACTACAAAGGAATCAAGATCAATTTGCTAGACACACCTGGCCACCAGGACTTTGCCGAAGATACCTACCGAACGCTGACTGCTGTGGACAGTGTGATTATGGTTATCGACTGCGTAAAGGGTGTAGAGATACAAACTGAAAAGTTGATGGAAGTATGCCGCATGCGAAACACACCGGTGCTCTGTTTTATCAACAAACTTGATCGCGAAGGGCAAGATCCGTTTGACTTGCTGGATGAGATTGAAGCAAAGCTCGGCATCAAAGTACGCCCACTCAGCTGGCCGATCAGCATGGGCAAAACTTTCAAAGGCGTGTACAACTTGTATGAAAAAAGCCTTCAGTTATTTACACCAAGCAAAGTCACAATACAGGAAAGCGTAAAGATCTCTGACATCTATAGTGAAGAGATCGACCGACTGGTGGGCGAAAACTACGCGAAGCAATTAAGAACTGATGTAGAACTCATTGAAGGGGTTTACCCTGAATTTGATGTGCAAACTTACCTCGATGGCGAAGTTGCCCCTGTGTTTTTCGGAAGTGCTGTAAATAATTTTGGGGTGAAAGAACTATTGGATGCGTTTATACAGCTTGCCCCTCCACCTATTGCACGCGAAACTACTTTACGAGAGGTAAAACCAGAAGAAGAAAAATTTTCCGGGTTCATTTTTAAGATTCACGCTAACATGGATCCCAAACACCGAAACCGTATTGCTTTTATTCGGGTGTGCTCTGGCATGTTTGAGCGAGGAAGCAATTATTATCACGTGCGTCAAGACAAGAGTATTCGTTTTTCAAATGCTACAGCCTTCATGGCACAGGATAGAGAAACGGTTGAGCAAGCATGGCCTGGCGACATTGTCGGTCTATATGATACGGGGAATTTAAAAATTGGAGACACGCTGACTGCTGGCGAGAAAATGGTGTATACGGGAATTCCAAGTTTCTCACCCGAAATCTTCAAAGAGGTAATCAACAAAGATGCGATGAAGACGAAGCAATTGGAAAAAGGCCTTTTGCAATTGATGGAAGAAGGCGTTGCACAATTGTTCACCTATGACCTGGGTAAGAAGAAAGTAGTAGGTGTAGTCGGTGCATTGCAGTTTGAAGTCATTCAATTCAGATTAAAAAATGAATATGGTGCTTCCGTTGAGTTTGCAGGTCAAAATATTTTCAAAGCCTGTTGGATCAGCAGCAAAAATCCCAAAAAATTAGCTGAATTTATCGACTCAAAACAGCGCCATATTGCACGAGATAAAGATGACAAGATTGTTTTTATGGCAGAATCTAGAGCCTGGTTGCAAATGGTGCAAGACAATTTCCCCGAAATCAGTTTTCATTTTACTTCGGAGTTTAAGGATTGAAGCCCTCAGCGTGTAAATAAATCTGCGAAGGAAAACGATAGCCCGGGCAATAGATTGGAAGTCACTTCTCCCTCACCAACTAGATATAGAATGGGTGTCTCTTCAGAAGAGAAATCATAGATTTCCAATGTTCTATTTCCAGGATCTACAATCCAATATTCTTTCACTCCAAATTTTTGATAAAGCCTTCTCTTATGATTCCTGTCTTTAAAAGCATTGGAAGGAGAAATTATCTCTACGGCCAAATCTGGGGCGCCTTGCAGCCCTCGCTCAGTAATGATGGCTAAATTTTGCTTTCTTACTAATAGCAAGTCGGGTTGAAAAACATTTTTGTTGTCGAGGTAAACATCAAATGGAGAATAGGCTACAAATCCGCCTATTTTTTTTGCATATGCTTTCAAGATGTCATTCAGATTACTTGACACAACTTGGTGGGTTAAACTGGGCGCAGGACTCATAAATAATTCACCATTTATTAGTTCACAGGGCAGATTTGATTCCTCTAACTGAACAAAATCCTCCACTGTCCATTCCTTCGTCCGGTCAATAGTTGCGTTTTGCATATTTAAAGTTAGAAAAAATTCTCAAGTTTGAACAATGCTAACTATTCTATACGAAGACAACCATCTACTGGCAATTAATAAGGAGTCTGGAACACTTGTGCAAGGCGATGCCACTGGCGATAAGCCACTCGTTGACATTTGTAAAGATTACATAAAAGAAAAGTATCAAAAGCCTGGCGATGTCTTTTTAGGAGTGGTGCATCGATTGGATCGCCCCGTAACTGGTGTGGTGGTATTTGCTCGAACTTCAAAAGCACTCGAGCGAATGAATGAACTCTTCAGAAACAGAGACACTCAAAAAACGTACTGGGCATTGGTGGCCAAAAAACCTTCGAACTCACAGGGCACACTTATTCATTGGCTTGTAAAAGACGAGAAAAAAAACAAGACAACCGCTTACGCTAGGGAAAATCCTTCCGGTCAACGGTCGGAGTTGAGTTATCTGCTACTTGCACAAAAAGCAGGTATTTTTTTACTCGAAGTTAAACCAATCACTGGGCGACCTCACCAAATTAGAGTGCAGTTGGCTACGCTGGGCTGTCCTATTGTGGGGGATGTCAAGTACGGCTACCCAACCCCTAACTCTGATGGTAGCATCTGTCTGCACGCGCGCGAACTGCATTTCGTTCATCCGGTTAAAAAAGAACCTTTAGGGATTACCGCCAACTTGCCCGAAAATCAATTTTGGAAACCTTTTTTTGATTCCGTTCTTTACAAAAACGTTTGAGTAATGAGTTGGCTGCAAAAACTCCAGATACGGTGGAAAGTAAATAGTATTTACCAGGTCATCATTATACTAGTTGTATTTGCATGCACTGGTTTCACTGTCCTATTTCTCAAGAAGCCGCTATTCCAATATTGGTTTACTGATACGGAAATGCCCCTTTGGGCTTCCACTCTTTATTATGTTTTGATTCTTCCTGTTTACAATGCCTTTCTACTGCTGTACGGCTTTTTGTTTGGACAATTTCAATTCTTCTGGGCTTTTGAAAAACGTTTTTTTAACCGAATTATTTCTATATTCATCCGAACAAAAAATAACAAACTATGAGAAATCTTTTCTGCATTATTTCAATCTGTTTCCTTGCGGCTTGTTCTGGCTCAAAATATACAGCGAGCTTTCCGCCCCGCGCTAGTAATTACTATGCTGCTGAAAACTCCAAATCGTTAAAAAGTGAGCCATTAGCAGCCGCGTCTACACCAATTGATGCTTTACAGTTGGAAGCCAGTACACAGTCTACGCCTTCACTTTCTTTACTTGAAGCAAAAAAAGACTTCGGAAATAATTACGTGAAGATGTCAAGACCTGAGAGAAAAGAAGTGCGTCAACTTTTAAAAAAGGGGATTAAAAACATCTCTAAAAATCAAAATAAAGGAATGTCTGTAAGTTCCACAAAGGCAGCAGGGTTAGATCAAAATCTAAAGTTAGCCGCCATTTTTGGTGCCGTAGGAATCGTTGGGCTATTACTCGGTGTAGCCGGACAATTCTTTGTTGTAATTGGTGCTATTTCGCTTATTGTCGGTGTTGTGTTTTTTGTGAAATGGTTACTTGTACAATAGACCAATGTCTAACACATAACATAAAAAAACCCGATCAATTTTTGACCGGGTTTTTTTATACTGTTTTTAAATTCGATCTTAAGATTCTATTCCATCCGCGAGGACAATTGCTTTATTTTTCAACACCTCCACAACGCCTCCGCTGATATTCAGTCGTTGTGTTGATTCTTTTGACTTATACTCCACTATACCATCTTTCAGCAGGCTGATCAGAGGTGCATGATTGTTCAACACCTGAAAAGAACCATCAGCTCCGGGAAAGGAAGCCGAGCTTACTTCTCCTTCGAAGATTTTTTTATCTGGTGTTATTATTTCGAGGTACATAACTGATTCGTTGGTTTGATGATTCGTTGATTCGTTGTTTTCTCTAATTCAACAAAGCAATGAATCAACTTGTTTTCAAATTACTTCGCGTCTGCAATCATCTTCTCTCCCTTGGCGATCGCATCTTCGATGCTACCCACCAAGTTAAAGGCCATCTCAGGCAAATGATCTAACTCTCCATCCATAATCATATTAAAGCCTTTGATCGTATCTTTAATATCAACCAACGCTCCCTTCAATCCGGTAAATGCTTCGGCAACGTGGAAAGGCTGAGACAAGAAGCGTTGCACGCGTCTTGCTCTGTTAACCGTCTGCTTGTCTTCGTCAGACAATTCATCCATACCCAAGATCGCGATGATATCTTGCAACTCTTTGTAACGCTGCAACGTCAGCTTCACGCGTTGCGCACAATTGTAATGATCGTCTCCCACGATGTCAGCACGTAAAATACGAGAAGTTGAATCCAACGGATCTACCGCAGGGTATATACCCAACTCAGCAATTTTGCGAGACAATACAGTAGTTGCATCCAGGTGAGCAAACGTAGTAGCCGGTGCCGGGTCAGTCAAATCATCAGCAGGTACGTAAACAGCTTGCACGGATGTAATCGAACCATTTTTGGTTGAGGTAATTCGCTCTTGCATCGCACCCATTTCTGACGCTAACGTAGGCTGATAACCTACCGCTGAGGGCATACGCCCTAATAGCGCGGACACTTCAGAACCTGCTTGTGTAAATCTGAAGATATTATCAATGAAGAACAAAATATCCTTGCCCTTTCCTTGGCCATCGCCATCTCGGAAATATTCTGCCACCGTCAATCCAGACAATGCAACCCGTGCACGCGCACCTGGCGGCTCATTCATTTGACCAAACACAAATGTTGCTTTTGAATCTTTCAGTTTGTTCTGATCTACTTTGGATAAATCCCAGCCTCCGGCATGAAGAGATTTCATGAATTCAGGACCATAATCAACGATACCCGCCTCAATCATCTCGCGCAACAAATCATTCCCCTCACGAGTACGCTCGCCAACACCTGCAAATACAGAAAGTCCTGAATAGGCTTTCGCGATATTATTAATCAATTCCTGAATCAAAACAGTTTTACCAACACCGGCACCTCCAAACAAACCAATTTTACCCCCTTTGGCATAGGGCTCAATCAAGTCAATTACTTTAATACCCGTGTAAAGAATCTCAGACGAAGTAGATAGATTTTCATACGCAGGGGCAGATCTATGTATAGGTAACGATTGCTTGCCGGATGGCTGTGGAATACCATCAATAGCTTCACCAATTACATTAAACAAACGACCCTTGATATCTTCGCCTATCGGCATTTGAATAGGAGACCCTGTGTCAGTCACCTTCATCCCACGAACGAGTCCTTCGGTACCCTCCATTGAAATTGTGCGCACACGGTCTTCGCCTAAATGCTGCTGGCACTCGAGCACCACTAGTGTTCCATCTGCTTTCCGAACTTCCAACGAATCAAGGATATTGGGGAGTTTTGTGCCAGGTTCATCAAAGGCCACGTCTACCACCGGGCCGATTACTTGAGTGATTTTTCCGCTATTCGTCATGTACAGGTTATTTATTTTTTTATTGAACTGATAGTGAGGTTCTTGCTAAATGATTGATTCCCTAAATTTAGAAGCGCAAAAGTAGTTTTTTATACTGTTTATACAAACAAATGAGCTGCCTCAAGAGTATATTTTTCTATCTATCAACCAGCCAATAAATAGGAAGGTGAGGATTGATTAAAATAAAAAATCCAAGGAGATTCCTTGGATTAGTGTTTTGTGACCCCGCTGGGACTCGCCCCAAACTATTTATTGCCCTCCGATTGCACAAAACAGCGTTTTTAGCTAATTTGTGAACAATTAAGGACACCAAAAGACATTTATCACCGCTACCAATACCGCTACCATATGGCAAATACTAGTTTTATCCTCCGATTTGGTAAGAAGAAAAGTAAAGACAAAGGCAAAGAATTTCCTATCTACCTTCGATATAATCACAAGGAAGAAAAAATTTTAATTGCCACAGGCCGGAAATGCTCGCTCGATAATTGGATTTCAGAGAAAGAGAACTCGCTCAAAGGAAAACCAAAGGATACTGAGCTTGAAGATCGTTTGAATGAGCTGAAAAAGGAGTTTAATAGAAACGCGGTTTCAAAAGTAGAGGGAGAGCCGGAAGCCTCAAAGGTTAGGGAGGCATGGGAGAAACACAAAGAAGATAAAAAAGAGAAAGTCCCGGAGGCCGTTTTTAAAAATAGCCTTTTAGCTAGGTGGAATGATTACTTGGAGTTTCAAGATCAAACACTATATAAAGGTAGAAAGAGAACAAACGGAACGATCCGCAATAACCGAAACAGCCGGGAGCTACTCTCCAAATTCCTTACAGGCAAGAAACGCCAACACATAAAGCCGGAACTATTCACACAAATAGATTTTCAAAAGTATGAAGCTTGGTTAGTCAATAGCCCGGAAGCTTGGAGAACTAAAGGCAAAAAGGAGGAGGCAAAGACTAAAGCCCCGAACGGGGTTGCAAAATCTTTGAAGACTTTTAAAAGCTTCCTTAAATGGCATATCAAAAACGGAGGCCGTTTAGGATTCAATATAGCCGATATAGAATACTCAGAAACAGCCGGGGTAAAGATTCAGCTAACGGAAAAAGAACTCGCTACAATCGCAGCGACACAATTAAAAGGCCGTCTAAATCTTGTTAGGGATTTAATGGTTTTGCAATCCTCCACAGGGGTAAGGGTTTCCGATCTGCAAAGGCTTTGCGCTAATCTAACTGAGGACAAAAAAGCTTTCAAGATAAAGACCAAGAAAAAAGGGAAACTTGTTTTAGTCCCGGTCTTGCCTTTGGCTAAAGAAGTATTGGAAAGGAATAACTATAAACTCCCACACATACCGGAAACAAAATACCGATTGGGAATTAAAGCTATCTATCAAAGCCTTTGGCCTTCCAAGACTACTGAGATAGGCGAAGGAGATAACCTTAAAGAGGTTTTTGTCTGGGAGGAGATAAGCTCACACGACATGGTTAGAACTTTTGTAAACATTGCAGCGAAGAAGGGAATAAGCATTCCAACTATCGCCACGATCACCGGAAAATCTATTCAAGTCCTCCTCAAAAACTACCTGAGTGAAGATAAAGAATTTGCAGCTCAGGAGCTTTTAGAAAAGTTTGAGGTTTCACCGCTTAGAATTGCAAACTAAAAACCTTTGAAATTAGGCTCTAAACGCTACAAAAAATGAAAGTAATAAAGGGGATTGATAAGGGGAATAATTCAACTAAAGAACTTGAATACACAAATGATTGGGGTAAGGTTATTAAAGATGATAAGGTTATTCAGAAACTAAAGAAACTTCAATCTTTGATTTCAAACACCTCAGAAGAAGGTAATTTTGAACAGATGCAAAAAGAAGCTTTTCGGTTAAGGAAATCACTTTTCGATCATAACAAACCTCCGTCAACCATTTTAAACGGAGTAAGAGATGATATTTATAAAATAACATTACTAGGGAAGCGAGGCAAAACAAAGAGAGATAAAGCGATTGTTATTAATCATCCCACAATGATAGATTTCATTATCGCATCATTTTATTCTAAGCTTCATACTTTCGCACAAGCTCCAACAAATGGGAAACCTATTTCTAATCTGAAAAAGCTTCTGAGTAATGGCGGTTATGAGATAATTTTAGAGTTACAGAAAACCTTATCCAATCAGTTTTTATTTGATTTCATGAATGAATCAGTTAAAACGCAAATCTACTACGGAGATAATTTTGATAAAATTGGATGGCAAAGCAAAATTCAAATTACTAGCTTAGATTCTTTCAAACAGTCGCTATCGGAATACAAGAAAGAAAGAAAAAGTAAGTAAGAATATTACCCTCAATCTTCTCACTCTTTCCTTACTAATCAAGTAAGGACAATCATGGAATTTTACACCCATGATTGAAGCCAAAGAGTTTTTAAGCATCCACGAAAGCAGAGCTTTCTTAGGTGTATCAAGAAGTTTCCTCTACAAGATCAAAGAAGAGAAACGAATCCAAGCCTATGCACTTGGTAAGAAGACTTATTTCAAAAAGTCTGATTTAGAAAATCTTTTCAAACCGAAATCTTAACCAACAAAAAACCCGGAGGGGTCAAACTCCGGGCATTAAACTATCTAACTAAATGAGTATGCAATTTAACAAGTTTTCAAAGAAGCCCGATTCAAAAACAGCATTTGTTTTGATCGAAGGTGAAGCAATCTTCACCCCTACTCTTTACCTCCTCAATCCGATCTACATTCACAAAAGAAGCCCGGCCTTTTCTTTGGTAAGCAAGGGTAAACACGTTAGCGGATTCTTTCCGCTTGGTGGAGGTACATTCATTGGAGACCATGACAAGAAAGCCTTAATCCTTTTTCAAAGGGATTTAGGATTTGATTTATTCAAAACTGATTTAGACCCGGTGACGGCAAAGAGTTTGCTTTTAAATGGGGATTTGAACGGTCAACTTTTTGAGGCGAGAGAGAAAGCAAGCCTCTATCAAAAACTTTGATTAATCAAGTTTTTTCAAAGTGAGATCATTTTCGATTCCTTCCGGCCTACCAATTAATGAAGCTTCGCGGTTGTTAGCTTACCTCAAAGTAAGATTTCAGCCCGGGTACTTTAATAAATCACTTATAGGAAGACTTTGCCGGGAATATGGAAAAGATCAAAGGACTTTTAACAAGCTTCTTAAATCTCTTTTAAATGATGGCTTAATAGGTGAAGATCAAAAAGCGATTTACCTCAGATCATGGAAATTTATAACAGGCCAAAAAGGTTTCAACCTTCAATCATTTGAAGCCTCACCCAGAGAGATAAGGGATAAGGAAATTTTTGAATCAATGTTATTCGGGGCAAAGGTTACCTCAATAGAAAAAGCAATCCGGAAGGGAAAAGGGAGAGTGAGCGAAAGGGGATTCACAAATCAAATCTCAATTCCCTCCGGGTTTCTTGCTAAAGCTTGTCAAATATCCGTTGGCAAAGTTAGCAAATTAAAAAAGGTAGCCTCCTCCATTGGGTTAGTTAGTGTTCAAAAATCCTTTGAAGATTTTGGAGCTGGGACTTTGCAAACTGTAAGGATCGCAAAAAGAGAGAAGCCCGGAGTCTTTCTTAAAAATGGTAGGCTAACAAAAAGAAAGGCAGATCAGATGCAAAGCACTATTTCCACTTATAGAATCAGAAACCGAAAAAAAAAGTGAGCAATAAAATATAGTTTTTATGGAGCGAGATGAGAACGGAAGACTGAGGCCAGGCCACAAGGGATTAAAGCCCAAAGGAGCTACAAACCGTTTACAAGGTGAGATCAAAGAAAAGATCACTTTGTTTTTATCCGGCAAATTGGAAGAGATCGAAGCAATCTATTCGGAGGTTTCCCCAAAAGAGAAACTTCATTTTTTGACTGAGTTACTCGCTTATGTATTACCAAAGTCGAAAGAATTAAAAATAGAAGATCACTCCCAAAGTAGATCCGCTCAGATAGATTACACAAAACTATCACCCGAATTATTGAAAGAACTTTTGGCAAACACAACACTTGACAATGAAGACACCCAACAGTAAATGGATAACAGTTTGGTTTAAGGATGGCTTTTATTATTTAGGATCGCCTTATTATAAAGATTCTATCCAATTGACAGAAGATGAGTATCACAAATTGGTAGGGATTAGCAATTGTGATGTCATTCTAATTTGCTATTCAAAACGTCCGACCAAACCCGGAGCTGATAAAATCACAATTGATTTCAATTTGGCAAAATGAAGACAGAAACCAGAAACCGGACAAAGAGTATAGTAATCCTTGCAACCGAACGAGATGACGGCCAATATGAAGTAGATAATAAAATCTTATCCAAAAGCGAATTAAACAAACTTTGTAAGCTTATGCCCGGATGTCAGCTAGTAGTATTTTATGATGCTTCGATTAATGGAATAAGATATAAAGCGCGGGAGCGAGATCGGGCAAAGAATGAACGATATTAAATAGCCTTAAGAAACTAGAAATTGATCTACCAATCGTCTTTCTTTCCTTCTTTCAAAGAATTGTATAGTGAGTTAACAAGTTCGTTCATGCTGTCTTCAAGACCAGATTTGTAGTTTTTACACGAATTAGCAATTGATCCATCATTTTTGAACCATGATGAAGATTCAAATTTTGCCATTTTGCCGCCAGCGAAAACTTCATTTGGTATATAACTTAATCGAATCTTCATATCCTTAAATTGAATTTTGAAAGTATATGCAAGATCATAGGGTATTACCATTCCAAATCCTTTATGTATCCAAGCCGTTTTTTTATATCCCTCCACACGGATTTCCTCATTCGGAATATTAGCGACCATCGCTTTATCAGGATTCTGATAAGTTTTTTGAACCCAAAAAATAGTTCTTTTATATAGTTCCGGGGCAGTAATGCTATCCATTATTAAAACGATTGGCTCAATTCCCTCGCGAGTTAATTGGAATTTTGGAAAGGAAGGTTCTTGAGCCTTGGAGATTAATAATATGGAAGAAATAAAGAGTGATATTATGTACTTCATTGGTTAAACTTAGCTAAAAGAGTCTTTCTATCAAAGAAACAGGAATAACCATATACCGCTACCAATACCGCTACCAATGGCAAAATAAAAAAGGCAATCACTTGATTTACAAATGATTGCCTTCTATTAAAGTGACCCCGCTGGGACTACTTTAACTTCACTCTTTTATATCATTTTACTCTGAAACGCCTTATTTACAAGGCTTTCAGCGTTTTTGTAGTGCAATTCAATGTTGAAAAAAGCACCAAAATGTTGAAAATGTTTACCCCATTGTTTACCCCACTTTGCTTTATTTTGCTTACCTTTGTATTGTTCAAAATCATTCACAATGGCAACAGTATCAATAGTTTATCGCAAAGACAAGTTAAACAAAAAAGGCGAAGCCCCTGTTCACTTTCGTATCATCAAAGATAGGAAAATAAATTACATTTCATCAGGTATAATGATACCCGAAGATAATTGGGATGTAAAAAAGAACTGCATCAAAAGCAAACACCCTAATAGTGCAAGGTTCAATTCCTTTCTTGCCAATAAATTTACCGAGCTTCAAGACCAGGTATTTGAGCATGATACCGTTACCAAGTCATTAACCACTCGTCAGCTTCGGGATAAAATTTATGGAAAGAAGCCATCAGATTTTTTTGCCTTTGCTGATGAAGCAATTGAATTGTATTTGAAAGATGGAAAGATTGGAACTTATGATAAAAATTGTTCCATCATCAAGAAGCTAAAAGATTACATGAACGGAAACACTTTGGCATTTCAAGACATCACACCGGAATTTCTTACCAAGTATGAAAAGCATTTAAAGGAGCATCATAAAAACAGCACCAACACAGTTCACAAGGATTTCAAGTTTATCAGAAAACTTTTCAATGATGCCTACAGCCAAGATTTAATAGAACATCAAATTATTCCGTTTAACAAGTACAAAATGAAAACGGAGAAAACCCAAAGGACCTATTTAACAGAGGAAGAACTTTTGCAGATTGAGAACTTTCCAGCAACACCCGGCACTCGTTTAGAACTTCACAGAGATATGTTTGTGTTTGCATCCTCCGCAGGTGGTTTGAGGGTTTCTGATATGCTTCAATTGCAGTGGAAACATTTTGATGGGCAGCACATCAATTTTACCATAATGAAAACAGGCACACAGCTTTCTATAAAAGTGCCAAATAAGGGAATTGAAATAATTGAAAAATACAAACCAAAGAAGCCCAACAAAAATGCTTTTATATTTCCTTTGCTACCTGCCAATATTAATTTAGATGATGCAAGAGAATTGGACACAGCAATAAGCAGAGCAACGGCATACATAAATAAAAACCTTAAAATTATCGCTGATAAATTGGAGATAGAGAAAAAAATTAGCTTCCACATCAGCCGCCATACTTTTGCCACAAGAGCATTGAGAAAAGGCATAAGTATAGATAAAGTTTCAAAACTGATGGGTCATGCTGCAATTCGTGAAACTCAGGTTTATGCAAAAATAGTTAGTTCAGAACTCGATAAAGCAATGGATATTTTCAATGAGTAAATTAAACCCAATACAGATAAACCAATACCTCGACAAGCTTTTCACATTTGTGGAAGGCTTGCCTATGGGTGAAAAAGGAAAAGAGTACATAAAGTTTAAATTCCTGATAGACTTTATTGACACATGGCAATTTGACGATGAAGAAAATGATTTCACTATTGATGAATATCTTGCTAATCCTCAAAACCCACGTTTTATTGATGTTAAAACAACCTACGGCATACAGAACACCACACAGATAAAAAGATACATTACTGAGTTCATTGCTTCGCTTAAAAAGGCAAGAAACATGAAGCTCGACAATTACTTAGTGGAGTTAGATAAATTACACCCGACTGAAAAAGCAGCAAGGCTTTCAAAAAGCCTGGCTGCCATTACCCGTGCAGAACTTTTCGCAAAATATGGTTTCGATAAAGTGAAAGAGCCGGCATGGAACGAACAATTGAAAGAAATTTTAGGCTCAGAAATAACCTTTGCAAAAGAACAGGCAGAACTGCTGACTAAAGCACCAAAACCAATTCACCAACCTGAATTGAATAATGCTGATCCATTGATAGTAGAAGAATTGGAAAACAGGCTTGCAATTGAGGCAGTAGAGTATAAACGAAAGGTTGATGAACTTTGGGAAACAAATAAATTCGACCCTACTTATTTTGACACATTCATTTCAGGTCCACTATTGACAGAATTTACAAAGGCTTTATATGAACGGATTAGGCCACTAAATAACCAAGAAATAAATAAGTACCTCAGCTTATCACTTCAACAATTCAAAACCCATACACCACCCAAAAGACATAAGGCTTTTCTGCTAAACTACCATAATACTCATTGGTTCCCGAATGTGGTGGAATACAAAGAAAATGAATATGATGCAAAATATGCTACTCATGTATGGAAGCACTACGCAAATCATTTTAGCCAATTCAAAGAAGCAACTGAAAAGGTTTATAATGATTTCAAGGCTGGTTTAGTAGGTAATTCAACCACAGCAGCAGTAAGCCCTATCAAGGATGATAATTTCAATATTTTTATAAAATCGTTTGAATACAACTACCCATTGGAATATGCTCCACTTAGTTATTTCTATCAATGGAGAGATAATCTTTCCTACTTCAAAAAGGAAGTATTATCAAACCTTATTCACCTTGACCAGTCCGCAAGAAAACCATATCTGAACCGTTTGAAGTTTGAGTTAAATGAAACTTTGCAACACTGCCATACATCACAGGAAGAAGTAGAAAACCTTTACTCAAAATATGAAACCAGTGAAGAACAATTGCTTCGCAATCGTTCATATACAAACCCACTGCACATTGCCTTAAATGATGAACCGCCTAAGTTTAAAGATACTTTTGAGGAAGGTTTTAACCCCGATACAGAAAATATTCAACACACTTTTTACAATTTCCATTATGGTAAAACACTCAAAGCGGCCATTGAATTTTTAGATAAACAGGCAGTCGAGTATAGCATCAGTCCGCAAGTTCAACCAGTATTAATAAATAAAGCTACACCATCAACTGGAATTGTTCAATCGTTCATTTATAAAAATTACAACACAGAACAAGAACGTATCACAGACCTTTTGAACTCTTTAAAGAGGCAAAGTTTTGTGGATAATGATACTGCATTGACAAATTTTAGAAGTGTTTTCAACGGCAAGCAAGTTGAGAAAAAAATCATCTGGACTGGCAATATTTCTGAGTTGGCTCATTTCATCAAAACCCTACATAACACAGCTAAGAAAGTTCAAGATACCAAACAGAAGCAATGGGAAATAACAATCAACTGTTTTGAATTAGCAGATGGTACAGAACTATCCAAAGACAAACTAAGAACACAAAAAACACCTGCTAAAGCTGCCATCATTGAAAAAGCGGTCAATATTCTTTGATTTGCACTCTACACCCTTCCGAAAGTTTTAAAAATCTTTTTTACCACATCAAACGCCAGGCTTAACAGCTTGGCGTTTTTTATTGCATACTCTACACTCTACACCACACTCCAAACCCTTATCTGCAAAGGCTTTTACCCCTTCTTTACTGCACAAATTTGCTTCACAATTCATTAATAAACTTTAAAAATTCAAAAGAAATGGAAGCAGTAATCCTCACAAAAGAACAGTATCAAGATTTGGTAGTGCGAATGGAAGAAATTAAGTCGGCACTAACAGACAAACAGAAAGAACCCAAAGACGTATTTCTCGACAATCAGGAGTTCTTACAGTTAATGAACATTAGCAAACGTACAGCCCAAACATGGCGTGACGAAGGCATTATTTCATTCTCTCAGGTAGGTTCAAAAATTTACTACCGCATGAGTGATGTTCAAAAACTATTGGATGGCAACTATACGCAAGCTTTCAAAAAAAGAAAATGAGACTTAGTAATAACCCTGTAAAGCAAAGAAAATGGCAATCACTAAAGAAGCCGTATTGGCTAAAATATCAAGCTATGATATATTAAATCATTACCTACAACCTTATCATAATACAGGGCGACTGATAACAGGCAAAAATATCAGCAATCCATTTTTGGCGGAAAAACAAAAAACGCCATCGTTCAATATTTTTTGTGCATTACCTCAGCATGAATGGAGATACAAAGATTTTGCAACTGGTGATGAAGGAAGTTGTTTTGATTTTGTAATGAAAATTTTCAATGTTTCATTTCCAGAAGCACTTGAAATAATTAACCGTGACCATTGTCTTAATCTGGAAACTGCCAACAAAACAATTCCATCACCAAAACAAACAGCACCGGAACAAACCAAGCCAAATTTCACAGTCAAGAAGAGGCCATTCAGCAATGGTGAATTAGCCTTTTGGAACAAATACAGTATTTCAATTGAAACCCTGCAACGCTTTAATGTTTTTGCATTAGAAGAATTTAGCAATATCAGTAAAGAAGGAAAACCATACACAGTTAGGAGCAGTTCCGATAAATTCATATTTGCTTATGATAATGGTAGTTGGTTAAAACTCTACAAACCCTTAGATGATAAACAATACAAGTTCCAGTATTTAGGAACTAAAGAGCAGGGTTATATTTTTGGATGGAAGCAACTACCCGAAAAAGGAGAAAAGCTATTCATAACAGGTGGTGAAAAAGATGTAATGAGTTTGGCTGCACAAGGTTTTAATGCTATTTCGCTTAACAGCGAAACCGCATCTTTAGAAAAATCAATTGCTGATGAATTGAAACTTCGTTTCAATCACATCATTGTTCTTTATGATAACGATGCAACAGGTATAAAGCAATCAGAACTTTTGGCAGTAACACATGGCTTTCACAAAATTACACTACCTACTATTCCCGATAATGGCAAAGACATTTCCGATTACTTCGCCTCAAGAGGCTCATTATCGGTTTTTAACGAGTTGCTTTCAGCTTCGCTTCAAGCACCTCCTCCCGAACCATTAAACCCCGATAAAGTTGTATTTAATGCAGTAGAATTAATGGCAATGGGCAACATTGAACCTCAGTACCTGATGTCACCAATTTTTCCGCAAAAAGGGACAGCCGTTTTAGCAGGAAAACCCGATACAGGTAAAAGCCAATTCGCAAGACAATTATGTATTCAAGTAGCCTTTGGCTTAAAAACATTTATTGATTTTGAACTTAATCCAATTCATAACAGATCCATTTATGTTGCCACAGAAGATAATCAGGACAACACACGGTACTTAATGAACCGCCAAATGCAGGGTTTAGGGCAAACACCAAAAGAGAACCTTCGGTTCATCTTTGGCGATACGATGGAACAGGAAGAAATTTTAAAATCATTGGATGAAGAACTTACAAAAGCACCTGCCGATTTAGTTGTAGTAGATAGCTTTGGCGACATTTTTAAAGGTGGCGATAGCAACAACAATATGGCCATGAGAAACACTGTAAAAACATTTGATAAAATTGCCAAGAAACACAATTGCCTTATCTTGTTTGTTCACCATATCAACAAAGGAGCATATCGTCAAGCACCAGGGCAGGAACATATTCAAGGTGGTGCCGGTTTAATGCAAAAAGTAAGGTTAGGTATTCAGCTTTCAGAAGGCGACAACAATACCCGATATTTCACGGTAGTAAAGGGTAACTATTGCCCCAAAGAATACAAGCAAAATTCTATTGTATTGGATTTTTCAGAAGACACTTTCATTTTCCAAAATACTGGAAAATTAATCCCCACGAATGAATTAGGTACTCAACCTAATGAGGATAAAAAAGAAGAAAAGTATAACGAATTAGAGAGTATTGCAATAGAAATATTTGGAGACCAACTTGTTTCATACAGCAATTTTGTAAAGCGGTTTTGTGAAATAACAGGCAAAAGCATTCCAACAGCCAAAAGAGCACATACCAACCTTAAAAAGTTAGACTTAATTGTTGAGGCAAACGGCAGCTATCGTTTGGCCAATCCAAGCAAAGATGAGTTTACAGAGGACGAAACAGACGAAACTCCCTTTTAGTATCAGGTATCATCGGTATCATTTGGCTTAGGGTTTTGAGACTATGATACCTGATACCATAAAGCCAAAATATTTCCCATTCACTTTATTGCACTTTTTTGCATTTATTTGACTACTTTTGACAAGTCAAAATTAGTTGAATACATGACCTTCGGTGAAACCATAAGAAAACAAAGAGAGAACAAGAAATTACTACTTCGGCAAGCCGCAGCTTTTCTTGAAGTTGATACTGCCTTTGTGAGTAAGTTAGAAAGAGGGGAACGCAATGCAAGCCGTGAGCAGGTTATTAAATTGGCTGAGTTTCTTCAAACACCATCAGAACCTCTCATAACCATTTGGCTTGCCGATAAAATTTCTGAAACAATAAACAACAGCAAGGAGGGTGAAGATGCCTTAAAACTTGTACTTAAAACCTATAAGAAGAAATGAGCATTACACCTTATCACGCTAAATATTTTGCCTATGAACTCACTAAACGTAGTTCATCAGATAGTATGCAAAAACTTGCTTCTACTTTAGTAGATGCACAAGTTGATTTAAACCCCCATCAGGTAGAAGCTGCTTTATTTGCTTTTCGTTCGCCATTGTCAAAAGGTGCAATATTAGCCGATGAAGTTGGTTTAGGTAAAACAATTGAAGCAGCATTAGTAATATCTCAAAAGTGGGCAGAAAGAAAAAGAAAAATAATTATCATAACCCCTGCAAATCTCCGCAAACAGTGGTCTCAGGAACTACAAGATAAATTCTTTCTTTCATCAGTAATACTCGAAGCAAAATCATTTAATGATTTCGTTAAGAAAGGAAACTTAAACCCATTTGACCAGCCGGAAATAATAATTTGCTCATACCAGTTTGCAAGAACCAAAGAACCCTATTTAAAATCCATAGGTTGGGATTTAGCAGTAATAGATGAAGCCCACAGATTAAGAAATGTCTATAAAGCAGGTAATAAAATTGCCAAATCAATTAAGGAGGCTTTAAATGATGCTCCTAAAATTCTTTTGACAGCAACCCCATTGCAGAATACACTGTTAGAGTTATATGGCTTAGTAAGCATAATTGATGACTATTCTTTTGGCGACTTAAAAAGTTTCAAAACACAATACAGCAGAGTAACAAGCACAGCAGATGCCGAAGCTTTCACCGAATTAAAAGAGAGATTAAAACCAATTTGTAAACGAACTCTCAGACGGCAGGTTTTAGAGTATATCCGTTATACAAACAGAATTGCATTGGTTGAAGAATTTTATCCAACAGACGAAGAACAGCGTTTGTATGATATGGTTACAGATTATTTGCAAGCTGAAAATTTGTATGCTTTACCTGCAAGTCAACGAAAACTGATGACGCTGATATTAAGAAGGCTTTTAGCTTCCTCAACTTTTGCAATTTCAGGCACACTCGAAGCATTAGGCTCTAAACTGAACAATATCATTACAAAGAGTAACGTAACCAATACAGAGGAAATAATTGCAGACAATTTTGAAACCTTTGATGAATTGAAAGACGAGTGGGATGAAGATGAGGTAGAAGAAAAAGAAGAAAAGGTTTATACCAGCGAGGATTTAGAAAACATAAAATCCGAAATACAATCACTAAAGGAGTTTGAAACACTTGCCAAATCCATTACTAAAAACTCAAAAGGTGAAAAGCTCTTTACAGCCCTTGATAAAGGGTTTAAGGAAATGGATAGATTAAAAGCTCCTAAAAAAGCAATCATATTCACAGAAAGTACAAGAACTCAATTATATCTCCGAAATATTTTAGAAGCCAGAGGATACGCAGGTAAAGTAGTTCTGTTCAATGGTTCTAATACAGACCCGAAATCAAGGGAAATTTATTCGGCTTGGGCTGCAAAGTATAAAGATACAGACCGTGCAACTGGTTCAAGGAGTGCTGATATGAGGGCTGCATTAGTTGACTACTTCAGAGAAGAAGCAACTATTATGATAGCCACAGAAGCAGCAGCAGAAGGAATAAACTTGCAGTTCTGTTCCATGATTATCAATTATGATATGCCGTGGAACCCACAACGCATTGAACAAAGAATAGGTAGATGTCACCGCTACGGTCAGAAATATGATGTAGTAGTTATAAATTTCTTAAACAAGGCAAATGCAGCAGATGTTAGAGTTTATGAATTACTCGATGAAAAATTTAAGCTTTTTAATGTTGTATTTGGAGCAAGCGATGATGTTTTAGGTGATAGAGATGAATTACTTGGTAGTATAGAAAATGGTATTGATTTTGAAAAAAGAATTGCCAAAATTTATCAAGAGTGCAGAACTACAGAGCAAATTGATTTAGCCTTTAATGAATTAAGGGATGAATTGGAGGGGAATATCTCAAATGCCTTACAACATACAAGGGAGCAACTTTTAGAAAATTTCGATGAAGAGGTACACGAGAAATTAAGAATAAACCTGCAAGAGAGTAAGGAGTACCTTTCTAAATATGAAACTTGGCTATGGAATATTACTCAATACTTTTTATCAACTAATGCAGAGTTTTCCTCTGATGAACATTCTTTTCGTTTATTGAACAATCCTTTCCCTGATGTTAAAATACATCCTGGTCCATATCGTATTGGTAAAAATATTGACGATGCTAATGTTTACCGTATTGGCCACCCTTTAGCCCAAAAAATTATTGACACCTGTAAGTCAAGGAAATTAGAGGAGTTTGAACTCATATTTGATTATTCCAATGCAGTCAAAAATATTGCAGCTATTGAAGGCTTTGTGGGTCAGTCCGGCTATATGATGGGCAACGTTCTAAGTATAACCTCATTTGAATTAGAAGAATTTATACAGTTATGTGGTATCACCGAAAATGGTACCATGTTAGATAAACAGCAATGTGAAAGGTTCTTTTCACTCCCTGCAACTATTAACAGCTCCATCATTGAAGTACCAACAAATGTTTCCTTGAAATTGGCAGAGCAAATTCGTTCACATCGTTTAAGCACCTTAGATGAAATTGGACAACGGAATGCTGTCTATTTTGAAAACGAATTAGAGAAATTAGACCATTGGGGCGAAGACCGCAGAAACTCATTAAAAGTAACGCTGAAAGATTTGGATCTTGAAATTAAGGAGGTAAAAAAACAATCTCGTTTAGCACCCAATTTGCCCGATAAATTAAAACTTGAAAAACAACGGAAGAAGTTAGAAAATGAAAGAGATACTGCATGGAAAGAATATGATGGTGCAGCAAAAGAAATTGAACAGAACAAAGACAGATTGATTGACCAGGTTGAGCAACGCTTAAAACAAAATCTGCATGAAGAACCTTTGTTTTTAATTAAATGGAAACTTATTTAATCTACGATATGAGCAAGAGCAACACAGAATTAGCAAAAATAATAGATGAAAAATTGAAGGCAGCTGGCTTAATCAATGATACTGAAACTCAATTGGTGATTAAATTGGCAAAAGGCTCATTAAAGGATGTGGATTGGAAATTAGCATTTGAAGAAGTTTTAAATAAACCTGATGCAGAAAAAATAGAAACAGATGAAGCTAAATAACCTGCAAATATCCTCTTTTAGGGGTGCTACCAAACCCGTAACTATTGACTTTGACCCTTCAAAGAAAATCACTATGATTTTTGCTGAAAACGGCAATGGTAAGTCAACTATTGCAGATGCTTTTATTTGCTTACTAACTGACAACAGAGGCTCTTTAGACGATAAATCTTCCATCGACCCACAGTTTATAAAATCATTAGGTACAGGAACAGGCGAAACTAAAATAACACTCAATACCGATAGTGGTACTTTTTCAGCATCATTAGCCGGAACAGCTAAAGATTTCACCAAATCCCCTTCAACTGGTTTGCCTCCTTTAAGGTTTTTAAGAAGAAGTCAAATCATCAATATAATGAATTTAAAACCCTCTGAAAGGTATAATTCATTGAAAGATTACATTGATGTATCAGGCATTTATTCGGCTGAGGAAGAACTAAGAAAAACAAGCAGGGATGTTGATAGTGAATTAGAAAATTCTGTTCGTGTGCTTGCAAGTGCAAAAGACACTTTAGAACAGGCTTGGACAAAAGAAGGTAAGCCACAAGGCGATATGTTGGTATGGGCAAAAACACAATCTGAAATAGATTTAAGCAAAGATAAAATTGCCCTTAAAACCCTTAATTTATTAACGAATGAATGGAGGGCTATTGACAATAAGTACAAAGAAATTTTAAGTTCAATTGGTATAGTTAAAGCTTCACAATTGGCATTTAATAATGCTTCAGAAGCACTAAAAAAACTACAAGCAGAAAGCATCAATAATAATGCTTCACTATTTACTTTGTTACAACAGGCTAAAAATTATATTGCTGCAAAAGACCCAATTAAAAATTGCCCTGTTTGTTCAAGTGATATTGATAAAACCAAAGTACTTGCTTCATTAGATAAACAAATTACTTCAATGGATGCTTTAGGTAAAGCAGCCAAATTAGTAGAAGATACAAAAAAGACAAACGACCGCAACATAGCCATTCAGAATAAAGCAGTCGAAAACTTTAGCAACCTTCTGATTAAATATAAAAATTCAATTGCCAGATATAAAACAGATGTACCCGATATAGCACCATTTGTTGATAGCATTGGTACAGATATTAATGCTAACTATACTTGTTTTACAGCCAATATAACACCGCTAACCGCTTTATTTGCTAGGATTGAAACTGCTGAAAAACTAAAGTCAAAGGCGATAGAACAGCACAACTTTATAAAGACACAATTTGAAACAATTACCCTTCAACTTACAAAATCAGAAAAATTAGGCAAACTATCAATTGCCACAGCAAAAGCATTGGCAATTGTTGAAAAGGAGCGTAAAGACTATTACGATGCTGAATTACTTTCTATTTCAGGCGAAGTAGAGCAGATGTATCAGAAAATACATCCTAAAGAAGGTTTAGGTGGCATAAAACTATTTCTCAATCCTAAATTCAAAACATCTTTAGAACTACAAGCAAACTTTCATACAGAGGAAGGCATTACCCCACAATCTGTTTATAGTGAAAGCCACTTAGATACTTTAGGTATTTGCATATTTTTAGCTTTAGCAAAAAAGTACAGCACAGGCGATACTATCCTTGTTTTGGATGATGTGGTTATGTCAGTTGATGATAAACATTTAGATAGGTTTATTGAGTTATTGCATGATGAAGAAAAACACTTTGGACAAATAATTATTACAACCCATTACAGACCGTGGAGAGAAAGATACCGCAACAATAGAGCACCAACAGGAAATGTTCAATTTTTAGAACTCCGCAACTGGACTAAAGAAAATGGTATTCGTGTATTCAATGCTAAAATTGTACTTGCAGAATTGAAACAACTATTGGCAGACGAAGCAGATTTTCATAGAGAAAATATTGCAGGTACAGCCGGAAGAATGCTTGAAAATTTATTGGATTACATTACGCTGAAATATTCATCTCGTTTGCCACGTAAGCCAAAAGCAGACTATCAACTTCACGAATTACTAACAGGCTTATCTAAAGAATTACTAAAGGTTTTTAGAGTAGAACATTATGCTAAAGATGAAGCAGGTAAATACACTGTATTATCCAATAACATTCCACTATTGGAGGTAATAGATAAACTCAAACAACTTAAAGCAGTCCGCAATCAGGTAGGAGCACATTTTAATTTTGATGGGCAGTTAGTAAGTGATGATGATGTAATAGAATTTGGAAAAGCAACAGTTGAATTTGCCGAATTATTAATTTGTGCAGAAACAGGAGCATTACCCGACAAGGATAGTTCGGGTTCATATTGGGAAACAAAATCAGGTTCAATTAAACTTTATCCATTAGTTGACCCTAAATAAAAATAGTACAAGAAAATGGCAGAAATACAAAAACAAGAACTTACCTCAATGAATATCACAGAGGATCAATTACTAAAGTTAAAACAACTTTTCCCAGAAGCATTTACCGAAGGCTTAAAAGTAGATTGGGAAAAACTTCGACTTACTTTAGGTGAGGCAATAGATACAGGCAAAGAACGCTATGGTATGAATTGGCCCGGTAAATCTGAATGTTTTAAAACTATTCAACAGCCAAGCATTGCAACGCTTATACCTGCAAGGGATGAAAGTGTAGATTTTGATAAAACAGAAAACCTGTTTATTAAAGGCGATAATTTGGAAGTACTAAAGTTATTGCAGAAAAGCTATTTAGGGAAAATTAAATTTATGTATTTCGACCCTCCTTATAATACTGGTAAAGAATTTATCTACCCAGATAATTATGCAGAAAATCTTGATACATATTTACAATATACAGGTCAAATAGACAGTGATGGCAAAAAATTTACAACAAACACTGAAACAGATGGTCGTTTTCATAGCAAGTGGATGAATATGATGTACCCCCGGTTATTTCTTGCCAAAAACCTATTAAAAGAAGATGGCTTAATTTTTATTTCTATTGATGATAATGAAATAAATAATTTAAAAGTTTTACTCAATGAAATATTTGGCGAAGAAAATTTTGTTGCTCAATTTATTTGGAAAAGCAGACAAAATAAGGATAATAGAAGTATTACTGGTGTTTCTACAGACCATGAATACATTATTTGTTTTGCTAAGCAAACAGATGAGAAATTAATTAGAGGTGACGAACGAAAAATTGACCAATATAAAAATCCAGATAATGATAGCAGAGGCTCTTGGGTAAGTGGCAATATGGTTGGTTTGTTACCCGAGAATTTAAGACCTAATTGCCATTATGATTTAATTAATCCAGAGACTGGCATTAATTATGGAAAACCTAAACTTGGTTGGAGATACGACAAGAATACAATGAAAAGGCTTATCGAAGAAAAAAGAATATTATGGCCAGAAGAAGCAACAGGAAGACCAAGAAAAAAAGTCTTTTTAAATGAATTAAAAGGTGACTTTACGGGTTTGTCATCAATTATTGGCGAAAATATATTTACAAGAGATGGGACAAAAGAAATTTCAGACCTATTTGGCTTTAAAGCATTTGATTTCCCCAAGCCATCAAATTTAATTAAAAGTCTTCTTTTGCAATCCACTAATGAAGATGATTTGGTATTGGATATTTTTGCAGGTTCGGGCACAACTGCTCATGCAGTTTTAGATTTAAATAAAGAGGATGGCGGCAGCAGAAAATTTATTTGTGTTCAAATACCAGAACCTACAGATGAAAAAAGCGAAGCATTTATTAAAGGTTATAAAACTATTGCTGATATTACTAAGGACAGAATTAAAAAAGTATCGGAAAAAATCAAAATTGAATTTTTGGATAAAACAGCCAAAGAAGCAAAAACTATTTTTGGTACTCCTAATTCAAATATAGAACTCGATTTAGGCTTTAAAGTTTACAAATTAGCACAATCCAATTTCAAGATTTGGGATGCCACTTTAGAAAAAACACCAGAAGTAATACAGGCAAAATTATTTGAGCACATCAATCATATTTCACCCGAAGCAGAACAGGAGGCAATACTCTATGAGTTGTTGCTAAAATCAGGTTTTGAACTTACCACACCCATTGAAAAATTAACACTTGCAGGGCTAACTGTTTTTAGTATTGCCGAAGGTCAATTACTCATTTGCTTAGAAAAAGAGCTATCACACGATTGCTTAAAAGCAATGGCAGAATTACACCCTACAAGAGTAATTTGTTTAGATGAAGCATTTAAAGGAACTAATGCAGATGCACTAAAAACCAATGCAGTTCAGATAATGAAAAGCAAAGGAGTTGTAAACTTTAGAACGGTATAAAACTATGAAATTAAAATTTGATAGCACACAGCCGTTTCAGTTGCAAGCAGTCAGCAGTTTTGTTGAATTGTTTGATGGGCAACCTTTGCAACAAGGCGACTACTCAGTAGAAATAAATACATCCACACAAGCAGGACAAAGCAGCATTTTTCAATCTGAATTAGGTTTAGGAAATAACCTTACTTTAAGTAATGAAGTAATTTTAAAAAACCTGCACACCATACAAGAGAGAAACGATTTAGATGCTACACCAGAAAAGGAATTTGAAAAGAACGGTTTAAATTTTTCTGTAGAAATGGAAACAGGTACAGGTAAAACCTATGTGTATCTGAGAACCATTTTTGAATTATCACAGAAGTATGGTTTCAAAAAATTTATTATCGTAGTTCCAAGTGTTGCAATCAGAGAAGGCACAGTAAAAAACATTGAAATAACTGAGGAACATTTTAAGGCATTATACAACAACATAGAGTTTGAATACTTTGTGTATGATAGTAAAAAAGCAAACCGCCTTCGGCAGTTCGCCACAAGCAACCAGCTGCAAATAATGATAATTAATATTGATGCTTTCAACAAAGACACCAATATTTTCAATCAAGAACGCAATCAATTAAATGGTTTCAGTCCAAAAGAATTTATCAATGCTGTAAAGCCTTTTGTATTAATTGACGAACCCCAAAGTGTTGATAATACAACCAAAGCACAGGAGGCAATAAAATCACTTAACCCCATTTGCATATTTCGTTTTTCTGCTACGCATAAAAACCCCTACAATCTCATCTATAAACTTGACCCTATAAAGGCGTATGAATTACGTTTAGTAAAACAAATAGTAGTAGCATCAGTAGTTGGTGCAAATGCTCAAAATGATGCTTATGTAAAGCTATTAGAGGTAAATAACAAAGCAGGAATAAAAGCTAAAATCCGTATTCAGGTGCAAGGCATAGGAGCAGTAAATGAAATGGATATTTGGGTAAAACAAAATGCTGATTTATTTACACTCTCCAATGAAAGGGCAGCCTATCAAAATGGTTTTGAAGTATTAGACATCAGTGCAGAGCCAGGTAATGAATTTATTGATTTCACTTCAGGCAGATTATACATAGGGCAAGAAAGAGGTGGCATTACAGATGATTTGATAGAAATACAAATTAAGAACACTATCAAAAAGCATTTGGATAAAGAACTACAATTAAAGGGCAGAGGTATAAAAGTATTGAGTTTGTTTTTTGTAGATAAGGTTGCCAATTACAGAACCTATGATGAAGAAGGTAAACCAGCACCGGGCAAATTTGCAGAACTTTTTGAAAAGCATTATTTAGAATTTATTAAACTATCACAATACAAAGAGTTAGACATTTTTCCTGTCGAAAAAATCCATGATGGGTATTTCTCAGCCGATAAAAAGGGAGTATTAAAAGACACCAATGGCAGCACCCAAGCAGATGATGATACCTATGCTAAAATCATGCGAAACAAAGAACAATTGCTTTCATTAGATGAACCCTTGAAATTTATCTTCTCACATTCTGCATTAAGGGAAGGTTGGGATAATCCGAATGTGTTTCAAATTTGTGTTTTAAGAGAAGTAGGCAGCACCAAAGAAAGAAGACAAACATTGGGCAGGGGTTTAAGATTGCCAGTAAACAAAGATGGTGAAAGAGTAAAAGACGATAGCATAAATAAACTCACTGTAATTGCAAGAGAAAGCTATGCTGATTTTGCAAATGGCTTACAGAAAGAATATGAAGAAGATTGCGGAGTAACTTTTGGCAAAGTTCCAAAAATTGCATTTGCAAAAATTACAGAAACAGTAGGTGAAGAAGAAACTCCAATTGGCAGAACATCAAGTGAAAATATTTGGGCTGAATTAGTTGCTAAAGGTTTCATTGATCCTATTGGTAAAATACAGCCCTCGTTCAATCCATCTAAAGAAGGCTTTTCATTGGGGTTATCAGAAAAATTTGCAGAGAAAGAAAGCGAAATTATATCAGTACTTCAATCCTATCAGTTAGAAAGACACATCAAAAAAGATGAAGAGCCAAAGCGTTTAAAAATCAACAAGCAAATATTTCTTGACCCTGAATTTGAAAACCTATGGAATAAGATAAAACACCGCACCACTTACCAAGTAGATTACTCCACAGATGTTTTAATTGCTAACGCAATTAAGGCCATTAAGGAAATGGAAAAAATAGAACCGGTAAAAGTGGCTTATAGAGAAGATTTAATTGCAGTTGAAAAAAAGGGAGTAACAACAACCAATACAAAAGCCAACGAAATAAAGTTAGAATACTCAGGCAATTTGCCTGATATTCTTGCATACCTGCAAAAGGAAACAGAACTGACAAGGAGTTCCTTAGTTACAATTCTTTCAGATAGCAACCGCCTTGCTGAGTTTGCAATCAACCCTCAAAAATTTATGGATGCTGTTGCTTCCATCATAAACCGTGAGTTACATAGGTTAATGATTGACGGTATAAAGTATGAGAAACTAACTACAGGGCATACAGAGTGGAGTATGCAACTATTCAGAGAAGAAGAATTGAAAGACTATTTTGAGCAATGTTTAGCAGTTAACAATTCAGTATTTGACCGTGTAATTTATGATAGTGAAATAGAGAGAAAGTTTGCAGAAGATTTGGATAAGAGAGAAGATATAAAATTGTTTGTCAAGCTACCTTCTTTCTTTAAAGTAGAAACTCCAATAGGTACTTATAACCCCGATTGGGCAATAGTAAAACACAACGACAATACCATTTATTTAGTCAGAGAAACCAAAAGCACCAAAAACTTTGAAAAGCTAAGAAATTCAGAAGCGGACAAAATAAAATGTGGTAGAAAACACTTTAATGCCATCGGAGCAGATTTTGATGTAGTAACAAGTTCAACAGAAGTATAATGAAAAAAGCATCAAGATATTCACCCATACAACGTATTGAACGAAACCCTCGGTATTCGTTCTCCTGTATGATATGTTTGATGTTTTCACCCAACCATACTAAGATTTACCGCTGGTGGCAAATTATTGGTTTACTGGGCTTTATTGTCTTTATGGGATATATGGTTTCAATTTCAAGGTAAATTATGGAGTTAGAATATAAATACACAAATAGGGCTGTTGCATTTTTAGATGTATTAGGCTTTCAAAATAAGCTTGAAGAGTTTGAAAGAGAAGCTATTGAATATTATAACACATCAAATGCTGAAGAAACAGCCGGAGAATTTGAAGAAGATAATAGCGAGTTAAACAGTCCAATTTACTATTCTCAAAAAGCAAGTGACTTCATAAATACCTTCAATTCAGCAATTTCAAAACTTGATAGTGATAAATTCAGTTATTACTTATTTAGTGATAACATTTGTATCACAGCAAAAAGTACTGGCGATAATGGGGAAAATTCACTTGTTGAATTATTACTTATTATTTCTGAATTATACTTCGAGTTTATTCAGCAAGGTTATTTTCTTCGAGGGGGCATTGACTTTGGTTTGTTTATAGATAAATCTTCAATAGCACTTGGTGTTCCTCTTGCAACAGCTTATAAAATGGAAAGCACACAAGCAGTTTTCCCAAGAATAGTTCTATCAAAGAATTTTATTAAGCAATTAGAAGACTATTCTGTAGATAATGTAAATGGTTATTCATCAATATTAACTTCAAGCCTTATCAAAGTAAGTTGTGACATTCAATACTTGAATGTTTTTAATCACATTTTTAAAGTTGATGATAAGGAATATTTTTTTGAACGGTATAGCTTCAACATAAATCAAAACCTTCTAAGTTCAGCACAAAAGGAGAATATTTTTTTAAAGTACAAATGGTTAGCTACTGAATTTAATTCATTTATCGAAACATATACAAGCTCTCTTGCATTCTATGATGAAAACTTTGAGGCAACAGATGAGTATTTACAAATTGTTAAACAACTAAAAGTCGAATATGGACAATAATCTTATATATATGCCAACATTTAGGGTTAGGCAACAAGAGACCATCGTATTGAAAAGTTTCAATTTTGGAGAACATATGTACCCTCTTATTGAAATTGTCAAAGAATTTGATAGGTCAAGAAAAGATGATACTCAAAAAACATTTGAGGAAATACATATAGAACTGATTGAAGCAATTCAGTCAACTTTTGTTTTTATTGATTTACCAATTTATTTAAAACAGTCTGGTGCTGTAAAGGATGAAGTAGTTGCTTTTTCATATAGTATAAGTAACAATCTTGAAAAGAGGTGTGAGTATTTAAATAAATTGTCCATTCATAGAAGTAAGGCTATACCAGTTATTTCTTCTTTTCTTTCTAAAACTGGCGATACTAATTCAATTCAAAATCAGTTTGAATTGTTACAGCCCAATTTTGACCGTATAGCATTCCGTTTATTTCCTTTAACCTTTAAAGATGATTTCAGTATAGTATCTACATTGGCTCGTCCTAATGACTACATAATAATGGATTTAGATACTATAAATCCATTTCCAAAAAGTCCTCCATTGCGTCCTCTTATTGCAGAGTTAAAATCTTTCCACACTTGTTGTAAAATATTACTTCGCAGTGCAATTAATACAGAGATACAAAATGTGAAATTAGACCACGGTCAAGTAGTTTACGAAGCTGACAATAGCCAAATTGATATTGATATACTTAATGAGTTCGGTGTAAATGCTACTGGTGATTTTGTAGGTATAAAAAAAGACGACCTAACGGCAGGGGGCACAATTAGTCCTGGTTTTATATATTATGATGCAACTGAAAATCAATACTATGGTTATCGTGCCGCTGTAAAGGAGTTAATACAATTTGAGAATTTAATTGTACCTGCAATTATTTCGTCCGATGCAACGCAAAGAATGTTAGCAACAAATCCTCCTTTTGTGGGTGCAGAAAACCCAGGATATAATACTTTGCTTAGTATTAGCTCGGGTGCAGAGAGTGGTAAAAGTCAGGCTAAATTTAAGAAGATAGCGATGGAGCACTATTTATATTGTATGCGATTAAAAATTGAAAATGGTGAGTTACATCAAACAAATGTTCAGCAGCCGTAGATTATTTCTGGTTTAACGTTGGTATTAAAAAAGAATTGTAAATCTATTGGCAATATAACTTCCCAGTGGTTTTGGATAAATGACCATCTTTTGTTATATCTTGCTTTTAGTGCTTGTTTTAGCATTAAGTTTATTTGAGCAGCGTTGTAATTATTCAAAATTTGCTCATTGTCAATGGTCCCAAAAAACTTTTGTTGTTCCTTTTTATTCATCAATGACAACTGTTCTTTAGCATTTAACTTTGGGCTATATTTAGCTTCTCGGTAAATTACCTTTTTGCTTTTTTCATAATACCAAACACCATAGTATTCCGGTATTAATTCAATTACTTTTTCCAGATGTGATTTGTCAATAACAACAGTGTTGTATTCAAATACATCACCATAATCATCAACTTGTTTTTTTAATCTATTTAATGTGTCAATTTTAGACTTAACTTCAAAAGATTTCGTATCTCCATTTATCACTAAAAAATCAGTTCTACTCGTTTTTGCTTTTACCTCAAATGCTGCAACATATTTTTTCGTAACAAACTCTTTTGCAAGTTGATATTTTAGTATCGCCTCGCAATCGTAGTTTTTAAAAGCAATATCATTGATAGTTTTAGCCAGCTCAAATTTGCTAAACTTTTGGAACTTGTCAGTTTGAAAAAATTCAGCAAGCAAGTCCCTAAGCTGATTGGTGTAGCTTAGGGTATTGTATGACCTAACAAGTGCTGAATAATCCATTCTTTTAATTTGTTTTCCACCTACAAAGGTAATCAATAAAACAAAATAATTACTACTTTTGCATCCCAATTCTAAACCCTATATTGTTCATTAAGTTTCATTTTATACAATCTGGGCATTCCCTTTCAGGTCGGGCTTTCCGTTACAATCTTTTGCTAAGGCAAAAGGATTTTCACTTCAATCCCTAATGCATAAAGAAGCGGTGTTCGTTCCTCACATGTAGTTTGATACCCCCCCGAACAAACCTCACAGAAATACGGCTTGTGCAGTTTCCCAAACACAAGGCTTACGCTGCACTGCACCTATGGTATTGCAGTCAGTTTTTAACTGTCATATTTTTTGTGGCTATGCTCCCCAAGCATTTGGCACATTGCCTGTTCCGCTTTGCTCCTCAGCCAAAGAGCCAAGCCAACACACAGCATAGCAACAAAAAAACGCTACACTCCAACCACCACCACCGTTCCGCTTATGCCAGTATAAAAACTGCCTGAAGCTAAATAACATAATGTGGCATTATGTGTTCGCTTCGCACAGCCTTTTGCTATCGCTTATGCAAGCATCCAACCGCACAGGCTGTCACATAATAACATTATGTTAAATAGCCAATACCATAGCCATTTTGATAAAATGGAAGCCGTATTTCTTGCCGACCCACACCCCCCAATGCCACACACCCCAACCACCCTTTTCAGCGGTGCAGTAAAAAATAAAGCATCTTTTGTTTTATTGCCAATGTGCATTCGGTAGCTTCATTCATTCGTGTCCATTCCGTTACAGCGTTTCGTTCATTACGCTTTGCTCCATTCTCTACACTATCTTCCACTTCATTACCACTCATTTCATTTCAGCCACCTCATTGCACCGCACAGCAAGAGCAACGCATCCATTCCATTTCGTAAAGCAATGCACAGTTTCATTCTACAGCTTGGCAATTGCATTACCTCCGCTACAATATTTTTTGTGTTGAAATAATTTACAAAAAATGCCATTGCTTCAATGCAATTGCTACAAGCCGTTCCATTCCACCCATCCCATTTTACTCCATTCCATTCCTGCCTTGCACTTGCTTTTTGCCAACGCTACTACAGTATGGTATGCTTTATTTTTTCCTGCGACTTGTTAGCCCCAATCCAACGCACAAGGTCATTTCGACTTCGATATTTTAATAACTGTAATAAAGAAAAACATCTTTCTTTTTTTGACTTGAATTGGCTTTTGAGTTTATGATTTGAAAAAAAATAAAATAAAAAAGTGCAGCAAAATTAGGTGGCTCACACAAGCCCACGCTGATAAAAAAACCAAAAGACTACGGCATAATGAAAGGCAAATAATCTTTTATTTTTTAATGGTATTTGCCTTTCACCCTTCGGGACTTATTCCGTTTCCTTTTGGTTTTTTAGCCACGCCACCTACACAAGGGCTTTCTTTTTTTTTCTGTTTTTTTTCTTTGTCAAAAAATTTTATGGTGTTGTGCGAAGCGTAGCGAAGCACAGCACAGGCAAGGGGCAAAAGCAGATACAAACTTTAAAGCTCGTATTATGCACAGTCCAAAAATTCACACATTCAACTCAAAAAATCCAGTAAACGATTTTAGCGTTTTCATTCTCTGTAAAGGATTAAACAGCGGAAAACCACTTGAAAAGCCTTGCCCCAACTGCTTTGTTATTGCCTGTAAAAATTCAGATGAAATGGACTTTTACAAAACCCTTGCTTTTGGCTTATGGAAAGCGAAGCATTTTCATCAGTTCCTTGTGGGTTCCGTTATTCCGTTTATCCGTATTGATGATTTTAAAAACACCATCAAAACCCAAGCGGAAGAAGTCAGTAAAAATAAAATGGCTTTTACTACAGATGTTCAGAAAGTAAAGCTGATAGAACGAAAGGAAAAACAGATATACCAGCAGTTAGCACTATTAGCCGATGTAAAAAGAGCAATGATGCACCGGTATTTCAAAAGGTAGCCATAATGGCTGCCAATAAATGGATGATTGCTTTTGCTCCATGAAAAATTTATATGCAAAGATAGCAAGGGGGGCAGACGCACAAAGCCAACACTAAAAAAACCAAAAGACTACGGCATAAACACAGACCCACCGCACAAGGCTTTCATTTATTCCGTTTCCTTTTGGTTTTTTTATCCCCCTTGCAGTGAGAAGCATATAAATTATTTCATTATGCAAAATCATCCACGTATTTCATCAGGCAGCCAGTTAGGCAGTTGCCATTTTTCTCAGCAGGTTCTCCATCAGCACTTGCAGCTTTCACCTTTTGCATTTCAGCGTTATATACGCAGGTCATCGTTAGCCCATCAGCCAGTTTTTGGCATCAAGGTTTATCGGCTTCCTTGTGGCTGTTTCGTTTGGTGCTATCCATCAGGTGTTCGTGAGCTTTCAGCATTGCCCTTTTAGGGCTTTGCTGCTCTCATTTCGACCTTGAAGCCACCATAAGGAAAGGATAAAGGCAACATGATTGCCATCATAGTGAAAAGTAATGCAAAAAGAAAAGCCCCACCGATTTGGTGAGGCATCCTTTTTTCAATAACCCTGTAAAGCTATTAGAAAATGTCTTGTACCTTCAAAGCATTACCTGAATTGAATAAGTAATAGTTTGTACCAACTTGTTGATAAAACTCAATACCAATGCAATTCAAAACACTCACATCAGCAGTCATAACAGGAGAACCTGGCAATGTACTTGTGATGGTGGTTGGCAATGCTACTGGAGTGCTTAAATCTATGTAACCAGAATAAGCAACATCTGAAAGTTCATTCAGAGATGGATCAATTGGCTCATAAATTCCAGATGTATCATTATACTCAAAATCTGAAACAACTGATATTGCACTAATCAATCTGAAATGTGTTGCACCAGCCGGAGCATTCACATAATTTAATGGATTGAATGCAGGAACTGTTAATGTAGCACTATCACGAGCAGGAGTATTTGTAAGTGTGTAAGGTGCATAAAAAACACTATCCAAACTGATGTTCTTATCAAAATTCAACCCAGTTAAATATTGTCTTTGTGTTGAAATCAAAATGGCTCTGTAACCTCTTGCTTCGGTTAAATCTTCCAAATTGATTTTTTTCATGATAGCCGTTAAACGGCCTGTTAGTTGTGGGTCACTCATTTGTTTCATCAATTGAGCTAATCCAACACGAATTGATTTTCCAGCTGCTGCACAGCCTCCAAACTCATTCATGTTTTCCCTTGTTCTTTCAAACTCAGGTGCAGTTTTTACTTGTTCACCAGTTGGACCTCCAACTAAGCCAGCGAAGTGACCTTGTAAACCTTTGATTTTAAAGTGGCGAATATCGCCTAATGTACCTTTGTACTTTAATGGTCCTGATTGACGTGCCATAACATTATTTTTTTAATTGTTTTTTACTAATAAAATTTAGTATAAATTTACGCCACAACTTATTGATTATCAACTACTAATGTAGAGTAAAGCAATGCAAATCAACGTAAAAGAACAGACTATTGTAAAAACACACCTAAAAGTTGCCAAAGTGGTTGATGGAGATGGAATAATTGTAACCAATTTATTCAACAAGCAAGAAGAGGAAATAAGGCTTTTGGGGATAGATGCACCGGAATTGAGAAGGTGCAGGAAACTCAATCAAGATGAACGAGAAACACATGTTGCAGGTCAACTATTGATGGAGCTTGGAAGAATGTCACAAAAATTTCTTTCTAAATTAGCACCGCCAGAAACCAATGTAACAATAGTGATGGAAAAAGAAAATCAAACGGACAGCTACGGTCGTACATTGGCGTATGTTTATCTACCTGATGGAAATTGTGTAAATGAGTTGATGATTACTAACGGCTATGCAAGAACGTTTGATTTGATTTATTGCAATGAGTTAAACAAGTATCAAACACTTAACAGCATTGCCCGAAACAAAAAATTAGGATTGTATTCTATCGTTGGAAGGTTTTAAGCAATTGTTTACCCTATGTTTACCCCAAACTGTTTTAAAACAAGAAAACCCTTGATTATCAAGGGTTTTCGTTTGCTTTTTGTGATCCCGCTGGGATTCGAACCCAGGACCCTTACATTAAAAGTGTAATGCTCTACCAGCTGAGCTACGAGATCGTTTTTCCACCAAAGCTTTAGCGAAGGTAGAATTCATTTCTTATACAACTGCGAATTTGCCTAGTTAGAAGGCTTTTCCGTAATTGAGGTCGCAAAGGTAATCGAATAAGAAAATAATGCAAACCCAGATTTCAATTATTCTATCAGTTTTATTGTTTTCATTTTCAGCGTTGGCGCAAGAGCCCGAAAAACTGAAAGAGGCTGACTCTCTTTTTAGCGCAAAGCAATACACCCAATCATCCGCTATTTATGATTCTATCCTCACTAAAAAGAGTTATTCATCAGCGATGCTATTGAAAATGGCCTTTATTCAAGAAGGCCTCAATCACACCGGATTATGTCTTTATTATCTAAATCTTTATCAAAAAGCCTCGGACGATCAGCAAGCGGCTGCTAAAATGGAAGAGCTAGCGGGAAAACATCGTTTGGAGGGTTATCAACCTTCAGAGTTTTCTACTCTTTACCATTTTTTTGAAACGAATAATCTTGCCCTTACACGAATACTTGGCGCTCTGCTCATCTTTTCGTTTTCGCTGGCAGTTTTTCAAAAACGAAAAAATAAAAGCCTGAAAGTGTCTATTATAATTGTTGTTCTGTTTTCACTTTGCCTTTTTGCAACCGCTAATTTGACAAGTCCACCTGAAATGGCCATCGTCCTCCACAACCGAACCTACCTGATGGGAGGTCCTTCGGCAGGGGCATCTGTTGTCGACATCATTGGAGAGGGACATCGAATGACAATTCTGGGGAAAAAAGATATCTGGCTTCGCGTGAAATGGCGAGGTAAAGATGCCTATGTGAAAGAGAATAATCTCCTACCTATTGTTCTCTAGTTCCGGAGAGAGAGGGGGCTTTTGTATTCTTTATTGGAATACTTCACTCTGTAATAATAAACACCAGCCGACTCGTTATCGGCATACCATCTAAACTTCCGATCGGTGCTTTCAAAAACCAAATCGCCCCATCGATTAAAAATTTTCACTGATTCAAAGGTGTTCACACAATTATCTTTGGGCAACGAAACTTTTTCATTGAAGTCCACACCGCTCTCGTCCCACTCGAAGCCTTCGAGCGCGAAAAAATCGTTGTGCTTATCTCCATTGGGTGTGAAAACATTGGGTAAATAAAAATCCTTATCACTACCATCAACATCTTTTATTTTGATGTTGATACGTATGGTATCAGCCTTTGCTGTTATACATCTATCATCTGCCAGGCGAAATCGAAAAGAATAGTTGTTTTCAAATACCTGATTCTTAAAAATACTACAATCCGGACTCCAGCTAAAGGCAGATTGCACAGGCGACTGGCCAGTCGCTTTTTCAAATGTATATCCTGATGGCTCCACATCTCCTGATGCACTAACCAACGTAAGTGTGAGATTGTCTTTTGAGGGAAGTAAATCAGCATCTGTTCCTACTAAACTAAATTCAATGGGTTGGCCTAAGCGGTATTCCAAATTGCTATTAGTGATGCTGGCAAGAGACGGACTAAACGCCACCAGTTTAGGTTTGGCATTGTCGGGCGGAAGTAGTTTAATATCAACATCGACTGTATCGGCTTTGTAAAAACGGCACTTGTTTGCATTGTCAACCACAATAAACTGAAACGTATAGAGGTCTTTCTTTTTCAGATCAATCTTATCGCACTTAAGATTCCAGGAAAATAAGGACGACACGGTACTCCTTCCCGTCACCTGCTGGAAACTGGCAGACAAATCAGAGATATTAAAGCCAATGCCCTTGGCACTTAGCACAAGAAGATCATTGTCGATCAGGTCTTTTCCAATCACGTTGAAGCTAACCGACTCAAGCACTTTCTTTTGAATGCTAACTTTGCGCTCATTTGTTGCTGTGGTTAAATCGGTGTCGATATTGGGATCTGCATTGCCTGGCAGTTTGATATTCAACTTGTACGTTACCGTGTCGGGGTCACCGAAATTGCAGAGGTCTTTATCATCTACTAATACCCTCACCGTAAAGGCAGTTCGTTTGGTGAAATCGAACACGTTGCAGCGGGGATCCCACGTGAGTTGGCCATTGACAAGGCCATTTTGTTGCGTGAAGTTAACCGCCATCCCATAGCTACCTAGGGAGAATCCATCTGTAACCACCGAAACCACTAAATCATCCAACTCATTATCCTTCGCCTGAAAGGGCAGTGAAAGAAGAGGATCGCCTTCGGTGATTTGCACGATAGTCGTTTTCTGTGTGGTAAAATAAGCGCGCGTGTTGGGAGGTGGCTGCGTGTTGACGGTAACCCGAAGTGTATCTGTTAATGGAAGGCTACATGCATCATCATAAGCTACGATGCCCACTTGGTAGGGACCATTCAGATAAGGACATTGCGGAAAAAAAACTTTGAAGGTCTTGATGCTATCTGCCCCATTGGTTAACGTAGCGGAAGACTCGGGAAACCAAGTATCACCCGCCTTTCTTTTGAAGTTAATGGGTACCACTTTGAGCTTTATTTTCTCTGAAAAAAAATCAGGGGTGGTTCCTTTAAAGACATCTTTGTCTGAAATTTTTACATCGATGTACCGATCTGCATCGGTTGTAGTGTTGGCAAAAGAAACTGATAACGAATTGGCATTGGGCATGGGAAATGTAACATCGGTTGATTTCTTCCCTACAATTACCGGTGGATCAGCTTTGGGACAATCTATTACCAACATTTGAAAGTCTCTTCTTACTTCTCCAATTTTTACTCCTTTTCTAAATTCTTCGCACTTTACTGCAAATACAAAGAGGCCTTCCAAAGTGGGCGTGACAGTTAAGAATCCTTCCGTACTTACCTTTAGGTCTGGCGCGCCTCTTAAAATTCTGTTGATACCAAAATCGGGGCGCCATTGAATCGGATTGTAGGGGCCAGGTCGTGGTAAATTACCAGGTGGAAGTGCATCTCCCGAAAAAGTGTTAAGTGGCGCCACTAGTGAGTAAACCAGCGAGTCTTTATCATCATCTGTACCGGCAAAATCAACATAATAGGGCTTGTTAATGCAACCATAATCGTTGAGCGGTGGAAACAAACGCGGAGAATTATTAATAAACTCCTTTCCATCTTTTATGACAGGTGGAAACTCCAAATAAAAAGTCTGTCCTGCAAATTGACTGCTTGGCGGAGCATTACTGAATATATTTGTAATCGAATAATTTCTGCAGCATCGCTCCCAAGCCACATAGTATCCCTGCGGGTCGTTATACTGCTCGGGTGCCAGCGTGATTGTGGTTGTATAGTAGAGTTTCTTTGTTACAATTTCTCCTTTGGAGCAGGCTGGTTGGGTATATGACACACGTTCTTCTCTATTAAAAGTCAGCCTGATTTGGTTTGCCATGATAAAGTTATCCCGCTTTCGAAAGATGCGAACGTCCACAAATGGATCTTGGGCTCCCGGGTTTCCATTTAATACGTCAAAATAAATAATCAGGTTTAGCCGGTAAGTATTACCAGTTAGATGAATCAACTCAAACTCGCCACCCACGATGTGAGATGCCATCACCGGAAAGGCAATCAGCAGCAAAAGAGTTAGTAATAGTTTTTTCATGAGATTCCGATTCGAAATATAACCATTTCAAATCAGCCGTGAAACCGACCCCTTTCTGTATTTTCGCAACCAATGAAAAAAGGCGACAAACTGGATAATATCACCATCGAAACGATGGCGGCAGAAGGCAAATGCATTGCCAAGCACGATGGCTTGGTCATTTTTATTCAGGGCGGGGCGCCCGGAGACATTGTTGAAATTGAGTTGACCAAAATAAAAAGCAGCTTTCTGGAGGGTAGGGTAACGAAGATCCAAACGTTGTCTCCTCACCGAGCGCAGCCTTTTTGTATTCATTTCGGGCTGTGTGGTGGTTGCTCATGGCAACACATCAACTATAACACACAACTGCAATACAAGCAGCAACAAGTTATTGATAATCTGGAGCGCCTTGGTGGGTTACAACTTCCTGCCATTAGCCCCATCATTGCATCCGCAAAAACAGATCACTACCGCAATAAATTGGATTATACGTTCACGGCAAATCGCTGGCTAACCAAAGAAGAATTGGCGAAAGCCATGGAAGAAAGTAGGTATGAGGTTGGCTTGGGCTACCATTTGCCAGGGGCATTTGATCGCGTATTTGATGTAGCCGAATGTCATCTACAACCTCATCCTTCCGACTCCATTCGCCTGCTAGTAAAAAAGGTGGCCGTGGAAAATGGAATTCCTTTTTTCGATTTACGCAAGCAAACCGGATTTTTGAGAACCCTCACTATTCGATCATCTAACACCAATGAGGTCATGGTGATCTTGCAGGTTACATCAGACAAAATGGAATGGACAGAGCTAATCTTAAAATCCATAGCAGATCATTTTCCCGGGGTAACATCGCTCAACTACATCATCAATAATAAACGTAACGACACGTTTGCTGATTTAGATGTGATTTGCTGGAAAGGGAATTCATACATCACCGAAAAGATGCCCTCTTCAGATGGATCAAAGGCACTTCAATTCCGTGTGGGACCCAAATCATTTTATCAGACCAATTCCGATCAGGCATATGAACTTTACAAAGTGGCTGCGCACCTGGCCGACCTAACAGGAGATGAGCTAGTCTATGACCTATATACCGGCACAGGCACCATCGCCAATTTTGTGGCAACCCAGTCTAAAAAAGTAATTGGACTAGAATACGTAGCTGCAGCCATCGAAGACGCAAAGGCAAATTCCAAACTCAATCACATCCACAACACTGAGTTTTTTGCGGGAGACATGAAAGATTTGCTCACTGAAGCTTTTCTATCACAACACGGCCGCCCGGATGTAGTGATCACCGATCCGCCACGTGCCGGGATGCATGAAGATGTGTGCCACATGTTGCTGAAGGCGCTGCCCAAACGAATTGTGTATGTGAGTTGTAACCCTGCCACACAGGCGCGTGATCTAAAAATTCTTTCCGAAAAATATGCCATTACTGCGGTTCAGCCGGTAGATATGTTCCCACATACGGTACATGTGGAAAATGTGGTAAGGTTGGATTTGATATGATCGATCGTTTTTTCGATCTGCCAATACTGTATTGTCTATTGGCGGTTGTACAATAATTTCTTAACTAGTGAATTCAATTCTTAACTATGAAACTTACCACACTCGCAATTTGTGCGCTGACCATCACATCTTCGTTTGCACAAAAAAAAGAAACCAAGCCTGCGGCTGGTGTACCTGAAAAAAAGGACGAACTTCCTTTATCAGGTATCAAATTCCGGAATATCGGGCCGGCTGTTACTTCGGGCCGCATTGCAGACTTTGCGGTTAACCCCAAAAATATTTCAGAATACTATGTGGCCACTGCTTCGGGCGGAGTGTGGAAAACAGTGAATGGTGGAACTACCTATGAACCGATATTTGATAGCCAAGGCTCCTACTCCATCGGATGTGTAACACTAGATCCTAACAACCCCAACGTTGTGTGGGTGGGTTCAGGTGAAAATAACAATCAACGGAGCGTGGCCTATGGCGATGGCATTTATAAATCAGAAGATGGCGGTGCCTCCTGGAAAAACATGGGGTTAAAAACTTCCGAGCACGTTGGTAAAATCATTGTTGACCCAAAAAATTCAGATGTTGTTTATGTAGCTGCCATTGGCCCTTTATGGAAAGAAGGCGGTGAACGCGGTGTGTACAAAACCACGGATGGCGGCAAAACCTGGGAGCAAGTATTGAAGATAGACGAACATACAGGTGTGAATGATTTAATCATGGATCCCAGAAATCCGGACGTGTTATATGCTTCTGCTTTTCAGCGAAGAAGAAGTGATTATGCTTACGTGAGCGGTGGTCCCGGCTCTGGCATTTTTAAGAGCACCAATGGTGGCAAGACATGGGACAAAGCAAACAACGGTCTTCCTTCAGCGGACAAGGGGCGAATTGGTTTGGCGATTTCACCAGCGGATCCAGAATACATTTATGCCATTGTAGAGGCAGCCAAAGAGGCGGGCACTTATCGCACTACCAATCGTGGGGCGAGCTGGCAAAAGATGAGCGGCCACCAAACAGGCGGCAATTATTACAATGAAATCATTGCCGATCCGCTCAATCGCGAGACCGTGTACACGATGGGTTATGCGATTAGCATCAGCACCGATGGCGGAAAAAATTTCAAGCCGATTGGAGAAAAATCAAAACACGTTGACAACCATGCCTTGTGGGTAAATCCTTTAAACACCAACCACATGATCAACGGTTGTGATGGTGGTATTTACGAAACTTGGGATGGCGCCAAAACATGGCAATTCAAGTCGAACTTACCCGTAACACAATTCTATAAAGTGGAAGTGGACAACTCGTTGCCTTTTTACTATGTGTATGGTGGCACGCAAGATAATTTCAGTTTGGGTGGTCCTTCGCGCACACGCAACGAAAATGGAATCTTTAATTCCGATTGGTTTGTCACCAACGGTGGCGATGGTTTTGAAAGTGCGATCGATCCATACAACACCAACATTGTCTATGCAGAGTCGCAACATGGGGGGCTGGTGCGCTTTGACAAAGCGACAGGCGAAACCACCGGCATTCAACCGAAGCCCGGCAAAGGCGAAAACGAGTATCGCTGGAATTGGGACGCCCCGTTGCAAACCAGCGCACACAAAAAGGGAAGAATCTATTTTGCTGCGAACAAAGTATTTAGAAGCGATGACTATGGAAATACCTGGCAAACCATAAGCGGAGATGTGACCCGTAATCTCGATCGCAATAAACTGCCATTGATGGGTAAAGTGTGGAGCATCGATGCCACAGGAAAAAATGATGGCACAGCATTGTATGGAACAGTCAGTGCTTTTTCTGAATCGCCCAAAAATGAAAAACTGTTAATCATCGGTACCGATGACGGCTTGATCCAAGTGACGCAAGATGGTGGACAAACCTGGAAGAAAACCGAGACGTTTGCCGGTGTGCCTGCGATGACGTATGTGTATCACGTGTTTGCTTCGCAACACGATGAAAATGTCTTTTATGCAACGTTGAATAATCACAAGAGCGGTGATTTTAAACCGTACGCTTTTAAGAGCAGCGACAAAGGCGCTACCTGGAATTCCATTACGGCAAATCTTCCCGAACGCGGCTCGACCTACAGCATTGCCGAAGATCACGTTGACCCAAATCTGTTGTTTGTCGCTACTGAGTTTGGTGTTCACTTTTCCAATGATGGCGGAAAAAGTTGGAGACAACTGAAAGGAGGTTTGCCAACCATTGGCATTCGCGACATGGCCATTCAAAAACGTGAAAACGATTTGGTACTCGCTTCATTTGGTCGTGGCTTCTTTGTGTTGGATGATTACTCACCCTTGCGAAGCCTGAAGCAAACAAACGGCAAAGAGGCTTTTTTATTTCCGGTAAAAGATAGTTGGATGTACGTTGAAAACAGTCCGCTTGGAATTCGTGGAAAAGGGTTTCTGGGCGAGTCACTCTACACAGCAGAGAATCCTAAAGTAGGCGCCACCTTCACCTATTTTTATAAAGAGGATTTGAAAACCAGAAAAGAAAAACGACAAGAAGAACAAGACAAGCTCAATAAAGACAATAAAGATGTTTTCTATCCGAGTTATGAAAATCTGAAAGAAGAGGAGAAAGAAGAAGCACCCTATTTATTATTCACCGTGCGCAACCAGCAAGGCGATATCGTGCGCAAGCTAAAATCATCGGCAAAGAAAGGTGTCTCGCGCATTGTTTGGGATTTTCGGTATCCTAGTTCAAACCCTATTAACTTAAATGCAAGCGCCAATGATAATCCGTTCCAATCAAATGATGTAGGTCAGCTGGTAGCACCGGGAAACTATACTGTCACACTTTCAAAATATATAGATGGAGTGATTACTGATTTGTCCGGCCCCGAGAAATTTGCCGTGAATGTTTTGCCGGGTTCTACCCTACCCGCCAATGACCGTCCGGCTTTGGTCGCTTGGCAACGCAAAGCGGCCGAATTGCAACGAAGTGTGCAGGCTGCATCCGCGCTACTCACCGATGCCAACAATCGCACCAAACACCTGAAAGAAGCGATTATGAGCGTAGCAAAACCAAATCAGGAATTTGTGAAGGACATGTTATCGCTTGAAGAAAAACTGAGAGGCGTACAAAAGAAAATGAATGGCGACCGGGTAGCGGATCAACTGAATATTGATACACCTCCCTCGATCACCTCCCGACTCTTCAGTGCAATATATGACGGTTACGGTACCACCAGCGAGCCAACCGCCACGATGAAAGAACAGCTGCAAATAGCAGGGGAAGAATTTGATGTTGCACTCACAGATCTGAAAAATACGATGGCCAATGAATTGAAAACCCTAGAACAAAAACTGGAGGCAGCCGGAGCGCCTTACACACCGGGGAGAATGCCGGAGCGGAAAAAAGAGTAGCTAACCAACGGATGGAATAGTTCAAATGAATAGTTTACTGTGACTATCTTGCAACAGGTCTTGTCAACCATTGACTATGGACTATTGACTAATCTGTTATGCGTCAACATTTATTAAGTGAAGGAGCCAACGAACTTAGTTACGAAATTCGGGAAATCGTAAAGAAGGCGGAGCAAATCAAAAACCTCGGCAAAGAAATTCAGTGGGAGAATATAGGCGATCCTATTCAGAAGAATCATTTGATTCCGGATTGGATGAAACAAATCATCGCTGACCTCTCCATGCAGAATGATAGCTACAGTTATTGTCCTTCTAAAGGTATTTTGGAAACACGGCAGTTTCTAGCTGAACTAACAAATCTCCGCAAGGGAACACAAATTACGCCAGATGATATTTGTTTCTTTAATGGCTTGGGCGATGCCATTGCTAAAGTATACCAATACATCACACCCACTTCACGAATTATTGGACCTTCCCCTGCATACTCCACACACTCCAGTGCAGAAGCGGCTCACGCCAGTCATGAGCCACTGACTTATACACTCGATCCCAATAACAAATGGTACCCCGATTTGGATGATCTCTATAATAAGGTGAAGTACAATCCGAATGTAGTGGGCATCCTCATTATCAATCCGGATAACCCGACTGGCATGGTGTATCCGTTGGAAACATTAAAACGAATTGTAGCCATTGCGAAGGAGTTCAATCTCTTTTTGATATGTGATGAGATCTATATTAATATCACTTATAACGGTACAAGAGCATATGCGCTGTCGGAAGTAATTGAAGACGTGCCAGGCATTGCCATGAAGGGAATATCAAAAGAATTGCCATGGCCTGGCGCGCGTTGTGGTTGGATGGAATATTATAACCGTGGCAAAGATGTCGACTTCAACAGGCTCTGTCAGGCGATTGATAATGCCAAGATGATTGAAGTGTGTTCAACTAAGTTACCGCAGCTGGCAATTCCCAAAATTTTGGGTGACTCGCGCTTCCAAGCATATCGGGAAGAAACGAATCGGAAGATTGGAAAGCGCAGTAAAATCATTTCAGATATTTTTAAGACAGTGCCACAACTCACGTTCAACGAAACCTTTGGCGCGTTTTACAACACTATTATTTTTAGAGAGGGTACGCTGAAATCAAATCAAAAAATCGATATTCAAGATTCAAAAATACGAGCGTTAGTAGAGGCATGGACGGCTCATGAAATGCCTCACGACAAACGCTTTGTGTATTACCTGCTTGGCGCAAAGGGTATTTGCGTAGTGCCTATTTCATCTTTCTGTTCTGAACTGCAAGGCTTTAGGGTTACGCTGCTAGAAGAAAATGAGGAGTCATTGGTCAAAACTTTTACTGCGATACGAGATGGGATTGTGGAGTATCTGGAGTCGTAGCTCCGGCATTGAATTCGTGGTTCAAAGCATAGTTTCAATTTTATTATATTTACTGTCGAAATTAAGAATGACTATGAAAGCAATAGATATCGATACAACCCTTATTGACGGTTACTTGCGTCTGCTCGATAATCTAAGCCCAAGTAATAAGCTAGACCTTATTTCTAAGCTGACTCTTTCTGTGAAAACTGACATCTCAGATAGGAAGAATTCTTTTTATGAAGTATTTGGAGCTTGGCAGTCAAACCAATCGGATGAGCAAATCGTCAATGATATTCGTAGAAGCCGGGTGTTTAATCGTCAAATTGAACAGTTTTGAAAAGGTATCTCATTGATACTAACATTTGCATCTACTACATACGGGGCAAATTCAATCTCAAAGAGAAATTTAAAAAGGCGGACCCTGACAACTGTTTCATCTAGGAGATAACGTTGGCCGAGCTGAAGTTTGGCGTTGCAAATAGTGAGCACAAAGAAAAGAATCAAAAAACACTGGACGATTTCCTAACAGGGGTGAAAATCATTCCGATTTTTCATTCACTCGATTTATACGCCATTGAAAAGGCTCGCCTGAGAAAGGAAGGTTCACCCATTGACGACTTTGATATTTTAATTGGAGCCACGGCCGTGACTCATAATTTGACGATGGTGACGAACAACACCGACCACTTCAACCGAATAACCGGAATCGTTTTGGAAGATTGGACAAAAGACCTTAGTTAATTGCCTCATTAAGATTGAATCGAAGCTCTACCTAACATTCGTTATCAGAGTTTTCAAAACTTTTTCTTGCACTTTCATTGATTACCACGACAAAATTTTGCCATCTTGCACTATGGCACAACAAAGCAAATGAAAAAAACGGCTACCTATCGACTCAACAATTTGATCAATACTAGCCTTGTGCTCATTAACGTCATCATTCTCCGAAAACCGGGGCTGTGACGATTTTGTAAAAGAAATTTTTAACCGTCCTGACAGTAAACGTCAGGACGGTTTTATTTTATGGCAACTACAACAAACTAACGATTGTTCTAACATGATAGAGTACTACAACGATGAAACCATTCTTTTTATAGATGGAAAATTTATCAAGGCGAGCGAGGCCAAAATCGATCTATTTGGTCAGACATTGCATTATGGCTATGGTGTATTTGAAGGCATCCGTTCTTATGAGACTGTAAATGGAATAAAAGTATTTAAGCCTCGTGCCCATTTCGAACGCTTGCAGCGCAGTTGCGACTTAATGGGAATTCCTTTTACCTACAGCGTAGAAGAACTTATACAACTTACCTATCAGGTACTGGAAAAAAACAATCTTTCGAACGCTTATATCCGTCCACTGGTTTTCTGTGGACCCAATATGGAACTCACCGCACCTTCTGATGTTTCATTGATGATCACAGCCTGGGCTTGTGAACAACATCCTAACTTAAAACAGAAGCGAATTTGCATTTCTTCTTTTCAACGACCCAATCCCAAAGCTGTTACTGTAGAAGCTAAAGTGTGCGGACTGTACGTAAACTCGATCTTAGCCACTACCGAAGCAAGAAGACGTGGTTTCGATGATGGTTTGTTATTAGATCTGAATGGATTTGTGGCAGAAGGCCCGGGTGCAAATTTCTTTTATGAGAAAGACGGAGTGATCTATACACCGCCCGCAAAAAGTATTCTTCCAGGAATCACTCGTAAAACAGTCATTGATATTTGTAAAGAGTTGGATTTGCCGGTAGAAGAAAAATACTTTAAGCCGGAAGATTTATTTGAAGCCGATAGCGCATTTTTCTGCAGCACGATGAACGAGATTGTTGCCATTGAATCTGTAGAAGGCCAACCCGTAGCCAAGCTTTGGAAAGATTCAATGGGTGCTTTGATTCAGGAGACCTATCGCAATATTGTGTTGGATAAGAGTTACTCGTATGTAATAGTTTAATGGTTTCCGGTTCTCGGTTCCCAGTAACTGGCAACCTGCAACTGGTAACTGTAATAATGAGCCTTAAAATTATTTAGCAAAGTGATTAACGAATTAAACAAATACAGCCGCACCATCACCCAAGACCCCACGCTTCCTGCCTCGCAGGCGATGTTGTATGGAATTGGTTTGACAGAACAAGATTTAAAAAAAGGACAAGTAGGTATTGTAAGTACAGGCTACGATGGTAACACCTGCAACATGCATCTAAATGCGCTGGCGCAAGAGGTAAAAACTGCCGTATGGGCTCAGGATCTGGTGGGCTTAATCTTTCATACCATAGGAGTGAGTGACGGAATTGCCAACGGTACGGAGGGCATGCGTTATTCGTTGGTTAGCCGAGAAGTAATTGCAGATTCTATTGAGACAGTTTGTGGTGCACAACATTACGATGGTGTCATTGCTGTTGTGGGTTGCGATAAAAATATGCCGGGCTCAGTGATGGCCATGGGTAGATTAAATCGCCCATCTATAATGGTGTACGGTGGTACGATTGCTGGTGGCCACTACAAAGGAAAGGAATTAAATATCATTTCTTCATTTGAAGCCCTTGGCGAAAAAATGCAAGGCAAACTCTCGGAGGAAGATTATAAAGGTATTATACAAAATTCTTGCCCGGGCGCGGGCGCATGTGGGGGTATGTACACAGCCAATACGATGGCTTCGGCTATTGAAGCGCTGGGTATGGCACTTCCGTATTCTTCTTCGAATCCTGCGTTGAGCAAAGAAAAGTCCGCAGAATGTATGGAGGCTGGCAAGGCCATCAGACTTCTTCTTGAAAAAGATTTGAAGCCACGCGACATCATGACGTTTAAAGCATTTGAAAATGCGATCACCATAGTAATGGCGTTAGGTGGATCAACCAATGCGGTCTTGCATTTAATTGCCATGGCAAAATGTGTCGGCATTAAAATCACACAAGAAGATTTTCAACGTATTTCTGATAAAACTCCGCTGATTGCAGATTTAAAACCGAGCGGAAAATATTTAATGGAAGCATTGCACAAAATCGGTGGTGTGCCTTCCGTGATAAAATATTTGATTCAAAAAGGAATCATGCATGGTGACTGCATCACGGTAACTGGAAAGACCCTTGCTGAAAATGTTGCTAACGCCAATGTTCTCGATTTCGAAAAACAGGATGTCATTGTTCCATTGGAAAAACCTTTAAAAGCAACCGGTCACATCCAAATTTTATACGGCAATCTTGCTGAAAAAGGATCTGTTGCAAAAATCACTGGCAAGGAAGGAGAAAGATTTAAAGGCACTGCACGCGTGTTTAATGGTGAGTTTGATGTGGTGGATGGAGTGAGAACAGGTAAAATAAAAGAAGGCGATGTAGTGGTCATTCGTAATGTGGGGCCAAAAGGAGCACCGGGCATGCCTGAGATGTTGAAACCAACAAGTCTGATCATGGGTTCTGGATTGGGTAAATCCGTTGCCTTGATTACCGATGGAAGATTCTCGGGAGGTTCGCACGGTTTTGTAATTGGGCACATTACTCCGGAGTCTTTTGATGGAGGGTTGATCGGTTTAGTGGAAGACGGAGATTGGATTGAGATTGATATCAAAAAGCATCAGATCAATTTGTTAGTCGATGATAAAACAATTGCGATCAGACGGTCGCATCACAAAGTTCCACCACTACGGGTGACGAACGGTGTGCTCTATAAATATGCGAAACAAGTAAAAACAGCTGCTGATGGATGCGTTACTGACGAAGACTAAGGAGAGAGAAGTAGCGAAACCTACAAAAGAAATCAAAGGCGCTGAAATCCTGTTACGCTGCCTGGTGGCGGAAGGAGTAGAAGTTATGTTCGGTTATCCAGGTGGAGCAATCATGCCGGTGTATGATGCATTGTATGATTATACTGATCAGTTAAATCACATCTTAGTTCGCCATGAACAAGGCGCCATTCATGCCGCGCAAGGTTATGCGCGTGTGTCCGGTAAAGTGGGTGTAGCACTTGCAACTTCTGGCCCCGGTGCCACTAATTTAATTACCGGGTTAGCGGATGCATTGATTGATTCAACTCCGGTAGTTTGTATTACCGGGCAAGTCTTCGCGCACCTATTGGGCACCGATGCTTTTCAGGAGATAGATGTCGTCAATACAACGATCCCGGTTACAAAATGGAATGTCCAAGTAACAGAGGCAAAAGATATTGCCCCTGCGATTGCCAAAGCATTTTACATTGCAAAAACAGGAAGACCAGGACCTGTACTTGTTGACATCACCAAGAACGCTCAGAATGAATTGTTCGCAGAGGAGAAATATGAAAAATGTAATTTTATCAGAACGTACAAGCCAAAACCTGCTTTGCAAGCAACACAGGTCGAAGCAGCGGCCACGTTGATCAACAAATCGAAGCGACCCTACATTTTGGCCGGACAAGGCGTATTACTTTCAGGCGCTACGAAAGAACTAATTGCCTTTTCTGAAAAAACAGGAATACCCGTTGCATCAACGCTGCTCGGACTCGGTGCGTTTCCGCAAGATCATCCAAACTATGTTGGCTACTTGGGGATGCATGGCAACTATGGTCCCAATGTAAATACCAATGAATGTGATGTCTTGATTGGCTTGGGAATGCGCTTTGATGATCGTGTTACCGGCAATGTGAGCAAGTACGCTAAACAAGCGAAGATCATTCATATCGACATTGACAAAGCAGAGATTAATAAAATCATAAAAACGGATGCGTTTATTTTAGCCGATGCCAAAGAAGCCTTGTCTGCATTGATTGAAAAATGTGAAGAAAAGAAACACACAGAGTGGATTTCTATTTTTCACGCAATGGACAAGATAGAATATGAAAAAGTCATCAAGAATGAGTTCGCTCCGACATGCAATGAATTGATGATGGCAGAAGTGATCAATTGCCTGTCAAAGAAAACAAACGGTGAGGCAATTGTGGTGACCGATGTTGGCCAGCACCAAATGGTAACATCTCGCTATTATAAATTCAAAAATCCCCGAACGAACGTAACATCAGGTGGAGCAGGCACGATGGGGTTTGCTCTTCCGGCTGCCATGGGGGCAAAACTAGCAATGCCACACAAGCAAGTTGTAGCCGTGATTGGCGATGGCGGCTATCAGATGACCGTACAAGAATTAGGAACGATCATGCAGTATAAAATTCCTGTAAAGATTTTAGTGCTGAATAATAATTTTCTGGGTATGGTGCGCCAATGGCAACAGTTGTTTCACGCTAAAAGATATTCGTTCACAGAAATGGATAACCCGGATTTTATTAAGATCGCTGAAGCTTACAACATCACTGCAAGGAAAGTGAGTAAAAGGGAAGAACTGGAAGCCGCCATACAAGAAATGCTGGATTCGAAGACTTCTTATTTTTTAGAAGCAGTAGTTGGAAAAGAAGATAATGTGTTTCCGATGGTTCCTGCCGGAGCAGGCGTGGGAGATGTGATTTTGGAAATACCAAGAAAATAGTTGATGGTTATTCGTTGTTCGTGTGTTATGCGAGCAACGAATAACAAACAACGAACAACAAATAAAATGAAACAAGTTTTTACCTTAGAAGTAGCGGCTGATAATAATTTTTCTGTGTTGAACAGGATCATTAACATCCTCAATCGCAGACGGGTGCGAATCAAGAAATTAATGGCGCACGAAAATGAAAATGATTTTCGTAAAGGAGGCGTGATTATGCTACTACACACTACACCCGATATGATCGAGAAGGTTTCTACTCAGCTGGAGAAATTAATTGAAGTAGAGATGGTGCGTTCGCAAGAGGGAAGCCAGGTCTACTTTGAGTTAAGCGAGCGGATTGTAGATGTAGACTGAGAATGGTCGTTCGTTGTTCGCACTTTTCGTAATAACGCAAATAACGAACAACCAGCAACGAATAACTAACAACAAATAACTAACAACTAGCAACGATTTATTAACAACTAAAAACAAATAAAAATGGCAAAGATTAATTTCGGAGGCACCGTAGAGGAAGTAGTAACACGCGAGGAATTTCCAATGGAAAAAGCGCTGGAACTTTTAAAAAATGAAACAATCGCAATCATTGGATATGGTGTGCAGGGACCTGCGCAAGCATTGAACTTACGCGACAATGGATTCAACGTCATTGTTGGCCAGCGCAAAGGATCTAAAACATGGGACAAAGCAGTTTCTCACGGTTGGATACCGAGTGAAACACTATTTGACATCAACGAGGCAGCCAACCGCGGAACCATCATTCAATTTCTATTATCCGATGCCGGACAAATTGCTGCGTGGCCTACATTGAAGCCATTTCTAACCACAGGTAAGACGCTCTATTTTTCTCACGGATTTGGCATTACGTTCAAAGAGCAAACGGGTATAGTTCCTCCTGCTGACGTGGATGTTATTTTGGCAGCGCCAAAAGGGTCAGGTACCTCTGTGCGTAGATTATTTTTGCAAGGCAAGGGCATCAACGCGAGTTATGCTGTATTTCAAGATGCAACGGGAAAAGCAACCGATAAAGCGATTGCATTAGGTATTGGTGTTGGGGCAGGTTATCTCTTCGAAACTGATTTTAAAAAAGAAGTATATTCAGATTTGACAGGAGAGCGTGGCACACTGATGGGTGCCATTGCAGGAATTTTTGAAGCGCAGTATGAAGTACTACGATCTAAAGGTCATACACCTTCAGAAGCTTTCAACGAAACGGTAGAAGAGTTGACGCAAAGTTTAATGCCATTGGTTGCCGAGAATGGCATGGACTGGATGTATGCCAATTGTTCAACTACGGCACAACGCGGTGCTTTAGATTGGAAGAAAAAATTCAAAGCAGCTACACTTCCTGTGTTCAAGGAATTGTATGAAAGCGTAGCGAGTGGAGCCGAAGCAAAACGCACGATTGATACGTGCAGCAAACCAGACTATCGCGAGAAGCTCGCAGAAGAATTGAAAGAAGTTCGTGAAAGTGAACTGTGGCAAGCGGGTGCGGCAGTACGCGCCTTGCGACCAGAGAAAAACAAAGTAGAGGCGAGCATGATTAACTAAAATGGTTGTTCGTAAGTCGTTGTTGGTTATTCGGTGCTAAACAGCTACTAGCCAACAACGGTCAACGATCAACGACCAACGAATGATCTCAGTCTTAAATCAACAAATCGACATCAACCGCGCGCACCTCGTTCTTAAAAACGTAGTGCTCAAAACTCCCTTGCAGTTTCACCGCAAATTGTCAGAGAAGTTTGGCTGCGAAGTGTATTTGAAGCGCGAAGATTTGCAAGTGGTTCGTTCCTATAAAATTCGGGGTGCTTATAATTTGATTCAAAGCTTGAGCGAGGCAGAGCGGCAACGTGGCGTTGTTTGCGCGAGCGCTGGCAATCACGCGCAAGGAGTTGCCTTCTCATGCAAACTACTAGACATCAAGGGTGTCATCTACATGCCTGCTATCACGCCTAAGCAAAAAATTAATCAGGTGAAAATGTTTGGTGGCAGCAATATTGAAATTGTATTGGTTGGTGATACGTTCGATGATTGCCAGGCACACGCGTTGGAATTTACGAAGCAAAATAACAGTGTGTTCATTCCACCTTTTGATCACGAAAAAGTGATTGAAGGGCAAGGAACGGTTGCAAAAGAAATTTTAGAGGAACAATCCAATATAGATTATGTATTTGTTCCAGTAGGTGGCGGTGGTTTATCCGCGGGAATGGGAAGCTACTTTGCGACCTACGCTCCTCAAATAAAAATGATTGGGGTAGAGCCTCAAGGCGCACCGTCTATGAAGGAGGCCTTGAAAGCAGGCAAGCCAGTGATCTTAGACTCAATTCAACGATTTGTTGACGGTGCCTCTGTAAAAAGAGTAGGTGACCGTAATTTTGAGATTTGTAAGGACGCTTTGGCAGATATGCTTCTGGTGCCAGAGGGAAAAGTCAGTTCCACGATTCTCCAATTATATAATGAAGATGCGATTGTTGCGGAACCGGCTGGAGCATTGTCCATCGCAGCCTTAGACCAATACGCAGATCAAATCAAAGGAAAAAAAGTAGTTTGCGTTTTAAGCGGTGGCAATAACGACATCGACCGGATGCAGGAGATTAAGGAGCGATCACTACTCTATGAAGGTTTGAAGCATTATTTTATCGTGCGCTTTGCTCAGCGCCCGGGCGCATTGAAAGAATTTGTCAATCACATATTGGGGCCGAATGATGATATCGTGCGTTTTGAGTTCATCCAAAAACATAATAAAGAAACAGGTCCGGCTCTTATCGGAATTGAAGTAAAGACTAAAGAAGATTTTGATTTTCTGATTGAGCGAATGAATAGCCACAAATTGAACTATACACTTGTCAATCAGAACGAGAACCTGTTTGAATATTTGGTGTAGCTGAGGCATACTCAAATATCTTCCTAATTGCATATCTTGGGGCTCTAATTCTCATAGATATGAAACTCTTTCGAAAGATTTTCCTTGTTTTTGCAGCACTAGTTGGGCTAGCTGCCATCATCATACTTTTGTTTTATCGACAAGAATCTTATCAGCTTTATAAAGTGCTAACCTTTTTTGATAAGGGCAACATTTCCGAAAACTTCAGAGGGGTAAAGGATATATTTCCTACGACTACAGTACCCAAACCGGATCGATCTGATCCATTTCCAATAAGTTCGAAGCCTTATTCATTGCCTACTTCCTTTCAGGTCAATGACTCAACAGTAGATACTAACGCCTTTCTTGACTTTACGTTGACAGACGCTTTGATCATCATCCAAAATGACACCATTCGGCATGAATCTTATTCCAATGGATTTAAAATTGACGATCATCATATTTCCTGGTCTATGTCGAAGTCGGTGGTGTCGGCTTTGCTCGGAATTGCCATTGGTGAGGGGAAGATTAAAAGTATTGAACAAACCGTAACTGACTACCTTCCTGATTTTGCAGGAACTGGCTATGATCAAGTTCGCATTAAAGATTTACTTCAGATGTCTTCCGGGGTTGCCTTTAACGAGGACTATAGCGATTTCAATTCTGATATCAACATAATGGGAAGGTACTTTGCATTGGGGATGCCGATGGCCGATTTTGCGAAAACTCTAAAAAGAGAGCGAACTCCAGGTACATATAATCACTACGTGAGTATTGACACACAAGTGCTGGGTATGATTCTGGTGAAGGCAACTGGTGTATCGATTACACAATATATGAAGGAGAAACTTTGGGCTGCCATTGGAGCAGAATCGGAAGCGTTTTGGATAGTTGATAAATCAGGAATGGAATTCGCCTTGGGTGGCTTAAATATTACAGCGAGAGATTACGCAAAGCTAGGTCAGTTATTTCTAGATACTGGTAAGTGGCAAGGCCGGCAAATTGTTCCCAGAGAATGGGTGTTAGCATCCATTACTCCCGATGCACCTCATGTGATGCCGGGAAAAAGAGCCAATGCTGCGCTCACAGATGGATATGGCTTTCAATGGTGGATACCGGAGGGAAGCAAGGGTGAATTTGATGCACAGGGAATCTATGATCAATTCATTTACATCGACCCAAAATCAAAAATGGTGATTGTGAAACTTTCATCCAATTACCATTTTAAGAATGACAAAAAGCGAATTTTCCATGAACTAGAAATCGCTTTGTTTAGAAAGATAGTGGAGCAGAGAATTTAATATTTATCTAGAGACCTCAGTAATTTCCTTTTCAAGAACTTTTTCAACAAACTGATTTAGAGACATTTTTAACGTAGCAGATTTAATAGCTGCAAGTCGGTGAATTTTCGGCTTAAGCCTTACATTGAAACTCCCTTTGTATTCTTTGTCTGGATCTTTTCCAAGTTCTTTGCAGGTAGCTATGTAGTCTTCCACAGCATCTCTAAATGCTTTTTTCAATCTAGCTACTGAGTCAGCTTCGAATGTTACCAAATCTCTGATACCAACTATTTTTCCGAAGAAGATTTCATCTTCATTACTGAACTCAACAGAGCCAGTATATCCATTATGTACTAAAACATTTTTCATAGTAGTCCTTCTTCTTTTAAATGTTCAATGATCAATTCAACTACGTATATTTTTAATATCGGCTTGGGGTGAGGCTCATGCAGGCTTACAGAAATCCTAGTTTTAGGGTTCGTAAATTTTCTTCTTGATCCTCCGCCTCTCAATTCTTCATATCCAAAATGGGACATGATCGTTTGTAATTCTCTCCATGTAAAGTCTCTTGGCTTACTTTTAAGCCTATCTAATGCTTTTTGAAACTTACTCATAAACAAATGTAACTATATTTTAGTTACATCAAAAAAACATAAGCTGCCTAACTTTATTATACGTTCTGTAATCGCTACATTGTGGTTTATTAAATCGTATGGCGCAAGGATTGTTGATTGATATGGATGGGGTTATCTATAGCGGAGACGCATTAATACCCGGTGCAGATAAATTTATCGCCAGACTGCTCGAGCAAAAGATTCCCTTCATGTTCATGACAAACAACAGCCAGCGCACCCGAGTGGATGCGGTGCGCAAATTAGAGAAGTTGGGTATGAAAGTAAGTGAAGACCATGTGTACACCAGCGCGATGGCCACCGGCAAATTTTTGGCCAGTCAAATCCCCGGAGGCACCGCTTATGTTCTCGGTGAAGGCGGATTGATTTCCAGCCTACATGAAAATGGTATTACGTTGGTTAATTCCGATCCGGACTTTGTGGTGCTGGGAGAAGGTAGAAACTTTACATTGGAAATGGTGCAGAAAGCAGTTGACATGGTGTTGGCAGGAGCAAAATTTGTGATCACCAATCGCGATCCATCGCCTAAGAAGAAAGGCTGGGACAATTTAGGTATCGCAGCAACTAGCGCGATGATTGAAGAAGCTACGGGCGTAAGAGCATTTGTAGTAGGTAAACCTAGTCCTGTAATGATGCGCTCTGCTCGAAAAGCACTCGGATTGGAAACAGCAGAGACAACCATTATCGGTGATACGATGGATACTGATATTCGCGGTGGAGTGCAAATGGGTTACAAAACAATTTTAGTGCTAAGTGGCATAACAAAAAAGGATACCCTCTCTCGCTATGCCTATAAGCCGGATTTGGTGATCGATTCTGTCAATGAGTTGAAGTTGCCTTTGGCGTGGTGGTAGGTATTTGTACTAAAGAAGTCATTCACGATGACAGATTGCCTCAATGGGTAAATCTTCCGCCACATAAATTTCCCATTCTTCTTTAGTCAAGTTTCTCTTAATGCTACCACAGAGCATAGCTGTCATTTGAGCGCAACGCAATGGCCATACTCGGAGTGTCATAGATTTAGAATCAGAGCTCAATTGGCTACAATTAAAAACAATAAAGTTGTCGTCAGGTGAAAACGCAAAACCATTGATCACGTCTTGATTAGGAATTACAATTGGCTTTTCTTTCAATGCTTCCATGTTCCAGATTAATATTGAATTATCTTGAGAAGATGCAGCCATCAGTTTGTTATCGTGACTAAATTGAATGTTAGTAATCGGAGATGTAGAATTCCATAATACTCTACGGACATAACCTTCAGTAATAATTCGAATCTCGCCTACATCATTGCCTATAAAATAGGTATCGCGAAACCTACTCAACAAAACTGTTGGCGCATTTTCGCTCATTACTCTGGTAAGAACCCCTTCTGAAAAATCGTTTAAACTCCAAACATGCAGAAATCCTTGTATGTTCAATCCTACTAAGTGCAATTTATCCTCACTAATGCCAATCGCCACAATTCGAGCTTTTAGGGTTACAACTTCCTTTGACTTTTTCATGTCACAGTATAAAATCTGAAGTCCTTTGTTTACCAGGACAAAAAATCCTTTTTCTTGAGGGCTGAAAACAATTTGATCAATCATCTTACTACCTAAATTTACTATTTCAGGCTTTTGAAGCGGGTTATTTAAATTGTAAACCTCAATTGAACCCGAAGTGCCTCCCACTGCCAATAAATCTCCAGAATCATTGATCGCTAAAGCTTGAATTTTTTGTTTGGTATTTACCTTCACTACAAAATCACTTCGCCATTGCTCGTCTTGCTGCGTAAGCCTCGTAAGTACTCCGTCATTTCCCAACGAAAGGAGAAATGTTGCATTCGTGGGGGTGAGAATTTGTTTAGAAGTTTTAGGGCTGTCTTGAATTTCTGCTGGCAATCGATGCGATTTTAAAAGTGCTTTTGTAAGGGCGTGGTGAATTTTAGGATTATACCGATAACCACCATACTTCATATTGAAATTAGAAGCTTGAATGGCTAATAAATTCGATAACTCTAAATCGCGCACCTCAAGGGAAGACTCTGCAATGCTTTGGGCAAGCGAAAGATACCTTCTTCGGTCAGCCTCTTTTTTTGCTTGAATAGCGATTCTTTCAGCTATTATGAGTTGGTGTTTAAGGCTATCAATTATTTTTTGATTTTGACCAAGACCAACCGATTTAAACAAAATCAAAATTGAAAATAAAATAACTGTTTCTCGAATCATTACGGAGAGGTTTTCATGAAGCAAGTTAAACCGTTTTATTCAAAAAAGATGTCGAACTTTAGCGAACTATTAACTCGTTAAATTGCTACCTTGGCCTTAATAAAACCAAAAAAATATGAAACGCACAGCATCCGCACATTGGGAAGGAGATTTGAAAACAGGAAAGGGAAGTGTCTCCTCGCAAAGCACTGTTTTAAACAATACGCAGTATTCCTTCAAAACCCGATTTGAAGATGGAGTTGGCACCAACCCAGAAGAATTGCTAGCTGCAGCACATGCGGGTTGCTTTAACATGGCCGTGAGCGCTGCACTTACACAAGCGGGTACTCCCCCAACGTCACTGGATACTATCGCTACTTTAAATTTGGAAGGATTGGATATCACCGGCATTCATCTCTCCATCCAAGGAACAGTTCCAGGCATTACTACAGAGAAGTTTGCCGAAGTGACCAAAGGCGCAGAGAAAAATTGTATCATATCCAAAGCATTGAAAGTCACCATCACATCGGAATCACTGCTGATGTAATCAGCAACTAACACTCGTAAGTGAGTAAATTTTTCTGCTGATTTAAATTACAAGTCGTAGAAAAATTCTCATCTTCGTAACAATAACTTAATAACAAATCAATCGCCCCGTTAATCATGAAAATGATGACGGGGCGATTGCATTTTAAAGGCATTACGCCAAACTAACAGTTGTTGAATAGAGAAATGAGCCAGTTAAAACCGAAAACAATTTTTGAAAAGATTTGGGACAGCCATGTGGTGAAACGAGCGGAGGGCTATCCCGATGCACTGTTCATCGATCGCCATTTTATACATGAGGTAACTAGTCCTCAAGCTTTTGACGGCTTGAAAAAACGGGGCATCCAAGTTTTCAATACCTCGCGCACTACGGCCACGGCCGATCATAACGTGCCTACTAAGGATCAGCATCTTCCCATCAAAGAAGCATTGTCGAGGCATCAGGTAGAAACGCTACGCAAAAATTGTAAAGAGTTTGGTGTTGAGTTATATGATTTAGGCCATGCCTACCAAGGCATTGTTCACATCATTGGACCAGAGTTAGGATTAACACAACCTGGTATGACCATCGTGTGCGGAGATAGCCACACCTCCACACACGGAGCGTTTGGAAATATTGCTTTTGGAATTGGCACAAGTGAAGTAGAACAAGTCTTAGCCACCCAGTGCATTTTACAACACAAGCCCAAGACGATGAAAATCGAAATCAATGGCAAATTAGGTAAGGGTGTGGTGAGCAAGGATATTATTTTATACATCATCTCAAAAATATCAGCCAGTGGTGCCACTGGCTTTTTTGTGGAGTATGCGGGAGATGCTATCACTGGTCTTTCCATGGAAGCGCGCATGACGATTTGCAACATGAGTATTGAGATGGGCGCGCGCGGTGGCTTAATTGCCCCGGATGAAACCACTTTCAACTACATCAGAGGAAGAAAGTTTGCTCCGCAAGGTGAAGCTTTTGACCGCAAAGTGGAAGAATGGAAAAAGTTAACAACAGATGAGGGGGCGAGCTACGATTCTGTCTTGAAATTTGATGCGGCAGATATTGCTCCGATGATCACCTATGGCACTAACCCAGGTATGGGTATGAAGGTAACGGACCGAATTCCTACCGTAGCAGAACTAAAAGAAATCAGCGAACAACATTCATTTACCAAGTCATTAGAGTACATGGGTCTTGAGCCAGGCTCCTCATTGCTCGGTAAGGCCATTGACTATGTATTCATCGGAAGTTGTACCAATGCCCGCATTGAAGATCTGCGCTTGGTAGCAGATATGGTGAAAGGAAAAACCAAAGCCTCAAACGTGGAAGTTTGGGTAGTGCCTGGTTCGAAACAGGTAGAAGATCAAGCACGGAGAGAAGGACTTGATAAAATATTTGAGGCGGCAGGTTTTGAGCTACGAAGTCCCGGTTGTTCAGCATGCCTCGGGATGAACGAAGACAAAGTCCCTGCTGGTAAGTATTGCATCAGCACGTCAAACAGAAATTTTGAAGGACGACAAGGCCCGAAGTCAAGAACATTCTTAGCGAGCCCATTGAGCGCAGCTGCTGCTGCCATTACCGGTAGAGTGACCGATGTAAGAGAGTTTGTATAATCGATGTTCGCTGATGGTTGATCGTTAGTCGCGTTCATCCAACAATTCACACTCAACAACCATCAACGAAAAACGAACAACGAACAACCAACAACGAAAAAGAAATGAGTAAAGATAAATTCACAACATTAAAAACAACCGCAGTTCCACTGCCCAACGAAAACATTGACACGGATCAGATTATTCCGGCACGTTTTTTAAAAGCAACTACCCGTGAAGGCTTTGGTGATAACCTCTTTCGCGATTGGCGCTATGATGCTGAAAACAAACCGGTACCAGAGTTTGTGTTGAATGACGCTAGATATTCAGGAAAGATATTGGTGGCAGGAAAAAACTTTGGATGCGGAAGTAGCAGAGAGCATGCCGCATGGGCCATTTATGACTATGGTTTCCGAGTAGTGGTGTCCAGCTTCTTTGCTGATATCTTTAAAAACAATGCCTTAAATAATGGATTGCTCCCCATTGTGGTTTCTGACCAATTTTTGAAACAGGTGTTACAAGCAGTGGAAGAAAAGCCCTCCACAGAAATTGTAGTCGATTTAGAAAACCAAATTCTGCAGGTAGGTGCAGTGAAAGAAAGTTTTGAAATCAACAAGTATAAAAAAACCTGTATGATCAACGGGTATGATGATATTGATTACTTATTGAGTTTGAATAAAGAGATCAGAGAATTTGATGTAGCGAATACATAGGCTTCAGGCCACAAGTCTCAAGCCACACGCTGCTCTGCCTGTAGCTTGAGGCTTGCAGCTTGTAACCCCGTTATAGATAAAACAAAATTAAGAAGTAAGCAGAATGACAAAAAAGATAGTAGTCCTTCCCGGAGACGGCATCGGCAAAGAAGTAACTGCCGAAGGAAAAAAGGTATTGGAAAAAATAGCCGAGTTGTTCGGTCATCAATTTGAATTTGATGAAGCGCAGATTGGTCATGATGCGATTGAAGCTAGTGGCAACCCGTTGCCTGACGAAACACTTGCAAAACTGAAAAATTGTGATGCGATTTTATTTGGAGCGGTCGGTCATCCAAAATATGACAATGACCCAACATTGAAAGTACGTCCTGAACAAGGCTTATTGAAAATGCGTAAAGAACTTGGCCTTTATGCCAATCTTCGTCCAATCAAATTGTTTGATGAGTTGCTGGAGGCCTCTAGTATCAAAGCAGAAATATTAAAAGGCTCTGACATTCTTTTCTTCCGTGAATTGACAGGAGATGTCTATTTCGGAGAGAAGGGAAGAAAGGATAATGGGAACACCGCCTTTGATCTGATGATCTATCAGCGGTATGAAGTAGAACGCATTGCCCACAAAGCATTCCAGGCAGCGCGTACCCGCAAAAAGAAAGTGACCTCTGTAGACAAGGCGAACGTATTGGAGAGTTCACGTCTATGGAGGCAAGTCGTTACTGAAATAGGTAAACAGTATTCGGATGTTGAATTGGAACATCAGTTTGTAGATTCGGCCGCCATGAAGCTCATTCAGAATCCAAGAAGCTTCGATGTGGTTGTTACGGGAAATTTATTTGGTGACATACTAACGGATGAGGCTTCGCAGATTGCCGGCTCGATGGGAATGTTGGCGTCTGCATCGGTTGGAGATACAGTTGGTTTGTACGAACCCATCCACGGAAGTGCACACGATATCACAGGCAAAGGAATTGCCAATCCGCTCGCATCTATTTTATCTGTTGCCTTAATGCTGGACATTTCTTTCGGACTAAAGGAAGAATCAGAAACTATTATCAAAGCGGTAGAACAAACACTGAAAGCTGGCTATCGCACAACAGATATTGCGGATACGCATACCGTTAAAAATAAAATTTTAAACACAAGCAATATGGGCAACATAATTGTAAATGAAATTCAAAAAGTTACCAGTTCCGAGTTGCCGGTTACCAGTAACTAGCAACCGGAAACTGGGAACAGATAATTAACCGTTTTAACCTTACCAACATGAGCCACAAAATCCAAATATTCGATACCACTCTCCGCGATGGCGAACAAGTGCCGGGTTGTCAGCTAAAGACTGAAGAGAAGGTAATTATTGCAAAAGAATTGGAAGCGCTAGGTGTGGATGTCATCGAAGCCGGTTTCCCCATTTCTAGTCCTGGGGATTTTCTTTCTGTTGTAGAAATTTCGAAGGCAGTGAAGAATGTTACTGTCTGCGGACTGACACGCTCGAAAAAAGATGATATCGATGTAGCTGCCGAAGCGTTGCATCATGCCAAGCATGGGCGCATTCATACGGGCATCGGTTCATCGGATGTGCATATCAAACACAAATTCAAATCATCGCGCGAGCAAGTGCTGGAGCAAGGCGTGTGGGCCGTGAAGTACGCCAAAGCAAAAGGATATGAAGTCGAATTTTTTGCTGAGGACGCAGGTCGTGCAGACCTTGCCTTTCTAGCGCAACTTACCGAGGCAGTTATTACTGCCGGAGCTGATGTGGTAAATATTCCGGACACAACGGGCTATTGCTTGACGCATTTGTATGGAAAACGTATTCAGTATTTATTTGAAAATGTAAAGAATATCGACAAGGCGGTGATCTCCGTGCATTGTCACAATGATTTAGGATTGGCAACCGCTAATACTATTGCAGGTTTAACGAACGGTGCAAGGCAGGCAGAAGTCACGATTAACGGAATTGGTGAGCGGGCCGGCAATACTTCCTTAGAAGAAGTGGCTATGATTTTGCAGGTGCATAAAGATCTAGATCTCTATACCAACATCAAGTCCGAACGAATTTTTGAAATAAGTCAGATGGTGCGCGAAATGATGCACATGCCGGTGCAACCGAACAAAGCGATCGTTGGCAAGAATGCCTTCTCTCACTCTTCTGGAATTCATCAAGACGGTTTCTTGAAACATGCCGAGAACTATGAGATCATCAATCCAGCGGACGTAGGTGTTCCTAATTCTTCGATCCTGCTTACAGCTCGTAGCGGTCGCGCGGCTTTAAAACATCGAGCCGAGTTGCTGGGTTATCACTTCGAAGGCGAAGAACTAAATACACTTTATGAAAACTTCTTGATCGTGGCAGACGAAAAGGGGAATGTGGACAATGAAGATTTACAAGTGCTAGTGGGAAACATGCCCGTGTTGTCTCGTTAAGGCTAGTCGCGATTTTTAAACGGGAATTTAAAGTATTAGGTAGTTGTTTTGAAAAATTTCATTTCAAAACAAGGCACTTGGTTTTTGCTTGAACTCTAGCCACATTTGCCTTCACCTAAGCCTATGGAAAAAATTCCTCTCACCGACCGTAAGTACGTCCCTACATTCATCTTCGTCACCAGCTTGTTCATGATGTGGGGAATTGCCATTTCTATGGGCGATGTGCTGAACCGGCATTTTCAAAAAGTATTGGGGGTTTCCTTAGCACAATCCGGTCTCGTACAGTTTTCTATTTTTGGTGCCTACTTTATAATGGGTATTCCAGCAGGATTATTCATGAGAAAATACGGTTATAAAAATGGGGTCATTGTTGGCCTTTGCCTATATGCGTTGGGAGCATTCCTATTTATCCCCGCGGCCGGAGCTGAATCCTTTGGATTTTTTAGAATTGCACTGTTTATCCTTGCATGTGGCTTGGCTACTTTGGAAGCCGTTGCACATCCGTTTACCGCTGCCCTGGGTGATGAGCGCAAATCTGAACAACGATTAAATTTTTCTCAAACTTTCAACGCAGTTGGTACCATCATCGGACCATTTTTAGGTGGGTTCTTTATTTTGGGCGATGTGCTAACTGGTGATACGCAAACAGACTTGTTCTCCGTCAAAATGCTCTACTCTGCTATTGGCGCGACTGTCTTTATTATTGCTGTTGCCTTTTGGTTTACGAAAGTGCCTCCCTTGCAGGAAGCTAGAAATGCCACCGGCACACAGCGATCGTACCGGGATCTATTCAAATACAAACATTTTAAGTGGGCGGTGGTGGCACAATTTTTTAATGTTGCCACGCAGGGAGGCACGTGGGCTTTCTTTATCAATTACGCTGTTAAGTACATGCCCGGCATGACAGATCAGCAGGCTTCATATTATTTTGGTTTGAGCATGGTGATGATGTTGTTGGGCAGAATGGTGGGCACATATCTTATGAATTTTATTGCGCCAAATAAACTACTCGCACTATTCTGTTTGGGGAGCATAGCGATGTGTTTGGTGATCTCGCAGCACATGGGCTGGCTTTCTTTTGCCTGTTTGATCGGGTTGCAGTTCACTTTCTCTATTATGTTCCCGACCATTTTCGGTTTAGGAATGAAAAACCTGAACGATCTGCGAGAGAAAGCCTCTTCGTTTATTGTGATGGGCGTAGTGGGCGGTGCGGTGTTCCCTCCTATCATGGGGTATGTGGCCGACAAAACAAGTGTAGCGACAGCCTACCTCCTGCCGATTATTTGCTATTTTATGATTTTTCTTTTCGCGGTCAATTTCTACAAGCCAACAGAGAACGCTTCTTAGTGCTGAAGGCAGTCGGTGAACTGAAACTTTTTTACCTTCTGATCGTGTTAGGTATGCATGAAATTCATCACCGTAGCCTTACTTCTTCTTTCTCTCACCGTTGCTGCTCAAAAAGATTGCACCTTGAAATTAGAAAAAGACAGCATTCAGGTGTTTACCTGTCGGTCGACCAATTCAAAATATAAAATCATCAAAGCCAACTTTGAGCTGGCGGCTAACCCTGAGCAATTACAACGTATGTTGCTGGATATTGATCGCTTGGGCGATTGGCAATACAGAACTGCCAGCGCTAAACTTTTAAAAACGATCAGTCAGCAAGAAATTATTTACCACACCGAAGTGAGCGCACCTGTTATTGATAATCGTGATTTTGTGATCCAGCTAAAAATAGAAAAAAAGGCGAGCGATGAATGGATCATTTCGGCCATTAGTGTACCAAACTTTATACCTTCCATAGAAAACGTAGTGCGAATACCGAGGTCGAAAGCGGTTTGGAACGTGAAGGAAAAAACACCTGGAAAGCTGTCGGTAGAATACACAATCGAAATTGACTTCGGTGGAGTGGTGCCAGTTTGGGTGGTAAATTCACTAGCACACAAAGCACCCTACGAAACGTTTAAGAGTATGAAAGAGAAGATTGGAAAGTATGCTGCGGCTGGTAAGCTGTAGCGCTATGATCAATGGTCGATTGTCAGTGGCAGGTAATCAGTAATCAACAAACAATTACTTTCCCTTTGCTGTCTCCTTCGCCCACATGTCTTTCAGCGTAACCGTGCGATTGAAAATCAACTTCTTTTCACTAGCATCGGCATCCAAACAAAAATAGCCCGTGCGCATAAACTGAAATCGGTCGGCTTTTGTCGCTGATTGTAACGCAGGCTCTGCCATGGCGGTGGTAACTTTTATTGAATCCGGATGGAGTGCATCGGCAAGCTCGCCTATCAAAGCAGGGTCTTCCACCCGAAACAGTCGGTCATACTGTCGAACTTCTACGGGCACGGCATGGCGCGCACTTACCCAATGAATGACACCCTTCACGCTAAGCCCGGAGGTATCTGATCCGCTTCTGCTTTCAGGCACATAGGTGCAATGCAACTCGGTGATGGAGCCGTTCGCATCTTTTACAAACGTGTCGCACTTGATGATGAACGCGCTCTTGAGGCGCGCCATCTGACCGGGCGCCAGTCTGAAATATTTTTTGGCCGGCACTTCCATAAAATCATCTGCTTCGATGAATAGTTCTTTGCCGAAAGGCATCTCACGCACACCCGTGGACGGGTCTTCGGGGTTATTCTCACTTGTTAGTATTTCTTCTTGTCCTTCTGGATAATTAGTAAGCACTACTTTGATTGGATTGAACACCACCATTCTGCGCAAAGCAATTTTATTCAAATGCTCGCGCACGCAAAATTCCAGCAAGCCAATGTCAATTAAGTTCTCGCGCTTGGCAACACCTATCTTATCGCAAAACTCGCGGATACTCTCGGGCGTATAGCCACGCCTGCGCATCCCGCTTAGTGTAGGCATGCGAGGGTCATCCCATCCGTTGACGTATTTCTCGTTGACGAGTGTCAACAATTTTCGCTTGCTCATCACCGTATAGGTCACATTCAGGCGCGCAAACTCATACTGATGCGAAGGGTAGATTTCTAACTTTTGAATGCACCAATCATACAACTCGCGATGAGGCACAAACTCGAGTGTGCAAATGCTGTGTGTGATCTTCTCTATTGAATCACTCTGGCCGTGTGCGAAGTCATACATCGGATAGATGCACCACGCATCGCCTGTGCGGTGATGATGGGCATGCTTGATGCGATAGATCACCGGATCGCGCATCAGCATATTCACATGTGCCATGTCAATTTTTGCGCGCAATACCTTTTCTCCGTCTTTGTATTTCCCGGCCCGCATGTCAGTAAAGAGTTGCCGGTTCTCTTCGATCGATCGACTGCGGTATTGATTGGCTACGCCCGGTTTGGTAGGCGTTCCTTTTTGCGTGGCCATGTCTTCGCTGCTGCTATCGTCTACGTAGGCAAGCCCTTTGTCTATAAGGCGAAGTGCAAATGTGTACAGTTGCTCGAAATAGTCTGAGGCATAAAATTCGTTGGCCCAGTTGTAGCCCAGCCATCGCACATCTTCTTTGATGCTCTCAACATATTCCGTCTCTTCAGTAGTCGGATTGGTATCGTCAAAACGAAGGTTGGTAAAGCCGCCATACTTAAGCGCCAGGCCGAAGTTAAGACAAATGCTTTTGGCATGACCGAGATGCAGGTAGCCATTCGGCTCCGGTGGAAAACGGGTGGCAATGCCTGTATACTTTCCTTCCTTCAAATCCCTTTCAACAATCTCCTCTAAAAAATGGAGGCTCTTTTCGTCTGCCATAGTACCTGTAAAAACTGCAAAGGTAGTTGTGATTGAGCTGCCAGAAAAATGAAAAAAAAGTGTTTTGACTCGAAATATGTAGCCAAAGTGAACATTATCTCCTGATTGATGCCGAAAATGAAAGCGAGGCCTAAGGCTAACATTTACTTCCTTGCAGCCAACACTTCAGCCGGCAACACTGCAACACCCTTATTTCCAAAAGAATTTCGTACGTAGTTCAACACGTCACTCACTTCGCTATCACTCAACTCAAATGCATTCATTTCACCGTCATAGTCCACTCCGTTTACCTTCATGGGTCCGGTCACGCCTTTGAGTATCTGAATGATCGAGCGCTTTTTGTCGGCCATCAAGTAATCTGATTTTGCCAGTGGGGGGTACACGCCCTCAAGCCCCTCCCCTTTCTCCATATGGCAGGCTATGCAATTAATATTGTAAATTTCCTGACCTCTGGAAATACTGGCCTTCAAATCAAAGGGTGACTTCTTTTGAAACGAAGAAAACGCGATGATTAATAGACTGAAAACAAAAAACAAAATACCTTTCTTCATATTCAATAAAATATTTTTTCAAAATCTAAACTATGCGATCGCATCCAAACTAAAAGGCAATTTTCTAATTCGCTTGCCCGTCAAATCAAATATAGCATTTGTCAATGCGGGCGTAAAGGGCGGCAAGGCCGGCTCTCCAACTCCACCCGCTTTTTCTTCGTTGTCCATTATGTGTACTTCAATTTCAGGCGTATCCTGAATGCGCGGCATTTTGTAGCTATCAAAATTTCGCTCTACCGCTTTTCCATCCTTGAAGGTCGTTTCGTGCTTGGTAGCTGCGCCCAACGCCATAATAATACTCCCCTCAATTTGTGCCTTAATAATATCTGGGTTCACATACCAGCCACAATCCATCACCGCCCACACTTTATCAATTTTTACTTTTCCTATCGCGTCCTTCGAAACTTTTACTACTTCCCCCACAATGCTGGAAAAGCATTCTGTAATCGCCACACCATATCCTACCTTTGCTGAAGCATCGGCAGGCAAGCCTTCGTTCTTCTTGTGTGCTTTCCAGTTGGATACCGCCTCCAACTTATCAATCAACAACTGATATCGTTCACCCAAGTGTTGTCTTCGAAAATCGAGTGGATCTTTTTCGGCCATAACCGCTAACTCATCTAAAAAACTCTCGAAGGCAAACGCATTTGTGGAAGCATAAACGGACCTCCACCACATCACCGGCACCGGTGAATCAAGAGGCGAATCACCAAAACTATAATGAGGAATAGAATTAAAATAGCCTTCTAAAAATCCCTCCGTATCACTGCTGTTATAGGCCGACTTATCAGCGCCTGGATTTTGTAAATCCATATTTTGACCTGAGATTTTCGTTTCGAAGGAACCTATACGCCCACCCTCTGTAACCACGCCTTTACATTGATACACCATTCCCGGACGGAAGGGTCCAATAGTCATGTCGTCTTCGCGCGTCCAAACCACTTGAACCGGTGCTTTGATTTCTTTTGAAATCATCACTGCTTCATAAGGATAATCGGTAAACGCCTTGCGACCAAACCCGCCACCTAAAAAAGTCATGTTTACATGTACTTTTTCGGGGGGCAATTTAAAGTGTCCAGAAATATTTTGTTGGATCCAATCTGGTCCTTGAATGGGACCCCAGACTTCAATTTTTTCGTCTGTCACATTTGCCACGCAGTTCAGCGGTTCCATACAGCTATGCGACTCATAGGGAGTTTCATAGGTGGCTTCTATTTTCTTTTCGGCCTTCGCAAAAGTCTTTGCAGTATTGCCCATTGTGCGAAAGGAAATGGGATCTCCCTTCACTAGCTCGCGCATTTTGGCGTAGAGTTCATCCGAATTGTGATGAGGAAAAGCACGGTCATCCCAATCTACTTTTAATAGTTTTCTTCCTTGGATGGCTGCCCACGTGTTGGTTGCAACCACGGCCACCCCTTCACGCATATTATCAAACTCATCGCGATTCACTTTCAAGACAAACTTCACACCCGGTACTTTACGTGTTTCAGCATCGTCAAATTTTACCACCTTACCTTGAAAACGAGGACTTCTCTCCACCACCGCATACAGCATTCCGGGCAACTTGAAATCTAACCCAAAAATAGCCTTGCCATTTACTTTTATGGGTGTATCCTGCCTGGGGAGAGGCTTACGAATAATTTTATAGTCTTGTGGATTTTTTAATGCCACTTCTTTAGGTGGCTCGAGCTGGGCAGTTTCTGTTACTAATTCACCATAGTTGAGTTTCTTGCCCGATGCTCTGTGAATTACTTCGCCATTTTCAGCATAGCAATCACTGGCTTTTACTCCCCATCTTTTAGCAGCCGTATCTACTAACATATGCCTTGCCGATGCACCCAACCGAAGGAGTTTTTGATAGGAACCTCTAATAGTCGAACTTCCTCCTGTTACCTGGCTACCGTACCTCCTTCCATTGCCTGGAGCAAAAACAATATTAATCTGATCTAAAGACACTTCCAACTCTTCGGCAATCATCTGCGGGACGGACTGAAATGATCCTTGCCCCATTTCAGAGCGATGGTTTATGATTGTCACTTTACCCTGGGTGTCAATCGAAATCCATGCGTTAACTTCTACGTTTGTAGTTTCTGCGGTAACGGCTCTGACTACCGTCATGTCTTTACCGGAAGCTGAAAAACCAATCCCTAGGGTGAACGCGGTACCTGTTAAACCTGTAATCTTTATAAAATTTCTTCTTGATAAACTCTTGTCAGCTGTTTCCATGGTATCTTATTTTTGAGTCATCAATTGAGCCGCCCTCTTTATCGCTTTTCTGATGCGTGGGTAGGTGCCGCATCGGCAGATGTGACCTTGCATAGCCATATCAATGTCTGTATCCGATGGATTAGGTTTGCTTTTTAACAAAGCGCTGGCAGCCATGATCTGGCCACTTTGACAATATCCGCACTGTGGCACTTGCTCTAGTATCCAGGCGCGTTGCACTACATCAGAATTATCTGAAGAAAGGCCCTCAATGGTTGTGACGTTCTTATTTGCAGCCACCGAAACTGGTATTGAACACGATCGAACCGGTTTCCCCTCCAAATGAACTGTACAAGCTCCACACTGTGCAATCCCGCAACCATACTTCGTTCCGGTAAGTCCCACCAGATCTCGAATGGCCCAGAGTAAAGGCATTTTGGGATCAGCGTCTATGGTGTGACTTTTGTTGTTTAATTTTAAGGTGATTGTTGCCATATCATTTTCGGATAGATGCTAAAAGTATGAAATTTCGAACAACTAATTTTGAAATTTTGTCGCAAGAGGGGAAAACCATTCTCGCGCTGATTTTTGTCTCATGGATTTCATTGAGCGGCCTTTTTGCCCAAAACAAAACATTGATCGTACAGATTTCGAATATCAAGGATGACGTGGGTCAAATTGCCGTGGCACTTTACAATTCCGAAAAGGAGTTTATGAAAACACGCTATCAAGGAAAAGTAACAAAAGCAATCAAAGGCGAGGTGGAGGTTATTTTTGAAAATCTCCCGGCCGGTTCATACGGGTTAAGTGTTATGCACGATAGCAATGAAAACGGAAAATTAGATTCTAATTTTTTTGGTGTACCCAAAGAAGGCTTTGGATTTTCAAACAATGCAATGGGAAGCTTAGGGCCACCTGGTTTTGAGAAGGCAAGGGTGGATTTTTCTTCTAACAAAACAATTTCAATTGCCCTAAAATACCTTTAGCCAATGATGGAAACTTGAAATTTAAAGAGGATTACAATCGTTTGCGGATGATAAAGCATCCCTTCAAATGATTTTTGTCTACCCAAATTGGTCAGGGAGTGTTAGTTTCACACCCTTAATGATAAAGCCTGAATTAAAAAGACAAAATCAATGATCGATCTAAAGACTCTTTTCCCCTACTCTTTTGATAAAAAGTACAGCAAGCCGGTGGCTTATTTTTCAATGGAATTCGCCATTGATCAGCCGTTAAAAATATATAGTGGTGGTCTTGGATTTTTGGCGGGCTCGCACATGCGGAGCGCTTATGAGCTAAAGCAGAATATTATTGGCATCGGCATTCTCTGGAAAAAAGGGTATTACGATCAGGAAAGAAATCAAGATCAAACGCTAAAGGCTACCTTTCGAGATAAAGATTATTCATTTCTAACGGATACAGGAATTCTCTTTCCAATCACTATCCACGGAACAAAGGTGTATGTCAAAGCGCTTTTGTTAAAGCCGGAGGTGTTCAAGACTGCTCCGCTCTTTTTATTGACAACAGATATCCCTGAAAACGACTTCTTGGCGCAAACGATCAGTCATCGGCTTTACGATCCAAACGAATCAACGCGGATTACACAGTCCATTCTGCTGGGAATCGGTGGTGCCAAATTGTTGGAGGTACTGGAAAGACCTACAGACATCTATCACATGAACGAGGGACACGCATTGCCTCTGTGCTTTTCATTAATGGACAAATTCAAGGATTTGAACGAAGTTAAAAAGCGCGTGGTCTTTACAACACATACGCCAGAGCTAGCCGGAAACGAAGCGCACAGCGTTCCGTTGCTGAATAGCATGGGCTTCTTTAGTGGGTTAACAGTAGATCAAGTGAATGAACTCGTTCATCCCGAACACGGGATACTAAACTACACTTTAACCGCCTTGCGCATGGCCAAAAAAGCCAATGGCGTTTCACAATTGCACGGGGAAGTGTCTCGCAAAATGTGGGGTGGCAATGATGGCATTTGCGAAATCGGTGCCATAACAAATGCACAAAATAGAACCTATTGGCAAGACACACTCTTGGAAAAAGCCTGTAGCAAAGACGATGACGATGCCTTGGCTGAACGCAAAAAATACTTAAAATTTAAGCTCTTCCGTGTAGTGGCGAACCAAACCGGCAAGCTCTTTGACCCCAATGTGTTGACATTAGTATGGGCTCGCAGATTTGCGGGTTACAAACGCGCCAATTTATTGCTCTCTGATTTTGATAGGTTTTTAAAAATCGTAAACAATAAAGAATTCCCTATTCAAATGATTTGGGCCGGGAAACCCTATCCTGAGGATTACGCTGCCATCAATATCTTTAACGAAATCTATTGGAAGACAAAGGATTTGCCGAATTGCACCGTTTTAACCGGCTACGAACTTTGGCTTTCTGCTCACTTGAAAAAAGGATCTGATTTATGGCTGAACAACCCTCGCATGTATCATGAAGCTTCGGGAACGTCAGGAATGACGGCAGCAATGAATGGATCGATCAACCTCTCAATTCCGGATGGATGGGTTCCGGAATTCGCAAAACATGGAAAGAATTCTTTTATTATCCCTAAAGCTGACGACTCACTTTCAGTAGAGGAAAGAGATTTTGAGGAAGCAAAGAATCTACTCGACTTACTGGAGAATGAGATTATTCCAATGTATTATAAATCACCCTCGAAGTGGACAAAGATTGTTAAAGCAGGGATGACAGATGTGCTTCCTTTCTTTGATGGCGGAAGGATGGCTCGTGAATACTACGAACAAATGTACTGGCCGGAAGCCATCACGTCAGCAAAAAAAGAAAAAGAGGCAGCCCTTAGCGCATAACGCGGGGTCACTTATTTTTCATTCAGCGCCCAATTGTATTCATAAAATCCCACTGCATAAGTAGCTGGGATTTTTTCTTTTCGATACTGATTGATCCACTCTAGTTCCGTTTTCCCATCGGTCGCAAAATCCTTTTTGTACCACTCAAAGATCTTGGATAGCTCAACTTTTTTCTCCGCATTATTTATTTTCAACCAACCCGGATTGTTCAACGCAGTCGTTGCTCTTTCGGTTAGTTGCTTGTCCAAGGCCACTGGTGTGTAAGCAAAGCTGGCGAGTGGTGGGCAACTTTTTGCTGCACAAGCAAGGGCAAAATGCAAGCGGGCATCTTTGTATGGCAAGAGTAACTTTTTTATCTCAAGAGAATTTAGAGTTATTTCTTCGCCCGCAACCTTGTGCTTCACTTTGTCGAAAAAACCACTATTGTCCAGGGGTGACTTTAACGGGTAATGTTTCGCTACCCAATAAATCACAATGATGTTATACGCGTTTATATAAAAGCTTTTCTGCATCGCAACATCAACACCCAATAAATTCATTTCTCCAATAAGAGCATATAAAGCCTCAACCTCACCTATATTTTGTTTTATTTTGGTGTAAGCCACCGAACCATTAGAGACATACTTCTTCAAGAATGAGTCTGAAGAGCTGGTGAAAGGTGAAAGCTGGTCTTCACCAAAGCTCATTAGCGCTGTAGTCAAAAAAAATAGTTTTACTAGCCAGGTTTTCATATGTATCTGTTTAGTGTATGTACGACAAAACCAATTGTATTGGATTTATCGTAGATTTAAAATCAAATGTATTCTGCTTTTAATAGTAAATCTTGTCATATGGTTGACAAACGATGTTATTTAAATTATTAACCTTGCTCAACCTATGAAACATATCGTCATAATCGGCAACGGAATCAGCGGCATAACAGCCGCCCGTAATATTCGAAAGCGCAGCAATGATAACATTACGGTAATATCTGGCGAAACAGAACACTTCTTCTCTCGAACCGCCCTGATGTATATCTACATGGGGCATATGAAGTATGAAAACACCAAACCTTATGAAGATTGGTTTTGGAAAAAAAATAAAATCGAATTACTAAAAGATTACGTTGAAAAAGTTGAACCGGAGTCTAAACAGCTCGTCCTTCGAAGCAAGGGGAATTTAAATTACGACATTCTAATTATTGCCTCCGGCTCAAAATCAAACAAGTTCGGCTGGCCAGGACAAGATTTGAAAGGGGTACAAGGATTGTATAGTTTCCAAGATCTGGAATTAATGGAACAAAATTCCAAAGGGATCAAGCACGCGGTGATAGTAGGTGGCGGATTGATTGGAATCGAAATGGCCGAGATGTTACTAACCCGAAAAATAGGAGTAACGATTTTAGTAAGAGAGAATGAATTCTGGAGTAACGTCCTGCCAATTCAAGAGGCCAACCTAATCAGCCGACATGTGCGCTCACACCATGTGGATTTAAGGCTGAACATTGAGTTAAAAGAAATACAATCGGATGGCAATGGAAAGGTAAAATCGATCGTAACAAATAAAGGCGAAACCATCGAGTGTCAGTTTGTTGGTTTAACGGTTGGAGTTTCACCAAATATCCACTTTCTGAAAAACTCCGACATTGAAACCAAACGAGGTGTATTGGTAAATGAATATCTGGAAACCAATGTGCCCAATGTGTATGCACTTGGGGATTGCGTAGAGCGCAAATATGATTTACCTGGCAGGCGAAATATAGAGCAGGTTTGGTATACGGGGCGCATGATGGGCGAAGTAGTCGCACAAACGATCTGCGGTGAAAAAACAAAATATGAGCCCGGCCCGTGGTTTAACTCTGCCAAATTTTTTAACATTGAATACCAAACCTATGGCAACGTAGGGAATGAATTAAAGGCGAACGAATCGGAATTTTATTGGGAACACTCAAGCGGCACAAAATGCGTTCATGTAGTGTGGGATAAACTAACTAATCAATTTCTCGGGATAAACACATTCGGAATCCGAATGCGCCATGAGTGTTTTGATAGATGGCTCCGAGAAAGTAGAAGTATTGATTTTGTGATAAACCGTCTAGCAGAAGCGAATTTCGATCCCGAGTTTTTCAGCCGACACGAGGATGAGATTATCAGCGAGTATAAAAAGACAAACAGCCTAATTAACCAGTGATGAAATACTTAAAAACGATCGGGCTTCTACTATTCGTGATCGGCTTTGCGTTGTTCAACGTTTCTTTGTTTTGGTCTGATTACCAGCTTACTCCCGAGATTGTCAAGAGTCAGATCAGTGAGGAAAAAAAAGCAAGTGCTTTGCTTTTGGAAACAAAAGAAATCGTTGCACCAGAGCCTTCCTCTAATTTTAAGTTTATTGCTGACTTGTCAGCAGCATTTGAGAGGGTAAACGAAAGGCAACTGGCTATTTTTAGTTTTTCTGATACGGAACTGGATAAGTTGGCTTCTTACAACAAAGAAAAATTTACGATTGCCTCTGTAGATTCTGTATTTACAGGCAATGATGAGCAAAGCACATTTAAAAGAAAAGCCTTTAAAGACAATGGCAGCTGGCTAGATGGTCAGGCGACCTCGCGTGAACAAATTCAAACCGTAGCCGACAACATCAAAAAATACAGCATCATTAGTCAATTCGGATTTGACAGGTATGCTGTCAAGGATCTAAAATATTCAATCACCAAAGCAGCCGCCATCAGTCCAGTCAAAAGTAATCCTACCCTCTATCTGTTTCTAACCTTTGGCCTTTGCATCATTGGCTCCATGCTTTACATTCTTCCAAAACTCAAGCTGCCAACAGGCATTAAAAACAATGGTATCTTTTTCAATGTAATGAAAAACGTTCAGTGGCTGGGTATTTTAACCGGTAGCTGGCTGATCGCTTTTTATGTCTTTCTCTACTTTTATCCAGAATACATGACAAACTGGGTACTCATGGTAGATCCGGTTAGCCATTTCCTAAGTGGTAATCAAGCCGGAAGATTTTTTCTGTATGGCTTTATTTATACGCTTTGCATTTTAGTGATGGGGGTGCGGATGCTGATCAACTATCGACACAGCAAATATCAGATCTTACGCACTTGCTCAGTGATGTTTTTTCAAACTGCTTTTGCATTTCTCATTCCGGAAATTATGATTCGTCTGAATCAGCCCTATTTTGATTTCAAAAATATTTGGCCGCTCGACTATTCTTTCTTTTTCAACAATCGGCTTGATACGTTGCTTGCTAATGGTGGGCTCGGTGTTTTCATGTTGGTGTGGGGCATTGCGCTCATTGTAATCGCTGTGCCTGTGTTGGTTTACTTTTTTGGCAAACGATGGTACTGCAGTTGGGTTTGTGGATGTGGCGGCTTGGCTGAAACATTGGGAGATCCCTATCGCCAACTTTCAAATAAAAAATTGAGTGCGTGGAAAATTGAGCGGTGGATGATTCACGGAGTTTTAGTATTTGCCGTGGTGATGACGGGTGGCGTACTCTATACGTACTTTACCAACTCCTCTTGGGTACTTTTTTTTGACAGCTACAAACTGCGGGAAGTCTATGGAGCATTCATTGGAGCAGGATTTGCGGGCGTAGTCGGTACCGGTTTTTATCCATTGATGGGCAACCGCACCTGGTGCCGCTTCGGCTGCCCATTGGCTGCCTATTTGGGAATCATTCAGCGATTCAAATCGCGATTTAGAATTACAACGAATGGCGGACAGTGTATCTCTTGCGGAAATTGCTCAACGTATTGTGAAATGGGTATTGATGTGCGTTGGTACGCACAGCGCGGACAGAATATTGTGCGCAGTTCATGCGTGGGGTGCGGAGTCTGTTCATCGGTTTGCCCTCGTGGTGTTCTTAACCTAGAGGTGAAAGAAGAAGAGGGAAGATTTGGCAAGGCCATCCTAATTGGGGGCAATGGAATCAAACTTGCCGATTAACTACATCGTCAAAGACTCTAGTGCTTGCTTTGTTAGTAATGTCGTGAGATTGACAATAGATGGCTAACTCCAGCTTGCAAGGCCAACCAACAATCTATTCCTTTTTCAATGCTACCAATTCCAACGGAAAGAAACATCTTTGCAGGAAGGCAATAATATGTTAAAGATCAGAATCATCATCCCCGCTTTCAATGAAGAGAATGGAGTCGGTCAGGTTATTCAGGAAATACCAAAAGGTGTAGTCGATGAGATTATTGTGGTGAACAATGCATCAACAGACAAAACGGAAATCATTGCGCGCAACAACGGAGCGACTGTTCTACACGAAGCGATACCAGGGTACGGACGGGCTTGCCTTACCGGTATCGAGTATATAACGCAATCCGCCAGCAAGCCGGATGTCATTGTTTTTCTGGATGCGGACCATTCAGATTACCCGGAAGAAATAATTCAATTGATTCGACCTATTCTCGACAACAAGGCCGACTTAGTGATCGGCTCTCGAGCCCTGGGCAACAAAGAAAGAGGCTCCATGACTCCTCAACAAGTTTTTGGCAATTGGTTAGCTACACGACTTTTAAAACTATTTTATAACGTTACGTTTACAGACCTGGGTCCTTTTCGCGCGATTCGCTTTGATAAACTATTGGAACTAGACATGCAGGACAAAACCTATGGATGGACTGTTGAGATGCAACTTAAAGCTGCAAAGAAGGATTTAAATTGTGTGGAAATTCCGGTGAGATATAGAAAACGAATAGGTGTGTCGAAAATCTCTGGCACCGTAAAAGGCACATTGATGGCCGGTTACAAGATTTTGTTTACGATATTTAAGTATTTATAAAAATAGGTCACACGCCTCACGCAGCAAGTTTGAATTGTGTGGCATGAAGAATGAAGCCAATGGAACTAGCGATCACCATACTCTACTCTCTCTCCCTACTCTACATTTTCTTGTTCAGTATCGGGCAGTTACACTTGACCTGGATTTATTTGAAAGCAAAAAAGAGAAAGCCTGCTATAACACCCGAATTTATAAACTTTCCCACCGTTACCATTCAACTTCCAGTCTACAATGAAAAGTATGTAGTGGAGCGGTTGCTTGATGCCATCTCTCAATTTGACTACCCAAGAGAAAAACTGGAGATACAGGTACTAGATGATTCTACTGACGAAACCACAGAAATCATTTTAAGGAAAATAGAATCGTTGCGTCCACTTGGCTTAAATTTTAAATTAATCCATAGAGAACAAAGAGTGGGATACAAAGCCGGAGCGCTCGATCATGGTTTTCATATTGCTTCCGGAGAATTCATTGCGATTTTCGATGCGGATTTTATTCCCTCACCCGATTTTCTAAAAAAGACACTGCCGTATTTCGTCACTGAAAAAGTGGGAGTGGTGCAAACACGATGGGGGCACATCAATAAAGACTACTCTATACTCACTCAACTACAAGCGTTTGGTTTAGATGCCCATTTTTCAATCGAGCAAACAGCGCGCAGCGCGGCCGGGAGTTTTATCAACTTCAATGGCACCTGTGGTATCTGGAGAAAAACCTGTATTGCTAATGCAGGCGGCTGGAGTAATGATACGTTAACTGAAGATTTAGATCTTAGCTACCGCGCGCAACTTAGGGGGTGGAAATTCGAATACCTGGAAGATGTCGAAACGAAAGGTGAGTTACCGGTAATCATGCCCGCCATCAAATCACAACAATATCGATGGAACAAGGGAGCTGCCGAAACGGCCAAGAAAAATTTCGGAAATGTCTTGCGTTCATCCCTTTCGTGGAAAAACAAAACACATGCCTTCTTTCATCTTTTCAATAGCTCGGTATTTATTTGCCTTCTGCTGGCGGCTATGTTGAGTATACCAATGCTGTACATCAAATCGAGGCACCCCGAGATTATTTGGCTTTTTGATTTGGGAATAATCTTTTGGGGTGGTTTTTTGTCGATTACTCTTTTTTACTGGGTTGCCACAAAACGATTTAACCCCACAAATCGAAGAGTAATTTTTTGGTCGCTCTACCCCCGATTTCTTATTGTATCGATGGGACTTTCGTTGCACAATGGATTAGCTGTGGCGGAAGGATTACTTGGGCGTAAGACACCTTTTATTCGAACACCAAAATTCAACATTAAAGTAAGAGGAGAATCCTGGAAATCCAATTCCTATATCAAGACAAAGATTAACTTGCTCACGTTGCTAGAGGGATTACTGTGCTTATACTTCGTTTTTGGAATAGTCGCTGGAATTCTCTTGAAAGATGGGGGATTGATTTTCTTCCATGTCATGCTAGCGTTGGGTTTTGGTGGTGTATTTTGTTATTCAGTGAAGCCTGCTTTAAATGCGTAAGCAAAAGCCACTCAATTATTTTCTGTTACTTATATCTTTCATTTCCTATTGTCTAATTGCATTCCAAATTGAGCGATATGAGACCACCCAACTATTGGTGAGTTTTGGACTTCTCTTTTTGATCTACGTATGGGTTCTTCGAAGTGAAAGTGAAACAGAAATTTCTTTTTGGATACTTGCCGCGATCCTTTTTAGGCTTTGCTTTCTTTTTTCCACGCCACTGTTGTCCGATGATTTTTATCGATTCATCTGGGATGGAAGACTCCTGGCGGCCGGTATACATCCATTTGCTGAATTACCACGCTATTACATTGAAAATACTACTATCATTCCCGGCATAGATAAAAGCCTGTTTGATAAACTCAACAGCCCAGACTATTTCACCATCTATCCACCGGTTAATCAATTCGTTTTCTGGGTGGCAGCGAAATTATCGTTTGGCTCGATCACATCAAGTAGTTTAGTTATCAGACTATTCATACTAGCCTCAGAAATTGGAACTATCTGGTTGATCAAAAAGATACTCCATCATTATCAGTTGCCGGCACGAAACGCATTACTGTACGCACTTAATCCACTTGTCATTATAGAGCTGACGGGCAATCTTCATTTTGAAGCCTTATTAATTTTCTTTTTGTTGTTAAGCTATTGGCTGCTTATAACAGGTAAATTGATTTCATCTGCCATCAGTTTCAGCCTTGCTATTTGCACTAAGCTGGTTCCGCTAATTCTTCTGCCGTTGATGTTTAGTAGATTGGGTTGGAAAAAATCTTCCATATACTATTTAGTTATTGGAGTGTCCACTATTTTGCTCTTTTTTCCGTTGCTCAACGCTGAAATAATTTCAGGATTCAACGAAAGTATAGGCTACTATTTCAAAAAGTTTGAGTTCAACGCAAGCATATACTATCTCGTGAGAGAGTGGGGCTTTTGGAAATATGGATACAATATCATTCAAACGGTTGGGTGGAAGTTGGCCGTCTACTGCACGTTCTCAATTCTGGTTTACACTTCATGGGATTATATTCAAAACTCAAAACTCAAAATTCAAAAAAATTTCAACCTTCGTAATTTACCAAATTCATTCTTGGTTATCCTGTGTAACTATTTTGCTTTCGCTACCACCGTTCATCCTTGGTACATAACTACCATTTTGGCATTTTCGGCATTAACCCCTTTTCGTTTTCCTTTAATTTGGACAGCATTGATATTTTTAACTTATGTGGGTTACACAAAAACTGGATTTTCTGAAAATCTTTGGATAACTTCAATCGAATATGTAATGTTAATTGGTTATATTACTTATGAACTAATATGGAAAAAAGAGAAATCATTTGCATAGTCTTACTTGCTTTGACCTGTTCTGCCTATGCACAAAGTGAGTATGATAAGAAGTTAAAATCGCTGTATAGAAATAGCGTGAAAACGATAAAGCCGGCAGACTTGAAAGAGCTTGTCGCAAAAGGTGAAAAAATAACAATTTTAGATACAAGAGCTCCTGAAGAATTTAATGTTAGTCATTTGAAAGGTGCTCGGTTTCTCAACTATGGGTCATACTCAATTGAAGATCTCAAAAAACTTCCCAAAAACGAAAAGATTATTGTGTATTGTAGTGTGGGTTACCGAAGTGAGCGAGTGGGAGAAAAGCTACAAAAGCTAGGCTATCAAAATGTATACAATATCTATGGAGGCATTTTCGAATGGAAAAATGAAGGGATGCCAGTTGTCAACAGGCAGAATCAGCCAACAGATAGCGTTCACACCTACAATAAGAATTGGTCGAAGTGGCTACTGAAAGGTGTAAAAGTTTATTAAATTTGACTATTGTAGAGACCAAAAAAAACCGCATGAAGACAAAAGAAGCTTTTCATAAACTCATTGATGAAATCAAGGACGAAGAAGTTTTAAAGGGTTACTTTCAATTGATTCGTCAATTGAATATCAACCAAACGGGAAGTCTTTGGAACACGTTAAATCAAGAAGAAAAGGAAGAACTCTTGCTTTCATACGATGAAAGTCTTAACCCTGATAACCTTATAAGCCACAACCAAGTAAAGCAACAGCACATTAAATGGCTAGAGAAATAGTCTGGACAAAAAGAGCGAATAACAAGTTCAATAAAATTTTGGAGTATCTTGAGTTGGAGTGGGGAAGTCAGGTAACAAAAAATTTTGTCATCAGAACTTACACGATCCTAGATCTCATTTCTGATCAACCTGAAATCGGATCACTAGAAAATCAAGAAAAGAATATTCGAGGCTTTTTGCTAACGAAACACAATCGACTTTTCTATCGAACAACAACTAAAGAAATAATTCTATTAAATTTTTTTGATACGAGATCAGGATCTAAGAGAATCAAATTCTAGAACTGAAGCATGGAATCAAAAAATCTTCTTATCATCTTCTATCGCAATCCTGAACTCGGAAAAGTTAAAACCCGATTAGCCAAAACTCTTGGTGACGAGAAAGCACTGGCTATATATCTGGCGCTTTCTTCGCACACACGATTCATAACGGAAAATTTAACAATCGATAAAGTAATCTACTATTCCAAATTTGTGGATACGGAAGATGTATGGCCCAATACCACGTTTCAAAAAAAACTGCAGAATGGAAATGATCTGGGTGAGAAGATGAATAATGCTTTTGTTGAGGGATTTCAGAGCGGATATGAACGGGTTTGCATCATCGGCACTGATTGTTTTGAGTTAAGTCGAGATATTATCAAACAGGCATTCGACCAACTACATACAAACGATGCAGTCATTGGCCCCGCTAAAGATGGAGGCTATTATCTACTCGGCATGAAAAAACATATGCCTGAGCTGTTTAGAAACAAAATGTGGAGTACTGACACCGTTGCAACAGATACAATCCAAAACTTCAAAGACCTAAGTATAATCTATACCCAGCTGGAAGTTTTAACAGATGTAGACGAAGAAAAAGATCTTCCCGCTAACTTCTCAAAACAATAAGCAAGTTTCGATCAAGCTAGCTTTTCCAAATCACGGACTAGTATGCGTTTCCGATCAAAATTGATCAGGTTCTTTTCCTTCAGATCGTTCAAGATTGTAGTAACTGTTTGACGCGATGTACCAGTCAATGAAGCAATGTCTTGATGGGTGAGTTTCGTTTGAATCAGTGTCTCAAAGCCCACTTTTTTTCCTTTCCAGGATGCAGCATCTTTGATAAATTCCACAATCCGCGTTCTTGCATCTTTAAAAACAAGCAATTCCAATTTTCGCTCGAGTTTCATCAACCTCAGCCCCACGAATTTTAACATTTTAAAACTAAGTTCGCGATTCTCATACATGAGCTCTTTCATTTCATCCAAGCTTAATGGACAAATTGTGCAGTCATCCATCGCTTGAGCGAAATCGCGCCTGTTCTCTTCACCGGCAAGCACCAGTTCTCCAAATATTTCACCAGTCGACAAGATGGCGGTCGTGATCTCTTTCCCTTCGTCCAGATAACGCCCAATCTTGACCCGGCCATTTACAATCATGTAAATATGAGTGGCTTTATCATCCAGGAAATAGATAAACTGATCGCGCTTAAAACTTAAGAAGTTATGTCTTCCAGCCATTGCTTTAACCTTGTGAGGGCACAGCGTATTATAAAGATTTACACTCTCAAAATACCAAAGAGCCGCAGTGTTGTTCATAATTCTTTACTCCTTATTCACTAAGTTAGCGCAAAATATCACATAAAAGTTCATGAGTGGATTGCGTTTAACTGAAATTTGGATTTATCCTATCAAATCGATGGGTGGCATTCGCTTAAATTCGGCAAAAGTTGAGGGCAAGGGACTCAAATTTGACAGACGTTGGATGTTGGTGGACGAAAATAACACCTTCATCACCCAACGCAAAATCTCCAGGTTGGCGCTATTCAAGCTAGAAATGAAACTTGATTTTTTCCTTGTTAGATTCAAAAACGAGTCCATTGAGCTACCCTTTTCTACCCCACAGAATACAAAGCCTATTCTTGCCACTATTTGGGATGATCAAGTAAGTACGATAGAAGTATCAGAAAACTTCAGCCAATGGTTCTCTGATAAATTGGGATTTCAATGCAAACTGGTGTCCTTCCCGGAGAAAAATACCCGTTTAGTTGACGCACAATATGCAATAAGCCAAAATCATGTAAGCCTCGCAGACGGCTATCCTATTTTGACGATCGGTCAAAGCTCGCTGGATGATCTTAATCAAAAACTTGAATCACCCGTCCCGATGGATCGCTTTCGACCCAATCTGGTTTTTACAGGTGGGCAACCTTACGAGGAAGATTCATGGAAAGAGTTTACTATTGGGATGAATAAGTTCATGGGTGTAAAGCCGTGTAGTCGCTGTGTGCTCACTACCATCAATCAACTTACCGGAGAGCAAGGAAAAGAACCGTTGGCTACATTGGCAACCTATCGCAAAAAAGAAAATCAAATTTATTTTGGGCAAAATGTTATATCAATAGATCACCATGAAATACACGAGGGCGATGAAATCAAACTACATTAAATTCAACATTCAACATTCAACGTTCAAAATTAGTACAGCGCTACTGTCCATTGCCTGTTGTATTCTTTTTTCGTGCGGTCCTAAAGAAAAGGATTTACCCATTTTTGGGGAGCGTGATGTGGTTGGAAGCGATACCATTTACCATACTATTGCAAAGTTTCAGTTTGTCGATCAGGACAGTGCCTTGGTCACCAACGAAACTTTCAAAGACAAAATCTATGTGGCCGATTTCTTTTTCACCTCTTGCCGCACGATCTGCCCCATCATGAAAACACAAATGTTGCGCGTTTACGAAGCTACTCAGGAAATGCCGGATGTGCTTCTACTTTCTCATACCATCGACCCGGAATATGATACGGTTGCACTCCTGCACGATTTTGCCGAACGATTGGAAGTGGAAAGTAAGCGTTGGCACTTCGTTACCGGTGCAAAAGATTCCATTTTCAGAATCGCCCAGACGAGCTATTTCGCAACTGCCATGGAAGACAAAACTGAACCAGATGGTTTTATTCACAGCGGGGCGTTCCTTCTCATTGATAAAAAAGGAAGAATCAGGGGAAAATACGATGGCACTAAAGAGGAAGAAGTGAATAGATTGATCGTTGACATTAAAAGATTACGAAGATTGTGAATTCAACATTCAACATTCAACATTCAAAACTAAATGTCTTTTTTTGGATAGTATACAGCTGTTTACACCTTGCGGCTTGTGGGCAAGCATCCAACAAGGCCACGAAGTTTCAACAATACTTTGTGCAAGGAGAGCAACTGTACCTCAAAAGCTGTAGCAATTGCCATCAAAAAAAAGGCGATGGCTTGGGCAGACTATACCCTCCACTAAACAATTCTGACTATATGGATCAACATCTCGAAGATGTGATCTGCATCATGAAAAATGGAGTGAAAGGTGAACTGCTCGTAAATGGCAAAAAATACAACAAAGAGATGAAGGGCATTCCTTCGCTAACAGAACTTGAAATTGCTGAGATCGCCACATATATCTATAATTCCTGGGGCCGCCAACGTGGACTAATCGACATACAAACAGTTGCCAAGGCCTTGGAAAAATGCCCGCAATAGCTCATCCAACCAAAAATGATCTCTTTCTTGATATTTTTAAAATCTGAGAAATAGCGCTAATTTTCAAGTATGTCAAGGCTACCCGTAAGTCGATTCAACTCGAGGAAAGCACTTTTATTCATGGGTGTAGTTGCCGGAATCTATGCGCTGCTGCTAGCTTTGTTAATGTACGCTGAACAAGATTCGCCAAACCGAAAATTGATCTCTCTTCAAGACGGCCTCTGGTTCCTGATGGAGACATTAACAACGGTTGGATATGGCGATGTCTTACCGGTGACCTATTGGGGCAGGATGGTAGGTCTGGTTTTTTTATTTCTGAATCTTGGTGTTTACGGATTAATAATTGGACAGATCGCAAATTTTATGAGTACAGTACAAGAAAACAAGAAGTTGGGCCTCAGCGGAACCAGCTTCAAAAATCATGTGGTCATTATTGGATGGAATGATTTCGGTCACTCGGTCATCAGCCACTTGGTGGGAGCAGGAAAACAGGTAGCCGTGGTCACTAAAGATAGAAACAACATAGATATGATCAGGGAATATTATAATGAGGACAAAGTATACACCCTCTACTCTGACTACAACAATTTTGAATTGATGGAAAAATCAAACATAGTAAATGCATCCATCGTATTCATTAACCTGAATGACGATACAGAAAAACTAGTATACATTATCAACATCAAAAAGCATTTTCCTAGTTTGAACTATGTAGTTACTTTAGACAACGGCAATCTAAAGAGCACATTTCAGGCAGCGGGTGTGATGTATACCATTTCAAAAAATGAAATTTCCTCCAAACTATTGGCCAGTTACATCTACGAACCCGATGTCGCACTTTTCAGTGAAGAGCTGATCGCCTATGCCCACGAAGCCCACGAATACGATATGAAGCAAGTCCTCGTAAAGGGTAACAATCCTTTTGCCGGAATGTACTACGAAAAGTCTTTTTTCGACCTCAAAAAGAGTTGCAACGTGGTGCTCATCGGTTTGGTAAAAAATGTTGACGGACAGAGAAAGCTCTTAAAGAATCCGGAAGGATCTTTAAAAATAGAGGTGGGCGACTACATGATTATGATGATGGATGGCAAAGGTGCCGAACTTCTTAGGAAGCAATTCCATATTGAGGAAGGGATATAAAAAACCAGGTCTTCCGCTTTGGGCAGAAGACCTGGTTTTGATTTAGATAACAAATCTTTATTTAGCTGGTGCGGTACCTCCGCTCTTTCCGGAGCCAGAAATCGAATTTCTCATTTCTGTATCTGCCTGTACGTTCTGCATCTTATAATAATCCATTACGCCTAAGTTTCCATTGAGAAAAGCTTGTGCAATTGACTTAGGAATTTCAGCTTCCGCTTCAATTACCTTCGCGCGTGCCTCTTGCGCTTTTGCTTTCATCTCTTGCTCTACTGCAACGGCCATTGCTCTGCGCTCCTCGGCTCTTGCCTCTGCTACTCGCAAGTCAGCAGCTGCCTGGTCTGTTTGCAATTTCGCACCAATGTTCGCACCTACATCCACATCGGCAATATCAATAGATAGGATTTCAAACGCAGTACCTGCATCTAACCCACGGGAAAGAACCAGTTTAGATATCTTATCAGGATTGGCCAACACTTCTTTATGTGAAGCAGCCGAACCGATCGAAGTAACAATTCCCTCTCCTACTCTAGCCAAAATAGTTTCTTCACCGGCACCACCGACTAATTGTGCTAAGCTGGCACGTACGGTTACTCTGGCTATCGCAATCAACTGAATACCATCCGCAGCTACAGCAGCTACCTTTGGCGTGTTAATTACTTTTGGATTTACTGAAATCTGAACAGCCTCAAATACGTTACGGCCTGCCAGGTCAATAGCCGTAGCTTGCTTGAAAGTAAGACTGATGTTTGCTTTATCTGCCGAGATCAATGCTTTAATAACATTTGGCACATCACCACCTGCAAGGTAATGGGTTTCCAAATCGCTAGGTGTTAAGGGGATGCCAGCTTTCGTAGCAGTAATCAAAGAATTGACAATGATACTGGGCGGAATTTTGCGAAGCCTCATCCCGATTAGTTGGCCGATCGTAACTCTTACTCCGGAAAAAACAGCTGTAATCCACAAGCCTACCGGCACAAAGTAGGTGAACATGAAAAACGCGATAATGCTGAGGAACACAATGAGAATAAATACTAAGTCCATAATTTTTGCTTTTTTAGTTAATGGGTTCTATGATTATTTGGTTTGATACTATTTTGATTACTCTGATGCGACTACCACTATCCAAATAGTCGCCATTGGTTTTTACTTCTACAATTTGATTATTCAATTCTGCTTTTCCAATTGGACGCAAGGCTGAAATTGCTTTGCCCTCCATTCCAACCAACAGTTGGTCCAATTCCCCTTCATTTACTTTGCCTTTATTAGACGACTTTAGCGAAAACCGACTCCACATATTGGTGGTAAAAGAGAAATACAAAAGTCCACCACTCGCAACCGATGCGGTGCCTAGCATCACCCAACCGACTTCGCTGCCAAAGTACTTGAAGCTCAGCCCAACGCCCACTACCAAAAAACAAAAACCTATGATCCCTACCACTGTTGTGCCAGGAACAAAAACGACCTCTGCCACCACTAAAACAAGGCCAAACACTACTAACGAAATCACGGTTGACCACTCTGCCATTTACGATTCTAGATTTATGATTATTGCCAAAGCTCGCATAAAACTACACAATATTAAGTTCACCCGATTTCGAATCTTTGCCACTCACGATTTCGTTATACTTCACTACTCAATCATAAATCCGAAATCGTAAATCTAAAATATTAATACGCTCTCGCAAAAAACACTCGTTGACTAGAACGCTTTCCTGAAAAAACACATTTCCCGTCCTCGAGTTCTCCATCTAACGGAATACAACGAATAGTGGCTTTCGTTTCTTCTTTTATTTTTGTTTCTGTTTCCGCTGTACCGTCCCAATGAGCAGAAACAAAACCACCCTTCTCATCCAATACTTTTTTCAATTCTTCGTACGATTCAACTTTGGTGATTTTTTCGTTTCTGAATTTTAGTGCTCTCTGGTAAATATTCTGTTGGATGTCTTCCAATAACTTGGCGATCTCACTTACCACCGAATCCATCTGCATCACCTTCTTTTCTTTCGTGTCTCTGCGTGCAACCTCCACCGTTCCGTTGTCCAAATCGCGGGGCCCAATAGCGATGCGTACGGGCACGCCTTTTAATTCGTACTCTGCAAACTTAAATCCTGGTTTCAAGTTATCACGATTATCAAATTTTACCGACAAGCCCAGACTACGCATTTCTTTGGCAATGCTTTCGGCTTTTATAGAAACTTTGGTCAGTTCTTCTTCACTTTTGAAAATAGGAATGATGACCACGTGAATGGGAGCCAACTTAGGAGGCAATACCAATCCATCATCATCAGAGTGCGCCATGATCAATCCGCCAATCAAGCGAGTGCTAACGCCCCATGACGTACCCCACACTTTTTCAAGTTTGCCTTCTTTATTGGTGAATTGAACACCAAAAGCGTCCGCAAAATTCTGGCCTAGAAAGTGAGAAGTCCCTGCTTGCAAGGCTTTTCCATCTTGCATCATCGCTTCGATACAATAGGTATCAACAGCACCCGGGAAACGTTCACCGTCTGATTTTTTTCCTTTGATCACCGGCATAGCCATAAATGTTTCTGCAAATTCTGCATACACATCCAACATTTGCTTTGTCTCTGCGATAGCTTCCGCTGAAGTAGCATGTGCTGTGTGACCTTCTTGCCAAAGAAACTCCGCAGTACGCAAAAAAAGTCTGGTGCGCATTTCCCAACGCACTACGTTTGCCCATTGATTGATCAACAAAGGCAAATCGCGATACGATTGAATCCATTTTTTATACGTACTCCAAATAATAGCTTCGCTGGTTGGGCGAACAACTAGTTCCTCTTCCAATTTCGCCTCCGGGTCAACCATTAACTTACCGGGCCTGGCTGGATCTGTCTTTAGGCGGTAGTGCGTTACAATCGCACATTCCTTCGCAAAGCCTTCCGCATTTTTTTCTTCCGCTTCAAACAAGCTTTTGGGCACAAACAAGGGGAAATAGGCGTTTACATGCCCAGTATCTTTAAACATCTTATCCAGTGCCTGCTGCATTTTTTCCCAAATGCTATACCCGTATGGCTTGATCACCATACAGCCACGAACGTCTGAATTTTCAGCCAAATCGGCCTTTTTTACTAAGTCAATGTACCATTGCGAATAATCGTCTGCCCGGCTGGTGATCTCTTTTCCCATTACTTTAAGCTTGTCTTTCGTTTTGAACGGGCAAATATAGAAGTAATGCAGGTATCCTTTAGATCATGGCTTCCCGTTATTAGAAATTACCTAATGGGTACATTTTCTCAAAAAACCCAAATTTTGCAGCCAACTGCAAAATCTGGGATAAATTTGGTAACTTTCTGTATCTAGAATGATTAGATTTACGTTTATAACTTTAGAAACAAAAAATTCATCTGTATGAAAACGAAAATTGCTTTCTTTTTTCTGTTGTGTACCGTAGTTCTTTCTACTGCCGTGGCACAAAGCAGAGAAGACGATGATATGTATTTTACTTCCAAAGATCGGGCGGTCATGAATGCTGCATTGCAAAAAGATAGGCAGGAAATTTTCGCCTCTTCGAATACAAGAAAAATCACCGAAAGTGAAACCGCTGCGACTATCAACCCTACAGACAGCTACTCTGCAAGAAATGTGAATCCGGAATATATTTCTGGTGCAAAAGTTGGGAGTAATGCTAGTTCTACCGCTCAATACTTTTCACCGAACTATCAGCCCACTGCAGTAAATCAAAATTTATCAAGTAATTGTGCGAGTTGCGGATTTAACAACTTCAATAATGGTTTCTATAGCCCTTTCAATAGGTTCGGAAATCCTTACCGCATGGGCGGAATGGGAATGATGGGATTGGGTATGAGTCCTTGGGGTTACAACAGTATGAGTATGATGAACCCCTGGATGGATCCTTGGATGATGAATGGTTTCTATCAACCAGGCTTTTCGATTGGTTTTGGAATGGGCAATGGTTTTGGTTGGGGAAATGGATGGAATAGTTTTTATAACCCCTGGGGATTTAATAACTGGGGAATGAACTCGTTCTATGGAGGCTGGGGTAATGGTTGGGGAATGAATTGCTTTTATGGCAACGGATGGAGCAATTGGGGGAATTCTTGGGGTAGCGGAAACACCGTGGTTATTGTGGATCGCCCAAGACCTAATTCAGCGCGCGGTGAAGAGATCGATCGTTTCTATAGTACGAGTGGGAACCGGGGAGGTGGTAACTCAGGTGGTCGGGTTGCTACAACAGATAATTCTCAACAATACTACAACCGGGCTTGGAGAAACGATGCTTCTACACCTCAACGAGGCTCTACAACCTGGAATAATACTCGTTCTTACCAACAAAACTATAACGGTTGGAACAATAATAACAGCAGCAACAGAAACAATTGGGGTGGATCCAATGAGGGAATCAACAACGGTGGATTCAGCGGTGGTCGTTCATCTGGGTTTAGTGGTGGCGGTGGAGCTGCTCCTAGTGGTGGCGGTGGCGGTGGTGGCGCAAGAAGAGGAAGGGACTAACCTTGTTTTTCAAACCTAAAAATTCAAACTAATGTGCATTAGGCCTTGGGAGCGATGGCTCGTTGTTATAGGTGTGTTCATTTCTGTTGACCTAAATGCCCAAAATTATTTCGTTGAGCAGGCACTTTTGTTCTCAAGACAGAGCGCTGGGGGAAGTGCCCGCATTCAAGCGATGGGTGGAGCGCAAGTTGCCTTAGGAGGTGATTTTAGTTCGGCTTTGTCAAACCCAGCGGCCCTAGGCATGTACAACCGCAATGAAATTACGATAAGTCCGGCTCTTACTTTTCAAAGTGCTGACGCTACCTTTACCACGTGGGATTTTGATGCTAACAACGCTATCTTCTCAAACAAAACAAATAACTCCTTTTCGAGTAGCAATGTAAGCCTACCCGGACTAAGTATTGTTTTTGGTGCTAATAAGAGTGACGAAAAAGCACCCTTTATGGGAGGCACTTTCGCCATTACGCTCAACCGAATTAATGACTTTAATGGAGGGCTCGAATACAAAGGGCAAAACAACAGCAGTTCTATCATCGATTACTTTTTAGAGGCATCTAATGGGTATACAAAAGATCAGTTCAACCCGCGATTTGATCCGAATAGAAGCCCGGCAGGAAAAGGAGATAATGTAAACACTCCCGCGTATCTGGGATATAACAACTACTTGATTGGCCCGGCTAGTTCAGCTAACGATACAAATTACTACACTGATGTAACTGGGAAGCCGTTCCAAAGTGAAAAAGTAAAGACATCTGGCTCTCAAAATCAGTGGAACATCTCCTATGGTGCCAATTTCAACGACAAATTTTTTTTCGGGGGTGGATTGGGAATCAACTCAGTGAGGTACGGCTATGACAAAACATATGCTGAAAACTATGAGGGTCAAACGATGCTGGCACCATGTAATGCCTGCTTTAACAATCTCAAACTAAACGAAACCAGAACGACCACGGGTACAGGTGTTAACCTAACGCTTGGCGCATTAATAAAGCCGATTGATTTTTTTCAGTTTGGATTGTCTTATGTGACTCCCACGGCTTACCAACTTACAGATACTTACACAGCGAGTATGACCACAAGTTGGAATAACTATGATTATTTCGGCAACGGTCAGCGCAGATTGAACAACGAAAGTTTCAGTACCGAAGATACTGATCCGAGTAACCCGACTGACCCAACCAGCTACAGCTTGGTGACCCCCTCGCGCTTTACCGCTGGTGCTGCCATCTTTATCCCAAAGAAAGGATTCATTACAGCCGATGTGGAATTTGTAAACTACAGCAAGGCAACTACGAGCAGTTTTACCGAGCAACTCTACAGCCTAACGATCGATGCTCCGAGTGAAGTAAACAATAAGATTAGTTCAAGATTTCAATCCGTCACTAATCTTCGGTTTGGCGCTGAATATCGGATCAACAAATTTAGACTGAGGGCGGGGTACAACATCATGGCCGATCCATATGTGCGAAGACCATCAGATCGAATCAATTACTCACTTACCAACATGAACTCAATTACTGGAGGAGTTGGTTACAGGGATTCGAAATTTTTTGTGGATGTGGCCGTTATCAATACACAGGGCGATGGTTATTATGTCCCGTATGCTGTCGCTTCGCCTGTGAGCCCATCTGTTAACTACAACAACGCCACGACTCGAATCCAGTTTACGGTTGGGTTCCCTTTTTAGGAACTGATTTTTTCGATGATCGTATTGGAGTCAATTTGATCTCCACGGACGGTTAACATTGCTTGGTTATAAAAGAGAAGCCGCTGCGAGCGCAAAAATTCAATCTGATCTTTCAATACGTCTATGCCATTTGATTTTAGTAGGGGCCGCTCCTCGCCTTTTGATGAAACAATTCGCCTGGCAATTTCCAGGGTGGGTACATCCAAGAAAACGGTCATTCCTGATAGATTCATTTGTTCCATATTATCAAAAAAGCAAGGCGCGCCACCTCCGGTAGCCATCACAAAAGAAGAATCTGACTGGGTCCACGATTTCAAAATTTGAGATTCAATTTTTCGAAAATAATTTTCCTTTTTGTCTTTGAAAATCTGCGGAATTGTTTTCATCTCTGCTTTTTCTATCTCCACATCTAAATCCACATAGGGCAGCTTCAACTTAACGCCCAGTTCTTTGGCTAATGTTGTCTTCCCTGAACCAGGAAGTCCAATCAAGAAAATCTTCATTGAACTAATTTTAAAACTTCAGCTGAGGAAGGCGTGTCATTGTGATGCCAATTGCCCAATACGGTTCCACTTTTCCAAAGTGTAATACCGGGATTTGACCGGATGATCGTTTTTAAAACGGTAGCATCTGAATAATAGTAAGGCACTGCCAATTGATGCTCATGGCGAAAAGCCTCCATCTGCTCAGAGCTGGAAGAAGTTAACACAAAGCAATCTACCTTGCCTTCCAATTCTTTTGTCAGATTTTTAATGGCCTCCATATTTTTGACGGATGCTTTCCTTACATCGTATATGATAATTAAGAGTTTATCCCCGTCAAATGTGTACTGTGTTTTGTCTTCTCCTTCAGGGCTCGTGACAGCATAGTCGGTGATCTTTGGTTTTATTTTGTCTTCATTCAAGACGCGGGAAGAAACGTACGTATATCCTGCTTCAGAAATATACTTGTCTGACTTCACTTCTTTTCCGTCCTTCTCAAAAGAGTACTCAATAATCGGCTGCTCTTCCGGGATCATCTGTTGAGGAATTGTATTACCAATCCGATACGCCCTAAAATCGATGAAGGGTAAATGTTGGATGGCGTAAACACCTAGGAATAAACAAATCAACGTAGTAGCCACTACGATGAAATTTCCTTCGCGCGTTCTTAAAATAGCCTTGTAACTTCTTCGATACCAAAACAAATGAAGCACGAAAACCATGAGTACAATGTCCTTGGTAAAGGACTCCCAGGGAGTGAGCTTAATGGCATCGCCAAAACAACCACAGTCGGTCACCTTATTAAAATAGGCAGAATAGAAAGTCAGAAACGTGAAAAATACCATCAACGCAAGAAGCACCCAGGTAGTCAGGTCCATTCGCCAATAAATCAGAATAGCAACACCCAATGCCAGCTCTAGGATGATCATGATCATTCCGATCTCTAGCGACCATGGAATAAAATAATGAAATAACGAACCAAAGTCTTCGGCAAACACCTCAAAGTACTCTTCCATTTTGATTTGAGTGCCGATGGGATCATTCAGTTTGATCAGCCCGGAAAAAATCAAAAGACCTCCCACAAAAAACCGAGAGAATTGATCGATAATTTTACTAAACATAGATACTTGTTAAAAGCTCAAAATAACGAAAAAATAGTCTTTATGAACTGGGATAAATTTGCTTGGCTTTGTTAAAGATTCGTTAATCTCTTTTGGCTATTGAATCAGTATTAAAAGACCGATCTTTGCTGACCTAAAAAAAATCGGCATGACTAAATTCTACTTTTTATTATTCTCTATTCTTTGGTTTCAAATTCAGGTTTCAGCTCAAGTTACGCTAGGCACTTCCCCGTATTTTCAGGATTTTAACTCAATCAGCAGCGGTTTACCCACTGGTTGGAGTGTACGAACGGGTGCAACTGCTAGTGCGTTAGGTACCACGGCAACACTGGTTACCACAAACACCGCTTGGAACTCCACCACGGGAAATTATAGAAATGTGGCAGCCGCCTCCGGCCTGATAGCAACGTCCACTACTATCGATCAAAATAATTCTGTCAATCGAGCATTGGCGGTTCGCCAGACCGGCAGTCTTGGTGACCCCGGTGCGGCATTTGTACTACAAGTTGCCAATACTGCAGGGCTCACTAATTTCCAATTGAGTTTCAAACTTCAATCACTCGATGGCAGCGTGGCCGGTCGAACCACCACCTGGAGAGTAGATTATGGTTTTGGTGCGACTCCAACTTCGTTCACTACGGTAGCTACCACTCCCGCTACGTTGACCACCTCACTCGCAGCTGGCGGAATCAGCTGGGGAAGCACCGATGTGACTATCAATTTTGGAACAACGCTTGATAATAGTTCTGACAACGTCTGGATTCGGGTTACCACACTGACCCCGTCCACCGGTAGCGGCTCACGTCCGACTTCTGCCATCGATGATTTTCAGTTGAGCTATGCTGCTGGCGATGTTACTCCTCCCTCATTCACCGCCACTTATCCAAAAATTTCCAACTTAACGTCATCAGGATTTGATCTGATCACCAACCATAACGAAATCGGTAAGACTTACTTAGTCATTCTTCCCAATAATGCTGCCGCTCCCACTTCCGCGCAAGTAAAAAGTGGACAAGATGCCACGGGTGCTTCGCTCCCCAGCAATCTAGTTGGCTCGGTCTATGTTACTGTCATCAATTTTGAATATGCAATTTCAGTTGCAGGTTTGTCAGACAATACGGACTATGATGTGTATGCAGTTGCTGAAGATTTGATTCCTAACATTCAAGCGACACCAACCAAAATTGATGTTAAGACTAACACTGCCGGAGACGTAACGCCACCCACCTTTTCTTCTACCTATCCGAACATTAACTCAATTACTCCAGGTGGCTTTATCGTTCGCACGAGTTTGGACGAAGCTGGAAAAACATTTTTTGTGGTTCTTCCATCAGGAGCAAATGCACCATCGCCAGCCCAAGTAAAAAACGGCCAGGATGGTGTGGGTGCCACATTAGCCTCGAATCTTGCCGGTACGATAACGGTCAACAATGCCAGTTCAGAATTTGCGCTACCTGTTTCGGGTTTAAATTCCAATACTGCATATGACGTATTTCTGGTAGCCGAAGATAATGTACCTAATCTTCAAGCCAGTCCAGTTAAAATAACTGTAACCACCGGTATGCAATTTCAGGAAGATTTTAATGCCTGCGATGGCGCCTCGTTTACACAATTCAGTGTTACGGGCGCACAAGTATGGGGCTGCACAGATTTTGGAAGAAACGCCACCAAAGGCATTAGGATGAATGGGTTTGCTGGCACGGCACAGTTAAACGAAGATTGGTTGATATCGCCTGTTACCACCTTAAGTGCCAATGCAAGTCTTTCATTTTATTCTCAATTCTCTTTTGCAGGACCAGCACTTCAGCTTAAAATCTCAACAAACTACACTGGCAGCGGAGACCCTACCACCGCCACATGGACTGACTTAAATGGAAACTTCCCCTCAGTAGCCGTTGCCTCGAATAGTACTTCTCCAGCTGATTGGACATTTAGTAATGTCGATTTATCTGCCTATGCTTCGCAAAATGTATATGTAGCGTTTGTCTACAACTCTTCGACTACGGCCGCGGCAAGATGGTCGTTAGATGACATTAGCTTCAGCAATGCTATGGCAAACTATTTACAGGCTTCGCCCTCAACATTATTGTTCACAACTGGCGGAACCGTTAAGAATTATTCGTTGAGGGGTTTTAATCTGTCAAACAATGTATCCATCATTGCGCCCACGAATTTTGCAGTATCAAAAGATAACAATACTTTTTCAAGTTCCATTTCGTACACGCCAGCTGAGGTGACTACTCCTCAAACTGTATATGTAAAATTCGATGCGCCAATGGGTACCACAGCCACGTTTACCGGATCGATCATTAATAGTTCTGCGGGCGTTTCTAACAGAATAATTTCAGTAAGTGGTACTGACAAATCTCAAACATTGGATATTGCTACTTATAATCTTGAATTTTTTGGTACCGATGTAAAAGATACGGGTGGTACTGAGTTTGGCCCAATCGATGATGCCTTGCAAGTTAGTAATGTAACCACCGTAATTCAGACTACTGCCGCAGATATTTACGCTGTGCAAGAGGTTGCGGATGATAACGCCTTCAATCTATTATTGACAAACTTGCCAGGCTACACTGGATTTTTAGCAAACAGATGGTCCCGCTCATTTGACCCACCAGATCCTAACTTTCCTCCTCAAAAAATTGGCTTTGTCTACAATTCGTCTGTTGTCCAATTGGTAAGCTCCCGTGTAATGTTCGCACAACTATATGACGATGTACGCGCTGGAAACACTTCACTACTGCCCGGTTACCCAACCACAGGTGGAAGCACACCATCTAGTTTCTGGTCGTCTGGCCGATTGCCGGTGATGGCAACCTTTGATGTAATCATCAATGGAGTAACTAAACGCGTTCGTGTGATTAATATTCACGCTAAATCAGGGTCTGCCACCGCGGACTATGATCGAAGAAAGTACGATGTAAAAGTGTTGCATGATTCACTGACCGCTAACTACTCAAACGACAATATTGTTTTGCTGGGCGATTTCAACGATGATGTGGACGTCTCAATAGGTGCACCAACCAATCCCGAATCTACCTATAAACCATTTGTTGACAACACGTCTAACTTTAACACTCTTACGCTTGCATTGAGCCAAGCTGGCGGATTTAGTTTCCCCAACTCAAATAGTTTCTTAGATCATATTATCACTTCGAATGAACTTACCAACTCCTATGTAAGCAATTCCATTACAGTAGAAGACGCGAGGGCTTATATTTCAAACTATGTTAACACGACTTCTGACCACCTACCGGTATCGGCTCGATTTGTTATTGAGAAAGAAAACCAAACAATTTTATTCAACGCGTTGCCAAGTAAGATATTTGGCGATGCAGCCTTTACTCTGACTGCAACAGCATCCTCTGGCTTGCCGATAAGTTACAGTTCTTCGGATGCCACTATTGCATCTGTTAGTGGAACCACGGTGACCATTTTGAAAACCGGCACCGTGGATATCACGGCTAGCCAATCGGGCAGTGCCAATTTTAATGCGGCCGCCAATGTGTCACAACAACTAACTATCAACAAGGCAAACCAAACGATTACTTTCAATGCGTTGCCTGATAAAACTTTTGGTGCTGCGGCTTTCAACTTAACAGCAACGACATCATCAGGCTTGCCTATCAACTATAGTTCTTCGGATGCTACCATTGCTTCTCTGAGTGGCAACACTGTGACCATTTTAAAAGCTGGAACTGTAACCATAACTGCGGGCCAACCTGGTGATGGTAATTTCAATGCTGCTAATAGTGTAGTTCAGCAACTGATTATTGACAAAGCAAACCAGACAATCGCCTTCCCATTAATACTCGTAGACAAAACGCTGGGCGATGCTCCGTTTACATTTACTCTCCCAACCTCTACCTCTGGGTTGACAGTGACAACTACACCAAATGCAAGAGTTACGATCAACGGGAATCAAATCACGCTTGTGAGCGCAGGCAAAGCAAGCATCACGGCCAGCCAAGCGGGCAATAGCAATTACAACGCGGCTACATCTGTTGTGAGAGAATTTTGCGTCAGTCCTGCCAAGCCAAGTGTGACGGTCACTCTTTCATCCGGCATCGCCACTCTTACATCCAATGCAAGTAGTGGGAATCAATGGTATCTAAATGGAGCCATCGTTTCAGGTGCAACTAATAGTACATACACCGCAACTACTGCAGGCACCTACAAAGTCCAGGTGACTATCGATAATTGTGTAAGCGATTTTTCTACTGACACTCCCGTGATCATAACAGGTGATTTGCCAATTGGCAATGCATCCATTGGTATTTATCCGAACCCAACTACCGGAAGCTTATACATCACTGGTTTAGAGCCTGAAACAAAAGAATGTGTCATCATTGATCTACTTGGAAGGTCGGTGCAAATGGGCTTAGAAAAAGTAGGAGATCAACACCGCTTGACTACTGATGGGATGGTAGAGGGCGTTTATACATTGAGAGTTGTCGGGCAACACACTTCTGTACAAAAATTGAGATTTATTAAAAGGAACTAGCCAATAATCGAATTATGAAAAGCACCGTTTTGAAAGGAACAGTACTTTTTTATTTTAACTTGACCAACCCTCATGGTTGGATCACTTTATCTCCAACATTTTCACTACTGTAAGCGCGGCTTCTTCCCCTTTGTTCCCCAACTTTCCCCCTGCCCGATCGATTGCTTGTTGCTTATTTAAGGTAGTGAGTACTCCAAAAGCTATTGGTTTGTTGGTCTTTAGGCTAACCTTCATAATGCCATAGGTTACACCTTGACAAACGTAATCGAAATGAGGTGTGTCCCCTTGGATCACGCAACCCAAGCAAATAACAGCTGCGATGTCTTTTTTCTCAGCTTCCCACTGTGCTGCCAACGGAAGTTCAAAACTTCCGGGAACATTTTTGCGGATGATATTTGATTTCTTAACCCCCATTTCGATAAGCGCATGATAGGCACCTTCAAACAAAGGTTTTGTAATTTCTCCATTCCATTCGGCCACCACGATGGCAAATTTCTTATTTGAGAGATTGATTTTGCTTTTACCCGAAACTGATTTGAGTACGCCAGCCATAAGTTTAGTTTAAAAATAAATGGCTTCAAAAGTAGAGAAAAAGAGTAGAGATAGTTTGAACAAATCTTGGCAGGGATAGAAATGGCACCCCGCCCCCCCGATGAGTTGTGCGAATCGAGGAGGGGCATAGCGCCCGTCTGGCCGAGCAGGCTGGTACAGTCAGTAGCCGCCCAAATAACAGCTTTCATCATCACCAAACTTCATTTTTATGCCACTCTGTCATCTTTTGGCAGCAAATGCCCTGTGGCATAATCATTGACTTTGAGGGCATATAACCTCGAAAAATTAACGATTAAAGATATGGGAAAGATCATTGGAATAGATTTAGGAACCACCAACAGTTGCGTGGCCGTAATGGAGGGCAACGAGCCTGTGGTGATTGCCAATAGCGAAGGCAGAAGGACAACTCCTTCTATCGTGGGCTTTTTGGACAATGGAAAAGGCGAGCGTAAAGTAGGAGATCCTGCCAAACGTCAAGCTATTACTAATCCCAAGAACACGGTTTCTTCTATCAAACGCTTCATGGGTAAAAAATTCGGTGAAGTGACTGGCGAAAAGAAAATGGTTTCGTACGAAGTAGAAAGTGGCAATAACGACACCGTGCGCGTGCGCATTGGTGACAGAATGTACACACCACAAGAAATCTCAGCGATGATTTTGCAGAAGATGAAAAGCACTGCTGAAGATTATCTTGGAACTACGGTAACGGAAGCCATTATTACAGTGCCTGCTTATTTCAACGATGCAGAACGCCAAGCGACCAAAGAAGCCGGGCAAATTGCCGGTTTGGACGTAAAGCGTATCATCAACGAGCCCACTGCTGCGGCATTGGCTTATGGATTGGATAAGAAGAACAAAGACATGAAAATCGCTGTGTACGACCTTGGTGGTGGTACGTTCGATGTGTCGATATTGGAACTGGGTGATGGTGTGTTTGAAGTGAAGTCGACCAACGGTGATGTACACCTGGGTGGTGATGACTTTGACATGCGCGTGATGAATTGGTTGGCTGATGAATTTAAGGCTGACAAAAACATTGATTTGCGCAAAGACCCGATGGCCTTGCAACGCTTGAAAGAAGCATCTGAAAAAGCAAAAATAGAATTGTCTAGCGGCAACGAAACTGAAATCAACTTACCTTATATCACTTCGGTGGATGGCGTGCCAGAACACTTAGTGAAAAAGTTGAGCCGTGCGAAGTTTGAGCAATTGTGCGATGACTTAATCAAGAGAACATTAGAACCTTGTAAGAAAGCAATGGCTGATTCGGGGTATTCTGTGTCACAAATTGATGAAGTAATCTTAGTAGGCGGATCAACACGTATCCCAAGAATTGTAGAAGAAGTTGAAAAGTTCTTCGGCAAGAAACCATCGAAGGGCGTTAACCCTGATGAAGTGGTGGCCGTTGGTGCAGCCATTCAGGGTGGTGTATTGACAGGTGAAGTGAAAGATGTATTGTTGTTGGATGTTACTCCATTATCTCTTGGTATTGAAACCATGGGGGGTGTAATGACAAAATTAATTGAGTCGAATACCACGATCCCTTCTAAGAAATCAGAAGTGTTTTCGACTGCCTCTGATAGCCAGCCTTCGGTAGAAATACATGTATTGCAAGGCGAGCGCCCTATGGCGAAAGACAACCGCACGATTGGACGATTCCACCTGGATGGAATTCCACCTGCTCCTCGTGGAGTACCTCAGATCGAAGTGATCTTCGATATCGATGCGAATGGAATTTTGCACGTGGCTGCAAAAGACAAAGGCACAGGCAAAGAGCAAAAGATTCGCATTGAAGCTTCCAGCGGTTTGACCGATGCCGAAATCCAAAAGATGAAGCAAGAGGCTGCAGCAAACGCAGAAAGCGATAAGAAAGAAAAGGAAAAAGTAGAAAAAATAAACCAGGCTGATTCGTTAGTATTTCAAACTGAAAAACAGCTGAAGGAGTTTGGCGATAAACTATCTGAAGGCAATAAATCGGCTATCAATGGAGCGTTGATTAAATTGAAAGAAGCTCACGCTAGCCAGGACTTAGCTGCGATTGACACAGCGATGAACGCACTCAATACGGCTTGGACCGCTGCTTCGCAAGAGATGTACGCGCAAGGCGGACAGCCAGGCGCAGAGGCTCAACCGAATGCAGGAGCTGCTGATGCGAATACAGGCGCAGGAAATACCACAGGCGGAACAGACGCGCAAGATGTGGAATATGAAGAAGTAAAGAAGTAAATAACCTACTAATCAAACAGGAAAGGGCTCATTGAAAGATGGGCCTTTTTTATTCACTCGAAGTTTTTCCTCGATTTAACAGTAGTTCCCAGTTTATTTCCACGTCTGCGTTTTATATTTGCCTCCCTTAATTCATACCTGAATGTTAGTCGTAAAATTTGGTGGCACCTCGGTAGGCAAACCCGAGCGGATGAAAAAGATTGCTGAACTGGTGCAGGGAATGCCAGGGAAAAAGATTGTGGTTCTATCTGCTTTAAGTGGAACAACAAATACGTTGGTACGCATTGGAGAACACTTGTTCGCCCAACGCCAAACCGGAGCACAGCAGGAGATTGCCGATTTGGAAAATCATTATTTACAGTTCATTAAAGAGCTATATTCATCTACAGCCTATCAGGCAATTGGGCAAGAGATTGTAAGCCGCTATTTTAGTCTATTTAGGTTACTGGCTGCAGGAAAATTCGATGATCGCAGCTACCGCGAGCTACTTGCCCAGGGTGAGTTAATTTCTACCGAGCTCTTCTATCATCATCTGCAAGAAAAAAAGATCGCAGCTCGCCTGCTTCCGGCACTACACTTCATGTCCATCGATGAAAACAATGAGCCTGAACTGGAAAAAATAAGTGAGCGCCTGCAACCAATATTGGCGACCATCCAAGCGGACATTGTCGTTACGCAAGGGTATATCTGCCGCAACAACAAAAACGAAATTGATAACTTAAAAAGAGGCGGCAGCGACTACACGGCTTCATTGATCGGTGCAGCCATACGGGCTGAGGAAATACAAATCTGGACAGATATTGATGGCATGCATAATAATGATCCTCGCATCGTAAAGAAAACCATGCCTATTGCAGAACTTACTTTTGATGAAGCCTCTGAGTTGGCCTATTTTGGAGCAAAAATCTTGCATCCCTCCACGATCGTGCCGGCCCAAAAATATTCGGTTCCCGTAAGGCTCAAAAACACGATGGATGAAAAAGCCCCCGGCACCATCATTAGCGACAAAGGCTCGCGCGGTCAGTTCAAAGCCATTGCCGCCAAAGACGACATCACGGCTATCAACATTAAGTCATCAAGAATGCTGCTGGCGTATGGCTTTTTGCGAAAAGTATTTGAGGTATTTGAAAAGCATAAGACATCTATTGATATGATCTCTACCTCAGAGGTAGCCGTGTCTGTCACGATTGATGAAAATGATCATCTGGACGAAATTGTGTCAGAGTTACAACAGTTCGGCACCATTGAGGTAGATAAAAACCAAACCATTATTTGTATTGTAGGTAACGCTCTGGCAGAAAAAGAAGCGGTCTTAAAAGAAGTATTTGAAGCACTGGCGCCCATCAAGATCAGGATGGTCTCGTTTGGGGGTAGTCATAACAACATCTCCATTTTAGTCGATACGTCACAGAAGGAAAAAGCACTAAATCTTTTAAACGAAGGTCTTTTTCAGCTCTAAGGCCGGCCAAAAATCCGGAACTGTAAAACGCGTGGTTGTATTTCCTTAAAATGAAATTTCAAATGCGCTCGTTTGAGTTTTAATTTTTACGGCTATATTTACCCTAGACCAAACCTAAGGCTATGGAAATCGCAGTCATAATTGTCTTTGTAGTTGGCTACATAGCCATCGCTATGGAGCACCCAATTAAAATTAATAAAACTGCTTCTGCCTTGTTAACGGGCGTGTTTTGTTGGACACTCCACGCACTTTCTTCGCAGGGCGAACCCGGAAGCGTGACTGCTGAACTCTCTCATCATCTCAGCAGCGTTTCAGAAATTCTTTTCTTCCTGATGGGAGCAATGACCATTGTTGAATTAGTAGATGCCTATCAAGGCTTTCGCCTTATCACCGACCGAATTAATACTACCAACCCAAAAATTCTGTTGTGGCTCATCTGCTTCGTCACTTTCTTTCTGTCTGCCATCTTGGATAATTTGACCACCTCAATTGTGATGGTTTCTTTGATAAGGAAGCTGATCCCCAAGAAGGAAATGCGAATGTTTTTTGCGGGGATGATCATTATTGCAGCCAACGCGGGTGGAGCCTGGACCCCGATTGGGGACGTGACCACAACTATGCTTTGGATTGGTGGCCAAATCTCTACAGTGAACATCATGAAAGTACTTTTTGTGCCAAGTATTGTTTGCTTGCTTGTGCCACTACTCTATTTGAGTTTTACGCTGAAAGGTGAATTAGGAGAGAGACAGAATACAGCTCACATGCATACCGATGACCATGGTGAAAAAGTAAAGGGAAGCACGACCATGTTAATGTTAGGAATAGGTGCGCTCATCTTTGTTCCCATTTTTAAAACCATAACACACCTGCCTCCCTACATTGGCATGCTGATGGGACTCGGAATACTTTGGGTTGTGTCAGAATTGATCAACCCCCATGCGGATGAGGCTGCCAGAAAGCCTTTTAGCGCTGCCGGAGCCCTCTCTCGCATCGACTCATCGAGCGTTTTATTCTTCTTAGGCATATTGTTAGCCGTGGGTGCTTTAGAATCAATGCACATTCTTACCCACTTTGCTGAAATTCTCGGCTCTACGTTTGGAGATAACCGGATTATCGTGACATTAATTGGTCTATTGTCGGCTGTGGTTGACAACGTACCGTTGGTGGCGGCCAGCATGGGCATGTATAGCTTGGAAATGTATCCGATGGATCATTTAATCTGGGAATACCTCGCTTATTGTGCGGGTACGGGAGGTAGCATTTTGATCATTGGCTCGGCAGCCGGTGTGGCGGTGATGGGTATGGAAAAGATTGACTTCATCTGGTACTTGAAAAAAATAAGTCTGCTGGCGATGCTGGGCTACTTTGCTGGAGCCGCTTGCTATTTGGCTATTGAGCACATCTTCATGGGCTACTAGCCCATAAGGTAAAAAGGGAGTTACACTAAATTGGCCACATAGGGTTGAATATCAACTACCTCACCATTTTGGTGTAAGCTTTTTAACCGATTCCAAAATGTCGCGGTATAAAGTTCTTGGTGATCGATGGCAAAACGATCACGTAAAGGTCCTGCCGGCAGTAAGAACTTCACCAACTCTTGGGGGAAAATATCGTTTTCGTTTACTGCATACCAGGGCTCGGCACTCATTTCTTCATCGTCATCGCGCGCTTTAGGTATGTCTTTGAATGTACAATCGACCAACGGCACAATTTCATCGTAGTCATAAAAAACTACTCGTTCCTCAAGGGTGACACCAAAATTCTTAATCAGTAAATCGCCCGGAAAAATATTGCTCATGGCCATCTCCCGAATGGCGTTGCCAAAATCATTAACTGCGTGTTCAACTTTATCCGCACTCGCCTGCTCTAAGTAAATATTCAAGGGTATCATCTTTCGCTCGACATACACATCCTGGAAGCAAACGATCCCCTGCCTAATCGAAACACTTTGAGAACAATCCAGCAATAAAAAATCAAGTAGCTGTTGATCGAAATACGCCAATGGCAAACCCAAATATTCGAAACGCTGTGCGTCAGCCAAACGACCAACACGATCGTGCTTTGCGATAAATAGATATTTTTCAATCACCTCTTGCCGCGTAACAGATTTCGGTGGTTTAAAATGATCGCGGATGATTTTGAAAACTAAATCATAATCAGGCAACGTAAAAACCATCATCACCATGCCCGGTATTCCGGGTGCCACCATAAACTGTGAACGGTGATGTTGTAAATGCTGGTGTAATTTGGCCACCACCAACTCCTTGCCATGCTCCTGGTAGCCCAGGTTCATGAACAACTGTGCCTCAGGTTTCGAAGGCATTACCTTTAGTAGGAGTTCAACTAAGCCTTTCGGATCGCGTGCCTCCACTAAAAAATAGGAGCGGCTAAACGCAAAAATATTTTTTAGCTCCTCTTCGGTAGCAAGCAGTGCGTTGAGCACAATGCCATTTTCAGAATTGGTAAAAGCAAATAATAGAGGTTGAATACGTCCGTCCGTAGTTCCATAACCCAGCAGATAAGCATGTTTGTTACGATAAAAAAGATGTGGATAAAAAAATAAAAGCGTTGACGGATCTGGAATCAATGAATTCATTTTCTCCAGTAGTTTCGATGACGTAGCGATCAAATTTTGATCTGAAATCTCAAAATCGATTTTTTGTAGTACTGAAGCAAAACACGTCTGACGGAACGCTTGATATGATATTGAAATTAAGTCGGGTTCGATATCCTTTTCTGGTGTTGTCGAATTAAACAAAGTGAAGGCGAGATCGCCCTGGAAAAGCATTCGGCCAACCGCATCAAAAAATGTTTTTGCAAGTGTGTCGCTGCCTGTCAGCTTTTCAAATTCAGCCCCTGTCTGTTTCCACCATCCTTTGCCGAGCCTCCTCGAAACGGACAACTCTCTGACAGCATTTTCAAAGACCCTCTCGTGCAACGAAATTCTTTTTCTTACCGCTTCACGTTGGCCATGCCATTCCCTTTGCAGGAAGCGCTGCTTCGCGTGGCTTGTTATCTCATTAAATTCAGCATAAAATTTCTCGACATGCGCGCGAAGAAGGGCTGCCGCACTTTTTGCATCTATCGTATCCGGTTCGTTCACGAATTGCAGTAGTCGCAGTACATAGGGTCGCTACGTTCGCCATCCGGAAACAAATTCTCTACTTGATGGTGGCAATGCTGACAACCATGAATAAAAGCGCGTGTTAATGAAGTAGGGCGTTGGCAGAGCAAACAGGGCAAGCCAGTTTTGCGCTCTACAATGTCAAAGCCCGGATAAGAACATACCGGACAGACAGAATTTATTTTATGGATCAGCAAAGAGGTCGCTTTCTCTATTACTTTCATTCGAGTCGGATTGAACATTGCGCGCATATCCGTTTCTGCCTGAACGGCTGCACCACTCAATTGAATTTCTTTGAATGTATCTTTTAACGTTTGCCAATCGGAAATTCCCTTTTGCAATTTGGTTTCCGTTCTTAAAATAAGGGCGTGGCTTGGGAATCCTACTTCAATGGCGAATTCTCTAAGTTCTTTCCACGAAGAGACTTGTTGATGTGCGTAATTGGTGTTCGTTGAGATTTTACTGACAGCGATCTCCAATTGATTTTCCAAATCCATCAACAACAAGACCTCTTCATCGGCAGGAACAAAACCCATTTGTGGGTGTAGACCAAAAGATCCTTCGCTGGCAAGTCCAAGTGTTTCGCCTGATAGCGAGAGCGCTTGCTGAATTTTAAGACGAGCCGTAGACAACGCATCTTGCTTTCGTTCCACTTCTCCGGCAAAGGTGCCAAATTGATCGGTATCAAAATTAGGTAGCACCAGCGGCTCTATTCCTAACTCTTGAAAAAGAGGAGCGATGACCTGCTCCTTTTTGTGCTGAGTAGCGATCACCATTTTCCGGCCGCGAAAAAAAGTCGTTGGTTCGCTTGAACCTGAAGCGGGGAAGTTGGCTATGTTACTGTCCCTGACCAAGTGAGAAAGCTAGTTTGCCATCAAAGCGATTAAGGTTCTCTGTTTTAATGATATCCAGACCAAGCGAGTGGACTTGATTCAACAACGCGAGTACATTTTCATAGCTCTCCGGTTGATCCATTTTTTTGGACGTAAAGCGACAGCGCCAATGGTCGGTGCAGAATGTTTCAGGTTGACCATCAGGAAACACCTTTACTCCGCGGTTGGTGATTAGTACGAGTTCAAATGAACCAGACTTCACCCCACTCAATATTTTTCCTAAGTCATTTGGATTTCGGTTAACACCATTCCAATGCAAGAAAATATCCACGCCAACTAAATCCTTTTTCGCAGGCACCGTTGGTTTGAAGCTTCCTTGAATTTGCTTGCGGTTCTCTTTATTGTAAACAACCTCTTTCAATTTTTGAGGCTTTGATCCTAAGCGTTGAATAATGGCTTGTGCAAACTCCTTCGTTCCCACTTTCTGTGTGCTAGTACCTTCTTTGAAAAGATCGTAGGTATGAATTCCATCTTCTAAGGTTTTCAACCATGCGTTGTGTACTTTCTCTGCCACTTCGGGTTGACCGATGTAAACCATCATTTGCACCGCACCAAGTAATAAGCCCGATGGATTGGCCATATTCTGACCCGCTCTGCGAGGAGCCGAACCATGAATGGCTTCAAACATGGCATACTCCTGTCCAATGTTTGCGGAACCACCTAAACCCACAGAACCAGTGATTTGTGCGGCCACATCTGATAAAATATCACCATACAAATTCGGCATCAAAATCATATCGAAGGCTTCGGGTGTATCGGCCAACTTTGCCGCTCCGATATCAACAATCCAATGTTCGTTTTGAATATCCGGATATTCGGCAGCCACTTCATCGAACACCTTATGAAACAACCCATCGGTCAGTTTCATAATATTATCTTTCGTAAAGCAGGTAACTTTCTTTCTGCCATAGGCACGCGCATATTCGAAGGCAAAACGAGCAATCTTTTCGCAGCCGGGGCGTGTGATGATTTTCAAACACTGTGTTACTTCATCTGTTTGCTGATGTTCGATTCCTGCATACAAATCTTCTTCGTTCTCGCGAATGATGACGATATCCATCACCGGGTGCTTGGTTGCTACATAGGGGTGATAAGAAATACAAGGGCGCACATTAGAATAGAGCCCTAACGTTTTACGGATCGTTACATTTAAACTCTTAAAGCCTCCGCCTTGAGGTGTTGTGATCGGTGCTTTCAAGAAAACCTTTGTTCTGCGCAGGGAGTCCCACGACTCGTTGGCAATACCCGAAGTATGCCCTTGCTCATATACTTTCTCTCCGATATCAATCCTTTCGATTTCGAGTTGGGCGCCTGCCGCCTCCAAGATTGCCAGGGTAGCGTCCATAATTTCTGGACCGATACCATCCCCGCTTGCTACTGTTATTGCTCTTTTTGTTGCCATTTCAGATAATTTCCAGCAAAGATATGGATATTTACCAAATCGAAAGTATTACTACTATATCAAACAATTTTACTTGTATTCTCGATGGTAATGGATAACTTGGCTTCAAAATAGTAACAAGTAATTTGTTATGGCCTGGGAAATTCAAGTTAAAGTCAACGAAGATCTATACCTCCGCAACCCTGAAAATTCAGAGTTGGGCAAGAACATTGTGAACCATGGTGTTCAGATGATCGACCAAATGGGGTTGGAGGAGTTTACCTTCAAGAAGTTGGCCTCGCGATTGAAAACAAACGAATCCAGCATCTACCGCTATTTTGAAAGCAAGCATCGGCTTTTACTTTATTTTTTCGAATGGTATTGGAGATGGATGGAATACCAACTGATGTTCAATGCCAATAATGTAAGCGATCCCATTGAAAAAATAAATATCGTATTGCGGGTGCTCATGTTAAAACAGGATAACATGTTGGTGCCCGGTGAATTGATGGACAAGGAAGCACTGCATCGCATCGTCATTAAAGAAGCTTCGAAAACATACCTCACCAAGCACGTGACCGAGGATAATCAAAAACAGTTCTTCAAGCCCTACAAAGACTTTAACGCCAAAATCGCAGCCATTATTCATGAGTATAACCCGGATTACAAATACAGCAAATCCCTGAGTAGCACGGTGATTGAAATGGTTCATTACCAGTATTTTTTTATGCAAAACCTCCCTTCGCTCACCGATTTTGGAGTAAGCAAAGACGAAAATGAGATCATCAACTTTTTGAAAGAGCTCATCCTATCCTGCAAGAGAAATTAACCACTTCGCCAATGTCTACTCGGAGAAAATTTTTATCCAGTGTTTCCGCCCTCACATTGGGATCATTTCCTGCGTTAAGTGAAAATCAAAAAGAAAAAAAGGTGCTAGTTCACCATGTCTTCTTTTGGTTGAAGAACCCCGGCAGCAAAGAAGATCTTGGAAAGTTAATTGAAGGAGTTAACTCGCTAAAAAAGATTGAGAGCCTTCGCATGGTAAAAATCGGTCTGCCTGCAGGCACAACTAAGCGTGACGTCATTGATGATTCCTACAGTTTATCACTGCTCACTATCTTCGATGATGTCAAAGGGCATGATACCTATCAAGATCACCCCATTCACACCAAGTTTGTAGAAACCTACTCACCACTTTGGAATAAAGTGGTCGTCTACGATTCCATGGATATCTAACAGTGGCATCTCTAAAAGCCTAAATGTTTGTCAGACTGAGTTTGGTTTCGACAGGCTGACAAAGTTGTAGAGATGCCCACAATAAAATGGCCAGCTAGACTTGCCACTTTGCATTCCGTTGCTGATTATAGATTTGGCTGCGGAGTAGTTCTTAAATAAGGTTTAATCCGTGTTGAGCCTTTTGGAAATTTAGCGGCAATGTCTTCGTCTTTTACAGCCATCGTGATAATCACATCTTCTCCTTGTTTCCAATTGGCAGGCGTTGCTACATTATATCCTGCTGTGAGCTGCAAACTATCGATCACCCGAAGAATCTCATCGAAGTTTCTGCCAGTAGATGCCGGATAGGTGATGGTAAGTTTTACTTTTTTGTCAGCACCAATGACAAACACCGAGCGAACTGTGAACTTATCACTGGCATTCGGATGTACCATGTCGTACAAATTTGCAACTTCAAATGCAGGATCTGCAATGATGGGGAAATTGACATGTGTGTGTTGTGTTTCGTTGATGTCGTTAATCCAGTTCTTATGAGACTCTATTCCATCCACACTCAATGCTACCACTTTTACATTTCGCTTGTCAAATTCAGCACGCAGTTTCGCTACGGCTCCTAATTCGGTGGTGCAGACAGGTGTAAAATCTGCCGGGTGCGAAAAAAGTACACCCCAACTGTTGCCCAGCCATTCATGAAATTTAATTTCCCCTTCTGATGTCTCCGCCTGAAAATCAGGCGCGATGTCTCCTAGTCTAACAGCCATACATTTGGTTTTAAAAGTTGAACAGCAAATGTACTACTAAAAGCCTACTAAATCAATAGATTATAAATTCAAAAAAGATGCGAGGGTTCAACATTGCAAATCGTACTTCGTAAATGGTAAATCGTACTTCGCTCGACTGAGCGAGTTCCCTACTTCTGCGCCAACTGCTTTTCTCGTCTTAATATTCTTGCGAGCGTACTTTGCTCCAACACCCTTAACGTTTCATCGCGCACAATAGTCAGGCTGTCGCGGATGCCGCAGGTTTTTTCGTTCTTGCATTCTTCGCAGCGATCGTAGAAATTCAGCGATACACAGGGCAACAAGGCAATGGGTCCATCGATCAACCGCATGACCTGCATAAGGTTAACCTCGGAAGGCTTCTTCACCAGAAAGTACCCTCCTCCTTTTCCCTTCTTGCTTTCTAGAATTTCTGCGTGCCGCAATTCTAATAATATTGCTTCCAGAAACTTATGTGGAATGTGCTGTTTTTTTGCGATTTCTTCAATCTGCACAGGTCCTTGATCGTAATGCTCGGCTAGGTACACCAAGGCATGGATTGCGTACTTACATTTTTTAGAAAGCATAATTGATTACAAGTTAAACTTTTTAATTTTAGCGGGGTTTACCTGGCACGATTCATCTTGTCATGAATACCACGAAGTTACACGAATTTTATCTGCAAATCAGTAGTGTTTATTTGTGCATTTGTGGCTAGGTTAAATTCGTTAATAGTATCAAGCAATATTTATAGATTTGAATACAATAAGCCGAGGTAGCTCAGGGGTAGAGCTTCCTGACGGAAGCGTCAGGAAGGTCGTGAGTTCAAATCTCATTCTCGGCTCTTTGGCTAAAATTTCGCAAATAGACCCTCTCCATCCGTGATTACATCCAAACCCCAAACCAGTACCATTTTTTCTTTTGTTCTTTTTTTACTGATCACTTGCGTTGTGCTGGGCATGAATCTTTGGGCGGTGATCAAATATCCGAACCCAGCTTGGTATAACTATGGCGTGATCGCACTGCTAGCCCCCATTGGCGGGTTTGTTTTGTATAAAATTTTCATCCGCTATAAAATTGTTCGGTTGGGAAACAATCAAATTGAAGTCAGCTTTCCGGTGTTGAAACAAGCAAATAAATATCCATTGTCGGAGGTGCAATTTTGGTTTGAAAATCAGGTGAAAACAGGGAGGAAATCGGTCTATCGCGAACTTGTTGTAAAGTTTATAAATGGAAAAAAAATCTCCCTGAGCCCAAAAGAATCAACCGAGTACGATCGAGCGATTCAATACCTAAAACAGAAATTGCCAAAAAAAAGGGTGATTACTTAATTCAAGCAGAACACTGAGCTAAATTTTCCTCTAGCAAATCAACGAATTATCGAATTATCAAATCAACGAATTGCTGAATTTCTAAATTAACCATTACTTTTGCCATCCCTCAAAACTCGAACGCGAGTTTTTTTAAATGCCCAGGTGGTGAAATTGGTAGACACGCTACTTTGAGGGGGTAGTGCCGCAAGGTGTGCTGGTTCGAATCCAGTTCTGGGCACAAACTGATTGTAGATTTTTGATTTAAGATTTTTTGATTTGAATATGGGATTGTATCAAATCGTAAATCAAAAATCACAAAATCTAAAATGTAAAGCCGAAGTGGTGAAACTGGTAGACACGCACGTTTCAGAGGCGTGTGGCGCAAGCTGTGCGGGTTCAAGTCCCGCCTTCGGTACTTTCATTCGGTGGGCAAGCCCGCCTTCGGTACTTTCGTTCGGTGGGCAAGCCAGCTTTCGGCACGAAAAAATTCAACACTCAAGGTTCAAGATTGGCAGCGTTAGCAATTTTGAATTTTGAATTTTGAATTTTGAATTTTGAATTTTGAATTTTCGACAAAACCAGTAATTCTCCTTCTAACTCTTAAAAACTTCTCCACCGATTTGGGTTACTCTTGTTTGGCGAAAAGGATTATAAATTTATATTTACCTTCCATTAATTCAAATCAAAGTTTCTATGAGGCTTTTGTCTGGGCTTTGCTCCCTAACTTTTTTTCTTTCTTCAACATTCGCGGCATTTTCGCAAGTTGCCATTGGCACGGGCGCGACCGCGCCCAACCTTGATACAAGCGCGGTGCTGCTTTTAGAAGGTAATGGCAGTCAAGGGATCATCATCCCCAAGGTATCAAGCCTTGGTTCCTTTGGGAAACCCGGCATGGTGGTCTACAATACCGCCACCGGCACGGTGTATTACTTCAGCACCAAATGGGTGGAGCTAGGCACGGGTGGGTCTGCTGCCCAGGGCATACAGATCTCCGGCAACAAGGTTTCGATTGGCACAGGTGCGGGGTTCACCCCCGATTTTTCAATCGCGGCCGTGGCCCCGGGTGCTAATGGCCAAATATTGATGTGGGATACATCACTCAATAGTGGCGCAGGCGGCTGGACTTCTTCGGCAACCACTGCCCCTTCGGCCGTAGGGCAAGTTCTAAAATGGAACGGAAGTAGATGGGAACCCGGTACTGATAATACCGGCTCGACTACAACGCTCAGCGGAGATGTATCCGGCCCAAGCAATAACTCCACGATTTCTATAACAGCGGGAAACAGCATTGCGGCAGCTTTAAACAACGCTGCTACAACATCAAAAATTCTTCCTGCCCAAATCAGTGCCGGTGCTGCCGGCCAAGTGCTTACCACCACAGGTGGTGTAGCTGTCTGGGCTACCCCTGCGGGGAGTGCACTACCATCGCTTTCTGCTAACCAGATTTTATCGAATAACGGAACCAACACGGCCATTAACGTGGCAGGTGACATTGGGCTTTCCGTTTCCGGAACGACCGGAACATTTACGGTTGCTAACAACGCCATTACCTCCGCCAAGCTTGCCAACAATGCCGTGGATGCCACCAAAATTGCCAACGGTGCAGTGGGCCTCAACCAACTGGCCAACGGCCCGGCCAACAATGTCCTCACCACCAATGCCAGCGGAGTGCCGCAATGGACGGTAGCTGCCGGAGGTGGCGATATGTTGAAAAGCACTTACGACCCTACCAACATCAACGGCAGTGCTTTTAACCTTTCAAACCATACAGGGCAAGTCGGGGCTACGCAGATAACTGATGCCAGCATCACTGGTGGCACCACGGGCTCGGGCGTAAAGATTGCTGCCAACACCATCACCGATGCCAATATTTCAAGCACTGCCGCCATTGCAGGAACTAAAATAGCACCTGCCTTTGGCGCACAAAATATTACTACTACGACTGGTTCAGCTTCCATCGGGGGCGGCCTCAATGTAGGGCTGGCCAACGGCTTTACCGTTAATAACTCCGGCAATATTACCAAAATCAATGGCGCGACTACCTCGTTCCCTGCGACCAACGCAGTGGGCGTACTCACCAATGATGGCACGGGAACGTTTACATGGGCACCTGCCGGGGGAGGAAGCGTTTCTACCGTTTCGGTGGTGAACGCCAATGGCTTTAATGGGTCGGTAGCCAACGCCACTTCAACACCAGCCATCACCATCGGCACTTCGCTGACAGGATTATTGAAAGGAACCGGTACTGGTATTGGCTCAGCCGCAGCAGGCACGGATTATCAAGCACCGATCACGCTAACCACCACGGGCACAAGTGGCGTAGCAACGTTGGTGGGTAATACGTTAAATGTTCCAAATTATGCAGGTACTGCATACATCGCGGGGACAGGCCTCACGCTTACGGGCAACACCTTCTCGGTAAACGGTTCGCAGAATATTTCAACCCTCTCAAACCTCACCGCAAATGGCCTGATCAAAACAAGTGGCGGCACCGGGACGTTGAGCATTGCTACAGCAGGAACGGATTACTTGACTCCCACCGGAAATGGCTCGGGCTTAACCAACTTAAATGCATCCAACATTTCTTCGGGCACGTTGCCCGTGGCGCAAGTTCCTAACTTAGATGCGGCCAAAATTACCACTGGCTCGTTCGCCAGTACTCAAATTACAGACGGTACTATTGTAGATGCAGACGTGAATACGGCCGCAGCCATCGCAGGTACTAAAATCCTGCCCAACTTTGGAACCCAGGCTGTTACCTCTGGCGCGATTACGGCCACTTCCGCGGCCACGACCATTTCCGCCACCACCTCCACCAATTCAGCCAATCAATATGCCATTTCAGGGATCACCACTGGCACCGGTGATGCGGCTGGGTTTTTTCTGGTCAACAATCCCGGCAATGGTTTTCCGGCTGTATACGGTGAAACGAGGGGAACAAATGGCATTGGCGTGTATGGTAGTGTGGGTAATACTGGGATCGGGAGCGCGGGGGTTTTCGCAAACTTAAACCCCGCCAACAACAACCCTGTCTTGAGGGTTTTGGCATTAGCAGGTAGCGGCTCCTCCATCAAAGCCGATGGCCTCATTGAAACCGTAGGGTTCAGACTTACAGGTGGCGCCCCTGGTGCCGGAAAGGTGCTTACCTCTGATGCGAGTGGCAATGCCGCGTGGCAGACAGGTGGCGGTAGTGGCTGGGGTTTAACCGGTAACGCAGGCACGGTAGATGGCACCAATTTTATTGGCACTACCGATGATATTCCTTTCTCCATACGGGTAAACAACCAACAGGCAATGCGCATTTCCTTTACAGGTGCCACGTCAGCTCCCAACATCCTTGCTGGTTACTCCGGGAATACCATCTCAAATGGTGTAGTTGGTTCAGCAATATTGAGCGGTGGTCTTGGCGGCCAAATCAATCAAGTCACAGATAATTATAGTGTCGTTGGTGGGGGCTCTTTAAACAGTGCTGGGAATAATGACGCTGATCCAGGCAACGCAGGTGCGGCTACTGTTTCAGGTGGAAACTTCAATAAGGCAAGCTCAAGTTTTGCGACAGTCGGAGGTGGGTATAATAATCAAGCAAGTGGTAATAGCGCTGTTGTAGCTGGGGGCAGAAATGCAACTGCATCCGGAGAAGCTGCCGGTGTATTATCTGGTGAGGTAAACCAGGCGACTGGTTTTCGGTCTGCCGTTGTGGGGGGTAATGCAAGTACGGCATCGGGTGCCAATTCTTTCGTGGGTGGAGGCGAATTCAACGGTGCTAGCGGAAACTTCAGCGCGGTTTCAGGTGGCGGTAACAATCTGGCGTCTGGTGACATGACTTCCATACCTGGGGGTCGAGGCCTTTTCGCCCGCTCTTTTGGTGAAACCGCTGTGGGTATATTCAATATCGATTACACACCCACGAGCACCACCAGCTTCACCGCCAGTGACCGCCTGTTCGTCATCGGCAATGGCACGGACTTTTCTAGCAGAAGTAACGCCCTTACCGTCTTGAAAAATGGTAACGTTGGTATTGGCACAACTACACCTATATCCAAACTAAATGTAAGCCTCGGGCAATGGGATTTGGTAAACTCAGAGGGAGATTTCTCGATTGGAGATGGTACCCATCGTTTAAAAATGGGTGTGTCTGGTGGGGGTGGTGGAGCGGGGGATGCTTACATCGCTTCCCAAGGCGGAACCAATCGGCTATTCTTAGGCAATAGCAATTCGTTGGCCAATTCACAAACATTGACGTTGGTCGGTGGCAATGTGGGCATAGGAACTTCTGCTCCAACTAACCGCCTTCATATCAACGAACCATCTGCTGCGGGTAATTTTCTGAGAATAACGAACAACCCCTCACCAAATGGACTAACCTTAGGGTTGAGTGGCGCTGGATCGCAAGAAGCATTTATTGCCAATAACGAAAACGCAGCAATGTACTTTCAAACCAATGCTGCCAACAGAATGGCCATTACCGCTGTTGGAAATGTGGGGATCGGCACTATCCTCCCGAATGCACAACTCCAATTCGCCAACGTTACAGGCAACCGTAAGTTGGTGCTTTGGGAGTCTGCAAACAATGATCACGAATACTATGGTTTTGGCGTTAATGGCGGTGAATTCAGGTATCAAATTCCCAACAACACAGGATCCCAGCATCGATTTTATGCCGCAACTGGTACAACCTCTAGTTTGCTACAAATGTCTATAGGTGCTAATGGCAACGTAGCTATCGCGGGAAATTTATCAAAAGGTTCTGGAACCTTTAAGATTGATCATCCCCAAGACCCCGAAAACAAATACTTATACCACAGCTTTGTGGAGAGCCCTGACATGATGAACGTTTACAATGGCAACATTACGACAGACGTGGATGGCAACGCAACCGTTAAACTACCTGCTTATTTCGAATCTTTGAACAAAGATTTCCGGTACCAACTGACCGTGATTGGCGCGTTTGCCCAAGCTATCGTAGCATCGGAAGTCAACGAAAATAAATTTGTGATTAAGACTGACAAACCCAATATAAAGGTCAGTTGGCAAGTAACTGGTATTCGTAAAGATCCATACGCGGAGCAAAATAGGGTAGTACCAGAAATGGAAAAACCGGCCAAGGAGAAAGGAAAGTATTTGCATCCTGAGGCTTACGGCCTGCCACTGGACAGGAGCGTAAATCATGTTTCGGACAAAAAGGAAAATAACTGAAAGTCCAACGCGCCCCTCAGTTTTGGTGCCGTCAGGTCTTCCGACCTGACGGTTTTTTCTAAGTTCTAGCAATCCGTCATAGCACAAATTAGTTGTGCGCGCGTTTCCGAACGCGTGCTCTCTCCATTCAACCCAAACTATGCATTAGGAATGCATAGTTTGCCCAGGGGGTTGACGATCCGCCTGAGGCGGATGTCAAGGTTAAACCCTGACAATGAAAATCACCAACTTGGTTTTCTTACTTGGGGCTAAATCGTTGATTTTCATTCGTCAA
>JADBYK010000030.1 GCA_020403045.1 Cytophagales bacterium
AAAACATTGGTTTCCAATGTTTTGTCAAGGTTAAACCCTGACAATGAAAATCACCAACTTGGTTTTCTTACTTGGGGCTAAATCGTTGATTTTCATTCGTCAATTATGCAATAGAATTTCTATTGCATAATCTGGGTTAAAAATCAATACTTAGCCGATCCCGTTGGCGTACTCTTCCTAATAAAATCCCTAATGTGTTCATTAGAGGTCGCTAAATCTTCCGCACGTAAGTACATCATGTGCCCACTCCGGTAGCCTTCAAAGCGCAAGCGGTCTTTCATTTTTCCGCTCGGGTCTAGTTGCCACATAGAATATTTGGCATCGAAGTAGGTCGTAGCTCCATCATAATAACCACTTTGAATCATCACATGCATGTAAGGGTTCTCTGCCATTGCCTGACGAAGGTTTTCACCTGTCTTATCATTCGAGTTATCCCAAGGACGTACAGGTCCAAACATATTGTATTGCAAATCGGTTTTATACTTAAGAACATCGCGCAAATAATAGTTGATGGCGGGTGTGAAAGAATGCAACCAAGAAGTTAATTCTGAATTGTAATCAGGCTGCTCACCTGCTTGTTGCCGATCAATTCCTAGATAGCGGGAATCGAGCCGACCAACGGTGAATCCTTTTTCACGCAACAGATCTTTCCAGAAGTATTGAGTTGGCACCGCGAGATTGTGTTGCATTACAGTGCGCTCCGATAATCCTGAGTAACGGGAAACACTAGCGGCTAGTTGTTTTTTCTTAGCTTCTTCTAAAAATCCGCCACGAGATAATGCCGGAATAAATTCGTTGATAGTAAATGCTTCTGATTCTGCCAGTACATCCATTAGATCTTTTTGTTGAAGGTCGGCAGGCAATGCTTTTTGATACCATGCGGCAGCAGTGTAATAAGGAAGTGACAAGGCATCATTCACAGGGCCATCGCGTTTGATACCTAGTTCGGTTGGCGAAACCAAAATCACGCCATTCAAATACATCCAATGATTGTTCTGTAAGTCAAGTGCCAGCCCCGAGACGCGCGTTGTACCATAACTTTCTCCAATCAAATATTTTGGAGAAGTCCAGCGACCTTGACGAGAAACGAAATTATCAACCCAATCACCGAGGTATTTGATATCGGCATTCACTCCAAAGAAAGTTGTTTTTTCAGCTTTTGGATCAAGAATGCGTGAGAAGCCGGTATTCACAGGATCGACATAAACGATATCGGCTACATCTAAGATGGAATGTGGATTGTCATGAATTCCGTAGGGTTGAACAGGAAATCCTTCGGAATCAATATTCAATACTTTCGGACCGGTGTAGGCAACATGCATCCAGACAGAAGCGGAGCCTGGGCCACCATTAAACGAGATAATGAGTGGACGTCTGCTTTTGTCGGACACGTCACTACGTTCGTAATAGGTATAAAATAATGAAGCGCTCGGCTTGCCTTCTGCGTTCCATACGGGCTGTGTACCAGCAGTTACTTTGTAGGGAACCACTTTGCCCTTGATGGTAACTTGGCCTGTGGAATTGACAGCTGACTCAGCGGGTAGCACACGCTCCTGTGCAAGTGAGCACACATAAACGAAGATGGATAGGGTTGTCAGAAGACTTTTCATAAGTGATAGTAAAATGGAGAACTGTTAAATTGTGCCGAAATTTAGTTAAAGAAAGAATCGATTATAAAACAGAATTTTGAGTGCGCTATTGGATAGATAAACGGTGAATTTTAATAACTCTTGACCGAGCGCGCTTCCCAAAAGCAAGTCTTTTTTCATTAACTTAAGATATCTAAATCACATTTTGCCGCTTCGCCAAAGATAATCCCTCAGGCCATAAAATTTCTTATAAACCACCACTTAAAAGCGGAGTCAATTAGTGAGATTTCTTTGCCCATCACATCAATTACATCTTTTTGAAGCAGTGCCTGTATCGATCGTTGAATGGTGGCAGTGGTGCCCAATGAAAAATCCTTTATCGCTTTTTTGGAATGAAGACTTTCAACTCCCTTGCACACCGCCTTGATGAAATTTAACTGATACGTAGTCAATCCTTCAATGATCTTCTGAAACTGAAGTTCGTTCTGCTCTCCAAGACGTATCAGGGCTTGTTCCACATCGCTATCTTTTACTTTATGGGAAGAAATATACCATAGAATTTGAAACGCATTTTGGGTATAGTAAGAATGAGATTCCATCGCCCGGCATACAAGAGTAACCTGTTCTCCTAAAATAGTCTTTCCGGTTTTTTTAAATTTTGAAATCACAAAAGGTATCCATTCAGCCTCATCAATTTTCTTGAGGTAATGCACCGAGCCAAATTTGTAAAAAGGCAAGTCAGATGATTCAAATAACTGGGTCATCAGGTGTCGTTTGCTTCCGTAGAGACAATAATGTACTTTGTCGTGCCGCTGCCAATAGCTCCGTAATTTTTTTTGAAAGTCAATTGGGTGAGGAAAGTGGTTCACGTTTTGAAATTCATCGATGCACAAAATGATTCGCACATTTTTCTTTACAGCGATGGTCTGAGAGAGGTTTATAATTTCATCTTCTTTTATTGCCGAGTTTGACTGAAACTTGATGGAGAACTCGGTGTTGGGGTCGGGCTGAAAAGAGAGGTAAGGCAAAATGCCCTTCAGCCATTTGTTGGCAAACTGAAAAGCCTCATCCATTTTAGAATTAGTTGCCTTGAGTAATGCATGAACATACGCTTCGTGAAACTCTTCTGGTGTGCGGCATTTGAAAAGATCAATGTAGGCAAAACGGACATTGTCTTTGTGATAACGCCTGGCTGCTTCCTCCACCAGCGAAGACTTGCCCCAGCGTCTCGGAGAAATTAAAATCGTGTTGGCATTGGTGTTAAATTGATGGTGCATGAACTCAATGTCCTTGCTACGGTTGCAGAAGTCAGTCTTACCAACGGTTTTGCCAAAAACAAACGGGTTTTCCATACTGGCATTTTTAAAAGTTACATAAATGTAAGTTACAATTATGTAACTTACAAACCTGTTACTTTTTTAACAAACTCAACACCTCATTCAACTTCAACAATGCCTCTACAGGACTAATCGTATTAATATCGATTTGAGAAAGCATTTCATGAATAGCTTTTGACTTTGGATCAATCTCAAACAAACTCATTTGTTGCGTTGCCTTAGGCAACTCATCAAATTTATTTTTTGGTTCGTTTTTGCCTGCCCGTCCGTTAGGCGGGTGTTTGTCTTTTTCTAAGAAACGCAGAATTTCATTGGCGCGCAGCACCACTTTATTTGGCATGCCTGCAATCTGAGCTACGTGAATACCAAAGCTGTGTTCGCTACCGCCTTCTTTCAGCTTCCGCATAAAAATGATTTTGTCGCCAATTTCTTTCACGCTCACATTAAAGTTTTTTACCCGCACAAAATCTTCGGCTAATTGATTGAGCTCGTGATAGTGGGTTGCAAAAAGAGTTTTAGGTTTGAAATCTTTGTGCTGATGCAAGTATTCCACAATCGCCCAGGCAATTGAAACGCCATCATAAGTAGAAGTACCTCTACCGATTTCATCCATTAAAATCAAACTGCGATCGCTCAGGTTATTCAAGATGCTGGCCGTCTCAATCATCTCGACCATAAAGGTTGATTCCCCACGAGAAAGATTATCGCTCGCTCCTACGCGTGTAAAAATTTTATCTACAATGCCAATGGTGGCTGCTTCAGCAGGAACAAAACTTCCCATCTGCGCCATCAAGACGATCAAGGCACCTTGTCGTAACAAAGCTGACTTACCTGCCATGTTGGGGCCGGTGATGATCAGGATTTGTTGCGTTTCGGTATCGAGATAAATATCATTGGGCACGTAGCTTTCTCCGATGGGTAGTTGTTTTTCAATGACTGGATGGCGACCTGCTTTGATAGCGAGACGCGTGGAGTCACTGATTTCGGGCTTACTGTATTTATTGGTTTTGGCGGTAATGGCGAATGATAGTAAGCAATCCAGTACGGCAATCACCTTCGCGTTTTGCTGTATTTGCGAAATGTAATCGGCTGTGTGCTGTACTAACTCCAGAAACAATCGTTGCTCGATTACCGACAGTTTTTCTTCGGCTGTCAGAATTTTTTCTTCATAGACTTTCAGTTCTTCGGTGATGTAGCGTTCGGCATTCACCAACGTCTGTTTGCGAATCCAATCGGAAGGCACTTTGTCTTTGTTGGCGTTACTTACCTCTAAATAGTAGCCAAAGACTTTGTTGTAGGAAACTTTCAGCGAGTTGATACCCGTACGCTCCACTTCGCGTTTTTGCACTTGCAACAAATAATCTTTGCCTGCGAAAGCGATCGTGCGCAATTCATCCAATTCCGCATTGACGCCTGTTTTAATGATTCCACCCAGATGCATAAGCATGGGTGCATCGTCTTTTAATTCCTTTTCAATCTTTTCTAACAAGAACTCGCAACGATGCAATTGATCAGCCAGTTTCACTAATTCTGATTTAGCGGATTTCGAAAGCGAATCTTTGATAGGAAGAATGGCCTGAAGAGATCGCTTTAATTGGAGCAGCTCACGTGGGTTAATGCGCCCCACGGCTACTTTTGAAATCAGTCGCTCAAGGTCGGCAATTTGATGAAGGTGCTCGGCTAGTTTTTCGGTTAGGTCCGTTTCAGTGTAGAAGTGCTCAACTACTTTTAGCCGCTCTTCTATTGCCGCTTTTTCTTTTAAGGGCAAGATCATCCACTGCCTCAGTTGGCGCGAGCCCATGGGCGTAATGGTTTGATCGAGTATTTGCAAGAGAGGTACCCCCCCTTCGTTGGGCGAATGAATGAGTTCCAGATTTCGAATAGTGAATCGATCAAGCCACACGTACTTCTCTTCATCGATGCGCGAGATGCTGGCGATATGATTCGTCTCTTTATGTTCAGTAGCTTCTAAGTAATGCAAGATGGCTCCCGCAGCAATGATGGCCTCGTTCATTCCATCCACCCCGAAACCCTTCAACGTGTTTGTTTTGAATTGTTGAATCAGTCTTTCATTTGCAAAGTCATAGGCAAAGACCCACTCATCCAACGCGAATGTAGCGTACGCTTCGGCAAATTGTGACTCGAACTTTTCTCGGTGCGTTTTTGAAAAAATAATTTCTGCAGGCCCAAAACTTTGGATGAGTTTGTTGATGTAGATTTCTGTTCCCTGAGCGGTATAGAACTCACCGGTGCTGATATCGAGAAAGGAAATTCCAAGAGTGTTTTTGCCGACATGAACAGATGCGAGAAAATTATTTCTTCTTTTCTCCAGCACATTGTCGTTAAAAGAAACACCAGGCGTTACCAATTCAGTGACACCACGCTTTACAATTCCTTTTACAAAACGCGGATCTTCCAATTGATCGCAAATCGCTACGCGATGGCCTGCTCGAACCAACTTAGGTAGGTAGGTATCCAAAGCGTGATGTGGAAAGCCTGCAAGTTCAATTTCAGAGGCAGACCCATTCCCTCGTTTGGTCAGGGTGATATCCAGTACTTTACTGGCCTTGATGGCATCTTCACCAAACGTTTCATAAAAATCACCCACGCGAAAAAGCAATAGCGCACCAGGGTATTTCGCCTTGATGGCTTTGTACTGCTTCATTAAAGGGGTATCCATTGCGGCTGCTCCTGCCATATGGGGCAAAGATAGAACGAGGAAGTTAAAAGTAAGAGCCTATGGCTAAATTATGCTGACGCGGCAGGGTCATTTTTTTACAGCAACAATCACCCACATTTTATCTCCTTTTATTTTTTCGCGATCAATAAAATTTTCCATTTTAATGAGAACTTTAAAACCAGCTTTATCCAGATCTTGTAGGGCATACTCAATAGCAATTTCATGTTTTTTCATCTGCTCTGTCCGATTTGACTTCTTCCGCTCATCAGCAATCGGTTCGCAAATGAGGAGAATTCCATCTTTCACCAACGCTTTCTTTACGTTTTTTAATAACACATCGTAGTTAGTTACTTCATGATATGTATCAAGGATCATCACCGCATCTAATGAATCTGCTGGCAATCCCAGATTATCCTTTGGAGCGAACACCGGAATGATATTGCTGATAGCCTTTTCTTTTGTCTTTAGTTGCATTAACCCAACCATTGGAATGCGATTTTCGACTGCATAGACCCGACCAGAGTCTCCCACAATTTTGGATAATTTGTAAGTCATATAACCTTCATGAGAACCGATGTCAGCGACTACACTGTTCTTTTTTATTTTCAACAACTGGATTAACTCACTCGGTTTTTGCCACTTATCTCTGGCAGCCCATGCGCTTTCAGAATAGATATTCTTCCACGGATCAATGGTCTGGCTAATTGCGTCTGGCCGATTCACCATAGAAATAAGAATTAATAAAAAATAGACTTTCGCCATTGATATCTTTTTTCAAAGATAACCTTTGACTAGTATGATTTTTGATAATTGCCTTCAGATTATTCTCAATAGCTTTTTAACAATTGATTAAGAGATCATTGGGATTTCGTTAACAGAAGCTCAATTCTCTTTCTACTACTTTTAGAAAACAATTAAAACTACCTATGAATAAATTATCTCTCTTAATCCTTTGTTTATTTTTCTATACGGCAGCTATCGCGCAGAAACGAGAAACCAAACTGTTGAATGAAGTATCAATCTCTCAGCTCAAGCAAGAGCCTTATGCAACCTGGTACTCAAAAAACAATGAAGACTACCAGCCTAATGTACAGATAGTAGAAGCTCTCAAGAAAACAGATCCCTCGAAATACACGATGAAAATATTTTTCGGCTCATGGTGTGGCGATAGCAAACGCGAACTGCCGAAAATGACAAAGGTTTTGGAAAAACTATCATTTCCTCAAAAAAATCTAGCTATAATTGGTGTTGACGATTCCACGGAAGTGTACAAGCAAGCGCCCCAGCGGCAAGAAGCCGGAATGAATATTTTTCGAGTGCCTACTTTTATTGTTTATGAAAATAGTAAAGAAATAGGCCGCATCGTGGAATTCCCGGCTGAAACCATTGAACGCGACCTTCTCAAAATATTTTCTGAAAGGGAGTATGTTTCAAATTACTCTGGCTATCCACAAATCATTCAGTGGATGAAAGATGGATTACTTAAGGATGAAAACATGAGTGCCCGAGGTCTAGCTATGCAATTGAGAAATCGTATTGCGGGTGAATCTGAACTCAACGCGTGTGGGTACGTATTGCTGGCACAGGGAAATTTGAAGGAAGCCATCATGGTGCTTAGAATTAATGCCAATCTTTTTCCAGAATCGGCCAATTGCTGGGATAGTTTAGCAGAGGCCTATGCAAAAGATGGGCAGAAGGACAAAGCTATTCAAGCGTATGAATATGTGTTGGAGTTGGATCCTAAAAGTGAAAATGCGAAAGCTCAACTTTTGAAACTAAAAGGGTAGCTTACTATAGTTTGAAAGTTCATGGTATATCCTCAGTATATTTGCATCTATGAACTTTCACTATTTTACCAAGCTACTTCTATGTGGCGGTGTTGTTGGAATACTCTTTCTCTTCGCATGCTCACTGCAAAAGGGAAATCAGGCAAAAGAAATCAACGATACATCGTGGGCCATTCTGCCATTTATAAAAGTAGATAGCCTGAATCCTATCCTGGCTGCCGGAGACGGAAAGTTTTTTTGTCCTATTTTAAAGAAGGAAGTTAGCTGGGAAGAAAAAGATGTTTTTAATCCGGCCGCAGTAGTTCGCAACGATTCTGTTTTTCTGATTTATCGGGCGGAAGATAATATCGGAAAATATGCAGGCACATCGCGATTAGGATTAGCGGTAAGTACGGATGGGTTGCACTTCAGTCGTAAGAAGCAACCGATTTTGTTTCCCGCAGAGGATGAATTGAAAAGATATGAATGGGAAGGCGGCATTGAAGATCCACGCATTGTGGAAAGAGAAGATGGAACCTACATCATGACCTATACCGCTTATGATGGGGAAATCGCACGGTTAAGTATTGCTTCTTCGACTAATTTGGTAAAGTGGATAAAACATGGGCTGGTATTGCAAGGGAAACACATAGACTCGTGGAGTAAGTCGGGGGCTATTGTAGCCAGGCAACTGGGAGAAAAAATTGTGGCAACAAAGATCAATGGAAAATACTGGATGTATTTTGGCGATACGGATTTGTTTCTGGCCACGTCCGATGATTTAATTCATTGGCAACCTTTGGAAGAAAACAACAAAATCAAATCAGTACTTCAATCACGCAAAGGCTACTTTGACAGTCGATTGGTAGAGAGCGGTCCCTATGCGTTGCTAACTAAAAAAGGAATCGTGTTGATTTACAATGGCATGAACCTGGACGAAGGTGGAGATCCTACTATTGCGAAGGGTGCTTACTGTGCAGGTCAGGCCTTGTTTGATGCGAACGACCCATCTAAACTTATCGACCGACTGGAGAAAACTTTTCTGCGTCCTGATAAGTCCTTTGAAATTACCGGACAGATCAATCAGGTTTGTTTTGTGGAGGGGCTAGTCTCCTTTCACGGGAAATGGTTTTTGTATTTTGGCACGGCTGATTCTAAGATTGCGGTGGCTGTTTCCACTTCTTTATAACTTGATTAAAATTTCCGGCAAAAATCAATAGGTAGAAATATGGATCACCTGTTGTCCTTTGCGAAACGCCTGGCCGCGTTGTTCAATAAAATTGGCTTGAGTAGAAAGGTCCAATAACTTGTTCATATACTCTTCGAGAGTGCTCTGCGGTACAGTAATGGAAGCACCATAAGTAACGGCTTCGTCAATGTACGAGTACAACAGTTTCGGATATTCTTGAACGAACAGTCCATTGTTGATAAATAAGTCTACGCCCTCTACTCGATTGGCCGTTACGGACATTACCCCAATGACGGTTGGATCATTTTCAAATAACCGTTGAAAAAAATCAACATACTCTTGTTCAGCCCTTCGAAAACCGCGGTTATTCGCATGGTCGGTATAGGCTTCGCTATCGCTATTAACACCATCGCGTTTGTTGCTTTTTGAAACCTCGTCCCATACGTCTTGCTGGCCTTTTTTGTGATCAATTATGTCACGTAAATGTTCGTTGGCCATGCCATAGTATTCCGAAAATTTTTGATCGTTGTTTTGCCCTTTATATTTCCATCGCCCCTGCTCCACACAAAAAACCGGAATTCTGACTCGACCTTCTCCCGGTGGAATTAACATATCACGCGCTACTACTCGATCTTGTTTGCCCCCTTGCAGAATCTCACCAGACATAATGAAAAGAGTATCGGTGCTCAGGTTTCGACCAATCAATGTATTCACCGAGCCACTTGTACCCGATTCGGTAATAGCAATCTTGTCGTTCAACATCGCTTGGTGCAGGGATAAATAATAACCCATATTTCCTACCGCTTCCTTAAAGTTATCTTTCATGCGGATAGGCACTAACCTTAAATTTTTGAATGAGTACTTTTCGGGTGACGAAAAATCGGGCATCACCAAGCCTGAAAAAAATGGAAAGAAATCACCTGTAGGTTGTACCCTGTTACCGGCTAAAACTTCTACTCCTATCTTTGCCGATGGGACACGTAAACTGCGAATTAGATAGTCGTAAAAACGATCTTCCGAACTAGCTTTCGAGAAACTTTTCAAATCTAAAATCAATTCAGCTTCGCGAGTGGAGTTGCTCCATACATCGGGTGAAAACAATGCCGTGACTTCACCTTTCTCATCACTGATGTAACTGGAAGGTGACGTGCGCGTGGGTGATGATTGTAGCAATACTGGAATTTTTGAAAGTGACTGCATGCGGTTGGTAATGCTAAAAGTCATTCGTGCGTTACTCGCACTAGTGATGCGCACAGCATTAGCACTTGCCTTAATGTTGATCAAATCCAGCAATTGCTGTAGCCGTGCATAGCTTTCAATAGTTAAGAAGAGTGGCTTGCCTTGGTACGTCACTTCAATGTTATCCCCCCAATAGTCTTTGAGTGTGAGTAGCGTGCGAAAATAAAAGTCAATGGCCGTAGCAAACGACTGATCTTGTTCGGCTTTTACAGCCTTTTCGAAAAATTGTAGCGCCATATTCTTTGTGTCGCCCAGGCTCTTTTGCTTTTGCGCATTAAAGGTTGCTTTTGAAAGACGATAATAGACCCAGTAATTGGCGGCATCCTCATAAGTAGCCACTCGCTCAAAGTCTTGAATCTCTGCGGCAGCTGAAGTTTTCACTTTTGATTCGTATTCTTCTTTAAACTGATAGTTCTTGTCAATTTGATTGAGAATAGACGTGCTACTGATATTGATTTTGATTTCGCTGACCAAATCCTGTAGCGCATTTTTCTTAGCGATGCCCGCATAGTCATTTAGTTTTTTACTGGCCGAGCCTATCCCTACATAAAAGCCTGTGTCGTTTGGCTTGTTATTGATCCAATCGGGTGTCTGGGCGGATACCTGTATTATAATCAAGCAGAATAATAGTAGGAGTAACGGCTTCATATAATGGTTTTATGCGGTTAAACGGAAAAAATAGGTTTCCCGCCATAGATTTTTACCGCTATTTTTATGGAAAAGATTGTAAAAGCGGCAAACCACTTAATCTTTATCTTGTTTCCTTGGCTCACGACCACCTCACAAAAATCCAGCATCACCTGGCATCGCTTGACCAATCCACGCGCGAAGCATTGGATGACGCCACCCAATTCAAATCCTATAAGAAGAACGAATACCTGCTGCTAGCGGGTGAGGTTTGCAAATCAGGATTTCAAATTGTTTCAGGCGTGGCGCGAAAGTTTTATTTGAATGACGGAAAGGAAATCACCACCGAATTATTTTTTGCTGATGATATCGCTGTATCGCTCGAAAGTTACACAGGGCAAAAGCCCAGTCGCGAATACATTCAAGCGCTCGAACCACTCTCTGCCAGCATTACCTACTATCAAACTTTTCAAGAACTGAAACAACAACACAAAAGTCTGCTGGAACTGGATTTGATGATGACAGAATACTATGCGCTCTGGCTGGAGGAGCGACTATTTCAGTTCCACACTTTGGATGCTACCGAACGTTACAAGCTGTTGCTCGAAAAACAGCCTCATTTTGTTCAACAGATTCCGTTAACCTACTTGGCTTCTTACTTGGGCGTATCGTTGGAAACGTTGAGCCGGATTAGGGCAAAAATTTAAATTATTGGCTAGTCGTCTGACACCCAAGAGGTTTCTTGCCATCTATTTTATTTGACCTACATCAAATTCGACTTCATCCCTTTATTCCATGTTTGTGCGCAAATCACAAACATGGAAACAAACAACAGAATTATTGGCTTCGACCTGGCACGGGCATATGCACTCTTCGGGATGTTCATTGTCAACTTCAATACCGTATTTGGCAGTCATGCCAATCATGACGGGTTAAGTGGCTTTCTCAATCTCTTCAACGGCAACTCAAGTACGTTCTTCGTCATTTTGGCGGGAATGGGCGTGGCGCTGATGAGCAATCGCCAGCATTATGATCAAATAGAAAAGAAAAATATCAAAAATATTGTGTTCAAACGCTCATGGTTTCTATTTTTTATCGGTTTGCTCCTCTACTTATGGTGGCCTGCGGACATCCTGCATTTCTATGGCGGCTACATGCATATTGCCGCGTTTTTATTGTTCGTGCCAAGGCGGTGGTACATCGCTAGTGCCCTGTTGGCGATTGTTATCTGGCACGTTTTGTTTCTGGTTATTCCCTTCGAAAACGGATGGGATTTCACCACGCTTCGATACACCGACTTCTGGACGGTTTCAGGATTCATCCGCAACACATTTTATAATGGTTGGAATCCCATCTTTCCGTGGATTGCTTATTTTTTATTGGGCATGTGGCTGGGGCGATTAAACTGGAATAACAAGTCGGTTAAGATTAAAGTGTTTGCTGTTGCCGAAGTAATTTATCTCGCTACCGAAGGGCTTCGGTACCTCGCTGAAAATTCTAAAATGTCACTTGATGCAAAAATGTACCTCACGGCAGATTATCTTCCGCCCACACTTCCCTTTCTGTTGAGCACGGCCAGCCTGAGTTGCGTTATTTTGGTCTGCACGTTTTGGCTAGGCGAGAAAATTCATCACACACGATTCGCTTCTGTGTTGGCAAACACCGGACGGATGACCTTAACACATTACATACTGTCGCTTACGTTGGGAATGATTGTGCTGGCACTGCTTTCAGGAAAGACGTACACGGGCGCCATCACTGACCAATCACCGTTATCACCCACGGTAATTCTGATTTACTCTGCATTTTACTTCGGAGCTGCTGTTTTATTCAGCGCACTTTGGTCAACCCGTTTTAAGAATGGCCCTTTTGAACTGTTGATGCGAAAAATCTAGACCAATTCAAACTTGAAATTTAGTTGGTAAGTCAAGAAGAAGAAAGCTAGAACTTTTGGCTTAGCCACACAACCAGCAACACAAACAGAATGATTATGTGCACAATCAACCACACCCGTTGATACAGTGATCGGTTCTGCCACATCACTTTTTGATCAAAGGGGTCAAAGATTAAGGCAATGCCGAAATTTGACATGGCCGTGGGAATATCTTTTTTGGCCAATAAGAAGTAAAGTCCCAAGGCGACAAACGCTCCATACAAAAATCGATTGTATTTAAAGGTAAGGTCTTTTGGCTTGTCGTTTTCTTTTGTTGTGGTCATACTTTAGGGGTTGATGTTTTGCAAGACTTTTTCTTTTGCGTTTCCATAGAAATTAGAAACACGGACATGGAACTGGCCGCAATCGCTACCCAAATCATCGAATCAGAAATAGCAGAACTTGAATCGAGAACAGTGAACAGGGCTGTTAGAGAGACAAAGCCAGCAGCAATGCCGATCGCTAGTGCATACTTTTCGAAAGGGGAAGATTTTTTTCCATGAATCTTTTTTCCAGTTAGTAGGCTTTGATCGCTGACAATTACAGGCATCCATGATTTTTTTATAAACTTGCGTTAACTCAATAATCGAACGATATGAGCACAGACACTATAATAAAAAACGTAACGCTCGTCAACGAAGGCCAGCTGCAGGTGGCCGACCTGCTTATTAAAGACCAGTTCATTGATAAGATTGGAAAGGTTCACCCTACCGAAAATAGTTTGGTTATCGATGGCTCTGGCAAGTATTTATTCCCCGGCATTATTGACGGTCAGGTTCACTTTCGAGACCCAGGCCTAACCCACAAAGGTGACTTTTACACAGAAAGTAAAGCTGCGGTAGCTGGTGGCGTCACATCGGTTATTGATATGCCCAACACTGTACCTAATGTTTTGTCTATTGAGCTACTCGAACAAAAACATCGAATAGCTGCTGAAAAATCGCTTGTCAACTATTCCTCTTTTCTCGGTGTGAACGCAGATAACATTGACACTGTCATTCAGACCGATACATCAAATCTTATTGGAGTTTCAGATGACGGTCTATATTTCACTAAGAAGGGGAATCTGCTAGCGGATAATCCGGCTATTTTAGAGAAGCTTTTTGCCAACTGTCATTCCATCATAGCGATTCATGCTGAGAAGGAGCAAATAGTGGAAGAGAATGAACAGATTTTTAAAGAGAAGTATGGGGAAAATGTGCCGATTGAATTTCATCCTATCATTCGCAGCGCGCAAGGTTGCTTCGAAGCATCAAAAGATGCCATTGCGTTGGCCACGAAACACAATGCACGGCTTCACATTTTACATCTGAGTACGGAGGCCGAAACACACTTGTTCCGCAATGATATTCCGTTAACACAAAAGCGAATAACCACCGAAGTATCTGTGCATCACCTTTGGTTTTCGGATGTCGACTACAAACGACTGGGCACCTTAATCAAGTGGAACCCTGCCATCAAAACCGAAAAGGATAAAGACGGTCTTTTGAAAGCGCTGCTTGATGATCGAATCGATATTATAACGACTGATCATGCGCCACACTCCTTAGAAGAAAAGCAAAAGCTCTATTTTCAAGCTATGTCGGGTGCGCCAATTGTTCAGCATTCATTAAATATTATGCTGGAATTTTATAAACAAGGCAAAATATCGCTGGAGAAAATTGTAGAGAAGATGTGCCATAACCCGGCTACTTTATACCATATTGCTAATCGCGGATTTATACGAGAAGGCTATTTTGCCGATCTCACATTGGTAGATTTGAATAGGCCGTGGACAGTAAGCCAGGATAACATTTTATACAAATGCGGCTGGTCGCCATTGCTGGGCACTACCTTTCAAACCAAGGTAGTTCAGACTTTTGTCAATGGGGGATTGGTTTATGACAGTGGGGAATTTTACGAATCTGTGAAGGGGCAACCTTTGCTATTGAAGTAGTGGAAGATGAGAGTAGAAATTGCTCAATGATTATACGTTCGCCTTTGATTTTATTCGATCGCCAAAGGATGTACTTTTACCAGATATGGATATCGTGAGTTTTAGGCTCGGCAATAAAAAGTTAGAAACTTAGACAAAAACAATTCGTATGAGCAACAACAACCAAAACAACATGAGAATTTACCACCGCTATCTTGGATTTTTTTTGGCGGGTATTATGGCGGTTTACGCCATTAGCGGAATTACTTTGATTTTCAGGGATACCGATTTCTTAAAAAGTGTAAAGCAGGTTGAGAAACAGCTAAAGCCAAATTTAAGTACTGGCGAACTAGGCAAAGAATTAAAAATTCGTGATTTGAAAGTTGAAAAAGAAGAAGGCGATATTGTGAGCTTTGAACAAGGCACCTACAATAAAGCAACCGGCATTGCCAACTATCAAACTAAAAAATTAAATAGGTTTATTGACAAACTGCAACACCTACATAAAGCAGATACCGAGAGTCCCTTATTTTACCTCAATATATTCTTCGGTTTGTCCTTATTCTTTTTTGTCGTCTCTGCCTTTTATATGTTTTTGCCGGGCACCAATACATTTAAAAAAGGCTTGTATTTTACCTTAGCGGGACTTGTGCTAACGTTGATTATGCTTTTCGTCTAGGATGAATTTGAACAATCTCTTGTGCCGTTTATTTCTGCACAAAGAAACTCAGCAAGTAACAAACATTATCCAGCAAATGATTGCGGCTTCTGCCGTTGAGCTTTCCAATTTGAGATAACTAAGAAGAATTTGGTTTTGTGTTGATTTATCTATGTAATCGTTCGTGATGTTAAATTTAACATCAACACCTTTATCGTTAGGGTCGCTCTTATCTCACCTTCGCCATACAAACTAAACTCGCGAGATAAATTACTTCATTGGGCGAATTCGCGTCCACTTTCAATGTCAGGTTTTTTCTCTTGGTTTCGTCTATGCGTGAGTATTTCAAATCTGAGTCAGCATACTTCCATGCCGCGTCCACTTGCTTTTTGACATCATCCGCTTCTTTTAGTTTGCGTTGTGCCTTGAAGCTTTCATAGAGCCCCGTCAGCGCAAAACCATTTTTTGGCCAGGTGGTCAACTCCTCGGTATAGATTTTTTCAGCCCCGACATAGTCGCCCACATTCATCAACACGTTACCCAACAGGTGCCGTACAGAGAAAAACCAATTGGGTGGATTGTTACGGTTTAACCTCTTGGCGCTCAGTGTCAGAGTCAGACATTTTATCGTTTGACTTGACTCCCTCAGGGTGTGATCATTTCCTATGAGCCAAAAGAAGGAAATTTTGAAACGAGCATTGCTACAATAGCAGTTGCCCCGGACGCTGCTAATGGTGTACATCAATTGGTCTTAAGTGCTATGCTAAGCACAAAGAAGAAAGGAACCATTTTAAAGGTTACAATAGGTACCGACCAGATAGCTGCTAAATAGAAAAACCTAATTATTAAGAGGCCTTCTCGTCAAAACGGGGAGGCTTTTATTTTTATAATTGTTTACATCCGCTGTAATATTGTGGCCATTGGACCTACTTATGGTCAAATTAAACATTTGGTTGGGGAAGGATGTTCGGTAAGGCGCGAAAAAGAAAGTATGGCATCTGAAAGGGAGTTTACCAACCTCATAGAAGAAAACCGGGGCATCATCTTTAAGGTGATACGCCTTTATGTAAATCATGAGGAAGATGAGCGCGACTTGTTTCAAGAAATCCTTTTTCAGGCCTGGCGATCGTACCCTAATTTCAAAGGGCAATCAAAGTTTTCTACGTGGCTCTATCGGGTAGGGCTGAACACTGTGTTAACATTTAAGCGAAGGGCACAGTTGGTGGTGCCACACGAAGATTTGTCGTTGTTGAAAGTGAGTTCAGGAGACAAGATTCCAAGCGAAGAGACCGAGGCGTTATACATCGCCATCCGGGAACTAAATGAAATTGACCGGATGATTGTCACGTTGCATTTGGATGGTTATGAAAATGAAGAAATCGCAGAGATATCAGGGCTCACGAAAAATAATACAGCCGTGAAGCTGCATCGCATTAAAGAAACCTTAACCAAAAAATTGAAAGACTTATAGTATGGAATTAGGGGAGCTTTGGAAAAAATTAGATTCAGATAAACTCAGTAAGCCTGTGTTGGGAGCCGTGCACATTCAAAAAAAATCAAAACATCCGGTACAGAAGCTGAAGAATGCTTATTTGTGGACTTCGGGTTTTTCGTTTGTCTTTTTGATTGGCTTTATAATTCTTTTCTTTTTGTTTGACGAGACTATTGTAAAAGCTGGATTGGTATTTCTGATAGCCAGCTATATTTTCTTTTTTGCAGCTAATTTTTCCATGTATCGAAAAGTGAATGTGGTCTTACCCATTGATCAAAGTTTAAAAAAGGCACTGGAGTATACCCATCAATTTATTACGGAGAATATTCGATTTCAGGAAAGAGTGACGCTGTTCATCTATCCGTTTGCCGCTGTGGCTGGTTTTTTAATGGGCGGTTCTGCGGGAAGTGGAAACGTGATGAAGATGTTGGAGGCAAAAGAGGTCATCATCATGATGGTTGTTACCAGTGCTGTTCTTACGCCAGTCGGTTTTTACCTGACTCGCTGGCTATACAAGGTATCTTATGAGAAGTACCTGACCGAACTAAAAGCTCGAATTGACGAGTTGGAGAGACCCGATTCGTTCACCGAATAAAACACGACAAAACACTTTGTAACATAGGCGTTGTTTTCATGCCGAAAAAGGAACATCTTTAGTGCAAACGTTTTATCATGCGCTATCTTTTATTGCTTCTTTTCTTGAATTCGCTTTCTGCCTTTGGACAGAAAAAAATCATCACTACACCCACTGCCAAAAAACCATTGACTCATTCGGTGTATGATAGCTGGAAAGAAATTCCATATAAAGCCTTAACACCCGATGGGTCTGTGGCGGTGATGGCAATCAACCCACAAGATGGAGATGGCAAAGCGATATTCTATCATCTCAAAACAAATGCACAAGATTCGGTGAAGCGAGCTGCTGAAATAGGAATCACCTTCGATAGCAAACAAGTTGTTTTTAAAATCAAACCACAACAAAAGGTGGTGAGAGAGCTACGCAGACAGAAAAAGAAAAAAGAAGATTTGCCGAAGGACTCGTTAGGAATTTATTCCGTTGCCGCACGCAAGACTGAAAAAGTGGCGGATGTAAAATCATTTAAAATACCGGAAAAAGCAGGTGGATGGCTCGCCTATCAGCTAGAAGCGAAAAAAGAAGTAAAACCAAAGGCGGAAGACAAGTCAAAATCGGAGGTAAAGCCCGAGGACCTGCCTGCCGGACAGACAGGGAAAAAAGAAGAGAAAAAACCTGACCAAAAGGCCAAGAAGAAAAAGGCCAACACTGATGACAACGGCTATACCCTCGTGCTACGCTCATTGGCAGATGGTAAAGAGAAAACTTTCGGCTATGTGAAAGACTATTCTTTTGCAAAATTTGGTCAAGGCTTGTTGTTTTCCTCTACGGGAAACGACTCGACCATGAAAGCGGGTGTGTATTGGTATGACTTGACCAACGGCAATCTTGCCGCATTGCATCAGGGCAAATCTAAATTCAAATACAAAGGTCTTTCCATCAGCGAAGACGGAAAACAAGCGGCCTTCTTAGTGGACACCGATACAACAAAAGCACTGGTGCGTCACTTTCAATTGCATGCGTGGAAGCAAGGTGAGCCTTCTGCGAAGCTGATCGATGCTGAAAATTCATTGGCATTACCGACCAATTGGTTGGTGAGCGAACACTATACTCCGCTCTTTAGCAAGGACGGGGGTAAGTTGTTTTTTGGTTCGTCACCGATACCTGCTGTGGCAGATACAACTTTATTGCCCGAAGAGATGGCCGTTGTCGAAGTTTGGGGTGGCAATGACGATTATATCTATCCACAACAAAATAAACAGCTCGACACTGAAAAAAAACGCAGCTATTTAGTAGCCTATGATTTGGCAACAAATACCATTAGGCAGGTTGGCAACAAAGATGTTCCCACGATTACCATTGGCAACGAAGGTAATTCAAAAATTCTGCTTGGAGAAAGTGATGTAAAGCACCGAAAGATGATCACCTGGGACACTCAGAATTTTTCAGATGTGTATGTGTTTGATCTGGCCACCAACACCCGAAAATTGGTGCAAGAAAAAGTAAAAGGAAACGCCAATCTCTCTCCATTGGCAGAGTACGTGTATTGGTATAGTCTACCTGATACAACTTGGTTTGCCTATCACATCGCGACAGAAAAAGCCAGCCGGGTTTCAAAAGGCATTCGCGCAGGCGATGAAGAAGATGACCACCCTGACTTTCCAAACTCATATGGTTTGGCCGGTTGGACAAAAGACGATGCGCGCCTTTTGATTTACGACCGCTACGATATTTGGTCGCTCAATCCAAAAGGAGACGAAGCGCCTGTCAATCTTACTAAGATTGGCCGCACGGAAAAGATTCGATTCCGTTATGTTCGTCTTGATAATGAAGAAAGATTTATCAATCCCGACAAAGAATTTCTGTTGAGTGCATTTAATGAAACGACCAAGGCTGCGGGCTATTACAAACTCAATTTAAAAACCAATCAGCTGACCAAGTTAATGATGAGCGACCATCGCTATTCGTTTACTTCAAAAGCAAAAAATGCTAATCAGCTTTTGTTCACTCGGGAAAGCTTCCGTGAATATCCCGATGTCTGGACCACCGATTTTTCATTTGTAACGCCAAAGAAGATAAGTGATGCCAATCCACAAATGAAAAATTATTTCTGGGGTTCGGTAGAAAAAATTTCGTGGACATCACTTGATAATATTCCGTTAGAAGGTTTACTCTACAAACCGGAAGGTTTTGATCCAAAAAAGAAGTATCCAATGATGGTATACTTCTACGAGAAGTATGCCGAGGATATTCATCAACATTACGCACCTGCGCCTATTCGATCGTTTATTAACTTCTCTTTATATGCCAGCAATGGCTATTTGGTTTTCGTACCAGACATCGTTTACAAAATTGGCTATCCAGGCGAGAGTGCACATAACTGCGTGTTGCCGGGTGTTACATCTTTGATAAGCAAAGGATTTGTAGATGAAAAACATATTGGAATACAAGGCCATAGTTGGGGAGGCTATCAAGCAGCTTATTTAATCACGCGCACTAATTTATTTGCCGCTGCCGAAGCGGGTGCACCCGTAGTGAACATGATCAGTGCCTACGGTGGTGTGCGTTGGGAGAGTGGTTTGAGTAGAATGTTTCAATACGAAAAATCACAAACGCGTTTGGGAGCTTCGCTTTGGGAGAAACCTCTACTGTATTTAGAGAACTCGCCCATTTTATTTGCAGATAAAATTCAAACTCCATTGATGATGATGCACAATGATGCGGATGGCGCGGTGCCCTGGTACCAGGGCATTGAGTGTTACATGGCGTTACGCAGAATGAACAAGCCCGTGTGGATGCTGAATTACAATGGACAGGGACACGGCCTTACACAACGGCAAGACCGCACCGACTTCGCTATAAGGATGATGCAGTTCTTCGATCACTATCTGAAAAATTCACCTATGCCTGTTTGGATGAAGGAGGGGATTCCTGCCGTTAATAAAAATGCATTAAAAGGGTATTAGCAGTAACTTGAAACAATGAAAAAACTCAAGCTCGAAGAGCTAGGCCGCATCTCTGTAGATCAATTTAAAGAAACCCACAAAATTCCGGTTTGCATTCTGCTCGACAATGTTCGCAGCTTGCACAATGTTGGTTCTGCCTTTCGAACGGCAGATGCCTTTCGAATTGAAAAGATAGTACTGACAGGAATTACAGGCACTCCACCGCACCGCGAAATTCATAAAACGGCTTTGGGCGCCACCGAGTCTGTCTCTTGGGAGTATTCAGAAAGCACCCATGCTGCAATCCAACAGCTAAAGGCATCAGGCCATCTCATCGTGTTGATTGAACAAACCAATGAAAGCTCGCCTCTTCAATCTTTTGCAATTGAACAAGGAAAAAAGTATTGCTTAGTATTCGGAAACGAAGTCAATGGGGTAAGCGATGAAGCCATCGAACTGGGCGATGTAGCATTGGAGATTCCACAAAGTGGGACAAAACACTCGCTGAATATATCTGTTTGTGTTGGGATAGTGGCCTGGGAGTTTTTCAAAAAGACACGTTTATGACCTTCGCCACCCTTGCTGAGATTAAGAAAGAACTGCAACAGGTAGATGCAGATTTGCTACAAACGCTTTGCCTCAGGCTTGCCAAGTATAAAAAAGAGAACAAAGAGTTGTTGGGCTACTTGCTCTTTGAATCGCAAAATGAGCCCAGCTACATTCGGCAAATCAAAGAAGATATCGACCTCCAATTTGAAGAACTGAAGGATCGCAATTTGTACATCGTAAAAAAGATGTTGCGGAAGATACTTCGGTATACGAATCGACACATCAAGTATTCTACCCATGACGAAACGGACTTAGAATTGCGAATCTATTTTTGCGAGAAAGTAAAAGCTGCCAAAATCCCATTGGCTACCACCGCCACGCTTTTTAATCTTTATCAGGGGCAATTAAATAAGATTAATGCGATCGTATCCAAATTGCCGGAAGATTTGCAAAGTGACTATGCCAGAGCCATTGCGGCCATTTCTTGAATCAATTCTGTGATTCGTTAATTTGCTAATTTGAAAAGACATGTTGATCTTACCACATCAACAAATAGCCGAATCAACAAATTATAGCATGACCTACGACTACATTATCATTGGTGCTGGCTCTGCCGGTTGTGTACTGGCTAATCGCCTCTCAGAAGATCCTTCCAAAACGGTGCTACTTATCGAAGCCGGAGGCAAAGACACCAAACCTGAAATCCACATCCCACAGGCCTATCTAAAACTTCATCACAGCAACGTGGATTGGAATTGCTATTGGACGGAGCCGCAGAAGCATTTAGATAACCGTAAAATCTATCACCCAAGAGGTAAAGTACTCGGGGGTTCCAGCTCCACCAATGCCATGGCCTACATTCGTGGGCAGCGAGAAGATTATGATCACTGGAAAAATTTGGGCAACGAAGGTTGGGGCTATGAAGAGGTGTTGCCGTATTTCAAAAAGTCAGAGCATAATGAGCAGTTCGAAAATGAGTTTCACGCCAAACACGGTTTGCTTAACGTAACTCAGGCGTATTGGTATCACACTCAAATGGGTGAGGCCTTTATCAACGCATGTAATGAAAAAGGAATACGCCTGAACAACGATGTGAATGGTGAAATTCAGGAAGGAGCCGGATGGTTTCAATACACGATGAAAGACAGCAAGCGCTTTAGCGCAGCAAAAGCATTTCTGGTGCCTGCATTGAAACGTAAAAACCTTACGGTGATGACAGGTGCGCTTTGCAAAAAGATTGTAGTGGAGAGCGATCGAGCAACAGGCATTGAATTTATGACGAGCCGAAGCAACACGTTGATCGCACGGGCGCGCAAAGAAGTGATTGTAAGTGCGGGTGCTTTTGAGTCTCCCAAGTTGCTGATGCTTTCGGGCATCGGTGAAAAGAGCGAATTAAAAAAACATGGCATCGATGTCAAGAAAGAGCTGCCAGGAGTGGGAAAAAATCTGCATGATCACATTTTTTATCCTGTTAGCAGTTTAACCACCATCAAGTCGAATAATTATTATTTGCCTTGGTATCGTCAAGCAGTAGCCTTGGTAGAGTTTCTTTTTACAAAGAGTGGCCCGATGTCAATTGGTCCATTAGAAGCAGTTGCGTTTGTCAAGTCCTCATCTGAAAAAATCCGCCCAGACATACAATTTCAATTTACTCCTACCAATGCTGGTACAGATAAAATTGCCAATATGTACGACATGAGTTCATTTCCTTCTGCTGATGGTTATTCCATTTTTCCGGCACAAGTTAGACCGGAAAGTCGCGGGTATGTAGCGTTACAGTCGGCTGATTTTTCGGCTGCCCCGATAATCGACCCGAATTACTTAAGGGAAGAACTGGACAAAAAGATACAAGTTGCCGGAGGCAGAAAGGCATTGGAAGTTTTAGAGGCAGATGCATTTGCTTCCATCCGTATCAAAACCCATTTACCTAAACAACGTGATTCGGACGAAGCCTGGTTGGCACATATTCGCGAATCGGCAGAATGTATCTATCATCCGGTAGGCACGTGCAAAATGGGAGTCGATGAAATGGCGGTGGTTGATCCACAGCTTAGAGTAAAAGGCATTTCCAATCTTAGAGTGATTGATGCTTCGATCATGCCCACGATCAGCAGTGGTAATACCAATGCGCCAACGATAATGATTGCGGAGAAGGGGGCGGATTTAATAAAAGCGTAGATTGAATTTCATTTATTTTCATTGCAATGATTAATATTTTTTTATCCCATTCCTATAAGCGATTTATACGTTCTGTTGCCTTTGGTAGAGAATTAACGAAAGGAATTTTCATGGCCTTATTGGCCCTAATGCTCATTGCTTACGCATTGATAGCGGGCTTCGCTTTGGATGGGCTAGTCACCAAAGTATTTGAACAACCAGATAGTTTGCTTTTTGTCAACCGATTGTTGCTCTACTATTTTGTGTTTGAGTTCGTGATGCGCTACTTCATGCAAAATGTGCCGGCACTCGATGTTCAACCGTATTTGCATTTGCCGATTAAGCGAACTTTGATCGCTCATTTTCTGCTTTCAAAATCATGGCTCCATGTTTTTAACAGCATTGTACTTCTACTTTTTACCCCTTTTGCTTTTACGGTGGTGGCTGGCCGGGTTGGCACAACATACGCATTAGGTTGGCTGGGTTCTTTAGTCATTTTGAGTTGGGTGTTGCACTATTTGGTGATTTTTTATAAAAAGAAACTAGATGATAGCATATGGGGTATCATTGCATTTGGGAGTGCGTTTGGATCTTTGGGGGCAGCGGATTACTTCCAATGGTTCAAATTATCTGATGTATCCGCCATTGTTTTCCGGGCGTCATCGACCATTTGGTATGTTTTGGTTACCGGTTTGATCTTGTTCTTCTTTTTATACCGGCTCAATTTTCAGAGCTTTGTTTCAAGTCTTTATGGTGATGACTGGAGTAATAAAAAAAACAGTGCGACTGAGTGGGGGAAGTATAGCGACTGGCAATTTCTAAAAGGCTTTGGTGCGTATGGAGAGTGGATTAGCCTAGAAATTAAACTAATACTTCGGAACAAACGACCACGAACGTTTTTATTCCTTAGTGGATTTTTACTGTTGTATGGATTGATTTTTTATAATGATGGAGGCAACAGTCAAAAGATGCCAGGCTTTTCTTTATTTGTCGCCACGTTCATTACCGGGGCTTTCATGATTAACTACGGACAATTATTGTTTAGCTGGCAAGGTTGTCATTTCGATTTTACTCTTACGAGGCCCATTTCAGTTCGGCATTTTATTGAATCGAAATATTGGTTGTTGAGTGCTACCATGTTAATTGCGTTTGTGTTGAGCTTGCCATATGCTTATTTCGGATGGAAGATTATTTTAGTACATCTGGCAATAATGCTCTTCAATATGGGGATCAATGTTTTTATCATGATGAATATTGCCATGTGGGGCCCTAAAAGAATAGATTTAAAAAATGGGGATATCTTCAACTACGAAGGCATAGGAGCTGCTCAGTATGTAATGGCATTTCCCATTTTACTGGCGCCATATGTTTTCTATTTGCCGTTTAGTTTTCTGGTTTCTTCAGAAGTAGGGATATTAGCGGTTGGGTCAGTGGGATTGACCGGGTTCGCATTGCGACCCTATCTTATAAATCTTACAACGAAAAGACTAGAGAATAGAAAGTACTTAATTGCCGCAGGTTTCCGCAAAGAGTAAATTTAAATCTATGATTGAGATAAAGGGACTCAAAAAAATTTATAAGAACGTTACTGTTATTGACATCGAACAGCTTTCTATCAGTAACAATGAAAGCTTTGGTTTGGTTGGCAACAATGGTGCTGGCAAAACAACTTTGTTTCGCATGATGCTCGATTTGGTAAAACCCACCGAAGGCATCGTAATCATCGATGGAAAAAATGTGCAAGGCAGCGATGAGTGGAAAAAGCAAGTGGGTTCTTTTTTAGATGAAGGGTTTTTGATTCCCTACCTCACCCCGAACGAATACTTTCGTTTTGTTGGGAACCTGCACGGCTACAGCACGGCCGATTTAAAGGCTTTCTTAGAAAAGTTCGAAGTCATTTTTCATGGAGAAATTAACGGTCAGAACAAATACATTGGAGATTTATCAAAAGGGAATTTGAAAAAGGTAGGTATTGCAGCCTCCTTCATTGGCAATCCACAAATAATTATGCTGGACGAACCGTTTGAAAACCTAGACCCTACTTCGCAAATCCGGTTGAAGGAATTATTGCAAGCTGAACGCAAACTCCGCCAAGTCACTTACTTGATCTCTAGCCACGACTTAAACCACGTGACCGAAATTTGCGACCGTATTGTGTTGCTTGAAAAAGGGAAAGTAATCAAAGATCTGCGCGGTAGCAATACGTTAGCCGAACTGGAGTCGTATTTTAAAGGTTAGCACCTAGTCTAAGTTGAATTTTTACAAAACAGCTATGAAAGCCCGATCCGTTTTATCGATCGTATTACTGAGTCTTATTTGCTCGTGTGGGAAAGAAAGCAACCCAGCCCCTTCGCAAACTTTTGTCACCGGTTGGAATGAAAACTTGACCCTCAAGATCGGTTCGCAAACTCGATATTTTAGAGTTTATCAGCCCGCAGGGTTAGTCTCCAACGCTCCCGTTTTGATTTTGCTTCACGGAGGGGGGCAGAGCATGACCGATATTTTTGAAACCACTGCGGGAGGTACGCGCGTGTGGACTACTGTGGCAGACGAGGAAAAGTTTTTATTGCTTGTTCCCAATGGGTTTGAGGAAGCTACAAAAAGCGCGAATGGCAATAATCAAAATTGGAATGATTGCCGGCCACTCACATCTGCGAATCCTGGATATACGAGTCAAGATGATGTTACGTTTATCAGTGAGTTAATTGAGTGGACAAAAAAATCATTTAGTGTAGACAACACGAGATTTTATGTAACCGGTTCTTCCAATGGCGGGCTTTTAGGCTATCGATTGGCAACCGAGCTTAATTCGAAGATTGCTGCAATTGCTTCCTTCATAGCAAATCACCCTTCTCCCAACGAATGCACCGCACCGTCCGCGCCCATGCCTATAATGATTTGCGTGGGAACGCTCGACCCGCTGATGCCATTTTTGGGAGGCAATGTATCAGCCAGCAATCGAGGCACGGTGCTATCGGCTGCTGAAACTCTTACCTTTTGGTTGGCTGCCAATGGGGTATCCTCATCAGATTTTGTGTTGACCAACCTTCCAGACATCAATACAAACGACAACAGCACGATTGTGAAGCGATCTTACGCAGCTTCCAATCCAGCAAAAGAAATTGAATTTTATACTGTTGTGGGTGGTGGTCATAACATGCCTTCTATCGCTAACCCATTGTCTACATTAGCTCAAACAGCGGTTGGGCCGCAAAACCAAGACATCGAAGGCGCACGGGTAGCGTGGAATTTTTTGAAGCGACACAAAAAATAGCCAACTTTTTTGTTCCCATTTTTATTAACCTTAAGATGAACCGATTTCTACTCCTCTTTTTACTAATTCCATTTGCTTGTGGAGATAAATCGACAACCGATGGTACTCCTGCACAAGATATTTCAACTTTGATTATGCCCAAGCAAACGGATGCAGGCTATTCATCTAGTGACTTAGAGCATTACGTAGTAAGAAATAATAAAATACATATAAACAAACTGCTGCTTTTCATCGGAGGAAGCTTCAGTGTGCCTAAAGATTATTATTTTATTTGTAACCAAGCGGCTACGTTTGGGTTGGATGTAATCAGCCTGTCTTACCCCAATAATGTAGCTACAGCTTCCCTTGGCACAAGTACTGACCCTATGATTTTTGATAACTACCGAGAGGAAATCTGTTTAGGTAACCCAGCAAGCAATGTAGTTTCAGTAGATGTATTCAACTCTGTCAACACACGAGCAACCAAGCTGGTCGTTTATCTTAAAGCCACCTTCCCTAACGAAAATTGGGGGCAATACCTAACCACGAGTAATACCTTGCAATGGAGTAAAGTAGTCGTTGCAGGGCATTCACAAGGTTCGGGCCACGCCTGTTACTTAGGAAAAAAGAATCTAGTAGACAGAGTGGTCATGCTCTCCGGCCCCAATGATTACAGCACCCATTTTAGTGCTCCCGGAAATTGGCTTGCGGTAAGTGGACTTACCCCATTGACAAAACATTTTGCACTACTTCATGCGAAAGACGAAATTATAGCTTTCGATTATCAGGTAGCCAACTTGAGAGGCCTAGGATTGTTGGGTTTCAAACAAAACCCAACCCCTGTGGATAACTTGCCAAGTCCCTTTGATAATGCCGGGGTGCTGGCATTAGACATTTCCGCAAACTCGTTCCATGCCTCTACCGTTGGCCAAAACCCTATTTTGCCCGATGTGTGGAAGTATCTTTTTACCGCGGAGTAAGTGAAATGGAATTTCCGCTTCGTAAACTTTTACGATCTTGATGAATATGTTTAGATTGCCCGATGCTCCTGGCACTAGACATTGGAAATAGCGACATCACATTAGGTTTGTGGGTGAATGAAAATTGGCTTCATCACTGGCGCATTCCCTCAAAACCCGACCAGCCCGAAATTTATTATGGTGTAAAAATCAGGGAGTTTTTTCTAGAGAGCACCGTTTCCCTCAATACAGTTCAAACGGTGGTGATCAGCAGCGTAGTACCGTCACTGAATGAAAAAATAAAAGGAGTCATTCGTACACTTTTTCAACAAGAGCCAATTGTAGTTGGACCTAAAATTTATGACGCTCTACCCATCACCGTATTGAATCCGTATGAAATCGGCTCAGACCTGGTAGCTAACGCCATGGGGGCGTTTATCAAATTCAAGCAAACCTGTATAGTTGTTGATTTCGGAACCGCACTTACGTTTACAACTGTGTCGGAAGAAGGAAAAATTCTGGGGGTTTCGATTGTACCTGGATTGCGAACGGCTCTTAAAGCGCTTACTCAAAATGCCGCAAAACTTTTCGATGTTCCGTTGGAAATGCCAACTTCTGCTTTGGGCACAAATACAGTTACAGCCATTCAGTCAGGAATTGTAATAGGCTACGAGGGCCTGGTGAGAAAAATGGTAGAGGCTATCAGAATGGAACTAGGAATTGAATGTCCGGCTATTGCTACAGGTGGACTTTCATTTGTCATCACACCCCTAAGTTCCTTTTTCTTTGCCATAGACCCGTCTTTAACATTAGATGGGCTGCGCTACATTGCCAAAGTGGTCAAACCCGACTCCTAACATACTGAAACATACACGATGAATATTTTTTTCCTTTTGGCGATAGCGTTGGCGCCAGGTGCAGCAATAGGCCTTTACATTTATTGGAAGGATAAACATGAACGCGAGCCACTTGGTCTATTAGTAAAAAGTTTCTTCTTTGGAGTAATCAGTACCCTTATCACATTGCTGATTAGTTGGCCGATTAGCAGACTTGTTCCGCTAGATCCCACTAGCGTAACACAACAGGCCGTCCACGCATTTCTGTTGGTCGCATTAATCGAGGAGTTTAGCAAATTCATTTTTGTTAGGTGGGTATTGTATCCAAATAAAAACTTTAACGAACCTTTTGATGGTATTGTCTACTCTCTAACCGTCAGCTTAGGTTTTGCCGGGCTTGAAAATATTTTATATGTGATGGATGGGGGCATGGAGACAGCAATACTTCGCATGTTTACGGCCGTGCCTGCTCATGCGTCTTTTGGCGTGCTAATGGGATATTTTTTAGGCAAGGCAAAGTTTGAACATAAAAAAGCTCATTATGCAATTTATGCTTTAGGTGTTGCCACACTTTTTCATGGAGCCTATGATTATTTTTGGTTCATTTCCTATGTGCCAGGCATCTGGATCGGAGCTGTGATATCCTTAATCATTGGTATCGTTTTGTCTCGAAGAGCAATACACATTCACCAACAAGCTTCGCCCTTCATTGGACGGGCATCTGAAGAGGACCTTGGCTGAAGATGGTTTATTGTGTAAATTATAAGCATGTATCACTTAGTCTACACAAGTGTCGCGGGGGACTTGGTTTCTGATGCAGACTTGATTCAACTACTGGAGCAAAGTCGCAACTCAAACAAAAAGACAGAGGTGACTGGCATCCTTTTGTATATACAGGGTAAATTTATTCAGGTGTTGGAAGGCGAAAAAACAGCTGTCAATAAACTCTATACTAAAATTGCCGGAGACGGCCGACATAAAAAAGTTACGATTGTGATTGAAGGTGAGTCGAAAGAACGAATGTTCAACCCAAACTATGCATTAGGAATGCATAGTTTGCCCAGGGGGTTGACGAATACTGACGGTACCGTCAGTATTTTCAAGGTTAAACCCTGACAATGAAAATCACCAACTTGGTTTTCTTACTTGGGGCTAAATCGTTGATTTTCATTCGTCAATTATGCAATAGAATTTCTATTGCATAATCTGGGTTCAAGGGATGGTCAATGGGATTCAAGAAATTAGGGAGTCAGCAATTTGAGTCACTCTCGGGCTTTTCGGATATTGATGAGTTCTTCACCAGTAAAAGCGATAACGACCATACTAATCTAGTGCTCGTTTTTTTGAAACTATTTTACAAGAAAAACATAATAGATTATCACGAAGCAATTTTGTAGGTGGTACAGAGTTAATTCAGCAGTTAGTGTAACTTCTTCCACCGAATGAACTCAATAACCGCCTGACCGAAAAGACTGATCCCTGAGTTAAACACGATCAGCGCACAAGTTCCATAGGCAAACCATGGCTCGCCACTATATCGCTTAAATCCTGCATCTATAGCCATTGACAATCCTAGTCCTACAAGCATTAGCCCACTGCTTGAGAACAACCACCACTTTGTTTTCGGCTGAAGCTTAAAAGCCATCGTCTTCTTTCTTTTCCTCTTTTTTCTTCTCCTTCTTTTTCGCGGAAGAAGTACCGCTCGTTAAATCATAAGGTGCTTCAATTCCATAGTATTGTAACCTAAAACGGTTGACGAATGAAAGCGTTTCTTCGTCTGTTCCCGGAATGAAAATTAATTCGCCTATTTTGGCTTTGCTAGCATTTGTTTTTTTTGTGATCAGTTCATTGAATGGCTGATTGGCGGAATGAACCATTAAACGGTTGTCTTCAAAACCAAAGTAATACCACGATTCAGGCGAGGCCTTGAAAAAAACATGAAAGACGGGTGCGCCATCTTCATTTTTCCGAATTTCCATAAAGCCTTCAAAAGCTCCATTGATATCCAGCCGATTGCTGTTGCTAATACCGATTGTTCCCTCACTATAAAAAGCTTTTCGATCTTGTGACCACTTCAAATTGATATTGGAAAAAACGATAGGTTGAATTAAGCCTTGCACAGTGCCCAGCGAGAGATAACCTTGCTGCGATTTCTGTTCATAATCTTTTGTTATTCGTTCGCCAATCAGATTACTAATTTTATATAAGAGTTCAGTTTGATCACCAAGCCCTTCGGGAACACCTTCACTTTTTATGACTTCTAACAGATTATTAGCCATTAGCTGATACGCCATATCAGGAATGGCCATATCGGCCATAATGAATGAGTTCATCTTGATTTCATTGGTAGTCAAACTCCCCGACCCGATGGCGGAAGCTGTAAGCTTAAAGCCATTGGTATTTTTGAAGAAGTTGATGGGCCCTTCAAAATTAACTTCTTGCTTCTCTTCATTGTAAGCAAATACTTTTCCTGAAAGTTTCTCGCCACTTGCTTTTTGGCGGTCTTCTATTTTAAATTGACTGCTTTCTTTATCAAAGAAGAGTGAACCACTTGGCAGGAAGAAATCTTCATCGCTTTCATCTTTTTTATCAAAGATAAAAGTAATGTAAAGGCTATTATCTTGCGCGAAATGTAAGCCCGCTGTGGCTCTTCGCCCTTCTTCGGTTACTGTTTTGTCGAAATCCAAGTAAATTTCTTTTTCATCACCGTTTTGGTCATAGGCGAGCCAGGTGTTGTAGTTCTTTAACTTTTTTAGATCGAGCTTGACAAATCCTTTCAATTGCAATGCAGGTCTTGTAGCATACATCACCATATCGCCTTTGTAAAATATTCGAGGAGCCACCAAAATATTGTCTAAGTCAGCCACCGCTCCTTTACCAACGGTTTGTTGAGTTGCGTTGATCGTATTTTTCTTTCGCGATTTTCCTTCAGGCGAAATAGCTTCCAAATGAAAATCAGTCATCTTAATATTAAACGTGTCGTTTATAGCATTGACATATTGATAAGTAGCATAACCACTGAATTCTTTGCGCGAAATAATATCAACCACACCAGCCGTAAGTTTGTGGTAACCATTTAAAGTATCGAGGACAATCGTAGTATTTTTGAGTTGCCCAATTTTTGCGTTTTCGAGAATTAAAACTTCATTGTTTTCGGGAGTAATCTTTGCATCAGCCACGATAATAAATGGAATTCCGCTAACCTTCAATTGCTGCGTGGCAATGTCATACTCTGCTTTCTCTGCATTGAAGTGAAGTGAGTCTAATTCTTTTCGAGTGGTATAGAAATACGAATTCTCGATCGGCACGTCAGAGGCTTTATTCATCACAATCTTTTGTGTCTTTAAATCCCACTTTGCTTGTGGAATAGAGGTCTTGAATTGAGCATAAGGGAACTCAATGGCAGCTACACCTTCAATCTCCGGGCTAATGGTAGCCACACTTTTCTCTAGATCAAATTTCAATCGCACATCGCTTCCCGCCAACGCGGGTTTGTCGGGATTACCCGTTTTTACTTCGAAACGAGCATGTCGCGCGCCAAAATCCATGGCTGCAAACGTCAGCTCTTTCGATGATACCTCTGACCCTCGCGTACTTAGTTTTCCACTTCCGGTAAGCCCGGTTTTGGCAACCGTCACTATTCCTGTGAGTGTAGCAGTGTTTTTATAAAATGAAAATGGCTCTCTTGAATTTTTTAACCTGAAACGATCTTGCTTGGGGAACCATTTCATTTGATAATCACCAAAGGTTGCCTGCGGGAAAGTGACGTTGCCAATTTGTTTTTCATTCAACTCGCCCGATTTCCCTCTAGATAAGACAGAGTCCGGGTAGAAAACAAAATCATCAGATATTAGCTTTGCCGTTAGGTATTCAATACGGCCGTTGGCACGAAGGCCAGAGTTGTCCAAGTTTAACTCGCCAAAAAGCTTCCCCTCGCCTTGGTATACATTGTATCCTTTGTTAGGCACCAGATGGCTAAATCCCAATGACTTGTCAGGCATTGTATGTAATTTTTCTTCGAATGGTGGGAACATCCCGCTAGAAAGGAATTTTCCCTCAAAACTAATTGCTCCCGGATCTGCATCGTTTAGGCTATCTAGTTTAAAAGGTGGAATAACGAAGAAAACCGATTTATCATAAACGCCATCAAGCACTTCCTGGCGATCAAAATAAATGACTCCCCCGGCTGTTGCATCTAGTCTTGGATAATTTGGCACTTGCACTCGACCAGATTTATTATCAGGGCGATTGATAAAAAGTGTTCCGGACGTTTTGTTAGCACTGGCCTGTAGTCCTCCAGCAACGGCTGCAGTTGAGTCCGCTCCTACTAACGAATTGTTTACACGCCTACGTGTGCCATTTTTCTCGGTCACGTAAAAGCGAATAGAGTCTATGTGATTTAGATTGACAAAAAAACTATCGTACTTAATTGTAAAGTCTTTTCCAGTGATCTCAAAGTTCCCGGCATTGATGGTTCCATTAAATTTGATATCGCGGTTTTGGAGAAAAGTGATGACGCTGCTATCGGGTTTAATCACCACATTGAGAGAGTCGCTCACATTGAATTCTTCAATACCATTCACGATCATAGATCCGTTCGACAGGCTAATTGTAGCGTTGGGTGTCGTCCCGGTGTACGATAATATCTTGAAATTATCGTAGTCAACCTTTCCTTCCTTTGCGTCTGTGAAATGCATGGCCTTGTCTTTAACATAAACAGCACCGGTTCTGGATTGGTAAAGAATCATTCCTTTTTGAGATAGAAAATCGGCTGCCATCTTGATTTTTTCTAGATTCCCTTTGGCTGAAGCTAAGTCAAATACAGAAAATTTTTGAGAGTTGATTTTTTTTGCAAAACCAGTGAACAGTTGCAGAGGATTATATCCAAAGGTTGGGTTTGCAAGTCGTTGAAAATCATCTTCGTCAAAGAAATCATGTGATTCAATGATCATTGGCGCAATTCCGCCACTGCCTTCGATGGAAAGCATAATACTATCAGACTTTAGGTCCCATCGGAGTACGTCTACATTAAAATCAATTCCAAAGAAGGAGGATGAGAAAGGTGCTTTGCGTAGAGATGATCCATCTTTAGAAATGATAATCTTTTGTTTTGCTCTATCAATGCGTACCTCCGAAGAAGGGTGAAAAATTGAATCATTTCCCTGGTAAATATTCACTTTCGCATTAACAGAATTAATTAAGGAGTCTTGGAAAGAAATGGAATAGGATTGCATTTCAAAACGCTTGTCAGCATTGCCCAGAATTGCTAGTGTAGAGGGCCCCCCGCTAATAGAAATACTGTTTGTATTTTTCCCTGCCAAACTAAATCCACCCGTGAAGTTAATAAACTCACCTAGGCCTAGGATAGATACGTTGTTTTCATATGATTTAAAACTAGGATATACAGCTGTGGCTTTTGATTTGTGATAGATACTGTTAAATTCAAATTGGCCGGGAATTCGACCTTGTAACTTTCCGAGGTAAAGAAGCTTCCCCTGTTGCGCCAGAAGATACGGCCGTGTGGTTCTGAAACTGTATTTGTTGAATTCGTAGTTTACCGAGTCGGGCGAAAGACCCGCACTACGCCAATCAAATTGACCCCGCTCACCTACAAATAATTGATCTCGCAGCGAAAATGTACCATTGGTATTTTTGAGAAAGGCGGAATCATAAAGGGTAATAAAATTGAGTGTCACTTTTGAGAAAACGATCGCTGCTCCCGATACTTCAGGTTGTACAATAGGCTGCTTCCAGGGTATACGTGAAATCGTATCTGTCGCTGTAGGCGGAATATAGTTTTGTGAAGTGTCGCTTACAATTACTTTGGGCTCGAGGTAGGCAAAAGAATAGTCATCGTCTAATGCTTTGAGGCGAAAATATCTCTGAAAATTAAGCGCGTGATGCTCAAAGAAATCGCGGCTTTGCTGAAACATGGTATTTGCCTGATTGCTACTCTCTTTTGCAATGACTTTGTCAACAACTTGAAGAAAGTTGCGAAAGCGGTCGAGGTCCAATTTTTCAACCGACTGGGTGGCCACAATCGCTGCATAATAGTTGACAAAATGTGGGCGCAGTTTATAGCCCTTCTTTTTCATCAAATTAGCTTGCTTCTTAATTTGGGTTTGTTGAACGGGGCCAATCGTTGCCCACACCGAGCCAAACCCATCGCCAACCGCCATTACGTCTACCAGCTTGGTATTATTTAGTAGAACCCGAATACTGTCAGGAAATGTCAGTTGTTGGATAGGCTCTGTTGGATTGCCCTTTTGAGCAAAAGCAAACAGCGGTAAACCAATTGCCAGCAATAAGACCGAGATAGATTTCTTCACAAGCGAAATGGCTTGAAATGGCAACAAAAATGGTCAACAATCAACGGCATAATAATTTTGGCCACTCCCCGTCCATCAACAGTCAGGTACTTGACCTTAAAAGTAAATATTAAGAGATGAAAATTCGGAAATAAATACCGAAAGTTCTAATGTGCAATAACGAATGGAAGAGGCTATTATTTTCGTAGTAGTAGAGACGCCCAACCTTCTTTCTCATCTCGTTTCTCTTCATTCAGCCCATACCGAATGGCTTCAGCATTTAGATCAGTAATATCATTGGTATAAAACCCGCTCAGTAGTAGTATCCCTGAAGGTGCAAGGTAGCTCGCATAGGCAGCTATTTCCTGAAGAAGTACGTTTTTATTGATATTGGCTAGAATGATTTCAAAAGCGCCCAAAGGTTTGATTTCAGCAATCGTTCCTTGATGGATTTCAATGTTGGAGCACACGTTGTTTTCAATATTCTCTTTGCCATTGATCACGCTCCATTCATCAATGTCAAAAGCTACGATTTCTTTTGCCTTTCGTTTGGAAGCCATGATAGACAATATTGCAGTGCCACATCCGGCATCCATTACGCGCTTGTTGGAGTGATCCAGATCAAGCTGGTTTTTGATCATCAAATAAGTAGTTTGGTGGTGCCCCGTACCAAAGGACATCTTGGGCGTTATGATGATTTCGTAAGGATAGTTTCCTTCAACTTTGTGAAACTCGGCTCGAATTAAGCAGCGATCATCTACAATAATTGGTTCTAGACTTTTTTCCCACTCCTCGTTCCAATTTTGCTTCTGGATTTTATCCCAGTAGAACAACAGTGGATTTACTAACTTATATTTTTCTTTTACCTCTTCAAATAGTTGCTCATTAAACTTTCTTTCTTCGACAAAGGCCTCAAACCCCTTGTCGTTTTCCATAAACGTGTCAAAGCCAACTTCCGCAATTTCAGCCATAAGAATTTCTGAAAACTCCGGATCACAAACTACTTGAAGGCGGGTGTAATACATATCTAATTCGATGATTCGTTGATGTACTGATTTGTTGAATAAAGCCTGTTAACTCAATTTCGATGGAGTTCTATCATCACCGAATTAACAAATTATCGAATCAAATTGCCTTTACAATTTCCACAAACTCTCTCGATTTAAGCGAGGCGCCTCCGACTAAGCCGCCATCTACATCCGCGCAAGCGAAAAGTTCTTTGGCGTTGTCCGCTTTAACACTGCCGCCATATAGAATTGAGATTTTCTCGGCTGTTTCCGAACCATATTTTCCAGCAATATGCCTGCGAATAACAGCGTGCATATCCTGAGCTTGCTGTGAAGTGGCTGTTTTACCCGTACCAATTGCCCATACGGGTTCATAAGCGACCACTACTTTTTGGATAGCTTCCTCAGGCAAGTGAAATAAACTCTCCTCAACCTGTTGCTTTACCAATGCTTCATGGGTTCCTTTCTCACGAATTTCTAACGGCTCTCCGCAACAAAAAATAGGTGTAACGCCATTGGCCAGTGCTTTGTCTACTTTAGTGGCAAGCAATTTTCCATTCTCTCCAAAATACTGTCTGCGTTCGCTGTGGCCGATGATTACATAAGGGATAGCCATTGATTTTAGCATGGGCGCAGAGACTTCTCCGGTGTAAGCACCGCTATCGTGCTCGCTACAATTTTGTGCGCCTACTTTTATGGACGAGTTGCCCAATTGATGTTTAACCGGCACGAGATATGGAAAGGGAGTACACAAAATGGTGATCACATTTCCTTTTACTTCATCGGCTACCATGCCCATCAACTCTGCCGTTAAGATGTGTGCTTCTTCCAAAGTCTTGTTCATTTTCCAGTTGCCGGCTACTATTTTCTGACGCATAAAAAGGATAAGGTTTAAGGGTTATTTTTTTTCGAATACAAATTTCTCGGATGGACTGGATGAAGTAAGGCGAGCACTCTTCACCGGACTTTTGAAAGTGACATGCACCAGATTCGATTGGTCCTCATGCGTTGCCATAATAGCATCATTAAAAACCTCGAGTGTTTTTATTTTTTTTATGCCCTCTATTTCGATGTAAGCAACTAAGGATATGTCTTCGCGTTCCACAGCCAAGAACATAAGCTTGCACCATTTGCCGTCTAGTTTAATCTTAAAATGTTCAGTGAGATAATTGATTACCAGTTGTTGGGTGGTAAGGCCATTCTTTGGTTCCAAAATATCAAGTTCGGCCTCTTTGCGCTGTGAGCGGATCGAGAGTTCTAAGTCATCGATGAACAAACGGGAAGTAATTTGAAGCGCTTTGTCTTTCTCGCTATAAGTGATTTCGGTAACTGAAATGTGGATAGGATGGATGGATTGCCTCAAGCTACAAGCCTCAAGCTGCAGGCACTCTTGGGGTGAAAACTCGCAGCGTGTGACCAAATGCTCATAGCCTGCAGCTTGCAGCCTGCAGCTTGCAGCCAACGCGAGACAGAGATAAAAATATTTTCCAAAAGGTACTGTCATTGACTCGTAAAATTACCCCTTATTGTCCTAATTCAAAATTAGCTTTATACTTGCATGTTTCAATCGCGTGCAATGAGTGAATTCTCTCTTTATTTCGGGCTAGGCAAAGACCACATTTTAGATTATGTAAATGGATATGATCATATCTTGTTTGTGCTTGCTTTGTGTGCAGTTTATCTCACCCGCGATTGGAAAAAGATACTTATTCTAGTCACTGCATTTACTATTGGTCACTCCATTACATTGGCATTGGCCACACTCAACATTGTCTCCGTCAATGCTCAACTTATAGAGTTTTTGATTCCGCTCACCATCTTTATTACGTCCGTTTCAAACCTTTTTAAGAAAGAAGTGTTGACAAACGAAAAAGGATTTCAAGTTAATTATCTATTTGCCGTTTTCTTTGGACTTATCCACGGGTTAGGTTTTTCCAATTACCTGCGCGCAATTCTGGGCAAAGACCAGAGCATTCTGTCACAGCTATTGGCCTTTAATCTGGGCTTGGAGTTCGGCCAAATAATAGTGGTAGTTATTTTCTTAGTCTTTAGCTTTCTTTTGGTCGATTTCTTAAAAGTAAATCGAAGAGACTGGAAATTAGTTTTATCTTCTGCCATCGCTGGAATAGCATTGATACTGATGAAGGATCGGCTTTAAAAGAAACTATAAGTAATACCAAAATTCTGACTTCTAAAATTCTAAATTCTTTTACATTAATTATGAAACATCTTTTACTATTTCTCCTCTTCGCTGCCTCACTGACCGCCTTCGCTCAAGAACAAAGACCAGAACCCCCCAAATGGCAAGGTAAATTTGAGCAACTCGATCAAATACTCCCTACTCCGAATGAATATCGCTCAGGATCGGGTTCACCGGGGCCTAAATATTGGCAGCAACAAGCAGACTATGATATGGCTGTGGAATTAAACGATCTGAACCAGAGCATTAGCGGAAAGGAAACCATTACCTATACTAATAACTCGCCCGATGTGCTGAAATACCTGTGGGTTCAACTCGATCAAAACATATTGGACAAAGAAAGCAATACAGCAAAAACACAAACAAATGCTATTCGTGATTCTTCGTCTGCTAAATCGATGGCGAGCCAGTTTAACCTTTACGACTATGAGGGTGGATACAAAGTGAAATCGGTGACGGACGTAAATGGCAAGGCGTTGTCGCATACGATCAATAAAACCATGATGCGGGTAGATCTGCCTACGCCATTGAAGTCAGGTGACAAGGTTTCTTTTAAAGTAGAGTGGTCCTTCAATGTAAACGACCGCAATTTATATGGCGGAAGAAGTGGATTGGAATTTTTCCCGGAAGATGGCAACTATGTTTACACCATTGCCCAGTTTTTCCCTCGCATGTGTGTTTATGACGACTTGGTCGGTTGGCAGAATAAACAATTCCTTGGAAGAAGTGAGTTTACATTACCCTTCGGAAATTACAAGGTGAGCATTACTGTCCCTGCCGATCATATTGTGGGTGCAACAGGATCATTGGTTAATCCGCAGCAAGTGCTAACGAAAACAGAAATCGAACGTTTTGAAAAGTCAAAATCCACTTACGATAAGCCGGTCATCATTGTCACGCAGGCGGAAGCCACTGCGAAAGAGAAGACAAAATCTTCTGAGAAAAGAACCTGGCAGTTTGAAGCAACAAATGTTCGCGACTTTGCCTTTGCATCATCACGTAAATTTATTTGGGATGCAATGGCCGTCAAAATCGGAGATAAAACTCCGTTGGCCATGTCCTACTACCCAAAGGAGGGTAACCCGCTTTGGGAAAAGGAATCTACTATCGCAGTAAAGAACACATTAGAAATCTATTCAAAGTACACGATCGACTATCCTTATCCACATGCCACGTCTGTTCATGCTGCTTCGATAGGCATGGAGTACCCAATGATCTGCTTCAATTTTGGAAGGCCAAAGAAAGACGGAACCTATGATGACGCAACACTGCGAAGAATGTTAGGTGTAGTTATCCACGAAGTGGGTCATAATTTCTTCCCTATGATTATCAACAGTGATGAACGTCAAACTACCTGGATGGACGAAGGCATTGACAGTTTTGTGCAGCTGCTAACCGAACTAGAACGGTACCCAACTTTGGATTGGAGCCGCGGCAGGCCGTCAGGCATTGTTCCGTATATGAAAGGCGATAAGAGTATTATGAGGCCACTGATGACTGGTGGAGAGCAGGTTGTTCAAGCAGGCTCTGAGCAATATGCCAAAGCTGCTACGGCACTATTTATTCTTCGCGAGACAGTTATGGGGAAGGAACTTTTTGACAAGTCATTTAAAGAATATGCGCAACGCTGGGCTTTTAAGCATCCAAAGCCATCTGATTTTTTCAGAACGATGGAAGATGCATCAGCCGTTGACTTGGATTGGTTTTGGAAGGGCTGGTTCTATACCACAGATAATGTAGATATGTCTTTGGATAATGTGAAATGGTATAAGGTTCGCAACGAGAAAATGAACCTTGAAAACAAAGAGAAAAAAGTTGCCAAAGGTGATCTTCCTAAGGAGGGTGATGCGAATAAAAAACCAGACGACTTTAGCAATGGCCCAGAATATTTTACGGTGATCCCTACAGATAATCGTTTTTACGGAGAGTTTGCTAATCGTATAGATGATAAAGCGGTGATGGCAAAAATGGAAAACAAAAATTTCTATGAGATTACACTCACGAACAAAGGCGGTTTGGTAATGCCCGTAATCATTGAGTGGACATTTAAAGATGGCAGCAAGGAAATTGAGCGCTTGCCAGCCGAGATATGGAGGATAAACGAAACCAAAGTGACCAAAGTGTTCTCTAAAGAAAAAGAAGTGGTTAGCGTTGTGTTAGATCCAGAAAAAGAAACTGCCGACATTATGATTGAAGACAACGTGTTTCCGAAAGTAGCACAGCCAAGCAAGTTTGATGAGTTGAAAAAGAAGAAGTAATTTCTGTTTTCGTTTTATACAGTAGGGCTGTCTTTCGAGGCAGCCCTACTTTTTATAATAAGCCCTTTCAAATCTATTTGGCGTTTGCTTCTTCTGCCGAGCTATTGTATCCAAATATAAGGCGGCTCTGGTCGTTGTCTTCGATGGGGATGAATCCATACACTGAAGTTTTTGGCGGGATAGCCTTTTGGAAAATAGCTGAGTAAAAGGGTTTCTTGTATTTTTTCAAATTCCTTTTTCGCAACGCCAAATCAGCGGCTCCAAGAATTAACGATTCTTCCAGACCATTGGTAACCGCAGTTGGAATGGGCATCAGTTTTTTTGATTCGATCTCTTCCTTTCTATAGGTTAATTTGAAATCTCTTAGGCTATAAAAGACGAAATCTCTTCCGCTGCCTTTTTCCCAATCTAATCGAACAGTGGGATTCACTAAATGGATTTCAGTTCCGTTGCCTTTCTTTATTTGGAGCAGCGGTTGTCGTAAAATAATATCTTCGTTAGTTTCGTTCTCTATTTTCACGGCAATGAGCTTCAGTTTTTTATTCGAAGATTTGATTCCAAATCGTTCGGACGGAAGGTATTGAATCGTGACGCCCTTCAGAAGCAGTTGACGCTCCTCGCCATCATAACTCAATTTTTCCGGTGACACAAACAGGGCTTGTGATTTGCAACTTGCAAGGATGATAGCTAAAACTAGTGGGTAGTAGGTTTGGTTTTTCATGATGGTTTAATTTGTCCACGGAACTAATTTAGAACGATAGAAATTAATCTTCATTGCTTTGAATCTTCGTTCCTGTTTGCCAAGCCGCACTCTGTACTCTTCCCAACTTCTACCTTTTTCTTGTGACCACCCAATTTCTGCGTAACCAGGCAAGCGTGGGAATAGCAAATATTCGACCTCATCCATGTTGGAAATTGTTTCAGACCAAAGCGGGGCCTCAATCCCAATGATATTTTCTCTGGAAATCCCATCTATGTAAGTAGCGGGATTCCAACTATAGGCGCTATCTACCTCTATGAAGGCGGCCCAATGAAGGCCAAATGAAGAAGTAGAATCATAACTCATGTCCAAATAGGCTTTTTCCGCTGGAGACATCAATAGTTTACCGCCCTTTTCAACGGCCATTAACGCATAGTTTGGTGAGTGCCAAAACTGTGCAATAGAAGCTGTATCAATGCCGGCTTGAGCAATCTCTTCCCAACCCATCATTATCTTTTTATTAGCTTTTACAATTTGGCGAAAACGATCTATGAATTGAATATAATCCTCCTTCTTGGTCACTTGAGCTTCGTCACCACCAATATGAAAGTAAGGGCCTGGTGTAATCGCGGAGATCTCTCGGATCACATCTTCCACAAATCGAAAAGTTGCTTTTTTCTCAAGGCGAAGAGTGCTCCAACCTACCTCAATCCCTGTGTAGAGTTCTGTCGGTTTTGATTTTCCATCTAAGATTGTATTGGAGTTTACAGCATTTGTTATTCTGCCTTCTACCGGAACGATGGTTCCCCCATTTAATTCGCCATATGAAGCCAGAGCAGAATTAATGTGACCGGGCATATCAATTTCAGGAACAATCGTGATGTATCGCTCTTGTGCGTACTTAATGATTTCCTTGTATTGTTCTTGTGTGTAATAGCCACCCTCGCCTCCACCCACTTCTGTTTTACCTCCGTGCAACGTTAAATTTGGCCATGATTTTATCTCGATTCGCCAGCCCTGATCATCCGACAAATGCAGGTGCAAATAGTTAATTTTATAGAGTGAGATCAGATCAATAAATCGTTTTACCTCACTTACCGAAAAAAAATGACGCGCAATATCGAGCATAGCGCCCCGATAGGAATAACCCGGAAAATCCCGAATTACACCGGCAGGTATTCGCCAAGAGATATCCTGACGGGAGGGCAACTCGATGCTGGCCGGTAACAGCTGTCGGATTGTCTGTATTGCTCTAAAGGCGCCTTGTGCAGTATTGGCCGAAACAGTTAGAAGCTTTTCGGTTATGTTCAGGTGATAACCTTCGGTGGCAAGTTCAGGATCATTCACCGAAGTGAGACGAATGCCCGGCAATGTTGGTTGCTGTGCGACCAGAATGTTCATGGCAAATCCGGTAGAGGGCCTGATTTTTTCAGCTAGTGCTTCTGCTACTGTAAGCCATTCTGGCGTAGCGCTATCAACATAAATGATCGAGTTCTTAGTCAGCTCAAAGACGCCTCTACCCGATTCGACATAGACGGGTTGCGGAATAATGGGCACTGCGCTCAATTCTGAATACTCATGTTTATTGCCACAAGAGAAGAGAAATAAAGTAAAGAAGATGAGGGTAGAAATACGCTGGTGCATAAAGGAATAGTAATCAACTTTAAAAATAATAATTATTCGGGAGGCTCTTGTATCTTGGCACACAATGGCTTTACGGGAAAACAATTTGCAAGAAACACCTAAACAAACCAACAAGAAATTGCCTTGGGTACTGTTTGGAATTGCAGCCGCTTACGGAATAATTGTTTTGCTGTTAGGCACCGCCTGGTATGCCGACCAAATGGTGCAGCCGTTTCATTTTTTTAACGACCTGCCGGAATGGAAGCAATTGGACAAATTCGCCCATGCGCTTTGGGCATTTCATGTGTGTGCCATTTCTTCTAGGCTGTTGAGATGGGGAGGGCTGGATCAGCATCTAACAGTCGGTGTGATAACTGGGTTCTTAATCGTGTCTTCTATAGAGATATTAGATGGTTTTTCTGTAGGCTACGGGGCTTCGATTTTTGATTTGCTTGCCAATGCGCTAGGCGCTTTGTTATTTCTGGTACAAACAAAGTACTGGAACCGCATTGCAATTTTCCCAAAGTTCTCTTTTCATTTTACTTCTTTTGCGATACTGCGACCTGGCTTATTGGGTGAAGGTTTTTTTCAAGAAATTTTGAAGGATTATAACGGCCAGACGTTTTGGTACACTTGGTCTCCTCAAAGAAAATGGTGGCCCTCCTTCCTTTCGATTGCTATTGGAATAGGGGCAGAAGGCATGATCTATGGACGAGATGCTGAGAATGCAGCACACAATCTTTCACCGTATCGAAAATTTTTTCTCTCCCTGGATTTGAACCCGAATTATTTCAATCCTTCGAGCCGATGGCTTAAGAGTGTTGTCTATTTACTCACTATGTTTAAATGCCCTGCTCCAGCCATTGAAATCTCTGCGCACGGTATTCGATTTCATTGGCTTTATTTCTAGTAGATATTGGTTATGCACGTTTTTTTGAGATTTCGGCCTACATAAAAACCATTCGGCATTCTAACAACTTTGGTTACTTTTGAGGCCTTTAAAAACCACATCCATGAAGCAGTTAATCGTTTTCGTATTTGTCATTTTTGCAGTCCCCACCTTTGCCCAACAAAAATGGCAAGGCAAGTTTGAGCAGCTTGACCAAGTTTTACCTACACCAAACAGCTATCGTTCTGCTTCTGGTGCGCCAGGTGTTAATTATTGGCAGCAACGTGCAGACTATGATATCGATGTGGAGTTGAATGATGAGACTCAAGTGGTAACAGGGAAAGAAACGATTACCTATTTTAATAACGCTCCGGAAACCATGAAATATTTATGGTTGCAATTGGATCAAAATAATTTGTCTAAAGGCAATATGACGGATAAGTCGGCCACTAATCGTGTGCGCGATTCAATTCCCGCCAAATTTTTTCCCTTGGCAGGAGATACCTACGGCTATGAAGGTGGCTTTAAAATCAAGTCGGTGAAAGACGCTATCACAAGCAAAGACCTTCCTTTTATCATTAATAATACCATGTTGAGGGTAGATCTGCCAACCCCCATGAAAACAGGGGATAAATATAGTTTTAGGATAGAATGGAGCTTTACCGAAAAAGATCGTGTCAAGTTTAGCGAGCGTGGAGGTTATGAGTATTTTCCAGAGGATGGGAATTATCTGTATACCGAGGCACAGTGGTTTCCACGCATGTGCGTGTTTGATGACTACGAAGGGTGGCAAAATAAACAGTTTCTGGGTCAGGGCGAGTTCACATTGACGTTTGGAAACTACAGGGTGCGTATCACTGTTCCCTCCGATCATATTGTGGGTGCCACCGGCATGCTGCAGAACCCTAAGGCGGTATTGAGCAAGGAACAAATTGAGAGATTTGAAACAGCAAAAAAAACCTTTGACAAACCTGTATTTATTGTAACAGAAGAAGAAGCTAAAAAAAGAGAAAAAGAGCGCTCGAAGAAAAAAAGCACCTGGGAGTTTTATGCGGAAAATGTGAGAGACTTCGCATTTGTTTCTTCGCGTAAATTCATTTGGGATGCAATGGCGGTTAAGTTAAACGACAAGACGCCACTCGCACAGTCACTTTACCCCAAAGAAGGGAATCCACTCTGGGCTAAGGAATCTACCCTGGCGATTAAAAATACGCTGGAGGTTTATTCCGCCCGTACCTTTGATTATCCTTACCCTACTGCCTACTCAGTCCACACCGCCAATCAGGGTATGGAGTATCCCATGATTTGCTTTAATGGGGGAAGGCCGAAGCCGGATGGAACTTATTCGCACCGAACGTACGAAGGGTTGATAGGCGTCATTGTTCACGAGGTTGGTCATAATTTCTTTCCGATGATTGTCAATTCAGACGAACGTCAATGGAGTTGGATGGATGAAGGATTGAATACTTTTTTAGAACGAGAAACAACAAGGGAGCGTTATCCAACAGTAGACGTGTCGTGGGGTTCTCCAAAAGGAATGGCTAACTATATGAAGGGCGATAAAAACATGATGCGCCCTATTATGTGGGATTCGGATAACATCCCCCGCGGTGACTTTGGCCCCAACGCATATGGAAAACCCTCTGCTGCGTTAACCTTGTTGAGAGAAACGGTAATGGGGCCGGAGTTATTCGACAAAGCATTCAAAGAGTACGCGCAGCGATGGGCATTTAAACATCCCAAGCCTGCTGATTTCTTCCGAACGATGGAAGATGCATCGGCAGTGGATTTGGATTGGTTTTGGAGAGGTTGGTTCTACACGGTAGATAATGTAGATGTTGAGTTGGATGAAGTGAAATGGTTTAAAGTGAAATCAGAACAGAAGGATCTTGAGAATAAAACAGTGAAAACGAAATCGGGTGACCTTGCTGCAGAGGCGAAAACAAAGGAGAAAGCGACTGATTTTAGTGCCGGCCCTCAAGAGATCACCCTTGTTAACACAGATGATCGTGCTTATGGAGAGTTTAAAAATAAAATCAGTGATGGGGATGTCAGAAAAAAACTGACCGACAAGAATTTGTATGAGATTACACTAAAAAACAAAGGAGGCTTGGTAACACCGATAGTCATTGAATGGACATACAAAGACGGTTCGAAGGAGACAGAAACTATTCCTGCTGAAATATGGCGAATCAATGAAAGTGAAGTGAAAAAAACATTTTTGAAAGAGAGGGAAGTGACGAATGTGATCATCGATCCAACAGGATCAACGGCTGATGTCAATTTAAGTGATAATGTGTTTCCTAAGAAACCAACAGAGACAAAGTTTGATCAGTTGAAGAAAAACTAGTTGAAGTACGAAGTACGATTTACGAAGCACGAGATGATTATCCTACCGCATTCGAAAATCGTACTTTGTGCCTCGAAAATCGTACGTAAAAAATGCCTGAATCTATAAACCAACGCATCGGCATTCTAGGTGGCGGCCAACTGGGGCGCATGCTTATCCAATCGGGAATTGATTTAAATATCAATTTTTCCGTACTCGACCCAGATGCCACAGCACCCTGCAATACTATTTCAGATTTTACGCAGGGCAAGCTGTCAGATTATCAAACGGTGATTGACTTTGGAAGTGCGTGCGACCTAATTACCATCGAGATTGAAAATGTAAACGTAGAGGCTCTCAAGGAATTGGTAAAACAAGGCAAAAACGTGTTTCCGCAGCCGGAAGTGATTGAGTTGATTCAAGATAAACGGACACAAAAGGAGTTTTATAAGGCAAATGGAATTCCCACCGCAGCCTTTGTCCTTACCTCTAATAGGCAAGAAGTGATAGACAACAAAGCATTCTTGCCTGCTGTAAACAAACTTGGGAGAGAAGGTTACGATGGAAGAGGCGTCCAATTATTGCGAACAGAAGCCGACCTGGCGAGGGCGTTTGATGATCCTGGCCTTCTCGAAAAACTGATTGATTTTGACAAAGAAATTGCGGTTATAGTTGCGCGAAGCGAAAGTGGCGAAGTGGTAAGCTATCCTGCCGTAGAAATGGTCTTTCACCCCACAGCAAATCTGGTGGAATACCTCTTCTCTCCAGCCGCCATTACTTCTCAAATTGCAGCCGAGGCAGACTCTATTGCCAGATTGATTATTGAAAAATTGGGTATGATTGGGCTTTTAGCTGTGGAGATGTTTGTGACAAAAGAGGGAGAAGTATTAGTTAATGAAGTAGCACCCAGGCCTCATAATAGCGGACATCAAACAATTGAAGCGAATGCGACCTCGCAATATGAACAACATCTCCGGGCTATTCTAAACTTCCCCTTAGGAAGTACTGATGCCTATCTGCCTAGTGCGATGGTCAACCTATTGGGAGAAGAGGGATATTCAGGAGAAGCAAAATACGTTGGTTTAGAAGAGGTTCTTGGCGTATCGGGCACGCATGTTCATCTTTATGGTAAAAGAATGACAAAGTCATTTCGTAAGATGGGTCACGTAACCATAGTGGACGAAGACATTGAAAGTTTAAAAAAGAAAGCCAACTTTGTTAAACAAACTCTAAAAGTTGTAGCATGAGTAAACCGATAGTGGGAATAATCATGGGTAGTCAATCTGATTTAAGCGTCATGAAGGAAGCTGCTGACTTTTTGGAGGAGCTAGAAATCCCCTTTGAGATAACGATCGTTTCCGCTCACCGAACGCCCGAACGGATGGTATCGTATGCATCATCTGCCAAAGCGCGAGGGTTAAAAGTGATAGTAGCAGGCGCAGGTGGTGCAGCCCATTTGCCGGGTATGGTTGCCTCCCTTACTTCTTTGCCAGTTGTTGGAGTACCTATCAAATCAACAAATTCAATTGATGGCTGGGATTCTATTTTGTCTATTCTACAAATGCCAGGAGGCGTACCCGTAGCTACGGTAGCACTTAATGGAGCAAAAAATGCGGGCATATTGGCCGCACAAATTATTGGCACTAACAGCGAAGTGGTTTCGGCAAAGCTTGATATGTACAAAGAAAGTCTTCGAGATAAAGTTGAAATCCAGGTAAAAGAATGGGAGCAAAAAGGATGGAAAAATGATCAGATTAAATAGTGATAATATTCGACCTAAGATTGACAGAACTAAATTGACTAACCATTAGAAAGGTCTTATGAAACCAAACGAAAAAGGCTGGCTAAAAGATTACCTTGAGTTGAGGAAGGAACTTCTTAAGGAAGTACAACCAGGCGGAGTCAAAACAGCTCATCCCGAACAGGCATTATATAGGGTAATTCAGCCCACAGGATTAATGTATGGTCAGGCGATTCTATCGCTTGACTATCCCAATTCCAATGATTGGAGCAACAAAGAAAGAATGAAAATTTTGTTGGCCGAAAGTCTCATTAGTAGCTCTTTTCTTTTTTACAATAGGCAAATCAAAAGTACGGAGGAACTGTCTGAGGTTATTTTGAAAACGCTTGACAGTATTGGCAATTTCTACAATACGGTTTTTCCTGAATTGGCAACACCTGCAAAAACGTTGTTTGGCAGAAGAAAAACACCGCTGGAGATAGTGGAGAGAATACTAGATAAGCGCATTGAGATTACAGAAGAGTTTAAAAATAATTTTTGGGCTCAATTCTTTCATAATAGCCTTCTTTTTCTGGACATATTTATCTTCGGTCAATGGATTCATACCAATGCAGACCGCATCGTCTCCGATTTCTTTAAATACGAACGCGAAGAGCTTCGCTTTTCGGTAGTAAAAGTAATTGCAGCAGCGGCACATGCGAATGAGGCCGTAGAGTTTGAAGAGCGCAAACTATTGGAGTATTTTCTTCAAAGTGCCAACCTCACGGCAGATAAGAAAAAGGAAGCTGTCTCTATTTTTGAAAAGGGCATCCAGGTAGAAGAAATAAATTTGCCAACCAACAATTCATGGATATTGAAAAAGTATTTCCTGGAAATGGCTATCCTTACTATTTGGGCTGATAAAAAGGTTGACGGAAATGAACAAGAATTTTTAAAAAGATTGTGTACACACCTTGCGTTCTCGGAAGATGACTTAGAGAATAGCCTGATGGCCATCGAGGGATTTGTGTTAGAACACTGGGAAAAGCTAAACTATCTGCAAAACAAACAAGATTACGATCAGGTGAGTGAGCGCTTTATAAAGAGGCTGTCTCGCGTCACGGCCAATCATAAAATCAAACTGATAAAAGAGGTGCAGGGAAACAAAGACTTAATCGCCCTTCTCAAAAAGGCAAAATCAAGTGAGCTAACGGAGACGGAAAAAAAAGCAATGCAAGAACAGCTAGTCGCGGTGTTGAGGACGATTCCTACGTTTATCGTGATATCTCTCCCAAAGCGTTTTTTAGCGCTTCCTGTTCTAATGAGAATTTTACCCGCAAATTTTTTCGCTGAAGTTTAATCAGCCAATTTCCTCCGAAGGTTTCTCCTTTCGGGGTACTACAATTGAAAATATAATAGAAAGAGTTAGCGTGATTATTATTACCGCAAAGGAAAGCTCCGGAGATATTTCGTAAGGGATAATCTCTAAAAGCATTTTTGCACCAATGAAGAAAAGAATAATAGACAGGCCTTTCTGCAGCAAATAAAACTTATCGATAATACCCGAAAGCAAAAAGAACATTGCGCGAAGACCCATAACTGCAAAAATATTTGACGTGTAAATCAAAAACTCGTTTTGTGTGATTGCAAAGGCAGCCGGTATCGAATCGACAGCAAATATCAAATCCGTAGTTTCGATTAAAACAATAATTAAAAATAGTGGGGTAAACATCAATTTTCCATTTACTCTACCTATAAATTTTCCACCCATTTCATCGTTTGTGATAGGCAGGTATTTCCGACAGAGTTTTAAAATTGGATTCTTCTCGGGGTCAATTTTTTCGTCACTGTCTTCAAAGTATATTTTGATTCCAGAATAGATCAGGAAGACACCGAAAATATAAAGGATGAAATGCCACTTTGCGATGAAAAACGCACCCACAAAAATGAAAATACCACGAAAAAACACGGCTCCTAAAATTCCCCAAAATAATATCTTGTGATAATACTCTTCTTTCACAGAAAAATATTTTAGTATTAGAAGAATGACAAAAATGTTATCTACTGAAAGCGCATACTCTGTAAGGTAGGCCGAAAAATATTCAATCATCGCATCAGTGCCGGAAACTGACTTTATTACGCCATCCTGCTCAAGAGGATAGGGTCCATATAGATAAACGAAATAGCCAAAAATCGTACTAATGATCACCCAGAAAATGGACTGATACAAAGCCGATTTGGTAGTAATTTTATGAGCCGTTTTATTGAAAAAGCCCAAGTCAACAAGTAGAAAGGTCACAATTACTATTGCAAAAACCCCGTATAGAAGTGTCTGTGAGCTAATCGAAGTACCGAACAAAGAAAACAGAAGCATCTAAAAGCAGAAAGGTTAGAGGGTTTAAAAAAGGAGCTAAATGGAACTTTTCAAGAGGGTTTTGATTAAAACAATATCAAATCTACAAATATATTTGAGAAGTAAATAAAGGTTGAAATTGATATCAATTCAGAACAAAAGGAAACCAGTAATTGCCGCGAATTAGGCACATTTTTGGCATTTCCCCTGAATCAGCAGGTTGATTTCTCTCGCTTCATAACCCGTGGGCAATTCAACCTGAGGTATGTTTACTTGATCGAGGCAGCTGGTTTCGCCACAAACAGAGCACTTAAAATGCACATGCTCATGGTGATGCGCAGAGGAAGAGCACAAATCGCTACAAAGGGCATATTTTAAACCCCCACCATCATCCAGCACTTTGTGCACAACACCCTTATCAACAAAGGTTTTTAGCGTGCGATATACCGTGACACGGTCATAGTCATCTGAGATTTGTTCTTCCAAATCGGAATAGGACAATGCAAAAGGCTTCTTCAGAAAAAGGCTAAGGATAGCCGTTCTGCTGCTCGTTTTACGAAGGTCAAAATCTTGCAATATTTTTTGCTCGGCTTTCATTGGTTAAGCCCATCTATCGATCCATTTGTAGTTCAAGCAAGTTACGATAAATACCATTGTCGCGCTGGTTAAGTTCCAGGTGAGTGCCGGCTTCTGCAATTTGCCCGTCTTTGATGACGAGGATTCGGTCCACTTTACGAATGGTACTAAGTCGGTGGGCAATTACAATCGTGGTTCGGTTTTCCATCAGTTTTTCCAGCGCGTCTTGCACCAGACTTTCGGATTTCGCATCCAGCGAACTAGTGGCTTCGTCCAATATTAATATCGATGGGTCTTTCAGTATGGCTCTTGCAATAGCTACTCGTTGCTTTTGACCGCCTGATAATTTCACGCCCCGGTCCCCGACAAGCGTATCCAGCTTTTCCGGAAAACTCTCAATAAACTCCCACGCATTTGCCTTGCGGGCTGCGTCTATAATTTCTGATTCTGTGGCATATGCTTTTCCATAAGCAATATTCTCGCGAATGGTTCCGCCAAAAAGCATTACTTCCTGGGGCACAATGCCAATGTTCCTGCGGAAATCTGTGAGGCTGAATTGTGACACCTCTTCATTGTCCACTTCGATGCTACCCGAGGAGGCAGAATAAAACCGCATCAGTAAGTTGATGATGGTCGATTTGCCCGATCCGCTCGGTCCAACCAGTGCAATTCTTTCCCCAGGTTCAACAGTGAAATCGACTGATTTAAGAACTTCAAAATCAGTGCGTGTTGGGTAAGTAAATGATACGTTTTTAAACGCCACCCTGCCTTTCAATTTGAGCGATTGCGCGGACGTAGTGCTCTCATCTTTCTCTTCCAGTATTTCCAGCACCCGCTCAGAAGCGCCAATGGAACGCTGCAGTGAACTGTAAATATCGCCCAGGCCGGCAATCGAACCCCCAATGAAAGAAGTATATAAAATAAATGAGAACAATTCGCCCACCGTGGACTGACCGTTTTGTAGAAGATAGGCCCCATACCAACTGACGGCCACAATTCCACCAAAAAGGGCGAGTATGGTGAAGGAGATAAAAAGCCCTCGGTACTTGGAGGCATGAATCGATGTTTGCACTACTTCAGTTAGCGACTTTTTATACCGGCCAATCTCAAACAACTCATTCGTAAAAGATTTGACAACCGCAATGGACTGCAATGTTTCCTCGACAATCACATTCGCGCTGGCTAGTTGATCTTGGGTCTTCTTAGAAAGTTTACGAATGAACTTCCCAAAAAATAAGGCGGCTATTACTAACACAGGGAAAGTAAGCAGCATGAAAATGGTAAGCTTGGGAGTGAGGATAAAAATGAGTGGGATACCGATAAGCAATACCAATACTTGCCGTAGCAGTTCGGCTAATGTAAAAGTGAATGTGTCATAAAGCGTCCCCACGTCAGAGGTAATCCGACTCGTCAACTCGCCAACTCTACGACTATCAAAAAATGTCAATGGCAACCAAATCATTTTGGAATAAACAGCGTGGCGTAAATCTGCTAGCGAGCGTTCACTAACAATGGTAAAAGTGTACACCCGGATGAAAGAAAAAACACTTTGAACGGCCAGGATTGCGACAAGGGCCAGCGCAATTTGGTTTATACTGGTAAGTACAAATCCTCCTTTGCCTTGTGCCACATCCAACAGTTTTCCGGCAAAGTAGGGAAATGATAATAGTGTGCCGCTGGAAAGCGCGAGAGAAACGAGCCCAAGAATAAACGTCTTTCGATAAGGAATAACAAATTTGAAGATGCCCAGCAATTTGCGGATCCCCTCTTTGTTCAGCTTCTTCTTTTCTCCTTCCTCTAAAAATGTGCGCTTGGCCATCGGCTATTTTGAAATATATGCATGTATGGAAAATTGAACAGAGTCGCTCAGAATCATTTTTTGAACTCCTTTGATCGCATAGTCATAGATATAAATCTTCCCTTTCGCACCCTCCAGCGATAACGTTAACTCCCTGGTTGTATAGTAAAGTGCATTCTGTTCGATGTATTGTGATTCTATGCGTTTAAGATTCGACAAATCATTTTGAAAGTAGAATCGAACTACTGGAACAGAAGATTTGATGTCACATGTATAGCGCCTTACGGTTAGATTGCTTTTCGAATCCTTCTCTTCAGTTAGAAGGTAATGACCCGTGTAGGTCGGTTTGTTTATCACATCTAATTGACGAAAAACATCCCATTCATGAGCCAGCTGTGCACTATCCACCAGGAAGGATGATTCACCTTCCTTACCATCGATGCTTGCTTTTTTGTGAACCGAATCTTTGCGATTGGCCAGATAGCTAATTTGAACATTGACCAGGCTATCAAAATCGAAGTACGGTTTGTCGTATTTTTGATTAGCCTGCCGACAGGAAAACGTGATAACACCTAACACAAAAAGGCAGGCACCGAACTTTAACTGAGTCATATTTCCTGAGATACTATTTTTGCACCAACACCTTACCCGTCATTTCAGTGGGAATAGGAATTCCCATTAGCGTAAGTATAGTAGGCGCCAAATCACCCAGTTTGCCGTCATTGATTTTAGAATAGGTCTTGGAGTCATCTACTAAAATGCAAGGCACCAGGTTGGTGGTGTGTGCGGTATTTGGACTGCCGTCCTCATTGATCATAATATCTGCATTGCCATGATCGGCAATAATAATAACGGCATAGCCATTTTTGCGCGCTACTTCTGTTACCGCCTCGTTACATTTATCAACTGTCTCCACTGCTTTAACGGCCGCTGAAAATACGCCTGTATGTCCAACCATGTCTGGATTGGCAAAATTCAAACAGATAAAATCAGCTGATCCTTTGTCTAATTCAGGAATGATTTTGTCTTTGATATCATTGGCACTCATCTCCGGCTTTAGATCGTAGGTGGCCACTTTTGGTGAGGGGCACATTAATCGCGATTCGCCTTCGAATACATCTTCTCGTCCTCCTGAAAAGAAAAAAGTTACGTGTGGATACTTCTCTGTTTCTGCAATACGAATTTGTTTCTTGCCTGCCTTCGAAACAATTTCTCCTAGCGTATTTTCCAAGTTATCTTTATCAAACATCACCTTCACATCGTTGAAGGAGTCATCGTAGTTGGTGAGGGTTACGTAATAGAGTTTCAATTTCTTCATCCCCTGCTCGGGATAATCTTGTTGGGTCAACGCCATGGTAATCTCTCGCCCACGATCGGTGCGGAAATTAAAACAAATGACCACATCGCCTTCCTGTACTGTAGTAATCGGCTTGCCGGCTGCATCAACAGCAACAATGGGCTTGATGAACTCATCGGTGACTCCAGCCTCGTAGGATTTTTGCAATGAGGTCAATAAATCTGACGACTTTTCGCCTTCGCCCTTCACCAAAAGGTCATAGGCTAATTTCACGCGCTCCCATCTCTTGTCGCGATCCATGGCAAAGTAGCGCCCCACAATGCTGGCCAATTGACCCGTTGTTTTGTTGAGGTGATTTTGTAAATCAGTTAGGTATCCAAATCCGCCTTTCGGGTCGGTATCTCGGCCATCGGTAAAGGCATGGATAAATAGATTTTTTACGTTCAGATTTTTTGCAATCGTGCAAAGCCCCTTGACGTGCTCTACGTGTGAGTGAACGCCACCGTCACTAACAAGACCAATGAGATGCACGGACTTGTTATTCGCTTTTGCATAATCAAACGCGGACAGCAGTGTTGGATTTTCATCTAACTCTTTTTCTTCTACAGCTTTGTTGATTCGCACTAAGTCTTGATAAACTACTCTTCCCGCACCAATATTCATATGGCCTACTTCCGAGTTGCCCATTTGCCCGGCAGGGAGCCCTACCGCCAAACCGGAGGCCTCTAATTTACTATGTGGATACTTGTGGTATAAAGAATTGATGTAGGGAGTCTGGGCATGGTCGATAGCAGAAACTTTCAGGTTTTTAGCAATGCCCCAGCCATCCAAAATCATCAATAGCACTTTTTTATTCATAATCATTTCAAATAATTTTCAAATATAGGCTCATTCATGATAATAGATGATCAAAACTATGCCAATGAGTAGCTGCGATGTTAATCTTGGATGTTCCTGCTAATTTGACCATTAATATCTTTTTCAAACCCCGATTATGGCATACTTTTGGTCTATCTTAGAGCCTATGAGAACGAAAAAGTGGTTATGGATTGTGTTTTTGGCTATTCCTCTGGCAAATGTTTGGGGGCAGGCGGAAATTTTCGCGCCTATTAAAGATGCAATTAAGGCCAATAATGCCAAAGAAGCAGTAAAGTACTTCAATCAATCGGCTGATATCAACATTGAGGGAGAGGTAAACAATTATAGCAAAGCTCAGGCGGAGTTTGTATTGGGCGACTTTTTCAAAAAACATCCGGTTGCAGAATTCAACATTGTCCACACGGGCTCGTCACCAAGTGGGCTAAAGTTTGCTATTGGCAAGTACCAAAGCGGAGGTGATAGCTACAGTGTGCTCATGCGAGTAAAAGAATCGGACAAAAAATACTTTGTTCACGAAATCAGCTTTATCAAAGAATGATTTCACCAGCATACCTCACTGAGGAGGCCATTCATTTATTTATACAGTCCGCTTTAGCTGAAGATATTGGTGAAGGAGATCACTCCTCTCTAGGCGCCATCCCGAAAAATACTCCATGCAAGGCGCATTTATTGGTGAAAGATGAAGGCGTGATAGCCGGCCTTGCGTTGGCAGAAAAAATATTTCAAGAAGTTGACCCGGCCCTTCAAGTCACCTATTTCAAACACGATGGAGACTTGGTTCACCGCGGTGATGTAGCTTTTGAAGTCACCGGTCAGGCTCAATCCATTTTATCGGCCGAGCGGTTGGTACTCAATTGCATGCAGCGGATGAGCGGTATTGCTACCCACACAAAAGCGCTTTGCCAATTGCTCGAAGGCACCTCTACCAAGCTGCTCGATACTCGTAAAACGACTCCGAATTTTCGCGCTATGGAAAAATGGGCGGTGGCAATTGGAGGGGGCCAGAATCACCGGTTTGCTTTGTATGACATGGTAATGCTCAAAGATAATCACATTGACATGGCCGGGGGTGTACAAACAGCTATTGAAAATGCTCACCGATACCTCAAGGAGAAAAATAAAGATTTAAAAATTGAGATTGAGGTGCGTAACCTCAGAGAAGTGGAAGAAGTAATCCGAGTGGGCGGTGTAGATACGATCATGTTGGATAACATGAGCTTAAATGATATGAGAAAGTCCGTTCACCTGATCAATGGCAAATACAAGACTGAAGCGAGTGGAGGGATCACCGAAAATACCTTGCGCGCAGTGGCCGAAACAGGTGTAGATTTTATTTCGATGGGTGCGCTGACGCATTCTACCAAAAGCCTCGATTTGAGTTTAAAGGTGGTTAAATGACCTAAGGGAAGTTTCCTTCTTTGCCTAAAACTAACTATACATCCTTCCAAAAAATCAGCTATTTTTGCGACCCATTCAGTTAGAATTATGCTTGTTAAGACCAAAAACTATCGCTTAGAAAAGAAAGACTATATCCGCATGGCGTTGCGAAACATCCTGCTTCAGCAATGGTGGGTAAGTTTAATTGTGGTAGCCATCTGCCTTTTGTATTTGTGGATCCCAAGCATTTGGTGGTTCATTGGCGCATTTACAGCTGCGGGGTTGTATTTACTTTTTTGGTGGATCCAATTTTACGGAGTCACGCAATTAGAGCAAGGCAAGATGCTTTTTGAGAGATTCTCGTATGAAATTACCAGTCAACAAATTGTGATGAAGTTGAATGCCCGTGAAGGCATGCCGATGAAGTGGGATCAAATCAAAAGTGCAAAGGTCACCAAAGAAGCATTTGTTCTTTTTGTTAATAAAGCGCAGTTAATTCACTTGCCATTCAAAATATTTACTACTGAAAACGAACGCAAGTTTTTAACGAGCATTTTGAAAAATAAAGGATTGTTGAAAGCGTAGTTGTTTTTGTACGTGTTCTTAAGCATCTGAACTTTCTCAAATTACTTACTTGACTTGCGCACCATCTGTTCTTTTGCCACGAATTCACTAATAGCACAAATTGAAGCCGAAAAAGTTCGTGTAAATTCGTGTATTCGTGGCTAACTTTTTTAGTAGAGTTTAAAGCCAGTTACTTACTCTGGCTATATTTACATCACAGAAGAGTAATCTATGGAACTGCCATTCGAAAATGACAACAACTACAACAGAAATTGAAATTACTGAAGTGAAGTTTGTCGGAAACAGTGCTATGCTGCTGTCTCTATCTAACGACAGGACTTGTATTGTGCCGCTTGAGAAATTCAAGCAGATTGAGTCATTGACTCCATTGCAAAAAGAAGACTTTGAAATTATTGATGGCGAAAATCTTTCCTTTTTAGCACTTGACGAGGTTTATTCCATTCACGAACTAATTGGCATCTAATGAACTTCTTTGGACACTTAAACAAATAGGTATGAAAGTATTAATCTTGAGCGTTGCTTTCCTTTTTAACTGGGCCCTTTGTACGGCTCAAAAGGTCGACTTCGATAAGAAGTTGAAAGACTTAAACATCGAACTCTTCACGCCCGGCAAGCCCATTGCAAATTATGTGAAAGCCGTAAGAACGGGCAACTTACTTTACTTGTCAGGCCACGGCCCTACAAAAGCGGATGGCAGCAACATCATTGGAAAAGTAGGCAAAGACTTAACCATCGAGCAGGGCTATGATGCAGCAAGGCAGACCGGGATTTCTCTTCTCTCTACGTTGAAATCCGAAATTGGTGATTTAAATAAAGTAAAGAGAATTGTGAAAGTCCTAGGCATGGTGAATTGCACCGAAACGTTTGGAGACCAACCGAAAGTGATCAATGGTTTTTCTGATTTGATGGTGGCCGTTTTTGGTGAGAAAGGAAAACACGCACGCTCTGCAGTGGGAATGTATGCACTACCCATGGGGATGGCCGTGGAGATTGAAATTATTGTAGAGCTCGAATAGGGTCGTGTAACAACAGCGTTTGTTGATCGTCTTGCTCACATGCTCGATTGGTTTTACGCACTCAGAAGGTTTCGATTTTTTAAGCTGGTGGTTATTTACTTGCGATACCTCATTGGTTTCGCCTTTGTGTTTGCATCCTTTATTAAAATTCAAGGAGAGCGATTCACAACGCTTCCAACCACCGAACCGGTTGGATATTTTTTTGAAGCCATGTATCAAACTGGTTTTTATTGGAATTTTCTAGGTTGGAGTCAATTTATTGCCGGAACGTTGTTGATGACCCAACGTTTTGCAACAGTTGGAGCGATGGCTTTCTTCCCCATCATATTGAATGTTTTTATGATTACGAACGCCATTGATTTTGGCATGGGCACTCCTATTATTACAAGTCTCATGTTATTGGGAACCATTTTTTTACTCTTGTGGGATTATAAAAAATGGATTATTGTGTTTCAACGAGATCACACCATTAAAATCGATTTGACCAACGAACCTGAAGATCTATTTATGAATGACCCAATTTGGGTAATTACAGGAATCTGGTTTGTGGTGCTGCTAATCCTTCCACGTGTGTTGCCTATCGGAAGTCCATTTACGTGGTCGGCTTTTTTTCCCTTAATTGGATTGCTGGCATTTGCTTATGCTATGATCAAATATCGGAAAATGAAATAGCAACATTGATCAGTACTATTTGTCAAACACTAGGTTCTCCCTAAACGGCTACTCACTTTTTTCGCCTCATCAATTACCTCCTTCGGATAGTTGGCGAGTTCCAAAAGCTTAATGGCATTTCGAGTGGTCAGCGGACCGAATTTAAGTTGATGGTCGAAGTGCAGTTCCTTACTTTCCACCGTTTCAGTGAAATGATATAAATCGTATTCGGATGAAAGCATCTCGGCCAGCTCAATATCGTGTGTGGACACGATGACAATGTTATCTTTTCTGTTTAAGTAAGTGAGAATAGCTTTTGCCGCGCCAATTCGTTCTGCCGTGTTCGTGCCTTTGAAAACTTCATCCAATACAAATAGGTTCTGGTGCGAACTTTCGGCTTCCGTTAATAAAGAGGCCATGATTTTCACCTCCTGGAAATAATAGCTTTTGCCTTGAAACAAGTTGTCGTCAATGCGAATGGATGAAAATTGCTTGATAGGAGGGGAAACAAATTCATCTGCAAAACAAGTATAAATGGTTTGTGCGAGTATGGAATTAATAGTGAGTGTTCGCAAGAAAGTCGATTTGCCAGACATATTGGAGCCGGTAATCAGAATACTCTTCCCATCAATGGTCAGATCATTTTTTACACATGCTTCAATCAGCGGATGGTAGATGCCTTGGGCGATAATTTTCTTTTTGGGAGTGGTAAGAGTAGGCTGGCATGTATTTAATGAACCTGCCCGAAGAGACAGGATTGAAATGGCCATATCAATATTTCCCACGTAGGTGAATAACTCGGAAATGGCTTCTTGTTTTTTTTCAAGTTCATGGATAATTCGAAACAGGGATATGACTTCCACCAGGAAAAATATCTTGATGAGCTCGACAAAGTACAAACCGATCTGACTTAGCTCTGCCCCTAATCCATCATTACCACTCAAGGAAATAAACCTGGATTTCCGCTGAAAGGATCGCAAGCTTGCAATGGCTTCTATCGCTTGCGCATTCGAAAAGAGCTTTCCTCTTTTTAGTAATGCATTCGATACCTGGATTAATACGTTTAGCTGAGGGAAAGACCGGGTAAACTGAAAGGTGTTTCCCTTGTTCCAGTAGTGCACCAACATATTTGCCGTGAAGGGCACCATCATCAGAATGATACAAAACGGATAACTAAACGCCAGCAACGCCAGCACTAGTAACAACGCCAGATTTAAGTAAATAGCCCATAACCACTTCGGTCTTTTTAATAAATCCCCACCCATCAATGAAGCGATGTGATAGGCATCGGTGTGGTTAAGTTTTAGTAGTTCGAATTGAACTTCTTCGCGCAGCCGCTCGTCTTTCTTGAAGGCGTCAATAAAAGGATCTAACGGACTATGCAATTGATCGGTAGGCTGCACGACTTTTGCATATAACACCTGCTGCCCTACACGACTGGTTGTTCTGTCAATAAATGAAAACAAACTATAGAAGTCAATATCTTCTATCGTCTGCTCGGTAAGCCGGTGAAACGGATCACCTTGCGATAAATCTGAATACTTTTTAATTCTGTCGAAGTCGAATGGAACAGATTTAGGCTTCGCCCAATGGGCGCGGAGCTCTAACTTTTTCTTTTTTAGTCTTCTTTTGTTGATGAGTCGGAGTATCAGTACAACCGAAACAAAAAGAATTGTTAGTAGAATGAGATATCCAATTTGTGGAGGCATGCGCTAGTCTACTTCCCTCCCCATCACCCACTTCAACATTTCAAACCAATCCTGTCTGTCTAAATTGATGTCAACCGATTTGGCCGCTTCAGTGATTCGCTCTGGTTTGGTAGTGCCAAGGATGGGAAAAATATGGGAAGGATGTTTAAGCAACCAGGCTAATGCCAACTGACTATAAGAAGCATTGTACTTGGCGGCTTTTGCAAACCAAACACGTTCTTCAAAATGGAGCTTTCCACCACCTAATGGTGACCAGGCCATTGCGCTTGTCCCATGCTTCAACATCAAGTCCAAATCCCCATTGAATAGTGGATCAATCCGCGAAAGTGAAATCTCTATTTGATTGGTGACTAAAGGGAATGGTAAGAAGTGTTGTAGCATTTCAAACTGTGAAGGCGTGAAATTGGAAACACCAAAGTGTAAGACCTTTCCCGCAGCTTTCAGCTTTACAAATGTTTCCGATACTTCATGTGGGTCCATAAGTGGATCGGGGCGATGAATTAAAAGCAAGTCAAGATGATCGGTATGCAACATCTTTAATGAATTCTCAACCGACCAGGTGATATGCTCTTCTGATGTATCGTAATGTTTTACCCAGGTGGTGGGTCTTTTGGCTGAACTAAACTTGATGCCACACTTCGTGACAAGTTGAATCTTCTCTCGAAGGGACACGTCATTCTTCAAGGCATTGCCAAACAACTCTTCACAACTATGATCTCCATAAATATCGGCATGGTCGAAAGTGGTGATGCCTTCATCTAGCGAAGTATGAATCAACCGCTCCACCGTTTCAGTAGACAACGTGTGCCACCGCCATACACCGGTGATGATGCGCGAAAAACTTGGTCCTTTGGGATGAAGCGGTTGAACTATCATGATTTATAGTGTTGAAAACATTTGCTGCTTTTGCTGGCCGTCATTCGTTTACACCTTGTTCCATCTGCAGTCTTGCCACTACATTGAGCTACTTTGTCTTTCGTATGGTCGTCTGGTTTGCATACGCCACAAGGTCCTTTCCCTGCTTTCTTCGCTACGGCCAATGTCATGCCATCGGCATCGCCAGAAAGTTTACAATCAGCAGTGTGGTATTTTTCGCCTTTGGCCGAGGCATACACCGTTTGGCTGAAGCCATTGATGGCTAACCCAAAGAACAAGAATAAACTGAAAAGAATAGTCTTTTTCATAATTTACAGGGGTTTGTGTTTAGCTTAACAAACCCAAGTTGTGATTTTTTGAGGAAGAATAAAAATTGGTAGACCAATCAATACTGGCGAAAGTTAACTTTGAAAAAAGAGAAATTGAAATGACGGCAGACTTAAAAAACATTTGTGCCCATGCAGGCGCCACACCAGATCCTTCAACGGGAGCTGTCACATCTCCACTTTATTTTTCATCTACATTTCATTATCCGCCCACAGGCGATTATCCAAGTGGGCATATTTATAGTCGCGAATCAAACCCAACACGCACCTCTCTTGAAACAATATTGGCGCAATTGGAACAAGGTGAAGATGCAGCCGCCTTCAGCAGCGGCAGCGCGGCCGCCAATGCTGTTTTTTTAAGTTTACGACCAAGCGATCATGTAATCATCAACTTTGATGCATATGCCGGGATTCGCACAATGCTTCGTGATATTTTTATACCATGGGGATTGCAAGTAACATTTGTTGACCTGAGTGATATCAGTAATTTAGCTAAATCGATTCAGCCAAACACCAAGTTGGTATGGACTGAATCGCCCACCAATCCACAACTTCGAATTGTCGATTTGATTTCGGGGATCACCATTTGCAAGCAACATCATATCAAAGTAGCTGTCGATAATACGTTTGCCACGCCCGCATTACAAAATCCAATAGTGCTGGGTGCAGATATTGTGATGCACAGCACCACCAAATATTTAGGTGGACATAGTGATATGACGGGAGGCGCGTTGATTACAGCAAGAAAAGATGAAATGTGGGAACGCATTCGTCACATTCAACACATACAAGGAGCGATACCGAGTCCATTTGATTGTTGGTTGTTGATGCGGGGCATTCGGAGTTTTGTTCCGCGCATGACGCAGCACTTGAGCAACGCAAAAGCAGTGGCACTATTTTTATCGACACATCCCAAAGTAGAAAAAGTATTGTATCCCGGATTGCCCACGCACACAGGCCACGAAGTAGCGAAAAAACAAATGAGCGATTTTGGGGCGATGATGTCGTTTTTAGTAAGAGGCACTAAAGAAGATGCTATCAAAATAGCTCAGCGCGTAAAAGTATTTACCAACGCCACCAGTTTGGGTGGCACGGAAAGTTTATTGGAGCATCGAAAGAGTGTAGAAGGCCCGGATTCACCTACACCGGATAATTTGATTAGACTAAGTGTGGGCTTAGAAGATAGTAATAGTTTGATTGCTGATCTAAAACAGGCATTGGGTGATTTGATCAGCTTCTAGGAAGTTTTATGGGGTCTCGCTTATCATGAAAACACGAAAGTACTCTTACGGTATTGCTTGATTCATGAATAACGAAGTATAGAGAAAATGGGAACTTTCGAAGCTTTAAAGACCGTACATCTTTATATCGCAGTCTACATTATGGATTGACGGCTAACTGAGAGTAGCTATTTTTCAAAGACGCGACAAAATTTTGAGGGCGTTAGTACTATTTGCTGTGCAATAATTGATCGAATTTTCTATTTCTTTTTGAGCTCTCGGAGACACGATTACTTTTATAAACCATATTTTTGGTTTAGTTGCCGAATAGACTCTTCTGAACTGACGTAGTCTTTCTCGTTTTCTTTCAATCTTTCATCTAAAATTTCTTTCATCTCAGGAGTTAGCTCCATATCATCTTCTTCCACGACTATTGTGATGGGCCTAGACTTAAATGTAGCCTTAATAGAGTCTAGTAAATCTGAGTTAACCTCTTCAGCCGAATTCAAATGATATGTTGTATACATATGGTTTAATTAAACGCTTTCAAATTTAATGAAAGGTGAGAAGTTAACAAAGTGTTACAACGCGGCCGTTGGTTTCCACCCTCCTGACAGCATGTACTAGAAGGCTATTGTGGGCATAAAGATTAAGCGCCATTGCTTACTCATCTCTACAAATGTTTTTTATGCTTTGGAGTTTTCGCAATTGGAAACATTGGCGAATATCCAAATTTTCTAAGATACCCCTTGCACTTTCTTGAAAGATTGCCCCCAACGGTAGGCTTTCGTAAAAACTGACCGATGAAACTTGAGGCAATTTCTTGACTAGAATCAATTGCCCAGACAATACTCGCTTGATTTGGGTTAAGTAAAGAAGCGAATTCACTGAAGTTAACTCAAATCAATTCATTCTTTACATGATGAGTTCCAAATTTGAGCCATCAAAGAATTTATCATTTAAAACAAAAATTATATGATTAGCTCATCGTTCAAACACTCGTTGTTTATCTTTATCTTGATCGCGTTAGGAGGCGCTGCTTACGGGCAAAATGTAAAGAGGGATACTTCGTTTACATTTGCTGAAATTCGATTTGGTTACGGAGCGAATTATTTTGGAAAAGGTCTTTCTGAAGCGTATGATGCCGGAAACTTCAGTACTTCGGCCGGTTTGTTAGCGACATTAGCAGCTTACCACAAGTTTGAAAAAATCAAACATGTTGTTATAGGAATGAAATATAAATCGCTGGGAGCAGCGCCATCGAAGGGTGACAACGGCTACGAAATGTTCTTTAACTATTGGGGGGTTGCTGTTTCCGCGCGTTATTTTCCCTTCCAAAAATCGGCTCACCGAGGGCTATTTTTGCAAGCGGATTACTTTTTCATTACTCAGTTAACCCAAAAATATCGATCCACTGCAAATTTAGAATTCAATCATCAGTTTGCCATCGGCAGTGGCTATGCAGTGGGCATTGGCTATGCGTTGAACTTACCCAACAAAAAGAAAAATCGCATTACAATTGGAATTGAATATGAGCAGGACAGCCGAAAAGGTGAGGTGAGCAACATTGGGGACAAGACTTTTGCGAGTTCAAATTTGGGTTTTTTGGTTGGCTTTATTTTCTGATTGAGCTGAGTTTTTTCCAGTTACCTGATCGCATATACCAGAAGGCCATCGAGAACATGCAAATCCAATACACCCATTCGCTCACCCATCCCCATATGATGGACATATTCCATACTTCCAATACGAGATAAACATAGAGTGTGTAAGCAAAAAGAGTTACGATTTCAATAATCAGATTTACGACTGTATTTCCTGAACCGGTCACCGCATTAAGCCACACCACAGAAAAGGATTGAAGAAACAAGGCCGAGGATACTACTCGCAAAACAGGAGTGGCATAGGCAATGAAATCTTCGCCCTGGCCAAACATCGAGAGCAACGCGCCTGGGAAAATATTGAGCACGACAATCAACGTAAGCGAAAAAGCCGCACTCACTTTGGCGATGCGTTTCACCAAGGGCATTACTTCTTCTTGTTTGCCTTGCCCAATCACATTGCTCACCATCGTATTGGTGGTAGCCGCAAAGGCCCACGAAAAAATCCCCGCTAGGCCAAATACATTTCGCATCGTATTGGAAACGGCCAAATCGCGTGCGCCATGGTGCTCGATCAGGATGTAAAAATATTCCCATGTAACAATGCTAAGTGCGAATTGTAAAATAAGTGGCGTTGATTTAAACAGAATCAACTTGATGGAGCTGAGTTCCAATTTCCAACTTTCAAATAACCCAAAGGCTTTGTTAATACCTTTTGCATGAATGACGCCAAAGATTACCAACAATCCGGTTGCTTCTGCAATGATGGAAGCGTAGGCTGCTCCATTAAAACCCATTTTCGGAAAACCAAAGTGACCATAAATAAATGCGTAGTCGAAAAAGATATTGGCAATGGCTTCGCTCAGTGTGCCCCATACCAAAAATTTTGTTTGATTCGTACCTACCAAGAGCGCATTGCGCATCACGTACAGATACAAAAAAGGCAACCCCCAGATACGGATAAAAATAAATCCAATCACTTCTTCAGCGATCACTTGATTGTGAATCGTGGCGCGCAAAATCATGGGCGCTAAGGTGTAGCTGATCAATATTCCAATGAGCGAAACCCCCAGAGCAGCCCACACGCCATGATAAAACAGCTTACCAATTTCCTTCGGTTGGTTTTCTCCTGCTTTGCGCGCGATCAGCGATTGTAGACCATTGTTTAAGCCACTGCCGATTACAGCAAATATTAAGTAATAGACTCCGGTGATGGCTGCACTGGCCAGCGCCTTTTCGCCCAATCCACCTAAAAAGACATTGTTGGTAATGAAATTGATTTGAGGAACAATCAATGCCAATGAGATGGGCATCGCCAACCCAAGTATTTGTTTGTAGCCGGTTTGAAGGCGAAGGTCTTTAGAATTCATTAGATTAGAACCTCAAAAGTAATTTAAATCCATCACCTTAGACTAACTTTATAGAACATACGTCAATCTTAAAACACACACACCATGCAAACCATCCTCGGAGCCAACGGAACAATTGCCAGCGAACTTTCCAAGCACCTACCGCAATACACAGACAAAATCAGACAGGTAAGTCGTAACCCAAAAAAGGCGAACGTCAGTGATGAACTGTTTTCAGCAGACTTGTTGAATTACCAACAAGTGGAAAAGGCGGTGGCCGGCAGCGAGGTGACCTATTTGCTAGCGGGTCTGAAGTATGATGTAAAGGTGTGGCAAGAACAATGGCCGAAAGTGATGAAGCACACCATTGATGCTTGTAAAAAGCACAATAGCAAGTTAGTGTTTTTTGATAACGTCTATTCGTACGGACTAGTGAAGGGAACGATGACTGAAGAGACACCTTTTAATCCGACCAGTAAGAAAGGTGAAGTACGGGCAAAGATTGCCACCCACTTGTTAGAGGAAATTAAAGCAGGCAATTTGCAAGGCATGATTGTAAGAGCAGCCGATTTTTATGGACCGAATGTATTGTTGAGTTTAACGCATTCGATGGTAACGGAAAAGTTGAAGGCTAAGAAGAGTGCACAGTGGATCGGTGATCCTAAAAAAATTCACAGCTTTACCTACACACCAGATGCTGGTAAGGCGGTAGCGATTTTAGGAAATACGCCTTCTGCATTCAATCAAACCTGGCATGCCTTAACAAGCCAAGAAAAAATTACGGGCGAGCAATATGTGCGAATGGCCAGTGAGTTTTCAGGGCAGCCCTACAAAATTCAGCCCCTACCCAAATGGGGTGTGCGTGCACTTGGTTTCTTTATTCCGGTATTGCGTGAGTTTGTGGAGATGATGTATCAATACGAGAACGATTACTTTTTTGATAGCTCAAAGTTTGAGAAGAAGTTCGGCAACACAGCGACTTCTTATAAAGCGGGAATTGCCTCTACATTGGTTTAATGTTAGTCAACAATCTTTAAATAGTTTTTCAGAGAACTTGAATTTAAAAAAGGGTTTAATCCTTATATTCTTTTGTTTAAAACGGATATATTTAGAATCTTTTTATTTACAAATGAAGCCACCTCTTTTAAAAATTCTTTTTTTGCTTTCCGTATCATTCATTTCGGGAGTGACCTCGGCACAACGGTTTTTACCGGGTTATTACGTCAACAAATCGAATGACACGATTAGGGGATATATCTCAAAGAAAAATTTAAAGATAAGAGCTTCTTTAGATTTTAAGGATCAGTTGAATACTTCTACCAAAAACTTTTTCCCATTTGAGATACTAGGTTATGGAACGGATAGCCTACATATCGAGTCGCGTCAGGAGAGAATACAAGGGACTCAAAGTTTAGCAAACAGAGAATTTTACCGTGTTATTTTTCATGGACAGTTGAGCTTACTAAAGGGGAGGGGAAATTACTTCACGATACGTTCAGATACTATGGATTCGGTTCTTCCGATTGCAAAGCGAGGAATACTTATTTATTATACAAAGGACCAGCCTGAGTTAAAGCGTACAATTGAGAATATGAGATTCGATGAAGAACATTTGGTGGAGGTCTTCGAACGATATCATAATAGCAAGAGTTTCCAGTACTTTCGTACATACCTACCACCTAAACATGATAAGATATTCAATCTTACTTTATTCGCAGGATATAACTATTCCAATTTAACCACCCAAAAAATAGATGAACCCCAAAAAAAGTTCAATTCTAGTTATGCTCCTTTATTTGGCCTGAATCTTGTTTTTCTCCCCCCTTCGCGAGAGCGAGGATATTCTTTTTACATACAACCCAGAGTGTCAAGGGAACTCTTTCAATATCAAAAAACGAGCCAGTCTCAGTTTGCATTTTCCTTTGAAGATATTGTGTATGAATCAGTAACCTTAAAAATTCCTGTTGGATGTAAGATTGATTTGCTTCATAAAATGAATTGGCTTCTCTATTTTAGTCCAGGAGGGTTCCTCCAAAAGAACTTTGCTTTAAATTCCGAAAGAAAATTCGACTCAGGTGACAATGGCCAATTGACAATAACGGATCAATCGATTCCTCTCTACTCCGATTTGTCGTTCGGGTATGGGGCTGCCTTAGGTTTAGAGAAAATGATTTCTAGTCACATATATTTTATTGAGTTTTATTTTGACTCCTCCTTTCCGGGAAATTTTACAAGAACAAATTTATCCTTGGCAGTGGGTCGCAGAATATATAATTACAAAAACCAATGAAGCACTTTTTTACAACAATAGTTGCAATCTTGCTGATAGTTGGCATTTTACAACAATGCAATAAAGAAACGCCCATTACGAATGACTATTCAAGAATAAAAACAGAAGTGGTAAGTGTGAACAACACAGGCGCCCTTTTGAAAGCAACCATCCTTTCTTTCGGTACTTCACCAATTGTCGACCATGGGTTTGAGTGGAGATTTTCTGATGATAAAGTACCCGGCATTGATAACATCAGCTTGGGCGCTACTACGTCAAGAAGTTTCGAAACCCTTATTTCACGGATATTTGAACCAAAAACCTATTACAAGGTTCGTGCATTTGTTAGAACCGATAAAAGAACCTCTTATGGTGAATGGGTTACTTTTAATGGAGCAGGAAGCTTACCTCCAATAGTTGGTGAATTCTTTCCGAAAAGCGGCACTTGGGGAGACACTATAACGATTAAAGGATCTAATTTTTCCTTTAATTATACTTTTGTATCAGTTGAATTTGGCGGGGTAAAAGGTAGCGTGGTTGTAACTACAGATACGCTCATTAGGGTAAAGGTGCCTAATGATTTCACTGGCTCACCAAAAACAAAATTGAAAGTGGTCGTAGGGCCAAATACGGCTATCACCACAAGCGAGTTTCAATTGCTCGAGACGGTCATTAATTCCATTACGCCTGGCAAAGGAGGTTCAAATAGTAATATTGTTATTAAGGGTAAATATTTTAGTAAGAGTTCACTATCTGTGAAAATAGGAGAACTCAATATTCCGATTGATGTCAAATACAGCGACAGCATCAAATTTAAGTTGTTACCAAATGTTGTTCCTGGAGAAAATGATGTGATAGTAGTTTCGGGACCTTTTACAAAGGTTTTAACCAAAGCATTTACCAGAACATATCCAAAGATTCTTGAGATTATTCCAAATAATGGTTATTTCGGAGATGTTGTTACCATTCGTGGTGAGGGATTTGGCTCTCAATTTTCAGATACACAGGTTTCGTTTAATAACGGAGGTAACAATTTCCAAAATTATCAAATTCAAGATTTAAAGGTGAACGAATTGCAAATTGTAATTCCCGTCCTTCCGTCAACACAAATTAGAATTAAAATAAAGGCTGATTTTGCTGAGTATGAATCAGACAAGATGTTTACAATTAACCCTCCAAAGATCAATTCAATTCAGCCAACTGATGGAGTATATCCTGGTCAGCCGATCACAATAAATGGAAGTGGATTTGTTAATAATTATTATGATAGTTATTATTATAAGGATTACGCAGAAGTAAGAGTTGACAATGTACCTGCTATGGTTAAAACTTATAGTGCAACTAGCCTCACGTTTACCATGCCTTTTGTTTCCTCAAACGTATCAACGATAACAATGACTAGTCAAGGTATCGTTAGAACAACTTCTACACAGAATATCAGCACACCCTTTGTAAAATTCTCTTTGGCCCCTAGTAATTTTGTTATAGGTTCATCTTGCTTTGTAATCAACAATAAATGTTACACCATTCAAAACAATCAGGTCTTATCCTTTGATGTAACAACAAAAGCGTGGTCAAATTTAAAAAACTTCCCTGGGCCTGGTCGAACAAATTCAGGATCCTTTTCGCTTGGCGGCAAAGGATACATATTTGGTGGAACAACGGGAATTGACCTTATAAATGATTTGTGGGAGTATGATCCGTCAGCGGATAACTGGATCCAAAAAAACAAACCACCATACCGCTTTGTGGAAGCCTTTAATTTGAATGGTGTAGTTTACAGTACACTTAATGGGGATGGATTATTTAAGTATAATCAGGCTCTTGACACATGGGAACAAAAATCATCGCAGGATTTCACATTCTCAATGCCAATCGAAAACGAGTTATACGTTTGCAAAAGAATCAACCCATATCAATATGGTTTTAACTGCTACCGTTACGATGGTATGTCGGACAAATGGATTTTTATGAATTCCGTGGAACTTGCTGAATACAATGATTTCAGCTATGCGATCGCCTATAATGGAGTTGGACTAGTTGGTGGGACAACCAAATTATATGCCTACTATGCCTCTTCAAATTCTTGGGGTGTTCTTGCTAATAATTTAGTGCCATATATGTTCGGCTCGTTCAGTACCAGCAAATTCAGAATTGATAATAAATGGTACATGATTCAAAGGGATGGAGTCGTTTACCAATTTAATGGGGCTTACTCCGGCCTATAATTCAATCTGCAAATGCTTCTGAAAATAGGAGTAGCATCTTGTTCGTAATCGTGTTGCTCAAATGTGAATTTCTGCCACGAAGTGCCATGAGGTTAAGGAAAAAAATAGAATAGATCGTGAGGTCGGAAGACCTGACGACACAGAAAATAGAATAGATCGTGAGCTTGGAAGACCTGACGACACGTAAAATTGATGCTCTCGCTTACGGTTATTTGAGAAGAGCAAACTACTACAATTTCAGTTTAATGGGGTTTTGTCTTGCATCAAAAACTCTAATGACTTCTACCCTTTCCTCTGTCTCCAAATAAATAATCAAATGATTGCCGTAAATGAGTTTTTGATAATTTACTTCTGGCCTGCGATTACTGATGTAGCGAGTGCCACTTAAAATTTTATTAGTCAGTGTATCCGTTTTAAGCACCAACTTTTCAATCATTTGAAAGGCTTTCTGCTCTCCAATAATAGACTGTTGAAATCGTAAATTTTTTGAAGGTCGCTTTCCGCCTTATCAGACCAAATTACTTCTCTCTCCAAGTTTTTATTTTCTCTTTTAGGTTTTTCTGGCTTATAAATCGCCCGGCTTTGATATCTTCTTCACCAGCCTCCAGCATTTCATCAAAACCATCTTTACTTAAAGGCTTTCCATCTGTGTTCTGAGCAAAAATACTTACCTGAGAACTTAAGATCGTATGCACGGCCTGTAAAATTCGATTGTCTTTTACTTGATCTATGATCTGATGAAGTTCCGTTTGAAGTTCAGATGTATTCATGTTCATTCGTTGTTTAAGTAAAAATAAACATTCTATTTCTCTTTCGCTATTTCTCTTGTTATGCGAAAAAATCAAATCACCCCTTGCGCTTGCATGGCTTTCGCTACCTTTATAAATCCGGCAATGTTGGCGCCTGCCATGTAGTTGCCGGGTGAGCCATATTCTTTGGCGGCTGCTAATGACGTGTCGTGTATGTCTTTCATAATACGCACAAGCTTGGCATCCACCTCTTCAGGTGTCCAGTTGGCGCCCATGAAGTTCTGCGTCATCTCCAAACCAGAAGTGGCTACGCCACCCGCATTCGATGCCTTGCCCGGTGCGTACATCATGCCATTGGCTAATACAATGTTGATGCCTTCAATGGTAGTAGGCATGTTCGCGCCCTCTGCTAAAAGTTTCACACCATTCTTCACCAGGTTGCCCGCATCTTTCGCGTTGATTTCATTTTGGGTGGCACACGGGAACGCACAATCAGCTTTTATATTCCACAACGGATTGTGATCTGCTTTCGCATCGATCGCCTGATACGTGCATTTGTATTTGTCTGCATATTCTTTGATGCGCCCTCTTCGATTGTTTTTCAAATCCTTTAGAAACTCCAATTTCTCCATCGTGAATCCAGCTTCGTCAACGACCACTCCATTCGAGTCAGAAGCGGTGATGGCTTTTCCGCCTAACTGAATTATTTTTTCAATTGCATATTGAGACACATTTCCTGACCCTGACACCAAACACGTTTTTCCTTTGATCGAGCTGCCTACATTTTGCAACATGTTTTCGGCAAAATAAATCAAGCCGTATCCCGTTGCTTCTGTTCTGATCAAACTTCCGCCCCATCCAATTCCTTTACCGGTGAGCACACCCGTAAATTCATTTCTGATTTTTTTATATGCCCCAAACAGAAAACCAATTTCGCGACCGCCCACACCAATATCGCCTGCGGGCACATCCAGTCGATGGCCAATGTGTCTTGCCAACTCGCCCATAAAAGCCTGGCAGAATTTCATCACTTCATTATCTGATTTTCCTTTCGGGTCGAAATCACTTCCGCCTTTTCCACCGCCCATCGGTATGCCTGTAAGTGCATTTTTGAAGACTTGTTCAAACGCCAAAAACTTCAACACACTAGGTGTTACAGTAGGATGAAAACGCAGGCCGCCTTTATAGGGACCGATGGCGCTATTCATCTGCACGCGATAGCCCCGATTTACTTGCACTTCACCCTTATCATCGAGCCACGTCACGCGGAATGAAATCAAGCGCTCCGGTTCCAACATCCGCTCCAGCAACTTCAATCGTGCGAACTCCGGATTTTTTTCCAGCACAGGTAGCACGGAAGCAATCACTTCTTCTGCTGCTTGCAAGAATTCAGGTTCGTTGGGGTTGCGTTTTTTTACATTGTCGAGGATGATGCTGTGGGTCATGTGGGGGCGGATTTAGGTAGCTAAAAGTAGCAAAGAAATTACAATTGCAAACGGTTGAAATAAGGTTTCACGCAAACCTGCCTGCCGGCAAGGCCGCAGAGGCGCAAAGTTTAGATTCAGCTATTTTTGCTTTGCATTCTTTGCGGCTCTGCGTGAAAAAAAGACTAGCTTCACATAAGCGTAAGAATTATGAAAACCAATTTTGATATCATCGTAATCGGAGTGGGTTCTATGGGTTCATCAACCTGCTATCAATTGGCAAAGCAAGGTTATGAAGTATTGGGGCTCGAGCAGTTTGACATTCCCCATGACCAAGGCTCGCATGCCGGGCAAAGCCGCATCATTCGCAAAGCGTATTTCGAACATCCAGACTATGTGCCGCTGCTGCAACGCGCTTATAAAAATTGGAAACAACTCGAAGCTGCCGCCAATACACAAGTCTATTTTCCAACCGGCTTACTGTATGCCGGCCAGCCAGATGATGTATTGATCAAAGGCGTGCGTGCATCAGCTGCTACCTATCAGCTAGATGTGCAATCACTTTCACGAGCAGAAACAAAAAAGCGCTTTCCTGCTTTTCAAATTCCCGATTCATATGAAGTGTTGTTTGAACCCGATGCCGGATTTCTAACACCCGAGCGTTGCGTTACTGTTTATACCGATCAGGCCATTCGGCTGGGAGCCACCGTGCGCGCCAAAGAAAAAGTGATCGAGTGGAAAAAGGAGGGAGAGCGTATGGTGGTGAAGACGAGCAAAGGAAATTATCAATGCCAAAAGTTGGTGATTACTGCTGGGCCGTGGGCGGGGCAACTCATTCCATCGCTGCATGCAAAGCTCACCGTTACGCGGCAGGCCATTGCGTGGGTAAACACCCAACAACCTACTTCGTATGCGCTGGGCAATTTTCCGTGCTGGCTCATCGATGATCATACCCAGCCGGGCATGTACTATGGATTTCCGCAACTGCCCGTGGCGCAATTCGGTGCGCCCATCGGCTTGAAGCTCGCCTATCATTTTCCGGGCGATGTCTCGCAACCCGATCAGGTCAACCGTGTTACTTCAGTAAATGATGAAGAACATTTGGTGCAGGCGCTCCATCGCTTTTTGCCGAATGCCTATGCGGCTACGCATACCATGAAGACGTGCCTGTACACCAACACACCCGATGAACATTTTGTGATTGATTTTCTGCCGGGCTACGATCAGCGCGTGGCCATAGCGGCCGGCTTTAGCGGGCACGGGTTTAAGTTTGTATCCGTAGTAGGCGAAATCATGGCCGACCTTGCCACTAAAGGAAAAACAGATTTGCCTATTGCTTTTTTAAGTGCGCAGCGATTGCACGCCCTCCGTAGCTTTAGCGAAGGAGGGTAAGTCCTCCGTAGCCTTGACGTAGGAGGATAAGTTCTCCGTAGCCTTGTCGAGGAGGACCAGTCCTCCGTAGCCTTGTCGAGGAGGATCAGTCCTCCGAAGCCTTGGCGTAGGAGTGCGTGCCCCCGATGCACACCTACCAGCCCTCATGCCATCGGGGTCGGGCTGTACGCACTCGCCAGCCAACCGCGCGTTCCATTTAGGGCTCAAACAATGCTTCCATCCCTCACGCAGCTCTGTGTAAGTTAGTCACTTCACTGTAATGAGACCTCACGGATAAAAATTCTATGCAAAATTTTTCTCAAATAAAAAACGTGGTTTTCCCCGTTTTTTTTCTGGTAAGGGGGGTCTACCTTTCCAGCAGGAAAAATGGCAATGCCGGCAATACAGCTTGAGTAAGTGGAGGAATTTTTGTGAATACAGGTGTTATTGACGATGGCGCTATGACTTTACAACAAAAGCGAAAAATAGAAATAAATAATAGCAGAAAATTCAAAGTTGAAATCTATAAACAATAGTTAGAATATGAGAATACTACATATTTCCGATTTCCATTTGGATAAGACAGATAAAGCGGATAGCAAAAACCATATTGTGAATCCATTATTAGAATCTATTGTCGCTTCGCAACTAGAAAAACCAATAGACCTTGTAGTTTTTACTGGTGATTTAATAAATATCGGAGGAAAAAACTATCCAACTATTTCTGATGCTTTTAAGGACTGCGAACAAGAATTATTTTTACCAATACTTGACGCAACAAAATTAGGCAAAGAAAGATTGTATTTTGTTCCAGGAAACCACGACATTTTAAGAAGTGCGGACTCAAAACACATTGATAATGGCTTGGCATCAACTTTAACAGATTCAAAAGAATTGAATTCTTTTTTCAATAAGCCAGAAGGAAATTCTAGAGTATTTCCATTTAAAGAATTTGAAAAGAGCTTTTACGAAGGGGTATACAACCACGCCAATATTTCAAATTTCCAATCTACATTCAAAATTGAAATTAATGGAAGAAAGATAGGAATAGCTTGCTTAAACTCCTCTTGGAGATGTTATGATAGCGACAAAGATAAAAACAGAATTCTTATTGGGGAGCGGCAAGTTACTGAGTCAATTGAGCTGTTAAAAGATTGTGAAACAAAAATTGCGTTAAGCCACCATCATTACGAATGGCTAAATGACTTTGATAGTGAAATTATTAGCACGCTTTTAAAGCAAGATTTTAATCTATACTTAACTGGACATGTCCACAAAGTAAAAGCAGGATACACGCAAGATCCTGATGGAAAACTTTTTACTTTTTGTGCTGCCGGTATTTTGTCGGCCTCAATTCGAAACCCACAACACAAGTATGAGAATGGGTTTACGATAATTGACTATCTTATTGATGAAGGCAAATTGAGGGCAACATTTAAAAAGGGTGGACACCCGAAAAAGCAATTTATAAAAAACACTTCTTTAGGAGTTGATGGGATTTGGGAAATTAAAATACCGGTTGGTGCTGAAATTGAAAGAATTTTGCTCGAGCAAGATTTAATAAAGCAAATACGTAAAGAGTCTAAACCAAAAATAGATAGTCATCTTTTAACACATTCTACAGACACAAATGCACCCAAAAATATTGATGAAATTTTCGTCATGCCCAATATTGCATTGAAGGAAGAATTTGATGCGGAAAAGGATGACAAAATTATAGAACTCTTAACAGACATAATTATAAATGATAAAAATTTTATTCTCTTTGGAACAAAGGAATCGGGGAAGACAATTTTGCTAGATAAAATTCTCCTTGAATCAATTGAATGCAACAAGCAGTGTCATCAAATACCTGCTGTTATTGATTTCAATGAGTTTGAGGATAGTGTTCTAAAGGAAATTCGAAGGTTTTGGAATAAAACAACTGAAGAAACCAAGAAACTAGTTTCAGAATTTAAAATAATTCTGATAATAGATAACATGAGCTTTGATGATGAGGATAAAAATAAATTGAAAGCCCTCAAGTTGTTTTTAGATCAGAATCCAAACGTAAGATTTATTGGCTCATATCAGCAGTTTTTTGATGAAGACTTTCCTGCCAACCTTGAATTGGTTTCATTACTTACATTTGAAAAGCTAACAATCAAACAGTTCAAGTCAAAACAAATTAAACTGTTGATTCGAAAGTGGTTTCCTAATTCAGATAAATATGAAACTCCTAAGAAACTTGAGACTATAACCAATGCTTTTCTGGCATTAAACCTCCCTCGTACACCGTTTGCGGTTTCTATGTTTTTATGGATAATTGAAAAGCAAGAAAACTTTAAGCCAATCAATAATTCAACTTTAATTGAGAACTTTATTGAGAAACTACTCAAAAAGCATGATGCCAAAGAATCATTAAGAGAAAAGTTTGGTTACGATAACAAGATATGGATTATAGCGTATTTAGCTTTTAAGATGCTGAAAGCGGACAATCAAAACTATGCCATCACATACGCAATATTTGTTCAGTATGTTGATGAATACTTGAAACTAAAAAAGTTCGATGATTTTAAAACCGAGAATATTGTTAAACTATTGCTTGAGTCTGGTGTATTTATTCAAGACAATGGTGATGTTAGATTTAGATTTACATGCTTCTTTGAATTCTTTCTAGTTATGCGAATGGAAACGGAACCAAGTTTCAAAGCTGAAGTCCTATCCGAAAAGAATTTTTTAGACTATGTCAATGAAATAGATTACTACACCGGTTTAAATCGGGGAGAGACAGAGCTGCTTAAAAAAATAATTGAAAGACTTGAAGCTGGCTTTACTGAGTTAAACGATCTGATCGAAAAAACTCAGCGCGACCGGAAATATGAAAACATAGATGGATTCTTTACAAGTAGGGATGATAGAGGGAGAGAAAAGCCCTCGTTAGTAAGTCAGCTAAATGAGAAGGAAGTAATTGGCTTTTTACCTGCAAATAAGCCAACAGAGGATGATTTGGAAGTCATAGAGGATAAAAAACTGGAACTACAAAAGCCTGAGAAGGGGATAGCAAAAAAGGAAAAGGGCAACAAAATAAAGGATCTGGGTAAGCTTCTTGTTCTTGCATTAAGAACAATCAAAAATTCTGAAGAAGTTTCAGAAGAGAATTTGAAACTACATTCATACATGATCGCATTAAGAAACTCTATCTCATTTGCAATTTTACACAAAGCTGTCTTTGAATTGTTTTTAATGAATCAGAGTAAGTTACCCAAGTCGAAAATTGAAGAGTTTACGAACTTAAATCAATTTCTTCCAATTCTTCATGAGTTATTTCTTTTTGACAATGTTGGTACTTTAAAGCTTACAGCTGTTATCAGGGAAAAAATCAATTACGATAACAAGAACAATGTTTCTGAATTTGAAAGGGCGTTGTCTGTATTTCTATACTCTGACATTCGGGGCAAAGATTACGATAAAATCATTTTAGAATTTATTAAAACGGTAAAGAAGAAGTTTATAGAGGATATGGCATACTTTAAACTTGTGACCTATTTTTTTTACCGTTCGAAGGACGAAGACATGGACAATTTTTATCTCAACTTGATCGCAGATGTTTTAATACAATCTAAGGGATATGATAGAAACAGGAAAGGTTCGATAATTGAAGATTATAAAAGGAAAAAGCAAGAAAAGATAACTCAACTTAAGCTCTTTTAACCCCCACTTTGGCACAAGCGTCCGCTTGTGCCGTCCAAGCCGCATGAGAACAAGTATAGGTTGGAATTTTGCTTTAGTTCTGACAGAACAAACTTAAAAAATATGAAACAGCTAAAAATTACAAGATTAAAGGAGTGGGCAAATAGGCGTTTTAACTACACCATAGTTGTTGATGGCCAAGAACAATTCGAGATAGCTAGCGGGCAAGAAAAAGTATTAACCATCGATAAGGCAACTACACTTCAGGCCAAGCTAATGTGGTGTGGCTCAAAAAAGATCGAGATCAAAGCGGATGAACAACAGCTAAAAGAGATAAGAATAAAAGCTAACAAAGGGGCAAATATTCTATTTCCAGTAATGGCTTTTTTTGTTTTAATAGCTTCTAGTGTAGTTAACCTTGTGTATGCTGATAGCGGTCTTAAAATGTTTATTACCTCCGTAATGGTTGGTGGTATTATTTACGCATTGGCGCTAGTGACCATCTGGCGAAATACTTTTCTGGATATTGAATTGGTGAGAGAGTAAGACTATTGTGCCGTCAATTATTGTGCCGTCAGGTCTTTCGAACAGATTGTGCCGTCAGGTCTTCCGACCTGGCGATCAATAAATTTACTACCCTAGTGCTATGGCACTTCGAAGTAGAAACGTTTTTGTGCCGTCAGGTCTTTCGACCTGACGATCAAAAAATTTACTACCTTAGGTCTATAGCACTTTGAAGCAGAAACATTGGTCAGTTTTTTGACTAGTGTCTACTTTTTAGAGATGGGTCAGGTCGCCCTGACCACACATGAACAAGGGGGAGTCTGAGAAATCCGGGAGTTTGAGATTGTTGATCAGGGATACCAACAATTACAAGATCAATGACAAAACAACAGGGAGGCAAAGTTTTGCCTGCTCACTTACTTTTTATATGACCTTATGTTTTTATTCGGGAGCTTGTCAATCAGAACAAAACCATTAATTTAGTGTCAACGAGTTTGCGGTTCAGTTTTGCCCTACCAGGTTAGTGTTGGCTCTTAAAAAGTTTAATAAAATCACTTATGGAACTACTTGAAAACCTGGAGCCCTTACTGAGGACTTTTTGGTATATAGCCCTACCTACTAGTGTTATCTTTATTGTACAGGTAATCATGACCTTTTTAGGAGCGGATGGCGCTGATGGAATTCACCCCGATTTTGACAGTAATCTGGACGGGGCGGATGCACCCTTTCAACTTTTTTCGCTTAGGAATTTAATTAATTTTTTACTGGGCTTTAGCTGGACGGGCATTTCCTTCTATAACATTATTCCCAACGGCCCTTTGCTCATTTTCGTATCGCTGGTGGTAGGGGCATTCTTCGTGTACATGTTCTTTTTAATTATCCGGCAGATTCAAAAACTGGCAGAGGATAATTCTTTTAAGGTGGCCAATACGTTGAACAAAACAGCAGAAGTGTATTTGGCCATTCCGGGCAATAAAAATGGTAAAGGAAAAATAATGATCAGCGTAAAGGGATCTTATCACGAACTGGATGCGATGACCGAGCAAGATAAAATAGCATCCGGGGCGGTCGTTAAAGTAGTCAGGATTGAGAGCGACAATATTCTTATCGTAGAAAAAATTTAAAACCAGATCAATAACTTATGACACCCATCTTACTCATTGTAGTTGGAGCAATTGTATTCTTTGTAACGATCTCCGCTCTCGTCTCTCGATACAAAAGATGTCCTTCTGACAAAATACTTGTTATTTACGGACGAACCGGAGGTACGTCAGCAAAATGTGTGCATGGTGGTGGCGCGTTTATCTGGCCGGTGATTCAGGATTATGCCTTCTTAGATTTGAAACCGTTGTCTATTGAGGCGAACTTAACGAATGCACTTAGCCGACAGAACATTCGAGTAGATGTGCCCTGTCGTTTTACAATTGCCATTTCTACAGAGCCGGATAGCATGAATACGGCTGCGGAGAGGCTGTTGGGCTTGACTCATGAAAATATTCAAGAACTAGCAAAAGATATTTTGTTTGGTCAATTGCGTTTGGTCATTGCAACCATGACGATAGAAGAGATCAACTCTGACCGCGATAAGTTTCTTGATAATATTTCTAAAAATGTTGACAGTGAACTAAAGAAAATTGGCTTGCGATTGATCAACGTTAACGTAACGGATATCAAAGACGAATCAGGTTACATCGAAGCGTTGGGTAAAGAAGCGGCTGCGAAAGCAATCAATGAAGCGAAGATCAGCGTAGCGGAGCAGGAAAAAATTGGAGAGACAGGGAAAGCGAAGGCCGATCGGGAAAAGGATACACAAATTGCCGAGACCCATCGCGATAGAGATGTGAAAATTGCTATCACTCAAAAAGACAGAGAGGTAAGCATTGCCACAGCCGTAAAGGATGAAACGATTGGAAAAGCAGAGGCACAACGCGACACGAGGGTGAAGACTTCTGAGGCAAATGCCATTGCGATAAAGGGAGAAAACGAAGCGAAAATTGCCATTGCTAGTTCGGAAGCTGCGCGAAGAGAAAAAGAAGCGGAGTCGTTGCGTATTGCGATCACGGCAGAGAAAGTTCAGCAGGCCAGAGCACTGGAGGAATCGTATGTGGCTGAGCAAAAGGCTGAGTTGGCTCGTTCGGAAAGAGAGCGCTCTACACAAATTGCTAACATTGTGATTCCGGCAGAGATTGCCAAACAGCGTGCAATCATTGAGGCACAAGCCGCGGCAGAGACGATCCGGGAAAATGCAAAAGGCGAAGCGGATGCGATTTTTGCAAAAATGGAAGCCGAAGCGAAAGGTTTGTTTGAGATATTAACAAAGCAGGCTGAGGGTTATAAGCAAGTGGTAGCTGCGGCCGGGGGCGATGCAAACAAAGCATTCCAGTTGTTGCTAATCGAGAAGCTTCCTGAACTGGTGCGCACGCAAGTAGAAGCGGTAAAGAATATTAAAATTGATAAGATCACCGTATGGGATTCGGGCAACGGACAAGGTGACAACGGCAACTCATCTACTGCCAACTTTGTGTCTGGCATGATGAAAACCGTGCCGCCATTGAACGACTTGTTTAATATGGCAGGTCTGAATTTGCCCACTTATTTGAAAGGCGCAGAAAATCCGGAAGGCAAGAGCGAAGCGCCTGAAAGGAAAATAACGCCTGAAAAGAAACCTTAGCCTTTTTTAGTCTGTCTTAGTTACTGTTGATCTCTGGCAAAAGTGCTAAAGTCGCGTAAGGCAGGGTAGTGGTGGTGGGAGATCGATCCACCACCGGGTCATATTGTGCCGTCAGGTCTTTAGTTGTGCCGTCAGGTCTTCCGACCTGACATTCTATAAATTTACTACCTTAGTTTTATAGTGCTTTGAAGCAGAAACGTTGGTGAGTATTTTTGGCAAGTGTCTGCTCCTGAGAGATGGGTCAGGTCGACCTGACCGCACATGAACTAACGTAGAGTATCAAGCGCAAAGTCCCCAAAACGGGAGACGCTGCGAGGAGTAAAAGGCCAAAGCTGCTACCAGTGTATTTAATGAAGAGGTATTTACCATCATCAACATTTTCATATCTTTATTCCATTGGGATAAGGCGCCAGACAAGCGACATGCAGACAGATAAATACAGACATGCTTTTGATAGTTCGTAGTCAGCTTTTGTAATATTGAAATTCGAATGGAGACTTGACTCCATAAAAAAAAACGGGGCAAGTCTGAAAGGCCAAACGAATAGGACAACATAAACCTTAAAAATCAAAAAAATGGAAGCACAAAAAGTCGACATGTTTATAATGTCAAACGGAAAATTCTTTGAAGGTCATCAAATAAATATGATCAGGGAAAAATTACTTACCGTAGATGATTCAAAATGGGCCATGTTATCTACCGCTCAATTCAAAGATCCAACCACAATTCTAATTATTTCAATCCTGGCGGGCAGCTTAGGCATAGATCGTTTTATGATTGGCGACACAGGCCTTGGCGTTGGTAAACTTATTACGTGCGGAGGCTTTGGCGTTTGGGCCATTATTGACTGGTTCATGATACAAAACGCAACCAGAGAAAAGAACATGCAGAAAATTCAACAGTTTTTGTATTAATGGCACTCGACAGGAATAAGTTGTATTCTATACTAACGATAGCTTGTGTAGCAGGGTATAGTTGGCTTTACATTAGCATGACAAATAACCTCACTGAAAGTAAGTCAGTAGAAGTTTGCCTGATCAAGCATGTAACGAATATACCCTGCCCTTCCTGTGGCTCAACTCGTTCTATTATGTCAATGACAAAAGGCGATTTTGTCGGTGCATTAAACGTAAACCCAATTGGTTACATAGTAGCGCTCATTATGCTGATGGCTCCTATTTGGATTGTTGTCGACTTGATCATGAAAAACAACACCTTGTTTAACACCTATCAGAAAATGGAAACTTTACTCAAGAGACCAACGTATGCAATTCCTTTGGTATTGCTAGTCATCATTAATTGGATTTGGAATATCGCGAAAGGACTATGATACACTCAAAGCAATTTAGTTACGAACCGGGCGAGCATGAAGCGGAGACAGCTTCAAGCAGCTATCTGATGTCTTTAATTGCAATTGTAGTTGGGCTTCCTTTACCCATCATAAATCTAATTGCCACATTGGTGTTTTATATGGGTAATCGAAAATCCACTTATTTTGTGCGCTGGCACTGCACACAGGCTTTGCTGTCGCAATTATCCATGCTCTTCATTAATAGTTTTGGGTTTTGGTGGACTGTGTCTATACTATTTACAGACGAAACCATCACCAGTAAATACATTGCCTATATCATGGCAGCCTTCATTTTTAACGTGACTGAATTTATTGCAACCATCTATACAGCTATTCAGACAAGGAAAGGAATTCATGTTGAGTGGTGGTTTTATGGTCCATTGACAAATATTGTTTGCAAATCGTAATCATGAGAAAGACGATCATTCAAGGTAGTATAACGGTCCTTCTTTTTTTCGGGACGTGGTTCGCATTGACTCAGATTGACTGGGTTAAAGTTTTTAACGTTCAAAAAGTAACAGACAAAACAGAACAAAAATTAGGCGAGCTTTTTTGGGAAGTTTTTAAAAAGACTGAAAATGAAAGTACTAAGGCCCCCGTAGTAAATGCAATAGACAGTATTGTCACCCATATCTGCACATCAAATGCGATTGACAGAAAGAAAGTAAAAGTTCATGTCCTTAATAAGGATGAAGTGAATGCATTTGCATTGCCCAACGGACATCTCATCGTGTATACTGGGCTGATTGTAAATTCAGATAGTCAAGAAGAATTGACGGGAGTGATATGTCATGAGCTTGCGCACATAGAGCTCAATCACGTGATGAAGAAACTAGTCAAAGAAATAGGGCTTTCCGTCTTGATTTCTATGACAACAGGAAATGGAGGTCCAGAAGTAATAAAACAGGCGGCAAAAATGCTTTCTTCGTCAGCATTTGACAGAGGCCTGGAGAAGGAAGCGGACATCAAAGCAGTAGACTATTTGATACAGGCAAAAGTTAATCCCGAACTATTTGCAGAATTTCTCTATAAACTGTCGGACAAAGAGAATGACGCCTTAAAGTATCTGACATGGGTGAGCACACATCCAGACTCAAAAGAAAGAGCCGAGTACATTATTGAATACAGCAAAGGCAAAACGGCAGATTACAAACCAATTCTTTCAAAAGAGAAGTGGGAGAACCTGAAAGCGGAATTGGGGACTGAGTAGAAAGCTACTTGCATTCGTTCGTGTCGGCAGAGTCTCCCGCCTCGGGGACTCTGACGGAAGCATTATTGTTCCGTCAGCTCTTCAGAACTGGCGATCAATAAATTTACTACCTTAATTCTGCAGCACTTCGAAGTAGAAACATTAGAGAGCTTTTTTTGGCAACTGTCTAATCCTAGGAGATGGTTCAGGTCGAAAGACCTGACCGCACATGAATGATTATACTGCTTGCTCATAGTGAAACAAAGTGGGATCGGTTTCTGTACAAGTATCCTATGCTACATCCATTCGCATGGATTGTCGAAAGAATTATTTCAACACCCAGCACCCATTTTGCTCATCATGGCCTTACCGCGGAAGATGGAGTGTCTCATCCCAACGGAAATTTTGGGAATCTTTTATTTTTATGGGACGTCATTTTTGGAACTGCAAAAATTACTCGAAAGTACCCCACTCGATTTGGTGCATGGAATCAAGTTAAAGAGCCGTGGTATACCCAGCTAATGTTTCCATTCATTAGGTCGAAAGATCCAAAAAGTGAATTGCACTCGATCGTCACGGCTAATGATTATGACCCTTCTATTGACTACAAGGAATTCGACAGCTGACAAAAACGTGCGGTAGTCAAAGAAAGCGCCTCATTTCCGCGTCACCTTTCCACACCTTGTTTCCCTTGCTCGTGTTGGGGATCCTCACAAACAGGCACACTTTACTTTTTCTAACAACCCATTCTTCATTCTCATTTCAACAGCCTGCACTCACCAGCCTTCTTAAACCCAGATTATGCAATGCTGACGGTACTGTCAGCATTGCATAATTGACGAATGAAAATCAACGATTTAGCCCCAAGTAAGAAAACCAAGTTGGTGATTTTCATTGTCAGGTCAGACGATAAATGTCTGACTCTGAC
>JADBYK010000031.1 GCA_020403045.1 Cytophagales bacterium
AGCCAGTATGAAAACAAATAAGAATGCTATTTTCATCTGTTAAATGTACTTAAAAAATAAAACCCAAAGAAGTTCTCAGGTTAAGAATTTGTTAAAGGCTAGTCTTTTAGCACCCGCATCTCTACACGCCTGTTGAGTGCTTTTGCCTGTTCAGTTCCTTCGGTAGACAGTGGCTGCGTTCCGCCAAAAGCTTTTGTCTTTACCCGGTCTTTTGAAACTCCTTTAGATGTTAAATACTTTTTTACAGCTTCCACACGATCTCTGGATAATTCCATATTTTTTTCTGCATTTCCAATATTGTCGGTGTGACCTTCCAATTGGATAACTACTTTCGTATTCTCTTTCATCATGGCTACCATCTCATCCAAACTTGTATAAGACTTAGGGTTTATGACAGCTCTCCCGACTTCAAAAATAAGGTGTTCCAATCGAATGGCTCGACCAGTGGACGTCAGTGAAATGTCCCTATCAATAACATTGCTCACGGCTTCTTTTGGATCAACAATTATAGTTTGCGGAATATACCCTTCCGCGTCAGCCGTAACCTGATATTTGGACGAACCAAAGATGGTAAATGAAAACGTGGTGTCTGTAGATCTTCCTGAAATGCCACCAGTAGGGTAGCTTTTATAACGAATGGCCGACTTGATGCACTTTCTGGTCAATGCATCGATCACATCTCCCTGCACCGTTATCTCTTGCCCAAACGCAGCCATCACCAAAATTGAAAATAACACTGTCGTTAATAATTTCATTTTGACTCTTTAAAAATCCAGTTCAACGGTTTGTCCAGGAGTATACCCCTTTTCGTCATCATCTTTTTTTACTTCCTTTTTTTGGCTTTGATTTTCCTCGAAGAGGTTTGCTTGCTCGGCTCTTGGTCTTTTTTCCTTTGGCTTCGGGGGCTGGCCGTTGACGAGCGGCTGGTTTTGATTTGCTTGGGACTGACTTTCCTCGAAGAGGCTTGCTTGCTCTCCCTCCTCTGGTTCTTCCCACCTGTTGCCCGAGGCCGGAGCGAAGGGGAATTTTTTTTTTGACGGTTGAGAACTTTTTGAGGTTTCAACAGTCGCCACCTCGTTATCCGAGTCGCCCTCTTCAAAGCCAGTTTCATCGGGATCTTCCAGTGACTTAATCTTAGTCACCTTGTATTGCGACAATCGATTTCCCAATGCCTTCCAACCTTTCACATCGACAATCTCATCCAGACTTACCACTTCCGCCTCTTTATCCTTCCCTTTCCCTTTAACCACGTCCATCTCAATCTCTGGCGAATCCGAAGTACTGGCATACTCCAACCGTGAGCCAATGCCTTCGGAAATAAAACCAAATTCTTTATCTAATGTATTAGTCTCGATTAAGAATCGTTTAACAAAATACTGTTTGCTTTCGCCATCCAAATAAACAGCTGTAACCACTTTTTTAGGATTGTACTTCTGTACTAGAATGGTTTTTTCTGGTTCGTAGCGATTCGTCAATTCATAGCTGGTAATTTTGTATGTACCACTTTTTGTGATGGCTATGATCTGATCGTCTCCATCAAATTTTCCAACATATTTACCACGCTTATCTTTATTCAATCGGCCGCTTGCCTCATCAAACCACAAATCCAATCCGCTTAATGTCGAACCTCGCGATTCTTTAAAATCTACTTTACGCACAGGATATTTAGTAATCATATTACCACGTACCCCTCTCCCCTTCACTTCCAACTCTGAAAAATCAAAATCAAAAATCTTTTTACGGGCCGAACTTGCTGGTGTCAACTTAACTTCAACCACTTCCGCTTCCCCATTTGGATTGGCACTCAGGTAATGCACCTTGCTATTGGGATTTCCCATATCAAGATTATATTCTTTATCTCGCGTAATCGCAGGCATGGCAAAACGCTTGGCATACGTAATTCCGCCCTTGCCGTCACTATAAACGAGATTGTAGATCATTCGCTCATCACCTTTACGCCAAATGCCCACGTGCAAAATGTCCTTGCCCATAAACACTTTTTCGTTGATGCGACTTACTTTCGCTTTGCCATCTCTACGGATAACGATTACGTCATCTAATTCAGAACAATCGGCAATAAACTCGTCCTTTTTCAAACTCCAGCCAATAAAACCATCTTCACGGTTTACATATAGTTTTTGGTTGTTGGCAATTACTTCAGTAGCGGCAACTGAGGTGAAGCTCTTAATCTCTGTTTTTCGCTCACGCCCTTTACCATATTTATCCAACAGATTTTGATAATAAGCAATCGCGTAGTCAGTTAAGTGTTTGAGATGATGTAGTGTTTCTTTCAGTTCTTTCTCCAAATCACGCATCAACTCATCCGCTTTAAACGAATCGTATTTAGAAATGCGTTTGATCCGAATCTCCAGCAAGCGCAAGATGTCATCACGAGTAATCTCCCGATAGAATTGTTTTTTATAGGGCCTCAGTCCTTTGTCAACAGTTGTAATTACCTCTTCAAAAGTTTCGACATCTTCAATATTTCTATAAATTCTTTTTTCAATGAAAATCTTTTCCAACGAAGAGAACAATATCTTCTCCATTAGCTCGGCTTTTCGGATCTCCAGTTCTTGTTTTAGAAGCTTTACCGTCAGCTCAGTATTATACTTCAAAATCTCATTCACTTTCATGAACTGAGGCCTATCGGCTACAATAACACAAGCATTGGGAGAAATAGAAACTTCGCAATCGGTAAATGCATAAAGCGCATCAATGGCAATTTCGGGCGAAATACCAGCCTGCAAGCTCACGGAAATTTCAACGTCCTTAGCAGTGTTGTCCACCACTTGTTTCACCTTGATCTTACCCTTTTCGCTGGCCTTTACAATAGACTCCATCAGCGAAGCAGTTGTGGTGCCAAAAGGAATTTCTTTGATCAGCAGTGTCTTCTTATCTTCTATTTCAATTTTTGCCCTCACCTTTATTTTTCCTCCACGGAAACCCTGTTCGTATTCCGAGAAATCACCAATGCCGCCAGTAGGAAAATCAGGGTAGATTTTTGGGTTCTTCCCTTTCAACACATCGATGGATGCTTTAATCAGCTCGCAAAAATTATGAGGTAAAATTTTGGTCGACAAACCTACTGCAATCCCCTCAACACCTTGTGCGAGTAGCAATGGGAATTTTACCGGAAGTGTGACAGGTTCTTTTTTTCGACCATCATACGAAAGCTGCCACTCTGTTGTCTGTGGATTGTAGACTACGTCCAACGCAAACTTTGAAAGGCGCGCTTCGATGTAACGAGGCGCTGCCGCACTGTCTCCCGTGCGAACGTCACCCCAGTTACCCTGGGTATCAAGTAACAAATCTTTCTGTCCTATATTAACAATCGCCTCACCAATAGCAGCATCTCCATGGGGGTGATACTGCATAGTGCTACCGATCACATTGGCCACTTTATTAAAACGGCCATCATCCATTTCTTTAATGGCATGAGCTATCCTGCGTTGTACCGGCTTTAGTCCATCCTCAATTCGTGGAACGGCACGCTCCAGAATCACATACGAAGCGTAGTCCAGAAACCAATTTTCGTACATACCATCAATTGCGATCGAATGAACGTTCCCGTCTTTGTCTGTTGTTTCGTTAGGTATTTGCTTTTTACTCATTGCGTTACTTCTCTTCGTTTGAAAACTCCAATCTATCGTGGTGTCACAGACCGTGATACCATCTGCGCTTGTTATTCAATATCGACAATCTCCTCCTCTTTTATCTCTACTTTATCCAATTCAATTCTCAAGTTCTCTATAATAAATTCCTGACGATCAGGTGTATTTTTGCCCATATAGAACTCAAGTAACTTAGCCAAGTGACTTTCTTTATTTAACAGCACCGGCTGCAAGCGAATGCTTTCGCCAATAAACTTTCCAAACTCATCGGGAGAAATTTCGCCTAAGCCCTTGAAGCGGGTGATTTCCGGTTTATTACCCAACTTAACTACGGCACTTTGTTTCTCTTCTTCACTGTAACAGTAGATCGTCTCCTTTTTATTCCGAACTCTGAATAGTGGCGTCTCCAACACATAAACGTGATTTGCTTTCACCAGATCAGGGAAAAATTGTAAAAAGAAGGTCATCAACAAAAGTCGAATATGCATCCCGTCCACATCGGCATCAGTGGCGATAATCACTTTGTTGTAGCGTAGCCCATCCAACCCATCTTCAATATTGAGTGCATGCTGAAGCAGATTGAATTCCTCATTTTCGTACACCACTTTTTTAGTCAGGCCGTAGCAATTCAATGGCTTTCCACGCAAACTAAAGACAGCCTGCGTTTCCACATTACGCGATTTGGTGATCGACCCGCTTGCAGAATCTCCCTCTGTAATAAAGACCACCGAATCCATCCCCTTCTCCCCTTTTTCATCATCAAAATGAAAACGGCAATCTCTTAGTTTCTTGTTATGGAGATTGGCTTTCTTCGCACGTTCATTAGCTAATTTTTTAATACCAGCAATTTCTTTTCGCTCGCGCTCTGATTGCAAAATTCTCTTTTGCAAGGCATCTGCCGAAGCGGGATTCTTGTGGAGATAAATTTCTACTTCTTTTGCCACAAAATCACCAACAAAGTTTTTCACGCTTTGTCCGCCTTCCGGTGCCATGTTAATGGAACCCAACTTGGTTTTTGTTTGTGATTCAAAGACAGGTTCTTGCACACGCACGGCTACTGCACCCACAATACTTGCGCGGATATCTGCCGCATCAAAATCTTTTTTGTAAAAATCACGAATACCCCTCACCACACCTTCGCGAAAAGCGGCCAGGTGAGTGCCTCCCTGGGTTGTATTTTGGCCGTTTACGAATGAGTAATACTCTTCTCCATATTGATTTCCGTGAGTCAATGCAAATTCAATATCATCGCCCTTGCAATGAATTATTGGGTAGCGCATTTCCTCGGCATCGGCTTTTTGCTTCAATAAGTCAAGTAGACCATCTTTTGAAAAGAACTTTCTGCCATTATAGTTGATCGTAAGTCCGGCATTTAGGAACGCATAGTTCCACATCAAATCGTCCAAATATTCTGGAATGAAATGGTAGTTTTTGAACATGGTGTTATCCGGTTCAAATTCTACCAAAGTCCCATTTTTCTCGTCACTCTTGCCTACTTTAGGATCGGCCGTAAGTACACCCTTCTTGAACTCTGCCAGTTTGGTTTGGCCTTCGCGGAAAGCTTGTACTTTGAAGAAATTTGACAAAGCGTTTACCGCCTTGGTACCAACGCCATTTAACCCAACCGATTTTTGAAAAGCGCCCGAGTCATACTTTGCTCCGGTATTTATTTTCGAAACTACATCCACCACTTTGCCGAGCGGTATTCCACGGCCGTAGTCACGTACCATCACGTGTTGATCGGTAATTTTTACATCGATGGTTTTGCCATACCCCATCATGTGCTCATCGATACAATTGTCGATAACTTCTTTTACTAACACGTAAATGCCATCGTCTTTGGCAGAGCCATCGCCCAACTTACCAATATACATTCCCGGCCTGAGTCGAATATGCTCTCTCCAATCGAGGGACCGGATACTGGATTCATCGTATTCACTTGTTTCCTTCGCCATAGCAGTTCAAAACTTAAGAGTTTAATCGCCCGCCCTCCATAACGACTTAGGCTGGCGGGCGCAAAGATGAAAAATTTATCGGGTCTGACTTAAAAATTCTACTGGCAAACGCCAATGTATAGTTCGAAGAAAATATTTTTCTGCGAGAATTCCTCGTAGAGTAGAATGGGGATTACAGCAAAAAAAATCAGGGACAACCGAACTAATTGGCTGATTTACAACTGGTAAAAAGAATTGATTAAAACTGATTATTTAGAAAAAAGTTTTCTGGCCACTGCATAGAGGGGCCAACTAATAGCCCAACCCACCACAAGCACGATGCCGCCATAGATAATAGGTCCAATCGCCTGATAGTCAAATTTTTCTGCACTATTGTAGAGGGCTACAAAATTGATACCGATGATCAAAAAGATATTGAGTGAAATAACCAAGCCGTAGAACCAAGCTCTAAACCCCAATTGAACAGCAAACAATTTGTTAATAACAAATACAAACAGGTTAAAAATTGCTGCAACCGCCAAAACGCAGTAGAATAAAGCATCACGTGTAAGCGAAAATGGCGTTTCGGACTCCAAAACCGTAATTGTCTCGGGCAAAGAGGCGTAGTTGTACATAAACACACCCAAAAAAATAACCAACGAAAGAAACCAGATCGCTTTAAATACCTTTAGTGTCATGTAACTACATTTGTGGTACAAATTAAATGCAAATACATTGAACTATCGGTGCCTTTTCTTCTTTACTATTTTGTTATTGGTGTTACTGGGTTGCTCGAAGCCGCTGCCAACCCTCGAAAAAATAGACCTGGCAAAATGGAAGAATGACAAATGGGGCTGCTCGAAAGATCGGCTCGCAGCATTGCCCCAGTTGGTGAATCAAAAAGAAAAGTTAAAAGGCCTCTCGCAAGACGACATCGTCAAGCTTTTAGGCAGACCCGACAAAAACGAACTGTATAAGCGCAACCAGAAGTTCTTCTATTACTATTTGACACCCGGAACGAATTGCGGGAGAGATACAATTACTCAACGACTTTCACTTAGGTTCAATGCAATGGGGTTTGCGAAAGAAGTCCTCGTTGAATAATCAAGATTCAAAGTTCAAGATTCAAAGTTTAGAGTTTAATGCCAAAGTTCAATTTTGAGTTTTGAATCTTGAATTAACTGTGAAGAGCGTTTCTTTGAAAATGCTGTTTTTTCCTTTTCGCCTTTTCAATATTTGCCCAAAGAACATCCACCAATGCTTCCTTCTTTTTGTGGTTGAAAGGGTAGAGAAGTGATGGCTTGAAATAAAACGTATCACCAAACAACTCTTTGGCATAAAGATCGACTTTGTACACCCCTTCTATTGAAGCTAAGTTAACGTCTTTAATGTTTTCAAGCGGTATTAGTAAATCTTGCTCTTTCTGCCTTACATACATAAATTCATGATCAAACTCCACATGAAATACCTTCTTGTTTACCCTCAGCCAAAGGTAAAAGAGATAAGCCCAATACAACGGTAAATACCAACTACTAAAACTACCCCTTTCAAATAAATTCTCTCGATAGTAATAAGCGATGCTTGAGCAAACTACTAAGATGATTACCATCAATCCATACTTGTAAAAACTGAGGTAACGAGTCGACAAATTTCTAATTCTGGATTTTTCTGGCACCATCGAAACTCTATCTTTACAGCTAACAAAAATAGTCAACTCAATGAATAAAATAGCGGTTATTGGTTCCGGAACCATGGGCAACGGTATTGCGCATGTATTTGCTCAACATGGATTCAAGGTTTCCATCATAGATATTTCTGAAGATGCCTTAAAAAAAGCGATCTCTACCATTGACAAAAACCTTTCCCGGCAGGTAGAAAAGGGAACGATTACTGCCGATGCGAAGCAGCTAACTTTGTCGAATCTTTCTACCACCACATTTATAAAAGAAGGGCTACAGGATGTAGAATTGGTGGTAGAGGCGGCTACTGAAAATCTGGAATTAAAATTAAAAATATTTAAAGACTTGGATGAAGTTACCAGACCAGGAACCATTCTTGCCTCCAACACTTCTTCTATCTCGATTACGAAAATAGCGTCAGTCACCAAAAGTCCGGGGAACGTGATTGGGATGCACTTTATGAACCCAGTACCCATAATGAAACTGGTTGAGGTCATCAGAGGCTACAGCACCACCAATGAGACGACCCATACAATCATGGAGCTTTCCAAAAAATTGGGCAAAATTCCAGTAGAAGTAAACGACTACCCTGGCTTTGTGGCCAACCGGATTTTGATGCCCATGATCAATGAGGCAATATACTCCTTGTATGAGGGGGTAGCCGGTGTTGAAGAAATCGACAACGTGATGAAATTAGGAATGGCCCACCCGATGGGACCACTTCAACTAGCCGATTTTATTGGGCTAGATATCTGCCTTTCTATTCTGCGTGTATTGCACGATGGGTTCGGAAATCCAAAGTATGCACCCTGCCCGCTGCTTGTTAACATGGTGCAAGCCGGAAACAAAGGAGTAAAATCGGGAAGTGGATTTTACCAGTACATGACTGGAAACAAAGAACTTGTTGTAGCGGAAAAGTTCAAATAGTCTTAAGTGCAAAAAAAATCCGGTGAGGCTTTTCACCGGATTTTTTTTGAATTTCTATTTTTTCAGTAGGTCTCGTATCTCGGTCAATAAAACTACATCAGCGGGAGGTGCCGGTGCAGGTGCTGATTCTTCCTTTTTCCTGCTCGCTGCATTCATACCCTTCACAACTAGAAAAAGGACAAAAGAAATCACTACGAAAGAAATTACTGCAGAAATAAATTTGCCGAGAAGCATGCCACCCGGCTTCCAAGAGGCAATATCGGCTGCACCGGCTGCTTCAAGTGCAGGTTGAAGGATTATTGGGGTGATTACATCTGCCACCAGCGAATTCACGATAGCGCCAAACGCCCCGCCAATAATTACGCCAACAGCCAGATCAACCACGTTGCCGCGCATCACGAATGACTTAAATTCTTTTAACATAATGTAAGGAATTAGGTAATGTTTGCCCGAAAATACAACTTTTCTAAAACGATTTAAAAATTAGATTTACTGTTCGAACCAAATTTATGCCTAGCCCTTTTTTATCTACTGCTATAGAAAACTCAACCGGGGTAATTGCCTTTTCGTTAGATCGACAGTATCGCTATACTTCCTTTACAAACTCCCATTACCAGACCATGAAAAAAATATGGAATGTGGAGATTGCTATTGGCGTGAATTTTCTTGCCTTATTGGAAAAATTAAATACAAGCGATTATTTAAAAGCAAAAGGAAATTTTGACAGAGCATTGGCGGGTGAGCATTTCACGAAAACAGAAGACTATGGAGATGGAATCCAACGCCTCTTTTGGGAGGATCGGTACGACCCTATTTACGATGAGAATAAAAACATTATTGGATTGGTTGTGATTGTTATCGAGGTAACTGATCGGATTGAACTCATTAATAAAAATGCTATTTCGAGTGAACGACTCAACCTTGCATTGAATGCAGGAAACATTGGAATATGGGAGTGGAACATGAGCACCAATGACGTTTTCTGGTCAGACGAGATTTTAAGAATATATGGCCTGGATCAAGCGTTCCGCACCTTAACATTTGAAGACTACCTGACGTATGTCCATCCGGAAGACATTGACAGATTGAAGCAGGACATCGATATGTGCCTTCAAACAAACGGTCAATACAAGACAGAACACAGAGTTATACCACCGGATGGCATCATGCGGTGGATTTCGGGGACAGGAAAAGTGTTCCTGAAAAATGGGGTTCCAACCAAAATGACTGGAACAATCATTGACATCACTCAACAAAAAACAGACGCAAAGGCATTACTCGAAAGTCAAGAGGTTTACCGGACTCTTACAAACAATATGCACGATATGGTGGCGCAAGCCGACATCAACGGCAATTTTATTTATGTCAGCCCCTCTCACAAAAGAATTCTCGGCTTTGATTCGGAAAAGCTATTTGGGCGATCGATTTTTGAACTTATACATCCCCAAGATTTGCCTTTGGTTGCCACAAAATTTGAAGTTTCAATTAAAAATAAGAATCCTGAAAAAGCCGAGTTTCGATATAAGAATGCAAATGGGGAGTATGTTTGGATAGAAACACAGGGAAACCCGATATTGAATCCAAAGGGCGAAGTAGAAACAATCATTCTCTCAAGCCGCGATATTTCTGAAAGAAAGGCCAACGAAGAAGCACTACGTCACCGTGACGCCATGGTTTCGGCATTGGCAGAAGCAACGAGTTACCTCGCTGTAGAAACCAATGTTTGGATCGGTCTACAAAAAGCCATCGGTGTATTGGGCGAAAAAACAGGGGCCGATCGCATACTTATTTTTCAAAATGATCCAACTACTGCTACAGCAGCTTGTACACTAAAAGTGAAATGGACTTCAAACGAAATGGAAGGAAAATTTGAGTATGCAGGAACAGCACAGTTTCCTTATCGACTTGCTCCCTCTTTGGAAAAAAGCCTTTCTTCTAAAAAAACGTTTTTGAGCCATGTTGCAGACATTCAAGATGACGCCTACCGAACTGAATTGGCAGCGCTCCATGTAAAATCAGTGATTAATGTACCTATTCAGGTCTACGGCCAGTTTTGGGGATTTTTAGGAGTTGATGAATGTAAAGCGGAGCGACAAATTACTAATTCAGAATTCGCGATCCTGAAGTCTTTCGTTGCCACAGTAGGAACCGTATTAGAGCGAAAGGAAATTGAGCGTGAGAATAAAGAGTGGCAGACTCGCTACGAAATTATTGCCGCGTCTTCCGGGCAAGTGATTTATGATTATGACGTGCCCTCAGGCCAAATTGTATGGAGTGGCAACAGCAAAGATGTGCTAGGGCTTGAGACGGGCGAGATGGGCAATGCGAAGGAGTGGGAAAAACGAATCCACGCTGAAGACAGAGAACGCGTAACAGCTGAGTTAGAAACCTGCCGACAGGAAGGAAAGAGCTTTCAGATTGAATATCGTTTCCAGACAAAATCAAGTAGCTTCACCCAACTTTCCGACCGCGGGTTTTTTCTGAAAGATGCAAACGGAGTCGCATACCGAATGTTGGGCATTATGACTGACATCTCGCAGCAAAAAAAGGCTGAGTTTGAGCTAAAAGAGAGTGAAACCCGATTCCGCACATTGCAAGAAGCTTCTTTTGGCGGTATCGGTCTACATTATCAGGGTGAAATATTAGACGCTAACAAAGGACTAAGTGATATTACCGGGTTTAGTTACGATGAGTTGATCGGCATGAATGGCGTGAATCTTATTGCGCCCGAATCACAGTCGGTGGTAAAAGAAAAGATCAATATGGGATATGAAAAGCCCTATGATGTCATTGGAATTCGCAAGGACGGCACTCGCTACAATTTAGAAATTCACAGCAGAAATATTCCCTATCAAGGGAAAACAATTCGAGTAACCGAATTCAGGGACATCACTGAAAGAAAGCAAAACGAGGAGAAAATTATTGATCAAAATAACAAGCTTTCGCTCTTCGCTGAGGATTTAAAAAGAAAGAATGAACAGCTTGACGAGTTTACTCAAATTGTTTCGCACAACTTGCGATCACCCGTATCGAATATTCTGAGCTTACTTGATTTTTACGAAAAAACGGAAGATCCTGCAGAAAAGAAGATGTTTATCAAAATGCTCCATGACTCTGGAACCAAAATTCTTACAAGCCTACAGGAATTAAATGAAGTGTTAAAAATCAAACAGGACAAGGATATTGCCAGACAGGATCTGCTATTTGAAAATGTACTTGATGGAGTAAGAAAACAACTAAGCTCCCAGATTGCCGAGGCAAAAGCAGTGGTTAGTACGGATTTTGAAAGAGTACCAAAAGTGAAGTACCCAAATATTTATCTGGAAAGCGTTTTAATTAATCTGCTAAGCAATGCGCTCAAATACAGGCATCCTGACAGAACCCCGGAAATCAGGCTAAAAAGTACAGTTGAGAATGAGAGAGTAATACTAACGGTGACTGATAACGGACTTGGAATAGATCTAAAACGATACGGGCACCACATTTTTAAATTGAGAAAAACATTTCACAAACACCCAGAAAGCCGTGGAATAGGGCTTTTTATGATAAAAAGCCAAATCGAAGCATTGGGAGGAGAGATTACAATTTCCAGTGAACAAAACATTGGAACCACTTTTATTGTTAAATTTTAAATACGCTTAAATTCTCACGCAATGGCAATTATAGCTTTAGTAGACGATGATTCTATCTTTCAGTTCACGGCTACACGATTGCTTGAATCATCCAAATTGGCTCAAAATATATTGCATTTCGAAAATGGAGCCGAGGCGCTGACTTTTTTAAGAGAAAAGGCCTTGCAGAAAGAACTTCTACCTGATTATCTGTTTCTAGACATCAATATGCCATTTGTAGATGGCTGGATGTTCTTAGAGGATTTTACAACACTAAAATCTTCCCTGGCCAAAGATATTTCCATCTTTATGGTCAGTTCCTCGATAGATCCAAGAGATTTAAATCGCGCCAAAAGTTTTTCTGAGGTTACCGATTTTATTATTAAGCCGATTTCGTTAGAACGTTTTCAAGAGCTCCTGAAGTCGGCTCAAACTATCGAATAATTTTTAACTGATTTTTCAATCCCCTAAAGCCGACCATTTCAGTGCCAGCATGGCCAACAAACATTTTGGCGTCTACTTTAACTGGTATTTGATTGCGATCAGCAGAAATCCATGCGGTGACGGAGTTCTCACCCCGAAAAAGGGTGTTGTCGGGCATTATGGGAACCAGCTTGTGGCAAAGAATCTTGCCCAAGTCGGTCTCAACTACTTCCTTACCAAAATAGATAATTTTAAAGCTATACGCCTTGTCTTCAAAAAATCCCGAAACAGTGAGTGTATCTTTCATTTTGAATTTTGAAAAATCAATGACCCTCAAATACATAAAGCCGGTAACCACATCCCGTACCTTATCTGGTGTCTTATACTCTTTTGGCTCATTGAACTTGCCGGTGGCTTTATCTGCTATTTGAACAAATGCTTTGTTCTGTGTATGATCGTACTTGATAAGCTCGTCTAATCTATATTTTCCTTCCTTTAATTTTCGATACGACTCGTGGGTGATAATTTCGGATGAATCAATATAGGCACCCCAATTGTCATTTACGTTAGAAACCCAGGTCGCCATACCGAGAGTCTCCATATATGCGTCCACCTTAAAGCAGGTCCGGCTGTTTTTTGTGTGGAATTTTTTATCCACCTCAGCGGCCCCTTTTCCAACGGTAATGCCCCACAAATACATTTCATAATCAACTCGCTCTCCGATTCCGAACGATGTATTCTCCTTGCGAACTATACCTGACTCCTGGACGAATCCGAAACAAGCCAAAGCCACTAGCAAAAGTAAAAACAAACGCATATGCAAATTTATCTTATCTGTACTTCTTAGACAAAGCCTGTGCCACTCTACACCGAGACACCATTTTCGCGCAGCGCATCGTTCAAGGAAGTCTTTTTGTCGGTGCTTTCTTTTCTGGTTCCAATAATCAGAGCGCATGGAACCTGAAATGTTCCGGCCGCAAATGCTTTTGGAATCGTGCCGGGTATAACCACTGACCGCGGGGGCACAAATCCTTTATGCTCTACCGGCTGCGCGCCTGTTACATCAATGATCTTGGAACTCCCCGTCAAAACCACATTGGCACCCAAAACTGCCTCGCGCCCTATTCTGATGCCTTCCACAATAATACAACGAGAGCCGATGAAAGCATTGTCCTCAATGATAACGGGGGCGGCCTGAACAGGTTCCAGTACACCGCCAATTCCTACCCCGCCACTTAAATGAACATTCTTTCCGATTTGCGCACAACTACCCACCGTTGCCCATGTATCTACCATGGTGCCCTCATCTACGTAGGCGCCAATGTTTACATAAGATGGCATCATGATAACACCTCTGCTTAGGTAAGACCCATGCCGCGCGATGGCATGCGGAACAACGCGAACACCCAGTTCTTTGTAGTTTTTCTTCAGGGGAATTTTATCGTGAAACTCAAAAGGTCCAACCTCGATTGTCTCCATTTGTTGGATGGGGAAATACAAAATAACGGCCTTCTTCACCCACTCATTTACTTTCCATACATCACCATTCGGCTCGGCCACGCGCAGCTTGCCCTTATCCAGTTGTTCCACTACTTCGCGGATAGCAGACTGGGTTTCTGCTTGCTTCAATAGGTCGCGATTATCCCAGGCATTTTCTATTAGTTCTTTGAGTTGCATTTATGTTCTAATTTTAAAACGGATTGCAATATAGAAAGGTCAAATCGAAATTGGCCGTTTGGTGCTTAAATGGAATCAAAACCAGCTGTTGGTAAAAAGCGAATTCTGCTCGCATCGGTGCTAAAGCCGATCGATGATACGCGCATGTTCGAGAAGCTAGGAAAGTCACTTTCTGCTACAGGAATTTATGAGGTTTTTATTGTTGGTTTTCCGGCTAAAAAAACCCCTAATAACACAAACAATATTCACTTTCTACCACTCCAGCATTTTAAGCGACTGAGCTTTCGAAGGCTTTGGGCACCCCTCAATGTGTTGAAAAAGATGCTTAAAGTAAAACCAGATATATTGATAGTTAACACCCATGAATTACTGATAGTTGCTATTCTAAACAGAATATTATTTGGCACCAAGATCGTGTACGACATCCAGGAAAATTACTGGCGGAATATTCTCTACACAGACGCTTTTCCCAAACCACTTCGACCGGCTCTGGCTATTTGGGTTAGATTAAAAGAGGTGATCACATCGCCTCTCTTTCACTGGAACTTACTGGCAGAAAAAGGTTATGAAAAAGAGATGTCGTTCTTCGGTGGCAAGGCAACCACATTAGAGAATAAGGTTAGCATACCGAGAGGGTTTTTTCGCGATGCGAGTAAGACCCAATTCAAGCTGTTGTTTAGTGGCACGCTGGCCGAGGGTACAGGGGTTTTTGAGAGCATTGAACTCGCCAAAAAACTTAAGGCTTTGGAGCCCACTGTTCAACTTTTATTAATTGGCTATTGCGCAAAAGGAAATACGCTCGAAAGAATTCGCAAAGAAATAGAAAGCTTCCCGTTTATTAACTTGGTTGGCGGTGATGTTCTTGTTCCGCATGCTGAAATTCTTCGCGCCATTTCCACATGTAACTTTGGATTGATTTATTACCCGCCTTCGCCCGACACTACAAACTCGATCCCTACAAAACTGTATGAATACCTCGGTTGTCAACTACCGATTCTTCTGCATGACTACAAACCATGGTCAGAAATAACGGCCCCGTTTAAAGGTTCAATTAATCTCAATTTCGCGAACCCAAATGTGGAGGCCATCCTAGATCAAATTCGGTCAACTACTTTTTATGAGAAGGCTCCATCGAATGTCATTTGGGAAAGTGAAGAGCAAAAGCTCCTTGAAATCATTGGCAGGGTGTTAAAAGTTGGGTAAAATAATTAGCCTAAATATTATTTTAGACAAGCCTAAAATAATATATTTGCCAGCAATCGTTCGCTCATGATAAGTTTGGCTGAAGAAAACTACCTCAAATCAATCTACCATCTTTCACAAGCTGGCAGCCAATCAGTGTTGACAAATGAACTGGCAGAGGCAATGAACACCAAGGCCGCTTCAGTAACGGACATGATAAAAAAGCTTTCCACCAAAGAATTTATCTCTTACGAGAAATATTATGGCGTGAACCTAACCACCAAAGGGAAAGTGGTGGCACTCTCTGTCATTCGAAAGCACCGCTTGTGGGAAACGTTTTTAGTTGAAAAGCTGGGTTTTTCTTGGGACGAGGTGCATGAGGTAGCTGAACAATTGGAACATATTCAGTCAAAACGGTTGATTGAAAAACTAGACGAATACCTGGGCTTTCCAAAGGTTGATCCACACGGTGATCCGATCCCCGACACCAACGGCAAGATCAAAGCACTTCAACAAGTGATGTTAGCGTCTCTAAAGCCGGGTGCCGCCAGTATGATCGTAGCAGTTAAAGACTCAGACTCTCAATTGTTAAAATACCTCGACAAAATTGGTGCTCGCCCCGGCAAAACAATTAAGGTGATTGAGCGAGAAGAGTACGATGGCTCGATGGAAGTGAGCATCAATAATCAACGATTTTTCCTGTCGAAGGAAGTGTCAGAAAATATTCTGGTAAACGCATGAAAAAGGTAGAAAAAAGTTTTGGCCGAGTATTATGAGTGATTCTGTGCAACGAAAATCACTCAGTGAAGTACATTCTTCTGTAGATGCTACTAACCGCAGGGGTTGGCGAAAGTTGCTAGCATTCCTGGGACCTGCGTATTTGGTAAGCGTGGGTTACATGGATCCGGGCAATTGGGCTACCGATATTGCAGGTGGTAGTAAATTCGGTTATTCACTGTTGTGGGTCTTGTTAATGAGCAATCTGATGGCTCTGCTACTACAGAGCCTCAGTGCACGTCTGGGTGTAGTTCGTCAGCTTGATCTCGCCCAAGCATCCAGAAGCTCTTATCACCCGGTGGTCAATTTTTGCTTGTGGATTTTGGCGGAGATCGCCATAGCTGCCTGCGATCTGGCGGAAGTACTGGGTATGGCCATTGGATTGCAACTTCTGTTTGGCCTTCCTTTGATCTGGGGTGTTTCACTCACTGTGTTAGATACTCTGCTATTGCTAGTGCTTCAAAGCTATGGCATGCGAAAAATCGAAGCATTCATTATTGCTTTGGTAGCCATTATTGGTATCTCCTTTTTAATGGAAATGATCTGGGCCAAACCCGAAGTGGGGCAATTGATGAAAGGCTTCGTCCCCACCCTACCCTCTGATGAAGCATTGTACATTGCCATTGGAATCATTGGGGCTACTGTGATGCCCCATAATCTATACCTGCACTCTTCGTTAGTTCAGACACGGAGGATCGACAGTAGCGAAAAAGGAATATGGTCGGCCATCAAATACAATTTTATTGACTCTGCGATTGCATTGAATGCCGCCTTCTTTGTCAACTCCGCCATTCTGATTTTGGCTGCGTCTACTTTCTTCCGCGCAGGAATGTTTGAAGTATCCGACATTCAAGACTCTTACAAATTTCTCGCGCCACTAACAGGAACGGAATGGGCTTCGATCCTTTTTGGTGTTGCACTTGTCGCGGCTGGACAAAGCTCTACGATTACAGGCACACTGGCGGGGCAGGTAGTTATGGAAGGATATCTTAATCTACGCATTGCCCCCTGGCTACGGAGATTAATCACCCGATTGATTGCGATTATTCCTGCTTATGTGGTTATCTTAATTTATGGAGAAGGGAAAACCGGTGAGCTTTTGGTTTTCAGCCAAGTGGTTTTAAGTCTTCAACTTGGTTTCGCGGTCATCCCACTAATCCATTTTACGAGTGACAAACAAAAGATGGGCGTTTTTGCCATTAAGCCCTGGGTGAAAATAGCGGCCTGGACAATTGCTTTCATTATTGTGTCCCTCAACGTAAAATTAGTGGTGCAGGAAATAACGGGCTGGCTCGCCAATGCCGGAGAAAACGCATGGCTGATTTGGCTGATTGTCATTCCATTTTGCATGGCAACAGGTGTTCTACTTTTTTATATCACCTTCAAGCCTTTGCTGGACAGAAGGAGACAAGAAAAAAATGCACGTCCACCACACGGATCAGCCATTCTCCTGCAAAGTTTAGAAAAGCCCACCTACCGAAAAATTGCCATTACGATTGACTTTAGTTCGGTCGACTCAATCTGCATTCAAAGCGCCATGGCACAGGGTGGAAAAAGTGCTTCGTACTTGTTGCTTCATGTTGTAGAAACAGCAGGTGCCATCTGGTATGGAAGTGAAATAGCTGATAGAGAATCAAGCGTTGATACCGCATCACTTCAAAACTATTTGGATCAGTTGAAAGAGCAAGGCTATGAAGTTGAAATGCAAATCGGTTACGGCAATCCCAAGCAGATCATTCCAGAACTCGTTACTAAATTTGATGCAGACCTCTTGGTGATGGGTGCACATGGACACAAGTGGGCCAAGGATCTAATCTTTGGAACTACTGTAGACACTGTGCGGCACCGGGTAGCCATTCCTGTTCTTATTGTTCGATAATTTTCAAACGTAAATTTTTTGAGCCCAACAGACGACACGATTATTGCACTTGCAACGCCTCCGGGTGTAAGCGCATTGGGCATCATCCGATTATCCGGGAAAAACGCCATCGCGTTAACGCAAGAAGTCTTTAAAGGCAAAAAGCTCGACCAGCAACCATCGCACACGATTCACCTTGGGGCCATCGGTGACAGCAAAGCGATTGACGAAGTAATGGTATCACTTTTCAAGGAACCTAATTCGTTCACAAAAGAGAACTCGGTCGAAATTTCGTGCCATGGATCGCCAGTGATCATCAAAGAAATAATCAAGCTTTTTTTAAGACGTGGTGTGAGGTTGGCAGAGCCTGGCGAATTTACGAAGCGCGCATTTCTGAACGGTCGTTTTGATTTGGCACAAGCAGAAGCAGTAGCTGACTTAATCCACGCAGAAACCGATAACGCAAGGCAAGCCGCGCTCAACCAAATGCGAGGAGGGTTTTCTAAAGAAATTCAAAAACTGCGAGAAGAACTTATTCACTTTGCTTCGCTGATTGAATTAGAGTTAGACTTTGGAGAAGAGGATGTGGAATTTGCCAAACGAGAGGATTTGAAAAAATTGATTCTTCAAATTCAATCCTACCTTACAACACTCATTCAGTCATTTGATCAGGGTAACGTTATTAAAAATGGAATACCCACTGTCATTGCCGGCAAACCCAATGCGGGGAAGTCAACATTACTAAACGCATTGCTTAATGAAGAGAAAGCAATCGTTTCTGAAATACCGGGCACTACGCGTGACGTGATCGAAGATGAAATGATTGTGGGAGGGATTGCTTTTCGTTTTATGGATACAGCGGGCCTTCGGGAAACCACGGATGTGGTAGAATCGATTGGCGTAGAAAGAACTCGCGACCGCATGAAAAAGGCTTCATTGATTTTATATCTCTTTGACCTGGCCAATACAACGCTGGAGGAGGTACGCGCGGAAGAAGCAGAATTGAAGAAGTTGGGTATCCCCTATCTAAAAATTGGGAATAAGATGGATAAAGCTAGCGTAGCTTTCATCGAGCTACTGAAAAAAGAAGATTTTCTTTTCATTTCAGCATCCGCCAAAACAAACATCCAAGCATTGAAAGAAAAAATTGTTAGTCAATTTCAAATCAAAGAAATCAAACAAGGCGATGTGGTGGTGACCAATCTGCGACACTACCAAAATCTCGTGCAGACTCATTTGTCATTGGAACGAGTGCTTGCTGGAATGGAAAAAGGAACCACAGGAGATTTCTTAGCCATGGACATTCGTCAAGCGTTGCATTATCTTGGCGAGATCACTGGGACGATCACATCTGACGATCTGCTGGCGAACATCTTCGGGAAATTCTGTATCGGGAAGTAAAACATAATTCGCTATTTTCGACCAGTGAAAAAAGCCTCTTTACTGTCCGCATTTGCTCTAGCTTCTACCTTGCTATTTGCGCAAGGTGGCTTAGGAAGTTGGAATATCCTTAGCGCCAAGGCGTCCGTTTCGGACAAGTGGGGAGTTTTTCTGGAAGGTCAAGTTCGCTCATTGCTATTTTACAATAACTTTCACTACCACGAATTGAAGGGTGGGGTGAGCTACGCACTCGACAAGAATTTTTCGTTCGCTGTAGCAGCCGGCAAGTACGATACCTATCAAGAGGGCGGAGACTTTGTAACGCCAAAGACTAGTGATGAAATAAGGCTTTTCGAGCAAATGAGTATGAGTCAATATCTGCACCGCATCAAGTTTGAGCACCGGTACCGGGCAGAACAGCGCTTCACGAAAAACGGATATCGAAACCGATTCAGGTATCGAATGCAAGCCATAGTACCACTGAATAGGCTTAAAATTGAGCCCAAGGTTTGGTACGTTACAGGCAGCGGAGAGGTCTTTTTTACTGATACCCCAGCTTACTTCGAGCGGATTCGAACGTACGTTGGCCTCGGTTATCAGCTTTCAAAAAGTTGGGGGGTACAGGCTGGATACCTACACCAATTCGACTACAAATTGGTAGACGAAACGGGCAAAGACTTCCTACAAGTTTCACTATTATGGGATGTCAAGCTCCATAAAAAGGAGCAGGAGAAAATACCTTCTCATGTCGACTGAAAAAACATTTTCATTTTGTTCCCAAACTTCTTGTTTATCGACTCAAACTTTCTTTAACTTTAAGAGGCTAATGAATGTAGCCTTGTAAACCAGAAAATAAAACCCACTCTAAACTCATTGTGCTATGGCAAAAAAAGCAAAGAAGGCAGCAAAAAAGAAGGCAAAACCAGCCAAGAAATCAGCGAAAAAAGCGGTGAAGAAAGTAGTAAAAAAGGCGGCTAAGAAATCTGCGAAAAAAGCAACAAAAAAGGTTGTTAAAAAAGCAGCTCCTAAAAAAGCGGCTCCTAAGAAACCAGCAGCTAAGAAGAAATCTACGCCAAAACCTGCGCCAGCTCCCAAGCCCGCAGTTGTTGCAGCGGTGCCTGCTCCACCACCTGCTCCCGCCCCCGAAAGCAATGGTGGCGACATGGGAATGGGAGGCGCAAACTAAAAAGACTCATTACCAATCGAAGAAGCGATACGTGTGTATCGCTTTTTTTATGACCTTGATTAATCGGCAATAATGGTTTTCGCACACCGTGAATCATTGTAAGCCGCATGGCCAATCCACCACCAAAAAGATATACTTTTGAACAAAACACAGCCATGCCCTTTTTCAGCTTGAGAAGTCTCCTCTCGCGTAAGGATCTATTACGAGAGAAAACCAAGGACTACCGCAGAATTGTACTGATCCAAGTGGTGATCGTATCCTTTGGATTAGTTCTGTCAGAACCTTTGTTGGCCGATTCAAAGAGTGATGCATCTAAACTGATCATTTCAATATTTTCACTTTTTGCAGCGATCTATGCTTTTTTACAGTGGGATTTGCTTCGAAATTTTACCGACAATCGTATTGTCTTAAACGTCATTTTTGTCGCGTTGATAGTGGTGATTGTAACCGGTATCCTGGTTGAATTTCCTTACTATCAAATCATACAGGTACCTAACCGGCAAGCCTATTTGCTAACGCTCCACGGTGTTCTCTTCCCCATCGAAGTGACCGTAATCAGCTTTGCAATACATGATCTGTTTTCTGGAAGTCACATGACACCCGACAAGCTTTGGGGCGCTGCCTGCATATTCTTGATGATTGGAATATCCTTTGGTAGCCTGTACGACCTGATTTCTGTCGCTAAACCCGGAAGCTTGGGCGTTGTCATCGAATTAGGTCTTCCAAATTACGCTGAATGTGTAACTTACAGCTTTAGCATATTAGGAGGAGTAGACTCCGGATTGCAGCCAAGTCGACTAATTCGAAACATTAGCATTTTAGAAGCCGTTTGGGGAGGCCTTTATGGCATGCTAATAATTGGAAAACTATTAGGGCTGCCAAGAGAAGAGGAAAAACCAGAAAATAAATAAATAAAAATAAACTACCATGAATAACAGTAAACTTCCATTTATCATCGTGGGCATCATTGCCTTTTTTGTATTGCTTGCGCTTTCTTCAAGCCTTTTCTACAATGTAGCCGCCACCGAACGGGCTATCATCTTTTACCCATTTGGCAAAGGTCTTGATAAAACAGATGTAATTGGGCCAGGAACACACCTAAAAATGCCCTGGAATGAGGTGGCTACCTATAAGGTAAACGAGACTTCTTCCGATGAAAATATGGACGTGCTGGACAAGAACGGTCTTTCGATCCACGTTGATATTACCGTACGTTTCTATCCGGTTCCCAATAAAATTGGCTTTATCCATGAGCAATTCACCAAAGACTATGTGAATGTGTTGGTTATCCCAGAGGTTCGGTCAACAGTTCGACAGGTGATGGGTAGATATACTGCGGAGGAAATTTACTCTACCAAACGGGCAGAAGTTGAAACCGCTATCACCACGGAAACCGAAAATATTTTACACACCAATAACGTGAAAGCTACTGCCGTTCTGATTCGTTCCATTACTTTGCCCGAACAAATCAAGGCAGCCATAGAAAACAAGCTACAACAACAACAGGAATCACTGGCCTACCAATATCGACTCGACAAAGAAAAGAGTGAGGCGGAGCGTAAGCGGATTGCTGCAGAAGGTGAATCGAGGGCAAACAACATTATCAACAACAGCTTAACTGACAAACTACTAAAAATGAGGGGGATTGAAGCGACTTTAGAGCTTTCTAAATCACCCAACTCAAAGGTGATTGTAGTGGGTTCGGGCAAAGATGGCATGCCGCTAATCTTGGGTAATAACTAAATATTAAAGACTATTTTTTTCTACTAACTCTTCCCTTTATCTTTAGAACCAAAGCATAAACAACATTATTATGGCGAAAACAGCTGAGTTGATTATTAATGGAAAGTCGTATAAACTTCCAATAGTAGAGGGTACCGAGAATGAGATAGCAGTAGATATTAGTACACTACTGGAAGATTCTGGTGCCATCACTCTGGACCTTGGTTATAAAAACACGGGCGCTACTAAAAGTGCCATTACCTTTTTGGATGGCGACAAGGGAATCCTTCGTCACAGGGGATACTCAATTGAGGAATTGGCATCGATGTCTAGCTTTTTGGAAGTTTCATATCTGCTGATATTTGGTGAACTGCCCAATAAAGATCAGTTGGACAAGTTTTCGGATGACATCAGACGCCATACCATGGTGCACGAGGATATTAAAAAGATATTAGATGGTTTCCCTTCTTCTTCCCATCCAATGGGTGTTTTGGCTTCCATGTTTTGCGCACAGACTGCTTTTTACCCTGAATCACTTGACCCGAACCGCTCAGCTGAAGGGGTTTATCTAAGCATCGTGCGCTCGTTGGCCAAGATGCCAACATTTGCTGCATGGGCCTATAAAAACGCAATGGGTCACCCCGTAAATTATCCTGACAATTCGCTTAACTATTGCTCCCGTTTTCTAAAAATGTTGTATGCCTTGCCGGCTGAACATTATGAGGTGGATCCCATCGTGGCAAGTGCACTCGATAAACTTTTGATTCTTCATGCCGATCACGAACAAAATTGTTCAACATCCACTGTTCGGATCGTAGGCTCTTCCAAAGCAAGTATCTACTCTTCCATCTCCGCAGGGATCAACGCACTTTGGGGACCTTTGCATGGTGGCGCGAACCAGGAAGTAATCCTAATGCTAGAAGCCATTAAGAAAGATGGCGGAGATGTTGAAAAATGGATCAACAAAGCAAAAGACAAAAACAGCGGATTCCGCCTGATGGGTTTTGGACATCGTGTCTATAAAAACTTTGACCCCCGTGCGAAGATTATTAAACAAACGGCAGATGAAGTACTTGGTAAATTGGGTGTAAATGATCCTGTGTTGGATATTGCTTTGAAACTTGAAGAGGTAGCTCTAAGAGATCCTTATTTTATTGAACGCAAATTGTATCCAAACGTAGATTTCTACTCTGGTATCATCTACCGGGCGCTAGGAATTCCAGTGGACATGTTCACTGTAATGTTTGCGATGGGTCGCCTTCCGGGATGGATAGCCCAGTGGAAAGAACTACGTGAAAATAAAGAACCGATTGGTCGTCCTCGTCAAATATATACTGGCCAGAATTTGAGAACGTATGTGCCAATAGGAAAACGATAAAAATACTAATAGTCCATGGTCGATTGTCCATCGACTATGGACTTAACCACAGATTATTACATGGCACTACTTGACGATTTTAATACAGCCGTTTCGAAATCTAAAGAACTAACCAAGAGACCTTCTAACGAAGAACTTTTGGATTTGTACGCACTCTTTAAGCAGGCAACTGATGGCGATGTGAGTGGCGATCGGCCGGGAGGTTTTGACTTTAAGGCCATTGCAAAATTTGACGCTTGGGCAAACAAAAAGGGCCTTTCCAAAGATCAGGCGATGACAGAGTACGTCTCGCTTATGGATCGTCTGCAAGCTGCTTATTCATAATTCCAATATGGCTTAATTTTTAGCCGTGAATTTATTTTTTCAACCCGCGGTTTCAGAAGGAATCAATCACCTTACCGCAGAAGAATCATATCATGCTTTTCGCGTTTTGAGAATGTCGGCAGGTGACGATATTAAAATAACCGATGGCAAAGGTGTTTTTTATCAAGCTCAGATCATTTCTATTGATTCAAAGAAGTGTGTGTTCAAAATCAGCGCACAAGAAAAAATTCCAAAAAATGACTACCACATCCACATCGCAATTGCACCAACCAAAAATGCTGATCGGATTGAATGGTTTGTTGAGAAGGCGATAGAAATTGGCGTTCATGAAATCAGTTTTATCCTTTGCAAAAACTCAGAACGAAAGGTGCTCAATGTTGAACGCATCGAAAAGATCGCAGTTAGTGCGATGAAACAATCTCAGCAAGCGTGGGTGCCGATACTCCATCCGTTACGACCACTTAGCGAAGTTCTAAAGCAATCGGCAGATCAAAAATTTATTGGCTATGTAGATTCTTCCAACCCTGTTCATCTCAAGGCGATCGCTAAACCGAACAACAGCTACTTGGTGTTGATTGGGCCTGAAGGCGATTTTTCTACTGAAGAATTGGAGAGTGCACAACAACTTGGATTTGAGAAAGTAAGTCTCGGAGAAAATCGGCTACGAACTGAAACGGCTGGCCTGATTGCCTGCCAAATCTTTCAATTTGTAAACACATAGAAGGAACTCTACCTTCGTATCAAATACTCGTTCAAGATGTCTGCTATAGAAGCAAAAAAGGAAATTCAAGACTTGGTTGATCAGATCAATCATTACAATGAACTGTACTACCAGAAAAATAAATCAGAGATTTCAGATTATGAGTTCGATCAATTGTTAAAAAAACTAAGCGACCTCGAAAACGAATTCCCCGAACTAAAGCAGCCTGACTCACCCACCCAGCGGGTGGGCGGCACCATCACTAAAGAATTTGAAAACGTAGTTCACCAGTATCCCATGCTTTCGTTGGGGAATACCTACTCCAAAGAAGAGCTGGAAGAATTTGACGTTCGCGTTGCTAAGGGCTTAGAAGGAGAAGCCTACGAATATTTCTGTGAGTTAAAATTTGATGGCGTGTCAATTAGCTTAATCTATGAGAATGGTATCCTGATCAAAGCAATCACGCGGGGTGATGGTGTGCGTGGTGATAATGTAATCGCAAACGCAAAGACAATTCGTAGCTTGCCGTTGAAAATTAATTTAACATCAATCCCCACCAAGTTTGAGGTAAGAGGTGAAGTTTTCCTGTCCAAAGAAGTCTTTAAAAAAATAAATCAAGAGCAAGAAGACATTGGAGAAGAAACCTATGCTAATGCACGCAACACAGCCTCTGGCACATTAAAAATGCAGGATAGCGCTGAGGTAGCAAAACGTAAACTTGATTGCTATTTGTATTACTTATTGGGAGAAGAGCTAAACATCAGCTCACATGAAGAAGCCATCCAAAAAATTGAACAGTGGGGATTCAACGTATCTCCTACCTATCAAAAGTGCAAGAACATTCAAGAGGTGATGGATTATATAGGTCATTGGGAAAAAAAGCGCGGTGAATTGCCACTTGAAACCGATGGTGTGGTCATCAAGGTAAATAGTCTTGATCAACAACAGCGACTGGGAGCAACGGCCAAAGTTCCAAGGTGGGCTATTTCATTTAAATACAAAGCAGAAAGCATCAGTACACACCTCAATGGCATCACCTATCAGGTTGGCCGTACAGGTGCAGTGACACCGGTCGCTGAATTAGAACCCGTTTTACTGGCCGGCACCACAGTCAAACGTGCCTCACTCCACAACGCCAACGAAATTGTCCGACTTGATTTGCGAATAGGAGATAGCGTATTTGTAGAGAAAGGGGGCGAGATCATTCCAAAGGTCACAGGAGTTGACTTGGCACAGCGAAAAAGTACAGCAGCTTCTGTTGTTTACATTTCTGATTGTCCCGAATGCGGCACCCCTCTGATCAGAAAAGAAGGTGAAGCAAATCATTATTGCCCCAATGAAAGTGGATGTCCTCCGCAAATCAAGGGGCGAATTGAACATTTTATCCAACGCAAAGCAATGGATATCGATTCGCTGGGAGAGCAAACGATCAAGCAACTTTTTGATCTGGGCCTGGTGCATTCACCAGCAGATCTCTACGATCTAAAAAAGGCAGACTTGCTGCGGCTCGAAAAGGTAAAAGATAAATCAGCCGAAAATATGCTGGCAGGCATAGAAGCTTCGAAGAGCACTCCCTTCCAATCAGTACTGTTTGCGATCGGGATACGTTTTGTGGGAAAGACAGTGGCAGAAAAATTGGCTTACTATTTTAAGTCGATGGACAAGCTTGCTGCTGCTTCCGTTGAAGAGTTACTGAAGGCACCAGAGGTCGGAGAGAAAATCGCGCAAAGTGTTGTGCAATTCTTTAGTCAATCGCAGCACTTAAATGAAATTGCGCGATTGAAAAAAGCAGGGCTACAGATGGAGACGACAGAGGTTGAGCCGCAACGGATTAGCCAAAAACTCGAAGGCAAATCTTTTGTGATTTCAGGCATCTTTGAAAACTACGAGCGAGATCAACTTAAAGACGTGGTGTTAGCGAATGGAGGGAGAATTCTCTCTGGCGTATCGGCCAAGCTAGACTACCTGCTTGCTGGCGAAAACATGGGGCCGGCAAAACTAGAGAAAGCACAGAAGTTGGGCGTAACATTGATAACTATTGCTGACTTCGAAAAGATGCTGACGAGCTAAAAAAAATGTTGAATGTTGAATTTTAAATGTTGAATTTGCAACATGTTTAAGATGAATTTCCTAAAAATGCGTACTCGCTCTTCCTTGCGAAAAAACCAGAGTATGCGTGCCAGCATTCCTTATAAACAAACAAAATCAGTGGGCATTGTTTTTTCAGTAGAAGACAAACAAACGCGTCAAGATGTAAAGGAATTCATTCACATCTTGGAGCTAGACGGAAAGCAAGTAAAAGTATTGGAGTTCTTACCTAATAAAAAAGAAAACTATGATGTTCTTTTTGACTTCTTTTCGATAGATGACTTATCATTTTGGGGAAAGATCAATTCTGAAACTGCTGACAATTTTTCAAAAATCGGCTTTGACCTTTTGTTTTATGTTGACTTAAATTCGAATCCACTGGTACTTGATTTACTGGCACGCTCAAAAGCACATTGCAGAATTGGCCGCTATTGCGAGGAAGAAAGTCCCTATTTTGAGATGATGATCAAGCAAGAGGGCACCCCGAAGGGATTGATGGAAACAATGTATAAATACGCAAAACAGTTACGATAACCTTTCATGCTTACAAAAAAACTTTATGGAACCGGAGTTGCATTGGTGACGCCATTTGACAACCGAGGCGGCATTGATTTTCAAGCACTGAAAAAGCTATTGCGTCATACTTCAAAAGGAGTTGATTACTATGTCGTCATGGGCACTACAGGAGAGTCGGCAACGCTTTCCAAAGATGAAAAGAAAGAAGTTCTAAAATTTGTTATCGCTAACAACGTCAAAAAACTTCCCATCGTGTATGGGATAGGCGGCAATCATACACAAAGTGTGGTGGACGAGATCCGATCAACGGACCTAACAAACGTAGATGCACTTTTGTCTGTAAGTCCCTATTACAATAAACCATCTCAAGAAGGAATATATCAACACTTCGTTACGGTTGCAAATGCAAGTCCGATTCCGATCATCCTTTATAATGTCCCCGGACGGACTGCTTCTAATTTGACTGCAGAAACGACTCTTCGACTTGCCAAACACAAAAACATCATCGGGATCAAAGAGGCGTCTGGCAATTTGGAGCAATGCATGAAGGTTGCGAAAGAAAAGACGGTTGATTTTCTGCTCATCTCAGGAGATGATATGCTTACTCTTTCCATATACGCCATTGGTGGCGTGGGAGTAATTTCAGTGCTGGCCAATGCCTATCCTGTGATATTCAAAAAAATAAAAGAGTACATGCAAACAGGCAAATTGAACAGGGCGCAGCAAGAGCAATTCAAATTATTGGAGATCAATGCATCTATGTACGAAGAGGGAAATCCCGTAGGGCTGAAGCACTTGCTAAAAACCATTAACATTGGTAATGGTCACGTTCGGCTTCCATTAGTTCCCGCTTCTAGCGCACTGCAGAAAAAAATTGAAACACTAGCTCAGAAGATCTAGCGCTGGTCGACTTATTTCAGGGTCAGCTCTTGAATAATATTTTTGGCTCCTCCCAACTTATCAATACACCAGAGCACATAGCGCACATCCACACAAATTGTGCGGTTGAGGTCCTTGTCAAAAGCAATCTTGTGACTAAGCGCTTCATAGTTACCATCGAACGCTAAGCCTATCAATTCGCCTTTTGCATTCAATACTGGTGACCCTGAATTTCCCCCTGTAATATCGTTCGTAGTGATAAATGCCACTACGATATCGTTCAACTTGGCATCTTTATACTGACCAAAGTCTTTTTTGTTGTACGCCTCTATGAGATTAGCAGGCAAATCAAACTCGTAGTCACCGGGTTTGTATTTTTGCAGTACTCCCGATAAGGTGCAGACATAATCATAAAATACTGCGTCTCTAGGACGATATGATTTGACGTTTCCAAAACTGGTGCGCATCGTAAAGTTTGCATCAGGGTACATTACCTTGCCAGGGTTCATGGCGATCACGCCTTTCAAATAAGCTTTACCTAAATCATTATTCTGAACGGTAAAATTGGTGGCATAGGAGGCGTACTTGGTAGCATAGTTTTTACTAAACGCAGAAGAATACTGGTAGGCCATGTCTTTTTGTAATGTAGTGGAATCCGGTTTTGCTAAAAAAGCACTCCATTTACTATCGTCCAATAGCATTGTCTTGGAGAACAAGTCTGCCGCATATTTTTTATACGTGGCTTCATCATTCAAGTCGCCATAAGCAGAAACGATTCCATAAAAACCAGCAGGATGCTGTGACGGATCAATGTCCCTATGAAAATAATGACTAGTAGCGGCAACAATTTTTTGATCCGAAGCACGGTTGCTGCCTTCCAAAAATGACTTACGCGCTTTGTCCAGGCTTTCACTCACCTTCTGAAGTTCATCAGCATTGATTGGCTTTTTCGTAAGAGCGCGCTCCATCGCACCTAGCGATGCCGAAAACGCGATCAACGGAGATCCAAAAATTCCTTCATTCAAATAAATTCGATGTTTGGCATAGGGTGCCCATTCCTGATAAATTTTCTCATACTGTTTGAAGATATTCTCATATTCTGGTTTTCCTTTTGCCCACGAATTGAACTTTTCCTCCTCTTTCTTCTTCTGTCCATAAGTATCAAACTTCAGCAACTGTTTGGCTTCGCCATCAAAGAACTTCCAATAGTTGGCAACCGATGCATAGTTGGACGCCAACTTCAAACGGACCGCTGGGTCTTTCCTCATTTCTTCAAACATCAGCTTTAGCCGTATGTCACGTAAGTTCACAATGGCAGGGTTTTCAACATTTGTTTTCAGCTTAACTCCGAAAGAGGTTTCGTATCGGTTGGTACTTCCAGGATACCCATAGATCATGGCATAGTCACCGTCATTGAATCCTTTTATCGACACCGGCAAAAAATACTTCGGCTTCAACGGAACATTATCTGCAGAATACTCGGCTGCTTTACCTTCCTTACTCATGTATACACGGAAAACTGAGAAATCTCCGGTATGCCGCGGCCATTCCCAATTGTCGGTATCACCTCCAAACTTTCCAACACTTTCAGCAGGAGCGCCAACCAACCGAATGTCGCGGAAACGCTCGTAGACAAACAATAGGTGTTGATTGCCCTTAAACATAGGGACTAACCTTGCTTCGTAGCCAGTTCCATCAGTTGCCTTTTTAACAATCTCAGCTGAAACTGCTCTTAATTTAGTGGCTGATTCCATTCCAGTTAATCCCTTTAATGCTTCATCAACTTGAGCAGTTACGTCATCTATTCGAACCAAAAATTGAACAAACATTCCCTTGGCTGGAATTTCCTCAGACTTTGATTTTGCATAAAAGCCATCGCGCAAATAGTTATGCTCCACCGAACTGGCAGAAGCAATCGCATCATAGCCGCAATGGTGGTTTGTAAAAATCAATCCTTCCGGGCTCACAATCTCTCCGGTGCATCCCCCATTAAAAATGATGATGGCATCTTTAATGCTGACCTTGTTAATACTGTATAATTGCTCTTTTGAAAGTTTTAACCCCCGCTTGACCATGTCATTGTACACTTGCTCGCCCAGCAGGTACACCAACCACATGCCTTCATCGGCTCTAGCAAAACTGAATACCAGAACAAAGAACAGGGAAAGAATTCGCTTTTTCATATCAAAAAGGTTAAGGTTGCGACAATACAATCAACAACAATTGTATACGATTTAAAGAATTTATTGATAAATTTCAAGTGGCTATCAACGTTCAAATCGAACTGACTGCCAAGTATCTCCATCCAAGAAATAAGCGATAAGCCGAATGTCTGCTCTTTTACTATCTGATCGTATCATTCAATTCAACCAGCATCTTTCCATTTCCACACGTTTACCAAAAGATATTCAAGTTCTCAATCCATTTAAAGATCCTGTTACCTCTTATCTAAGTCAGCTTTTTTACAAAAAGCATTATAACGACACCAAAACCCGAACAATGATTTTAGGGATCAACCCGGGGCGATTTGGATCCGGGCTAACAGGAGTTCCTTTTACAGACCCTATCAATTTGGAGAAGTATTGCGGCATTGAAAACAAACTCCCAAAGAAACAAGAAATCTCTTCAGAATTTATCTATAAAATGATTGATGCCTTTGGCGGGTGTGATCGGTTTTATCAAACATTCTATTTTAGTTCTATCTCGCCATTGGGGTTTATAAAAGAGGGCAAGAATTTAAACTACTATGACGTGAAAGGCTTGTCGGATAAATTGATGGAATTCATTCATTCGAGCCTAACTGAACAACTCAGTTGGGGAATGAATAGGGAAGTTGTCTTTTGCCTAGGTGAAGGGAAGAATTTCGCATTCCTTGAAGAGCTAAATACAAAACACAAATTCTTTAACAGAGTTGTCCCTCTCTCCCACCCTCGCTTCATTATGCAATACAAGAGGACACGAGTGAAGGAGTATGTGGATGAGTATGTTAAGAAGTTAGAGGTTAGAGGTTAGAGGTTAGAGGTTAGAGGTTAGAGATTGGAGGTTAGAAGTTAGAGCTAGAAGCAAACGCTCTAAGCCAACGCTAGCCACTTTTGAACTTTTACACCTACCTTTGAACCTGAACCATTCATCTTGGCATCTTCTAAAGAGCAACTCCGCAAAACACTTGGCCTTCTGCAATTGGAACGTCAGGCAGACCTGGAACAATACCGACAAAAAGTATTACTGCGCCCGTTGCATGCTCGCGTAAAAGAAGGCATGACTTGGTATCCCGTTCGATTGGCGAAGGAGTACATTGGAACGGGAGAGCGAATCATTGTTGAAGTAGAGCGGACTACCCAAAAAGATCAACCTCATGCCTTTCAAAGTGGAAAGATGGTAAGTGTCTTTTCGAATGCATCCGGCAAGTCCGAAAAGCAACATCAAAATGGCGTCATTAACTATGTACGTGATAATCTTATGGTAATCACTCTAAATGGGGATGATCTTCCGGAATGGATTGATAGCGGTTCATTGGGCGTAGATGTAATGTTTGATGAGCTGAGTTATCGCGAGATGGAGTACACGATAAAAAAAGTGATTGAAGCAGAGGACAATAGAGTAGCCGAGTTTCGGGAGTTGTTACTTGGACAGCAAGTTGCCAGTTACCGGTTACCGGTTACCGGTAGCTCGACACCAGCAACTGCCTGCCTGCCGGCAAGGCAGGGAAACCGGGAACCAGAAATCAGCATTCTTAATAATAGTCAGCTAAAAGCAGCTCAGAAGATTATTGACAGCAAGGACATCGCCTTCATCCACGGTCCACCAGGTACTGGAAAAACTACAACGCTTGTTCAAGCGATCAAATACACGGTAAAAGAAGAGGGGCAAGTGCTCGTATGTGCACCAAGCAATGCTGCTATTGACCTACTCGTGGAGAAACTGAGCGATCAAGGATTGAACGTAATCCGTATTGGCCACCCGGCACGCGTTACCGAACAATCGCTCAGTAAAACAATGGATGCGCGCATTGCAGAACATCCGAACTTTGACGAGTTGCGTTTGCTGCGCAAAAAAATGGAGCAGACCAAACAAAGAGCAAACAAATACAAACGCAGTTTTGGACATTTTGAAAAAGCAGAGCGGAAGTTGCTAAGGGAAGAGGCCAGACAATTAAAGTCAGATGCCGACACGTTGGAATTCTATATTACCAACGACCTACTTCAAAAAAGCGAAGTGATTTGTTCTACTCTCGTTGGCGCATCGCACCCTACCTTAAAAGGCAGAAGGTACAAGACTGCATTTATTGATGAAGCCGGACAAGCGCTGGAACCTTCCTGCTGGATACCATTTCTCCGTGCACAACGCGTCATCCTAGCGGGCGATCATATGCAGCTGCCACCAACCGTAAAATCAAACGAGGCTGCCAAGTTAGGATTGGCAGAAACACTCTTCGAAAAAGGCATTTTAAAACATCCTTCCCAGGCATCTATGCTTCAAGTGCAATATAGAATGCACGAATCCATCATGAAGTTCTCTTCGAGCTATTTTTACAAAGACGAATTGATCGCCCATGAATCTGTTCGTACAGAATTGCTGCGCCCCAATCAACCACCCGTTGAATTTATTGATACTGCCGGTGCCGGATTCACCGAAGAGCAAGATCCGGAAACCTTAAGTCGATTCAACAAAGAAGAAGCAGCACTTCTCATTCGCGTAGTAGAAAAATTAGTCGAAGAAATAGGATTAGAAGATTGGATTACTCAAAACATTACGCTGGGTATTATCACTCCCTACAGGGCACAGGTAGACTATCTCCTTCATTTGGCCGAAAGCTCTTCATTCCTGGAACCACTTCAAAAGTTGGTTACCATCAACACCGTTGATGCTTTTCAAGGACAGGAGCGTGACGTGATTGCCATAAGTTTCGTGCGTAGCAATGCGAAAGGAGAAGTTGGTTTTCTGGCAGACATCCGCAGAACGAATGTAGCCATGACCCGAGCCAAGAAAAAACTAATCATGATTGGCGATAGTGCTACGCTGGGCACACATCTTTTCTATGTGAAATTGTTAGAGTATGTACAAACAAATGATTTTTATAAAAGTACTTTTGAAGTCAGTTTCTAGTGCGTTACTTTTTCCGAACTGCACCCCTCACCGCCTCAGCTGTCCATGGGTCTTCCGGCCAATGGTGGCGGGGATAGCGTCTCTTCAATTCACTTCGTACTTCATGATAAATGGTATGCCAAAAGCTTTTCAGATCTTGAGTTACCTGTACAGGCTTATAACCCGGAGAAAGCAGGTGCAATACTATTTTAATCTTGCCTTCATTAATTGTTGGAGTTTCTAATAGCCCAAACATTTCCTGAAGTCTTACTTCCATAAAAGGAAGCTGGCCATCGTTGAAATAGGTAAGCTTTATCATTGAACCGCTGGGGACTTGCAATTTGGCGGGGGCTAATTTATCGAGTTTGGCATTTAGCTCCCAGGAGAGCAGTGTTGTTAAAATAGTTTTCAAATCCAATCGCTGAAAATCAATTCGCTTCGAGACCTGATTAAGAAAAGGACCTAGCCATTCTTCCGCATTTGCTAACAATTTTTCTTCGCACACATCTGGCCACCCTTCATTTGGTCGCCACACTCGAATGCACATCAAACGCGCCTGCCATTCCGTGTGCTCATCCTGCCAATTCAGCAAACTAAATCCTTCTTCTCGCAGCGCGTCACATAAAACACGTATTTTTATTTCTTCAGAAATTGTTTGCAGTGGTCGCGTGGAGACCACCACATTTCCTATTCGCTTCTCTACCACGGCCACCAGCATTCCTCTTTCTTTGTCCCATCGCACTGCTTCCTTTTCTTGCGCTCGCTCCATCAAATCATCGAGGTGAACAGGCGCGGCCAAAAATACTTTGCCCTCACCCTTTGTTCCTGCATCTAATTGTGCTACACACAGCCAACTTTCACGCGTTAATGGATCATGATCTGGCAACCGTACAACCCGGCCGTTGGCTAACTTGTATCGTTCGGTTTGTTTTTCAATCTGCTGAGCAATTCGCTCGGGATAGGCCTCTGATAAAAACTTTCCAACATCTGTGTCAGCAACGATCGCGTTGTCCATTTCCAAATTAAATGTCTTTCGCCAGGATGAGGCCAACCGTTCAATTCGTTGCAGTACGTTTCGATCAGCATTTACTCGCTCCCCTTTTCGCCATTTGCGCAAAACTTCCACGCGTAAACTTAAGTCAGCCCCTGCGTCTTTCGACAGTGGGTCACGTTCTTCCAACAATGCGGCTACATCAGTTGCCAGCGTATTGCCCTTTGCATCCGCCTCTTTTGCCGACAGCAGCATATGTGCTATTCTCGGATGGGTAGGAAGCATTAACATAGCTCTACCCCGCTGTGTAATCAAATCTCCCATGAGTGCGCCCAGATCCTGCAGCAATTGTTTTGCCTGACTAACCGTACCTATTGGGGGCAACGTGATCCACTGCAACTCGTTCAGGTTTTTTATTCCCCAGTTGCTCAACTCTAAAAGAAGTGGCGACAAATCTGCTTCTAAAATTTCCGGCTGTCGCATCGGCAACAAATGGCTGTGTGTATTCTCGGCCCACAGACGATAGCAAACTCCCGGTCCCAACCTTCCGGCACGACCTGCTCGCTGATCAGCTGCATCTCGTGTGACACGTATCGTGTCTAGCTTTGTCATACCACTTCTCGGATCAAAGCGTGCTACCCGAGAATAGCCTGAATCAATAACCGTTGTGATGCCTTCTATGGTCAGTGATGTCTCGGCAATAGAAGTAGCTAACACCACTTTGCGTAGGCCTTGCGGATGGGGCAAGATCGCTTGCTGTTGCTCCTTCAAAGGCAAATCGCCATAAAGCGGTTGAACGACTATGGAGCTTTCATCGCTAATTAAAGCCTCCATCGTTTTTCGAATTTCGCCACTGCCTGGTAAAAAAACCAATAAATCACCTGACTGCTCTTTTAACGCCCTACGTATGACCCGAGTAGTTGCAACCGCAATGCCGTCTTCCTTATCAACAGACTGATACTTGATAGTAACTGGGAATTGCTTCCCACTACTTGTAATGATGGGCGCATTATCGAGCAATGCAGAAATTTTCTCACCATCTAAGGTGGCCGACATGATCAATAACTTTAAATCATTCCGAAGCACTTGCTGACTTTGGTAGCACAATGCCAAGGCTAAATCAGCTTGTAAACTGCGCTCATGGAATTCATCGAAAATCACCAAACCAACGCCCTCCATTGAATTGTCAGACTGGATCATCCGAGTGAGTATTCCCTCTGTAACCACCTCGATACGAGTTTGAGCACTCACTACCGTTTCAAAACGAATTCGATAACCAATGGTCTGCCCAACTTCTTCCCTTAACAAGCTAGCCATGCGTGCGGCAACTGATCTGGCTGCCAGCCTGCGTGGTTCAAGCAAAATGATTTTATTGTTTTTTAGGTATGGCGCATTTAAAAGTTCAAGGGGTAGGACGGTAGACTTTCCCGCCCCGGGAGGTGCTTGGAGAATTACGATCGGATACTGACCGAGGTTTTCAATCAGTTGGGAAAGTACGTCAAGAACGGGGTAAGACATCCTGTAAAAGTAACGCGGAATTTGAAATTTTATAAGGGCAACTAACTTTGTGCGTATACATCGTTGGTGCGGGCGGGCTTAACAGTAATTATTGAGTTCTACGAGTCAACGATTCTTGAGCAATAGATGTACCTCTTCCATTGGTTGGCCTCTTACATATTGGGCGAGCTTAGAAACAACACGTTTTGCAAAACTGCAAATTCTTCATAAATAGGCCAACAATAAAGAATCAGTTCTATCTCGAAGTAAAAAGCATGAAAAACAACAGACTTGTCATCATTCTAATTTCAGTGGGAATTTTACCGCTTATTCCATTCATCGCAATGCAGTTTACAGAGGAAGTTAATTGGACCTTCTTTGATTTTATAGCGATGGGCATTCTATTGCTAATTACAGGAGTTATACTGGAAGTCGTGCTTAGAAAAGTAACACAAACCAAGTATCGAATTCTTTTTTGTGTATTAGTTATTGGAGCATTTCTGTTAATTTGGGCAGAACTTGCCGTTGGAATTTTCGGGACTCCATTAGCTGGCCATTAGCCAATGAAGTAGGCTAATAGTAACTATTCTACTTATTGCATCGACAACATTATTCAACTCAAATTCACAAGATGAAAAAGTACCCTCTCAATGTGTTAGCCATGGCGCTCTTTTACGTTGCTGCCGGCCTTAATCATTTCCTCAATCCTTCCTTTTATCTTCCACTCATTCCGCCCTATTTTCCATATCACGCACTTATTAATTGGAGTAGTGGTGTCATTGAGGTTGTATTGGGCCTACTATTAATTCCTACTTTTTCTAGAAAATGGGCAGCCTTTGGAATCATAGCTATGCTCATTGCATTTATACCTTCACATGTCTATTTTATTGAAGTTAACAGCTGTGCAGGGGATCTTTGTGTTCCCGTGTGGGTAGGATGGTTCAGGCTCGTTGTGATTCATCCCCTTCTGATTTATTGGGCGTGGAGTAATCGTAACACTTAACTACTCTTCGCCAACTCCTTCGACAATCGACCTCTAAAGGAATGATAGTTAACCGTAATAGTGTGCCTTGGCGTTTTGATTTGCTTGAAATCGGGATGCTTCACTTCGTTGTTAGCTAATGCCGCAACTTTCTTTGGACGCGTCCATTTTCCCACCAACTCTTTGGCCATGATTTTACTTTGCAACTCTGCTCCCGGCCATATACACCCCAGTGGTTGAAACAAGCCTATAAAGTATACATTCTCAATTTCCGGATGCAACATTCTTAAGTATAGCGGCACATCACCTTCGGAGTAATCAATAAATTTTTTATCAAAAAACGGGTGTGAGATAATGTAGCCGGTGCAAGCTACAATCACATCATAATCGCTTTTACTTCCATCCTTGAAGAACACAGTTTGCCCCTCATAGCGATCAATATCTTTTCGAGGGTTAATCTTTCCATGACGCAAAAAATAAAACAGTTCACTATTAATAGTTGGGTGATGAAATCCAAAATCTTCCTCGGGCTCAGGAAGTCCGTAAGAAGAATTTGTCCCTTGAATTATTTTAATCATCAGACTCGTTGCTTTGCGCCAAATGAACTTGGGCATAATTCGAAGTATACCACCAACTATGTCGGAAGGCTTACCAAAAATAAATTTAGGTACAATCCAATAACCTCTCCGCCAACTGATATCTGTAGATTTCGAAAATCTACTTGACTCCACTGCCACATCACAGGCAGAGTTACCTCCTCCGATGACGAGTACTCGCTGATCTGTTAAATCCGAAAAGCGCTTCACATCATGTGAGTGCATCATCTTCCCTGAAAAATTTCCCGGATAGGTTGGATAACGCGGCTTCCAATGATGGCCGTTGCAAACGGCAAGTGCATCAAAAGATTCCATCTTCGTTATTCCACTCTTGGTGGTCGTCACGTTCCATTTCTTTTCATGGTCTAATTCACACTTTTCTACCAGTGTATCAAACTGAATATGCTCATACAACTTGAAATGCTTCGCATAATTTTGAAAATAGGCAGCCAACTGCTGATGTGAAGGATAATCCGGATAATCTGCAGGAAATGGAAAATCATCATACTGAGACAACGTCTTCGAGCTAATTATATGTGTTGTCTCAAATACACTCGAATGTGACGACTTCGCATTGAAAACCCAATTACCACCGACTTCTTGTCCGTAATCATATACGACTACATCTATTCCTTCGTCTAACAAATTTTTCGCAGCTGTAATCCCCGAAGGGCCTGCACCAATCACGCAAACTCTTTTTCTTACACTCATTAGGTCGTATACTTAAGCTGACAATTCGTTTACAATTTTTATGGCTCGGTCAATTTCATCTGTTGAATTAAAGATATGCGTAGAATGTCTCACGCCAAAGACATCGCCTTGCGACCGCGGGCGCATCTTCGCTTTCGCCCAATATGCATCCTGGATTTGAGTGCCCGTTAAGCCTTCAATCGTATACAAGGTAATGCCCGCGCACATCGCGTCTTCTTTCGGAGAAAAGATTTTGACTTTCTTATTTTGTTTCAGCCCCGTGCGCAAGCGATCTCCTAAAAATTTGATACGCTCATATACTTTGTCGGACCCGAGTTGAAAATGAAAATCAAGGGCTGTTTCAAGGGCTAGTAAAACGGAAAAATTGCCCGTTCCTCTTTGTGTAAACCGAAAGCCTTCATCTGCATGATCATCCCATCGGTAACTGGCGATGGTAGTCCAGAGGTCTTTCATATGCTCTGCCTTCACAAACATAAAGCCCGTTCCGGTTGGCGCACCCATCCATTTATGAAAGCAACCTACGTAGGCATCGCAGTCGATGTCTTTCAGATCAATTTTTATGTGACCTACCGTTTGAGCGCCATCCAATACCGTAAAAATTCCCCTTCTCTTTGCCTCTGCACACAATTCCTTCACGGGAAGAATTGCGCCTGAACCAGAGATCATGTGCGACAGCATCAACACTTTGGTCTTCGGTGTAAACGCTTTTACAATCGTATCATACACTTCTACCGAACTAGTAATTGGCTTTCCAATAGTCACTGTTTTAAAAACCGCTCCGAAACGTTTCTCCTTCACTTTCCAGGAAGATTGTCCGCCCCCGTGCTCTTGGTCGGTTGTTAAAATTTCATCACCGGGCTGCAATGTCATTCCATTCGCGATGTAACTCATTCCATTTGTTACGTTGTCCGTCATTGCAATCTCGCCCACTTCACAGTTCAACAGTTTTGCCACTTTCGTTCGAATGGGTAATAGATTATTATAGCCGCTTATGAACTGTTCTTTGTTGTCATCTTTGTATGCCCAATCGGCAACATCGGAAGCCAGGTAGCGAGAATGTTCGGTTAGCTTTTCAAAAACCACGCGTGGCATCACTCCCACAGTTCCACAATTGAAAAAGACTTTGTCCTTGCTCAACATAAATTGACCGCGCACACTATCCCAAAATTTCGGATCTTCAAAATCAAGCAAAGGCTGTTGCAGGTCAGCCGCACGCACTTGCAGAGCCGATAGAGAGAGCGCTGAAAGGCCTAACGATTTGAGAACATTTCTGCGAGTTAACATAGAGGATGGGAGTTAGATGTTAGACGGAAGACGGAAGACGTAAGACATAAGAAGTAAAATACAAGTAGTAAGACATAAGACAAAGCATCTTTAAAGTAGATCAATGTGATAGACATCTGTTTCGTTGCGCTTGATATTTTTGAAGTGAAAACCGCCCGGCTGCGCAATCTCTTCCACCATATCAAACATCAAACAGCTTTTAGGAAGACCACCAAAAATTAGTAGAAAGGTAAAATCTCCCTTTCGGGGAATGATCGTCCACTGTGGGGCAAACGAGATGTTTTCTGCATGGACAAGCTGCGACCTGGCTACTGAATCACGGTCGACCAAGAATGTAGTCGACCAGATACGAATCAACATGTCATCAGACGTATTGTTGAAATGGCAATGAACATACACAAACGAATCCTCCATCGTAGACGGGTCAATAGAAGCCAACGTCTCCACATCCACTTTGGGCTTCACCAGAGGGTCTTTTACTTCAACAGCAGATCGAATCCAATTCATACTTTACTTCTTGGGAAACCAGGGGAAAAAGGATGGTGTTCTGCGAATGTACTCCTCGTATTCCGGTTTGTTTTTTTTCAATGCTCTTTCCAGTAAAGCTACACCAGATACCTTCAAAAGAAGAAATGTCATGAGCACAGAACTCAATACAGGCCAGTAACTTCCGGCCGCTGTCGCAAACAACGCAAAACCCCACCATACGCAGGCATCGCCAAAATAATTTGGGTGGCGCGTATATTTCCAAAAACCGGTATTCAATACTTTGCCTTTGTTGGATACATCTGATTTAAATTTCGACAGTTGATAGTCACCACCGGCCTCGAATGAGAAGCCGATGATCCAAAGTGTGAGTCCTAAAACATCCAACATCCCAAAAGGGCGATCTGACCCTTGCTGGGCGACCAGCAATGGCGATGAAATTAGCCATAACAAAATTCCTTGTAACAAAAACACTTGAAAAAAACTGAACCACCAATACCGTTCCGGACCATATTGTTTTCGGAATTGAGCGTAACGATAATCTTCTGGCTTACCGGCATTTCGAAATAAGAGATACCCAAACAAACGAAGTCCCCATACACTTGTCAAAAGCAAAACAACCGCTTTTCGGGATAGATCACCCTCGGCATTGAAATAATAGTAAATCGCCAACAGCACAAATCCCAATCCCCAGAAGGGATCGACTATGCTCGCATTGGTCAATTTCACACTCACCATCCATACAAAGGTGAGCATCACCATCACCACGCCAAATCCAAACAAGTAAACTGACCAAAATTCCGAGTGCATCGACCAAAATTCAAAATTTAGCGGATAATTGCCAAATGGATTTACTTATTGGTGAATGTGATTTCATACTTTAGTGCCCGTAACCTACTATCCATGAGTCAACTCGTCATCAACAGTCACGAAGAATTCCAAACCTTTTTAGGTAAAGAATTGGGTGTATCTGAATACACGACCATCACGCAGGATCAAATCAACCGGTTTGCTGATGCTACCCTCGATCACCAATGGATCCACACCGATCCTGCTCGAGCGGCTGTTGAAACCACTTTCAAAAGCACGATCGCGCATGGCTATTTAACCTTATCGCTGGTTCCTCATTTGTGGGATCAGATTGCCGAATTTAGAAATATCAAGATGATGATTAACTATGGTATTGAAAAACTAAAATTCAATCAACCCGTGCTGGTCAATCACGAAGTAAGACTTAGAGCCAAACTTCATTCTATTCTCAACCTCCGCGGAATCACTAAATTTGAGGTGGATGTAACATTAGAGATCAAAGACAACGCCAAGCCTGCGTTTAATGGAATCTTAGTATTCTTATATCACTTTATTAATAGCAAATAGGCTGCAAGGTTCATGCTGCACGCCTCACGCTTGTAGCCTGTAGCTTGCGGCCTGTGGCTCAAATCCGCTCAAAAAAATGAAAGACTTCAAAAAATATTTTACGATAGCCGCACCCCCTGAAGATGTCTATCTGGCACTCACCAATCCGAATACCATTCATCTGTGGTCTGGCGAAGAGGCTGAAATGAGTACCGAGCCCGGGAGTGAGTTTTCGCTCTGGGAAGGCAGTATAGCCGGAAAAAATCTGGAGTTCGAACCTAACAAGAAAATCGTACAACAGTGGTATTTTGGCGACCAAGTCGAACCTTCCATTGTCACCATGAAACTCCATGAAGATAAAGCCGGAACTTCTGTAGAACTTCGACACACAAATATTCCTGATCAAGATTACGATGATATTGTTGAAGGGTGGATCAACGCATACTTCGGGTCGATCGAAGAATTCTATGCCGAGTAGCCCATGGCATTGCTAGAAAAAAGTCTTTTTATCAAGAAATCAAACCTACCGAAAGCAGGGAAAGGTCTTTTTACTAAAATAGAAATTAGTAAGGGAACACGCATCTTGGAATACAAAGGTAAAATGAGAAAATGGAAAGAGGTGAAGCACCTCGATGGCTACAACGGTTATCTGATGTATATTACCCGAAGTGCAGTGATCGATGCACTACACTACAAGAAAACCTTAGGCCGATACGCCAACGATGCGAAAGGATTTAGTAGAATTTCCGGACTTCGAAACAACTGCGAATATGTAAGCGAAGGTAATCGATGCTACCTCGAAGCAAAACGTTCTATTCGTAAGGATGAAGAATTGCTGGTGGCCTATGGAAAAGAGTTCTGGCAGCTGCAACGAAAAATAAGAAGGTCTATAAGATAACCCTCAATCACGGCTGTAAAAAAAGTCCCCGGTAGTATCGGGGACTTTTTCATTTCTTCTACCAGATTCGAATCCGTTCCTCTGGCTTCTTATACAATTTATTTCCAGGCTTCACCCCAAATGCTTCGTACCAGGCGTCCATGTTTACAGGAGCACCAATGGTTCTGAACTCAGAAGGTGAATGTGAATCAGTTACAATCAACTGCGCCTTTGTATCTGCCAGGGTATTGCTGCGCCATACTTGTGCCCACGCTAAAAAGAACCGTTGATCAGGTGTAAATCCGTCAATCATTTTATTCGATTGTCCCTGTTTTGTCATCTTAAATGCTTCGTAAGCAGCGTTCAATCCACCTAAATCTCCAATATTTTCGCCAAGCGTAAGTTTGCCGTTCACATGCACTGAATCCAAAACCGTATATGCATCGTACTGCTCTTGTAAAAGCTTTGCGCGTGCTTTAAATTTCGTAAGATCTTCGGGTGTCCACCAATTGCGAAGGGTGCCATCTTTATCGTATTGACTTCCTGAATCATCAAAGCCATGCGAGATCTCATGTCCAATCACCGCGCCAATACCACCATAATTAAATGCATCGTCTGCGTCCATATGAAAGAAAGGAAACTGAAGTATCCCCGCTGGGAAAACGATCTCGTTATTGACAGGATTGTAGTAGGCATTCACCGTTGGTGGTGTCATTCCGAATCTCTTCTTGTCAACTGGTTTACCCAGTTGGCTCACCATATCCTCATAGCTCCATCTGCCCGCGTTGCGTAGGTTTTGGTAAAAGGTTTGACTAGAGATTTCCAAGCCGTCATAGGTTCTCCATTTTTCGGGATATCCGATTTTTGGAGTAAAAGCCTTTAGCTTATCTAACGCTTTTTGTTTGGTCACATCACTCATCCATTCCAACTTTTTGATTCTGATCTCATATGCCTTCACCAAATTCTTGATCAACTCATCCATTCGCTTTTTCGCCTCTGGCTTAAAATGCTTCTCCACATAAATCTGACCCAGCAATTCACCAATCGTCCCATCCGTTAAAGATGACATACGCTGCCAACGGGGCGTTTGAATTTTTTGCCCGCTCAATGCCTGGTTATAGGCAAAGTTTGCGTCCACAAAAGGTTTGCTCAAATAGGGAGCTGCTGACCGAAGTACATTCCATTGCAAGTACGCTTGCCACTCTGTTATCGGCACTGCCTTTAATAGACTATCGGCTACAGAAAAAAACTTGGGCGAATTAACCAAAATGCTATCCTGGCCGGTGGCTTTTAATTTTGTCAGTGTTGTTGCCCAGTCAAAGGAAGGAGATCTTTTGGTAAAATCTCCAACGGAAAACTTATTATAGGTTTTGTAAGGATCGCGCATTTCTACGCGACTCATTTGCGCAGCGGCTAACTTCTTTTCCAAGGCAAAAATGATTTCGGCCTTTTTCTTTGCAGCATCTTCTGTTTCCCCGGCTAATGCAAACAAGGTGGTTATGTATGCATTGTGAGCAGCTTGAATTTTTTTAGTGCGGGCGTCAGCCTTCAAATAGTAATCACGATCTGGCATTGAAGTGCCTCCTTGTGAAAACTGGGCGACCATCACGGTAGGCTGTTTGCGATCCTGTCCCACAAAGAAACCGAACAATGGGTTTGCAACACCATTAGTGCGTTCGTAAACAACTTCGTCAATTACCTGAGCAGCATTTTGTACACCACCGGCACGTTGATAGTCAGGGAGGACAGGAGTAAATCCCGCCTTCTCAATAGTGAGGCTATCCATAGCCGCAGTGTAGAAATCACCCACCCGTCTTTTAACAGAGCCCGATGCGGCACTTTTGTCTGCCGCAGATTCCATCAATATCTCACGCACCGCCTTCACGTTAAAATCGCGCAGAATAGTGAAACTGCCCCAGCGTGTCTCTTTGGCGGGTACAGGATTGTTTTTTATCCAAATGCCCCCGGCATAGTTTTCAAAATCATCACCGGGCTTGATTGTAAAATCCATATTGGCCGGGTCAATGTACTTGGCCTTGGACGGCTCTTGCTGTGCAAATGCTTGGAGCCCCAGCGTGAGGAACAGCATAGTTAATATGCGTTGTTTGAGTACGTGCATGGTCTAATTTGCTTTTTTGGTCAGCAATATAGGAATCAATTCTCTTTGACTACCAATTGTTGTTTCGATGGTCATTTATTGGTATTAATGACATCCAATTTTGTTCGATGATTCTGGTCGATATTCCAAAAACGTTGACTATATTACTAATAATGGCTTCTATCGTTCAAAGATGGGCTGCTGGTGACTCCTAAAACACAAACCTACTTATTCGCAAAAGCCAAACTAGAAAGAATTGCTGTTTTTACTCGGCCAAGGTATTTAGGTATCTCACCTGGGTAATTTTGAATGCCACTTAAATCGTCCCGATTCGTTAAATGTATCAAGCGAGTCGCGTCTGTAACGTCTCTGGAAATTTGTTCTCCTTGTAAAGCAGCTAACTTCAATAGTTCAACTTTTATATCCCGAATCGTTTTTTCATAAAACGGAATCGACTTATATGTCAAATCGGAGTGATTTTTTACTTCGTTGTAGAGTTGCTTTAACCTTACTGACATGATTTCGTATTATACTGTTGTTGTATGTATAAAAATGCAAACAAATATAACGCATTAATTACAGAAGGTAGCCTACAACTTGATTAGGCTTTCAAGAATAATCGGTACAGCAAAACAAGTTTATCAAATTCCTGCATCATCGTTTTGCTAATGTTGTCTGAACTAATGGCCGGATCGCCCGGTGAATATTTCGTGGCAACACTAAATGCATAGTACCGCCAATCATCGGCCTTTATAAATTCAGCCAGTAGCTCGGGTTTTAGGAAAGACTCAACCTTTCGTTTGTCTCCAACCACTTCAATCCAATAACCCGAACCTAAACCAGTCAATAATTTAAAGAATTGGTTCCTGTACTCCTCTTCGAACATCTTATCTTTCAAATATGCCCGATCTTCTCTTCCTTTCCCGATCCCGCAAAACAAAGAAACTTCTATCGATTGTGACTTGATGCTTAGTTGAAACTGAACTACGTCCTCCAACTTAATCTCTTGATTGATCTTTTTGAACTCAGCTTCTCCCCTTCCATAACTAATAGAAAGACTTCTTACCTTTTGGTTAGAATAGTGAGGCGGATCAATACTGTTAACAAGACAATTAATATCTGCATTTTCAAACAACTTTAGTTTGTGTACATGCTCTTTTATGGAGTCATGCAGTTGAACAAGTTTAGTTCTCACCTCTTCGCGCTGCGCAACCACCTCTTGTGTAGTCAAGTTCGCTCTGTCATTGGCAAACGTGAGGTAATGCTCTTTTTTAAAAAATTGGTTCTTGAACTTGATGGCCTCCCAACTAAATCCGGCTGTGGTAAGCGAAACAAATTCTTCTTTCTCTTGCCGCGAAGCAATCTCTCGCTGCTTGAAGGAAGGATAAAGCAATTCATACTCCTGGATCAACGCCTCTGTCAAGGGCTCTGCAAACTCGAAGTATCCGGTGAACCATGATTTCAACTCTTCGATTTGTTTTGCGTCTGTAATCTTATAGAAAAGCTCTTCCCGATCCTTGATCCCCTCCAGCGTAAAATCTCCAGAGCCAACAAAAGCCACCGCTTTGCGAAAGGGCAAATCGAAAATGTACACGTTAGCGTGAAATACGTTTCTCGTATAAATATTCAGCGTAATCCTCCCTTGATAGTTTCGCCAAATCCGTCTGAGTACTTGTGGTGACGTAGGCACATCCAATCCTGTCACCATATCCATTTTACATTTAGGTGGAATCCGGCTACGGATAAAATCAAATCCTGCCTCCGAAATAGAAGCCGAAGCGATGTAGCAATGCTCTGCCTCTTGCAATAATTTTTCGTTGATTAAAGGTGCTGCGAGTTTTTTTATGATCATGGACTTTCCCTTACAACGCCATCCCCACCTTCACCCCTTGCTCTATCGCTCGCTTGGCATCCAACTCTCCCGCCTCCAATGCTCCACCGATCAGATGAACGTTGGTGTGCGTTTCTTTCAGCTTGCTAAAAAGCTGATTGTTTGAAACCTGGCCTGCGCAAATGATTACGTTGTCTACTCCCAATAATTGTGGTACGCCCCGTACGGTGATATGCAATCCGGCATCGTCTATTTTCTGGTACGTGACATCGTCCATCATTTTTACCTTTTTCATCTTCAGCGCAGAGCGGTGAATCCAACCGGTGGTTTTGCCTAAGCGTTCACCAAGTTTGCCTTTCTTGCGTTGTAACAAAAATACTTCCCTTGGCGCTTTCACCGATGCACCTTTCAACAGTGCACCACCCGATTGATAATCCATATCGACTCCCCACTCTTTCATAAAGGTTTTTACATCCATCGTTTCCGAATGCGTTAAAAATTCGGCAACGTCAAAACCAATTCCGCCTGCCCCAATTATAGCGGCTCTCTTGCCCACCGGTTTTTTGTGCAACACTACATCAGTGTAACTCAATACTTTCGGATGCTTACTCCCTTCAATGTTAATACTACGTCCAGTTACACCAGTGGCCACTACTATTTCTGCAAAGTCGTTACCCTGCGATTCGTTAAACAAAGTATTCAAATGAATTTGCACCCTATGTAACTCCATCTGCTTTTTGTAGTACCGCAGCGTTTCATGAAACTCTTCTTTCCCCGGAATTTCCTTCGCAATATTAAATTGCCCACCAATGGATGACTGCCCTTCAAACAAATGCACCTCATGCCCGCGCTGTGCGAGTGTAACCGCGCAAGATAATCCGGCAGGCCCGGCACCCACTACGGCAATTTTCTTTTTAGCGGTTGCTGGTGTAATCGACATCGTCAACTCATTGCAAGCCCTTGGGTTCACCATGCAACTGGCTGTCTTCCGTTTAAACACGTGATCTAAACAAGCTTGATTGCAAGCAATGCAGGTGTTGATTTCATCTGCCCTTCCCTCCATAGCTTTCTTTGGAAATTCAGGGTCCGCCAAAAACGGTCGCGCCATCGATACCATATTGGCATGTCCGTCCGCCAAAATCTTTTCAGCTACATCCGGCATGTTAATGCGATTGGTGGTGATTAACGGAATAGATACTTTACCCATCAATCGTTTTGTCACCCAACTAAATCCACCACGGGGCACCATCGTGGCAATCGTGGGCACACGTGCTTCGTGCCAGCCAATGCCTGTATTGATAATAGTAGCACCTGCTTTTTCAATCTCTTTGGCCAAATGTTCTATCTCTTCCCACGTAGAACCATCATCTACCAAATCCAACATCGACAACCGATAAATGATAATAAAATTCTTTCCAACTGCAGCGCGTGTATTTCTTACAATCTCTAACGCAAACCGGATTCTATTTTCGTAAGCCCCACCCCACTCATCGGTGCGCTTGTTCGTTTTCGATACAATAAACTGATTAATCAAATAACCCTCCGAACCCATGATCTCCACCCCATCATACCCGGCCTCTTGTGCCAGCTTCGCACATTTGACGAAATCATTAATCGTTCTTCTAATCCCACCTTGCGTTAACTTCCACGGCTTGAACGGAGAAATCGGTGACTTGATAGCAGATGGCCCCACCGCCAAAGGATGATATCCATACCGCCCTGCATGAAGAATTTGCATACAAATTTTTCCACCTTCGGCATGCACCGCATCGGTGATGAGTTGGTGTTGCTTCGCTTCCGATTTCGTTGACAGCTTGCTGGCGAATGGACCTGTCCAACCGGCACGATTGGGGGCCACACCACCGGTAACGATAAGTCCCACTCCGCCTTTTGCGCGCTCTGCAAAATAAGCGGCTTGGCGCTGAAAGCCATTTTTACTTTCTTCCAACCCCGTGTGCATCGAGCCCATCAAGATTCTATTTTTTAAAGTGGTAAATCCTAAATCGAGCGGCTGAAAAAGAAGGGGGTAGTGCATAGAATTTGTTGTTGCAAACGAAGATACAAATTATAGAAAGTTCTGATTATAATTTTTTTAAATAGTTTGTGAAGATAGCAAAGGCAACTAATTTTTTAGGAATATCTTAAAAACTGTTCCTTCATTCACCTTGCTTTGCACCACCAGCGTTCCACCCATAGCATCAACATGGGTTTTCACCAGAAACAATCCTTTGCCCTTGCCTTCCACATGAAAATGAAATCGGCTGTAGAGCTTAAAAAGTTTTTCACCGTATTGTGGCAAGTCGATACCCAACCCATTATCGCGGAAATCAATTTCTACTTTATTGTCTACAATAGCTGAAGAAATTTGTATGTGAGGAGGTCGATCCGGATGACGATACTTGATGGCATTGCTTAATAGATTTAACAGGATGCTTTGTAAATACGGCCGAATGGTATGCACCGTATCAACCTTTTCAAAGTCGATATCTATCACTGCCTTGGATTGCAGAATATCGTTTTCGAGGCCATTTAATGTGATTGCTAACTCCTTCTGGAGATTAACTTCTGTTATTGTTTGGTTAAGATTTTCGCGTATCTCCAAGATTTGTCCAAGGTCTTTCACGATCGTGTCTAACTCAGCACAACTGAAAATCATTTTCTGTGTGATCAATTCTTTTTCCGTCAGATTTACTTGTTGTAGGGCAAGCAAATGTGACAATCCCAGAATCCTTGCAACAGGCGCACGTAGGTTATGCGATGCAATGAAAGCAAATTGCTCCAATTGAAGATTGTAGTCGGTAAGTTCTCTTGTTCTCTTTCTTACTTCCTCTTCCAAATTCGCATTTCTAGAAAGGATCTTCTGATTTTGTTCTTCAATAATAGTCTGAGCCTCTTTCAGTTTCACATTTTGATAGGCCATTTGGTCACGCTGGGCGGCTATCTCTTCTTGCCCTTGTATTAGTTCCTCGTTTTGCGCAGCAATTTCTTCGCGTTGACTTATTAGTTCCTCGTTCTGTGTAACTATCTCTTCTTTCTGCTCTTGAATCTGGCGTGTCCGTTGCAATACCTGCTCCTCCAGTTCCTCGTTAAATTTAACCTGCTGAACAATTCTTGCCCGTGTTTCTAGCTGTAACTTGTACCCTATACCCAAAGCGAAAATTAGGATTTCGAAAATTGTCCCATAAGCGATGATCAGAAAAATATCGGTATAGAACGCTTTGTAAAGAATGTATATACCAAAAAGTATGCTGCTCCATAGGACCAGAGATCCAACGAGTAGAAAATAATCTGCTCTGACATTTTTTCTAAACGCTATAAAGAGGAAGGCAGTTATTGTAACAAACAAGATAAGACATAACCCAACAGTAATATCGCGTGAAATGAAAAAAGCATTGTACCGAACCTGAATGTAAATAATTAGTAAGGTGGATAAGATGGTTAAAATAAGAAATCCTGAATGCCATTTCCGCAATTGAGGGAACCGGGTCTTTGCATCTAAGAAAACATAAACAAATTCCCCATAAGCACCAAGCACAAGTACTGAAGAAATGAGATTGATATCAAATAGCAATTTGATGCTAAAAAGGCTGCTCACCCAATAATACAGCCACGGGTTTGTAGTGACCATAAATACAACAAAAAGAATTGAGTAGAGCGCATGAATGAGGTATATTCTCACTTTGCTGAGCAGATAGATGGCAAAATGATAAAGGGCTATCATGGTCAGGGCAATGGCAAGAAAAATTGAAATGTGGTTCTTGCCGCCATCATACTGCAAATGGAAAGGAATAACAGCTAGGTAGGTAACCTTTTCATATGGGTTTCTGGCGAACCTCAGCAGAAACTGCCGGGAAGTTCCCTTAGGCACCACAACCGCCCTTCCGAATACATTGACAGGAAAACGAACGTGGCCATTGTTTGAAACAGGAAGCCACAAGTCACCATCAACACTTTTCTGATAAAGACTAAAGATGGGATTATTATTAGCGCGATCCTGAATAACAAAAATGGAATCCTTCACATCCTGATTGGAAACATTAAACCTTAACCAGCCGTTAAAATCTTTGAACGTTTCATCATTAAACTTAGAAAAACTCAGGCTTGCTGCTTTGGCCGGATCAGGTTCTTGCGATTGAACTATTTCGGCTGCTTTTAAGATATCTGTAATTCCGTTCCCTGCCGAAACCACAACATCAGGTGCTCCTTGTGCCAAAAGGAGTGTGGGAAACAAGAACAATAAACCCACGAAGATCGATTTTACAATCTTTAACATTATTCGAAATATATCAAATAGTAGAATTTTTTTAAAAAGTATAATTTTTTATACTGTCACCCGACTAAAAAGTTAAAATGAAAAGGCGGAAGTATTTCAACTGACCGTCTTTTTTATGATGTTTAAGTTACCACACAAAAGCATGATGGGTAAAAATATAAAATTATCGGGTCAGCCTATTGTTTCCCAACTGTTTTCTTTCATTCCCGATCATTTAATCCAGCAAGCCGTTGCCGTTTACAAGTCCGATCACTATTACAAGACCATGACAACGCGCAAGTAATTGGCGCTTATTCTATATGGGGTGATCACCCGCTGCCATTACCTACAGGGGTTGTGCAAGAGCCTGCTTGTTTTGGATAACAAACTTCTCTATGTCGACATTGATAAACTTCCTGTTCCCAGCACACTTAGTGATGCCAACGTTAAGCGCAACAGATTGTTAAAGGATAGCCTTTTAATCCCATGCTGTCAGGTCTTCCGACAGTCGAAAGACCTGAGCACACAGAAAAAAGGAAACTCATTTAATTCTTCAATTCTTGTTTTTCTTTCGTGTATCATCGCTATACAAAATATGCCTCAATGCCTTAAGTAGTCTCGGTATTTCATCATAGTTTGTGTGAATGATGATGACTTTATCGCTGGTGATATGCCGCTCGATAAATGTTGCATAACCAGGCCACCCGTCAGTATTGCTTGCGTAGTAACCAAAGGTATTATCGTTAATCAAAAACAAACCTAGTCCGTATTTAGTCTTTGCACCATCCATTAACGTAGCGGGAACATATAAGTCTTTTTTGCTCTCTTTAGTAATTAACGTGTTTTGATATAAAGCCCTGTCCCACTTCACCAAATCACTAACGGTAGAGTTTATCGTTCCATCTCCAACAATACCATTTAACCATATCACTATCTTATTGGAGTTGTGATCGTAGTTCTTAGCCAATACAAATCGATTTGAACTAAAATCGTAGACATATCCAGAAGCATCACTAATAACTCTTTTTGGCGCATATCTACGATAGAATATAAATGTGTTTGACATTTTTAGTGGTGTAAAATATTTTTTCTCTAGATAAGTGCCATAAGATAATCCCGACAATTTTTCTATAATAGACGCCAATAAAGTATAACCTGTATTGCAGTATTCAAATTTTGTATTCGGTTCAAATAACAATGGCGGGCGATAGGCTTCAAACAAATAGATGATATCCTGATTGGTAGCAATCTTAGCCTTGTCCCACAAGCTATCCATCAGCTGCATATAGTCGGGCATTCCACTTGTGTGATTTAACAAATGCCTTACCGTTACCTTGTGATATTCTCTTAATTCAGGAAGGTGTTTGTCAATAGTATCATCGTAATTCAACTTGCCTTGTTCTTTTAGTTGAACAATGGCCAGTGCAGTGAATTGTTTTGCACAAGAAGCCAATTCAGAAACCGATTTTTCGTTTAGTTCTTCCTTGCTCTCTTCATTCGCCAAACCAAAACTCTTCTGATAAATTGGCTTTCCTTTTTCAGTTATTAAAACATTACCATTGAACTGCCCATGCTCGCGAAAAGAATTAAAGAGGCTGTCAATTCTTTGAATTTCCTTTTGACCAAAGAGAAAGTGACTGAAAAGTATAGCGATTAAAAATAGCTTAAATTTCATTTTAATTTTCGTGTCAAATCAAAGTATTAGAGTTCGTTGAAAAGAAAGTCGGCAATTAATGTAGCTACCTGTTGCAATATGAAAATCAAACTAATCGGAGTATCTATTTAAAGGATACCCTGCCAATGTTGATGTTCTTCACCAACATGTACGCTAAACGTTTTTCGGACCAAAACTTTCATAGTTTGCTCAGTGTTTCACAGCTTACCTCATCCATTAACCTAGTTCATCGTGTTTCTTGAAGAAGAACACGTATAAAGACAAGTCATTGGTGTGGTTGTTCGGAGAGATAAAAGTCGCCCTTCTCAGTATTTTGCTGTAACATTAAATCCAACGCCCATTGGGAATTTCTTCCACCTTCCTTGACTTGCTTTACGATAAAATGTCCCCTTATTTGCGAAACCTGATGAAAATACAACTCCAGAATTACTTTTACCTTCAACCCACTCAAGTCCTATAAAGAAATCACCATTTACAATCGCATTGTATCTTGATAAGTCAACATCAATTTTTCCTGTTTGACCGCTTATTTTTACAAGGATATTGTCCGCCAGAACATTTTTATCAGGAAGCCCATTTTTTATTTCATAAATATTTACTCTGAAAGTCGATGTGTCTCCTTCGTTATATGAAATATTAAAACTAAAGGTATCTAGATAGGTTGGAGCACCTTTGATTTTTATCTTGATAACAATTTCGCTTCCCAAATCTCCTGAGGCAAATCTTCCGCCAAAGAACTTCGATTCAGTCTTATTTCCTAACACTCTTTTGGTCAGCTTCTTGTCAGTGATTACGATTTCTCTTAATTCATCTGTCCTTTCTTGTAATTGAACATTTAAAGTCAACCTCTGCTTTTTAAACAAGTCCTTCAAATAAATTACAGCGGGTTCGTAGCCAACCATTGAAACTCTAAGAGTGTCATTTGCATTTGATTCCAACAACGGAAGCTCAAATTCACCTTTTGTATTGGAAGTAGTGCCTACATCCTTGTTAAGAATACCAATATTTACGTAGGGCAAAGGAAGATTTAACTTTCTGTCCTTTATAGCTCCCGTCAATCTATTTTTTTTAATTGGCTCTAAAACACTCTTTGGTGTCGGCTGTGAAAACTGTTTGGTTATTCCTTGATTCGGAATATTCTTATAAAAAAAATTCTCTCCTCTTAGCTTATCCATTAAGTAATCAATAGTCAGTTTTTGAATTATAGAATACTTAGAGTCAGTTTTATTATCTTTCAAAACGATGCTTAGACTTGAGAAATCCTCATGTGTTGAATGGTCGATTTTCAGATACAACTTATCCTTCAGAATATAGTCGGTAATGTTATAGATTGAGTCTGGTAAACTATTCCATTTCGAAATGTCACTATCCAAATGAAGAAATGAAGAACTGATTGCTTCTGGTTTAAAGAAACTTGCGTTCCGTATACGAGTTATTTTCTCATTCTCTTCTTCGTCTACATAGGCAAATTGTCCAGAACCATCAAGTGAAACAACAGCCTTGATTCTACTCGTTTTGTTCATGGCCATTATTGTAGCAGCAAGTCCACCCCAGCTATAGCCAACTAAACCAATATCTTGCGAGGCTAAATTCCGTTTAGTCAAATAATCAATAATAAAGTCAGCATCGTTTATTTGCTCAAAGACATCTTCAGGCGCCATTGTCATATTGCCAGGAAATCGGCCAATTGAGCTAACGGAGGCCACAACGAAACCTTTCTTTGTCAATGACTCAAATAGCAAATAGTTTTCATAACTCATTCCATTAAATCCAGCTAAGTAAATTATCAACGGAAACTGTTGTGCAATTGGTTTTGCATTTACATAACTTTTCGTTTGTACTCTTCTTAGGGTATCGTGGTTTGTACAATTTAAACTAGCACAAATGTATTGAAGCAGTTCTGTCGTGAATCCATTATACGTTCTTGTGTCATCATAAAAATTACTCCTTTGTTCAAGCAGATTTACCAAATCTACAAACGAGGCAGTTGTATCAGATGAGGTAATGTAAGCAGGATACCAAAGATCTATTTCAATTGGTCTATAATGTAATTTGTCAGATATGGTGGTATTTGGTTTATAAGTCCGACTTGAATCATAAGTGCTAATGACTTTGAACCCTACCTGATAGTCCCCACGTTGTCCGATTACAGCTAATGATGTGAGTAAAAACAGTCCAGTAAATAGTATTATTCTCCCCAATGGCTATATCATTTTAGATTTCTTTACAACGAAAATATCTTTTGTACGATGTTCGAATAAGAAAAATAGTTCTAAGTCAGTCAGTTTATTGAGCGTAGTATGAATTGGCTCTTTTGCTTGCTTTGATGTCGCGCGGGAATGAGCGGCAAGTAAAAGTATCTATGTTGAATCTGTCTCGTGGCATTGTGCACAACTATGTGCTGGCATCGGCCAGCGATAGTAGCGGAAAGCCTCCCGAGGCTGCGCTCGGGATAAACTGCCCGAACTTAAACGAGGGAGCTTGTAGCGGATAGCGCGGCCCCGATGGCACCGTGTGTAGGAAGGTGTGCATCGGGGGGCCGTCCAACTCCGCCACGGCTTCGTTCGACAAGCCCAAACAAACCCAAAGTCGTCTGACCGCTTATTGCGAGAATTCATAGCGGTCTGACGACTAGGAACAACTCCGCTTTCGCCAAGCCTTCGACCAGCCTTCGACAGGCTCAGGCTTACAGGTGGTTAAGAAGCTACCACCCGTTAGCTAAATAAACACGTAATCCGTACTTTTGAGGCCTAAAACCGCTTTCCGATGGCTGCTGCTACTTCCGAGAAAAAAGAGAAATCCGTTTCGCTGGCCGGGCATACCGCGCCCGAGTCGTACAAGCCCAAAAACAAAGTGCGCATCGTCACTGCGGCCAGCTTGTTTGATGGGCACGATGCAGCCATCAACATCATGCGCAGGATCATTCAGGCCACGGGCGTAGAGGTGATTCACCTCGGCCACGACCGCAGTGTGGAAGAAGTAGTGAACACTGCCATACAAGAAGATGCGCAGGCCATCGCGATGACGAGCTACCAGGGAGGCCACACAGAATACTTTAAATACATGTACGACTTGCTGCAAGAAAAGGGCGCGGGTCACATCAAAATATTTGGCGGTGGCGGAGGCGTGATCTTGCCCGATGAAATCAAAGAGCTGATGGACTACGGCATCACTAAAATTTATTCTCCCGATGATGGCCGCGCCATGGGTTTGCAGGGGATGATCAATGATTTGGTGGAGCGGAGCGATTTTGCTACCGGCAAGACCATTGACCATGGTCCGTTGACCATCGACAACCACGTGCGCATTGCGCAATACATTTCAGGAGCAGAGAATTATTTTGACGATCATAAAAAAGCATTTGAAGAGATCAACCAAAAAGCTACGCTGTCCAAAGCACCGGTGTTGGGCATTACGGGCACGGGTGGCTCGGGCAAATCTTCGATGGTGGATGAAATTGTGAGACGATTTTTAATTGACTTTAAGGATAAAACAATCGGGTTAATTTCGGTCGATCCATCGAAACGCAAAACGGGTGGTGCGCTGTTGGGTGATCGTATTCGTATGAATGCCATCAACAACTCGCGCGTGTACATGCGCTCGTTGGCCACACGGCAAAGTAATTTGGCACTATCGGCTTATGTGAAAGAAGCAGTGCAAGTGTTGAAGGCTGCTGGTTTCGATATTATTATTTTAGAGACATCGGGCATTGGGCAGAGTGATACCGAAATCCTAGACCACAGCGATGTATCGCTCTATGTTATGACACCTGAATATGGTGCGGCTACGCAATTGGAAAAAATCGATATGCTCGATTTTGCCGATGTGATTGCACTCAACAAATTTGACAAGCGAGGTGCATTAGATGCTTTGCGCGATGTAAAAAAACAGTATCAGCGCAATCATAATCTCTGGGACAAAAAGCCGGAAGATATGCCGGTGTATGGCACGATTGCATCGCAGTTTAACGACCCGGGCACAAACCAACTTTACAAACATTTGATTGATACGCTCAACGCGAAGACGAATGCAGATTTAACGTCTTCATTTGAAATCACCCGCGAAATGAGTGAGAAGATTTTTGTGATCCCTCCGCACCGCACTCGCTACCTCAGCGAGATATCGGAGACGAACCGCAAATACGACCAGTGGGTAAACGAGCAAGCGGAAGTGGCTCAGAATTTATATGCGATTGAAAAAGTGAAGTCGCTGCTCAAGAGCAAAGCAGAATTGGAAAGCGAAGAAGGCAATTTGAGATTGAGCTTGAATCCGAAGAACTGGAAACTGATTGAAGAGTGGCCAGCCAAAGTGCAACAATACAAAGCACCATTGTTCAAGTTTAAAGTAAGAGATAAAGAACTCGCCATTCAAACCCACACCGAATCGTTGTCGCATTCGCAAATACCAAAAGTAGTTTTGCCTTCTTACAAAGCGTGGGGCGATTTGTTGAAATGGATGCTGCAAGAAAATGTGCCGGGAGAATTTCCGTACACGGCAGGCATTTATCCTTTCAAGCGCGAAGGCGAAGATCCTACCCGCATGTTTGCAGGTGAAGGTGGCCCCGAGCGCACGAACAGACGCTTTCACTATGTAAGCAAGTCGATGCCCGCGAAGAGATTATCGACTGCCTTTGACTCGGTAACACTTTACGGAAATGATCCAGACTACCGTCCGGATATTTATGGCAAGATCGGCAACTCGGGCGTTTCGATCTGTTGCTTAGATGACGCCAAGAAATTGTATAGCGGCTTTGATTTGTCTGATCCAAAGACTTCTGTATCGATGACGATCAACGGTCCCGCACCGATGCTACTCGCCTACTTCATGAATGCGGCCATCGATCAGCAATGCGAGATTTACATCAAGAAGAATGGATTGGAGGAGGAAGTACGTAAGAAGATTAAAGCGATGTATGCCAAAGGCGATGCACCTGCTTATCAGGGAGAATTGCCGGAAGGAAATAATGGGTTGGGATTAATGCTGCTCGGAACTACAGGAGATCAGGTGTTGCCGAAAGATGTTTACGAAAAAATCAAAGCCGACACACTCACGCAAGTGCGTGGCACGGTGCAAGCCGATATTTTAAAAGAAGATCAGGCACAGAACACGTGTATCTTCTCCACAGAGTTTGCCTTGCGCTTGATGGGTGATGTGCAACAGTATTTTATTGATAAGAGTGTTCGGAATTTTTATTCGGTATCGATCTCGGGCTATCACATTGCCGAGGCGGGCGCAAATCCGATCACACAGTTGGCATTTACTCTTTCAAATGGTTTCACCTACGTGGAATATTATTTGAGCAGAGGGATGGACATCAACGAGTTTGCGCCCAACCTTTCGTTCTTTTTCTCGAATGGCATCGATCCGGAATATGCCGTGATCGGTCGAGTAGCCAGAAGAATTTGGGCGAAGGCGATGCGCGAAAAATACGGAGCGAATGCGCGCAGCCAAATGATGAAGTATCATATTCAAACTTCTGGTCGCTCGTTGCATGCGCAAGAGATTGACTTCAACGATATTCGTACTACGCTGCAAGCACTGTATGCGATTTATGATAACTGTAATTCGTTACACACCAATGCCTACGATGAAGCCATCACCACTCCCACCGAGGGATCCGTTCGCAGGGCAATGGCTATCCAATTGATCATCAACAAAGAGTTGGGTCTGGCCAAAAATGAAAATCCGTTACAGGGGTCTTTCATCATTGAAGAGCTCACCGACTTAGTAGAAGAAGCGGTTCTCTTAGAATTTGATAAAATAACAGAACGCGGTGGAGTATTAGGTGCCATGGAAACGATGTACCAGCGCGGAAAAATTCAGGAAGAAAGTTTGTACTATGAAACACTGAAGCATACAGGCGAATATCCAATTATTGGTGTAAATACTTTTTTGAGTTCACAGGGCTCTCCTACTATTATTCCGGGAGAAGTAATCCGCGCTACGACCGAAGAGAAAGAATATCAAATCAAGATGTTGCGAAATCTCCACACTTTTCAGGGAAACAAAATCGATATCTCTATCAATAAAGTGCAGGAAGCCGCAGTTCAAAACAAAAACATTTTTATTGAATTGATGGAAGCGGCAAAGGTTTGCTCACTGGGGCAGATAACGAGGGCCTTATTTGAAGTGGGCGGGCAGTATCGGAGGAATATGTAGGCAAAAAAAAGAAAGCCCCGAACGGAGCTTTCTTTTTTCTATCCATTAGTAGCCTTATTTTTTAACTGATGCAGTTACATTCTTGTCACTCACTTCGAATGTAGGAGTGCCCACTAACTGTTTCAAGCTATATATTACGCCAACATTACCGGCAATCTTCATGCTCGTATTGTAAACCAATTCTTTAGCGCCATCATAAATTTTAACGTTTACGCGATTCGTTCCCTCGTTAGAGATAGCAAGTAAATACTTGTTGTCACCAGCTAATTTCGAAACGTGGATAGACTTTACAGTTCCGTCTATTACCTTTTCTTCAGTAGATGCAGTAGAATAAGTGATCATTTGCTCAGTAACCTGGTTGCCTGATTTCAACTCAACTTTATAAGCACCTGATTCCATTCCTAAGAAATTCAAGGGACGTATAAAACCATTTGAAGATCTGATGTAGTCAGCAAATACGATTTCTCCTTGTTGGTTATATACTTTGAACGCCACGCTGTTTTGACCTGGCTGTTGATAGATCACTTTAAAAACACCCGTTGTATTCGTGTTTAATACAACAAGTTGTGAGTTGCTTGGATCAATGGCGAATGCAAATACGCTAACCAACACCATCATTACGCTCAATACAATTGACTTCATTTTCATAATTTTTTTTCGTTTTGTTTATGATGCAAATGTACGGGGCTCAGCCACGCAAGGCCGAAAGTTGTAAGTAAACTTGATTTTTAATCGAAAAAATCGTTTGCATATAGTCAACCACAAAAACAAACCGTAGCCTCCACCATACCAAAGGGAAAAAACGAGAAAATAGAAAATGAACGAAGAAATAATTCCGAACTCGATTGCGTTGATTTTTACGCGAAAGACTGCTCGTTAATCAAGTTTAAAGTCATTTAGCATATCATGCTAATACTTTTGATGCGGCTGATTTGACTTTTTATAAAATACACATGACACTCTCTAGCGAGCGATCACCAATACCGGTAAACCAAAATTTAGTTTAAATGAAAAACATCCTTCGATTTCTCAGCTTGTAGAAGGAGCTGATGATGATAGTTCAATTGATTGAATAAAAAACTTTCCTTTCGCTCGTCTTCTGCTGACACAAATTTCAATTTGCTTTCAAAATCCATACTCAGATCATTAGCGATATGGTATATCGAAATGTTTTTTGTTGACGGGGTAATGTTCATTTGAGCCGCATATTCTTTATACTTCTCAGTGAGCTTTACTGAAGTAGGTGCGTACATGTCTGTATTCATCATCGTTACATCCCCACCCGGATATAATTTATCTCTGAACGTGCGATAGAGAGTGTCCATCAAAAAAAGATCAGTGCATTTAACAATGATGTCGGACTCACCACCGGGATAACGCTTAATGATGCTTTCCAATTTTACCAAAGAACCAAACTTCTCACGGTTTAGTGTATGATTAAAATAAATTCCGAAACTTATGTCCTTTGTCTCTGCATCATCCAGCAATTGGCGGTAGCGAGGCTCAAAAATATGAAGAGGGACCAGCTCCCCCGGAAGTGGGAAAATAGTCAGGGGAAACATCGGAATCTTGATTAAATCACTCATTAGGCAATTAAAACACTAAAATCAACGTAAAGTTGCGGTAGCTGTAAAAAAAACCAAGGTTAGAAGGTAATTAAGTAGTGCGGCCTAACGTTAAACCGGCTTTTTAACAAGGTATCTCCGGGCAGAAAACTAAGATTTATAATGAATGAGTAGCCCGCTACTGTTGCACCCAATCGCTGGATCATGGTTCCCGCTGCGGTGGCCGTGCCCCCGGTGGCTAGCAGATCATCGTGCAATAAAACTCTAGTTCCACTAGAGACCGCATCTTCATGCATTTCAATCGAAGCAGTTCCATATTCAAGGGCATATTCTTCTCTTATTTTTTTATAAGGGAGTTTACCCGCCTTGCGAATGGGTATGAATGGGAGGGACATCTTCTGGGCGATGAGCGAACCGAAAATAAAGCCACGAGCCTCTACTCCTGCCACAGCATCAATCCGGTAGTTTTTGAAGTGATCGGCAATGGTATTAACCACGCGTTCGCGCGCAGATGGACTTGCCAGCAAGGGAGTAATATCTTTAAATAAAATACCCGGCTTAGGAAAGTCGGCCACATCACGCAGCAAAGGCTTCAGCTCTTCTTCCAATGTAATCATGTATAACTAATTCTTTTTCCGTTTAAAAAAATCTCATCAATCCAATTGTAGCCAAGGCGATAGGGTAAATACGCAAAGGAGGGAGCAGGCTTGGTGATAATCAGGTTCGCTTTCTTTCCTTTCGTGATACTTCCATGCGAACCCAACAGTTCTAAACAACCGGCCGTGTTAACAGTTACAGCATTAAATGCTTCTTCGGGCGTCATTTTCATTTTTATGCAAGCAAGCGAAAACATCAGCGGCATACTGCCACTGGGAGAACTACCCGGATTGTAATCGGATGCAACTGCGATCGGCAACCCCGCATTCAACATTTTGCGAATTGGTGGAAAGGGTAAGCCAAGAAAGAAGGCAGCAAATGGCAAAGCGGTTGGCATCACTTGTGTGTTCTTAAGTAATTCAATCTCCTCGTCACCAATATTTTCCAAATGATCTACACTCAACGCCTTTGTGGCCACACCTACTTGCACACCTCCTGATCTGGAAAGTTGATTCGCATGGATACGTGGTTTCATGCCGAATTTTTTTCCTTGTTCTACAATTGAAATTGATTCGTCCGGACTGAAAAAACCTTGTTCACAAAAAACATCGATGTAGTCGGCCAGTTTTTCTTCCGCAATGGCCGGAATCATTTCTTCTAAAACCAATTTTAGATAATTGGGTTTGGTCATTTCTCTTGGCACTGCGTGCGCACCCAAAAAAGTGGTCTTTACCGTCAGACCTGTTTCCAACCGGATCTTCTTTGCTACCCGCAACATTTTGATTTCGTCTTTCACAGTAAGTCCGTAGCCGCTTTTAATCTCCACGGCTCCTGTCCCCGTTTGGATAATTTCGATGGCCCTGGGCATTGAGCGATCGAACAATTCTTGCTCAGAAACAGCCTGCAGTTTTTTCGCGGAGTTGAGTATGCCGCCACCGGCCGCTGCAATCTCCTCATAGCTGGCGCCTTTAATTTTCAGCACAAATTCCTCCTCACGTGTAGCTGCAAACACAAGATGAGTGTGGCTGTCCACAAAACTGGGTAACACAAATTTGCCCGAAGCATCTACTCTTTCGATAGCCTCTGCGGGAGCGTCTTGCTGCACACCATAGTCTGCAATCAATCCGTCTTTAACAGCCAAATAAGCATTGGAAAGGATGGGCAAATCGCTCATTGAAGCACCGGAAAGAAAAGTGGGTGTTGAATCTCTAACCTGAACCAGACCTTTGATATTCTCGATCAGCAGATCAAAAGCCATTCTACCAAAAATTACTTGCCGAATGATTCAACTTTGTAGTCGAGATTGGTGCCAAATACAGGGAAAGCAATTTTAAACATAATGTAAAAACCCTGACCGGCAATCGAAGGCCGTATACCGACTTCACCACCATAAGACCAGCTCATAGTGCGATTGAATTTACCATCAATGCCTGCACGAAACCCAAACGAACTGGTTTTAACTGCATTTGTTGCATAGTCTTGTCCTAAATAAGTAACCGGATCCAGCGTTAACCCTGGTGCAAAAATTACATCGAAAAATAAGGTCAATAATCCATCGTCAAGCCCCTCCTCATATTTTTCAAAACTGACGGCCACATTTCTAAACCAGGCTGCCGATCCTCCTATGTAGATATTGGTGGTTGACAGATTACTGAAGACTGCCACATTTCTAACTGCGCCTGTAATAGGATTTATAGGAAGAAGTCCTTCTCCGTTGTTATTCACCAAATCTGCATTGGTAAGCCCTTGCTCTTTCAAAGCACGATTTAAATCAACTGTACTCTTCCAATGTATTCCGCCTAGCCTAACTCCATAGATCTTTCTCACCTTGCACGGCACTTCCGCCCGGAGGGGCACGTTGGCAGCCCACTTGTTACCTCGAAGACTCTTTTTGTAGAGAACCATCTTCGTCTTTCCTGCTTCATCAAAATCTTTAATATGGTAGGTTCCTCCGAGCTCAAAATAGTTAAAAATCTGTGGTTTGTTGGTAAAATCTAAATCGCTATTGTCCAATGCAGCCTGGCGATTAAAGTCAAAAAAATTGCTGCTATAGGTTTTTCTAAAATGGGCTTTGAAGTCAAGTTTGTCCTTGTAATAATAACTTGCTTCTACCCCAAATCCTGCGTTTGCATTGGTGGCGAAAAGCTCACCATACAATGGCTGAAACCCAATAAAAAACTTATTGACAGAATAAGGTTCGTCATAAAGTTCCTCATAAGTGACCGCAGGCTTCTCTTTGTTGGCCTGAGCAACCATTGAAAACGGGAGTAACAGCGGCAGGCAAAAAATCAGGAACCTGTTCATAGAGTTATTCATTATACGCCAAGTTAACAAAAAAAGAAGCTTCGAAAAAAGTTTGAAAGACTCCTTGAATATCCAATTAACACGAAAGGTAATTAAAAACGGACTTACAACTAATTGAGGCGTAACTATTTCAATCAATTTGAATCAAAAAAAGCTATTTGATCACCTTCAGTTGCCCCTCTTTGAAGTGAACAAAGGGGACCAATCCGTTGTCACGGCCAGGCTGTAGCAAGTAACCAGACGTGAGTACACCCGGCAAAACACCAGCTACGAGCAATCCATCTTGAAAGTAATTGCCATAGAGCTGCAGAGCCCTCCCAATATTCATCATTACCTCATAACCTTTTATCGCATTATCTGGCGGCATCATTCCATGTTTATTGATATACGATGAACGGAAATTCAGAAAGGCCGGATTGCCGGGCGAGTAATAATTGGGAGCAATAAATACCACTCCGTTATCATCAAATTTTCCGTATTCAACTGCGTTATCTTGAAGCCAAGACTCCTGTCCAATAACAATGATTGAATCACCTCTGGATTCTACACTGTTGATGATCTTTGTATAAATAACAGGTTCATCAGATGCCACAAAAATAGATCCAATGCTGTCCTTTTTCAACGTGAACTCCAATGGATTTTTCCACTCATCGTATTTTGTAGCCTTCGCTAATTTTTCAAATATGCCGGCCGAAGTTTCACGCCTTACTTCCTCAGCGTACACAACCTTCACACCCAAGTCTAGCGCTCGCTTGATATAGTTGAAGGCCAGTATCGAATCTTTAGGACTGGTGCCATAGTATACCATCGAGGTTTTTTTTCGAGGCATTTTGGCCACCATTTCTGCGACTTTTTTGCCCATCGTTGCGTGGCTGGGTTGATAGAGAAATGAGAATGGATTTTGCTGAATAAAATCACTGTTGCTCGAAACGGGGTTAACGATCAGATTAATCTCATTTTTTTGTGAAAAAAGTTGAACTGCTTTGACGTCTTCCGAAAACAACGGTCCAATGATGAGGTCTACGCCCATTAACTCGGGTCGGGCTAGAAGTGTTTTTGTCGCCTCGGTATTTCGCTCTGTATCATAGGCAATCAGATCAATGCCAATAGCGGCCCTGTTCAAAGAATCTGCTGCGAGTCGCATCCCCTGATACAAATCGAGAATGGGTTGATTTCTTTTTTTCTCAGGACTTGGCTCGAGGGTAGCAGTTTGAAAAGGGAACAACAACGCCACTCGATATCGATCTTTCTTAATAGATCTCTTTTGATCGGGCACCAGAAACTCATCACGTCTCCAAGCGTATTTTGTTAGCAACGAATCAAAAAGATTATTTTCTAACGTTGATAAACCTTTTCTTCCGATGGCTCTGGCCAAGGCACGATCCACTTCTTTATCATTGGGGTGGTTTTCCCGAAGCATCTTCATCGTCTCCACGTCTTCGATCTTTGAAAGATAGAATCGCTTTAGCGAATCGCACTTGGGGCCGAGCGAACTGTCTTTTATATCGGCCAGCAAAAGCATCGCTTGAAAAAAATCAGACTGCTGAAAAAACAAACTGGCCAGCCAGAGATTCACTTCATTCAACTGAACCCAAGTGGGGTATGTTTTCCGTATAGCCGAAAATTGATTCTTTGCCAATGTGGTAAACCCCAGCCGTTGTGCGGATAGCGCATAATAAAAAGAGGCGTACTCCGGATAGGGATTGTTTTTATCGTAAACAATCAGCGCGTTGAACCCATCCATGGCAGCACTATAGTTGCCTTTTTCGAATTGATCTTTTGCTTTGTTGAATTGCTTTTTAAAGTCCTGCGAAATTGCATTTCCTCCAAGAGCAAGCAAAAGGATCAACAACAAAAATCGCAGGCATGATTTTACTGAGAAAGTAAAGTGAGCATAGTTAATGATCATTCCGTTTCGCTTCATTTTCAAATTATCGAATCATCAAATTGTCACATCGACTAATCAATTACTCCCATTCAATAGTGGAAGGCGGCTTCGAACTGATATCATATACCACCCGATTTACTCCCTTCACTTTGTTTATGATATCCGAGGACACTTCACTCAAAAATTCATGTGGCAAATGAGCCCAATCCGCTGTCATCCCATCTACACTAATCACTGCCCTCAGCGCAGCAACTCTTTCGTATGTTCTTTCATCACCCATTACGCCAACTGTATACACAGGCAACAACATGGCTCCGGCTTGCCAAACTTGATTATACAAATTGTGTTTCCTCAAACCTCCAATAAAAATGCTGTCTACTTCTTGCAATATTCGTACTTTCTCTGGTGTGATATCGCCTAAAATTCGAATGCCTATTCCGGGACCCGGGAATGGATGTCTTCCTAAAATGCCCGGGTCAATTCCTAACGTTTTCCCAACTAACCTCACCTCATCCTTAAACAACGTGTTGAGCGGTTCCACTACTTTCAACTTCATTTTAGCGGGCAACCCGCCCACGTTGTGGTGTGATTTGATTGTCGCGGACGGGCCCTTTACTGAAACTGACTCTATCACATCAGGATAAATTGTTCCCTGACCCAACCATTTCACATCTTCTATTCGATGAGACTCCTCGTCAAAAACATCAATGAAAGTTTTGCCTATTGCCTTGCGCTTTGCCTCTGGCTCAGTAAGATCTTTAAGTGCCGCATAGAATTTTTCCTTTGCATCTACTCCCTTTATGTTCAGGCCCATTCCTTTGTAGGACGTCAAAACTTGCTCAAACTCGTCTTTTCGTAGCAATCCATTATCAACAAAAATGCAAAACAGATTTTTGCCGATAGCGTGATGTACTAGCATGGCCGCTACAGTAGAATCAACTCCACCCGAAAGTGCCATCACGACCCGATCATTCCCTAACCTGCTCTTCAACTCCGCTACAGTAGTTTCTACGAATTGATCAGGAGTCCAGTCCTGTGCACAGCCACAAATGTGAACGACAAAATTTCTTAACAATTCTTTTCCTTGTAAGGAATGGGTAACTTCAGGATGGAACTGAATGCCGTATAAATCAACGTCTCTCTTTTTGAAGGCTGCTACTTTTACAGACGAAGTGCTGGCGATGATATCAAATTCACTTCCTACAGAAGCAATTGTATCTGCATGAGACATCCATACCTGTGAATCGATGGATATCTCTTTCAATAGAGGATTGTGATGATCAACCGTAGAAAGTTTGGCTCTACCATATTCTCTAATTTGTGAGGGTAAAACTGAGCCTCCCGTTTTTTGAGCGATCAATTGTGCTCCGTAGCAAACACCTAAAACCGGCAAGTTTCCAAAAAGACTCAAGTCTATGTCAGGTGAACCTTCATCTCTTACGGAACAAGGGCTCCCTGACAATATCACACCTTTAATGCTGGCACTAATTGCAGGGATATGATTAAATGGGTGAATTTCGCAATAGACATTCAGTTCCCGTACTCTCCGGGCTATTAGTTGTGTGTACTGTGATCCGAAATCAAGGATTAAAATATGATCTGCCATGTGTAAAAATAGTAAACTGACTGCTATAGTAGTTGCGCTACTTAAAAATATCGTAACAACGCTCTTTTAGATACCCGGCTGCATCATCCTGCCCGGCCTTGAACGCGCGTGCCAAAAGTCGACAGCCCTCCTTCTCGTTATTCAACTCAACCAAAACCATGCCTTTGTAAAACATTGCATTCGCATTCTCGGAATTTACTAATAAGGCAAGATTGAGGTACTCAAGGCTCTTAGCATATTTCTCAGTTTCGAGGCAAAAGGATCCGCCATACAGGTAGGCTGGTTCGTAAGTGGCATCCAATTCAATCGATTTATTGATGGCGATGAGTGCGCTATCAATATTGCTCAGAGAATAGTAAGCCAAGGCGAGGTTAGTCTCCAATTCAGGATCATCCGACTGATTTCTCACTATCAAAAAATCTGCCTTCGCCAATTGGTACTCGTTTTTCTGAAGAAACAACGATCCCCGCCATTTGACAAGTTCTAAGTTATCCGGCTTTAGTTCAATGGCTTTTTGAATACTCGCCAACTGTCCATCTGCATTATCCAACTCACGACAAATAAATGCGCGGAGCACAAAGGCTTGCGCCACCTGAGGAAATTCCGGAAGAAATACATCGAGGTCTTTCAAGGCCTTATCAAATTCACCGGTGTAGTAGTAGGAAAAAGCCCGCTTATACAGGGTTCGATAATCGTCTCGTTCTTTGAGCCCGCGTGTTGTGATTACTTTTGAATAGAGTTTTGCCGCTTCCTCGAACTGCTGTCGGTTCATCAATGTGTCCGCCTCAGTCTCCCACTGGGCATGCTGTGCAAACCCTGCAGCATGGAGCAAAAACAAAATGACCACACTCAAAAAGAGTCTGGTCATTTTAAGGTTACAAATAAAAAGAGCCACTAAAGACACTTTATAGAAATAAGGTTAAGCCGTCACCGTTGCCTTGTTGGCATACCGTTTACGATCTGTTTCGTTCAAATAAATTTTTCTCAAGCGGATCGACTTGGGTGTCACTTCCACGTATTCATCTCCCTGTATGTACTCAAGCGCTTCTTCTAATGAAAACTTAGTAGCAGGGCGAATCGTCATTTTCTCTTCCGATCCTGTCGCACGCATATTCGTCAGCTTCTTCGTTTTGGTGATGTTAATCACTAAATCGCCACTGCGATTGTTCTCACCTACCACCTGTCCTTCATAAACTGAATCACTTGGGTCAACGAAAAACTTTCCGCGATCTTGCAAGTTGTGCAAGCTATACGGAATGGCTTCTCCCTGTTCCATACAAATCAACGAGCCGTTTATCCTTCCTGGAATCTCTCCACGGTAAGGCTGGTACTCTTTGAAACGATGGGTAACCACGGCCTCGCCAGCAGTTACGTTTAATAAGTAGTTTCTTAATCCAATAATACCGCGGGCAGGCATAATAAATTTCAAAATCATCCGATCGCCCTTAGGGTCCATGTTAGTCATCTCTCCTTTGCGCTGCGACACGGTTTCAATGGCCTTACCAGCAACCGCTTCAGGCAAGTCAATTGTTAACTCCTCCATCGGCTCGCATTTCACACCGTCAATCTCCTTAAAGATTACTTGTGGCTGTCCGATTTGCAACTCATACCCTTCCCTTCTCATTGTTTCGATCAACACGGATAAGTGAAGAACGCCTCTACCGAAAACCAAGAAGCTATCAGCAGAACCAGTATCTCCTACCTTCAATGCTAAGTTTTTCTCTAGCTCTTTATCCAATCGATCTTTGATGTGGCGGGAGGTAACGAACTTACCCTCCTTGCCATAAAATGGAGAGTTGTTAATCGTGAAGAGCATACTCATGGTCGGCTCATCAATTTTGATCGATTTCAATGCTTCTGGTTTTTCCAAATCAGAAACAGTATCGCCAATTTCAAAACCTTCCAAACCCACCAATGCGCAAATATCTCCTGCAATTACTTCATCTGCTTTCTTCTTGTCGAAACCTTCAAAAACATATACTTCTTTGATACGTGTTTTGACGATAGCGCCTGTATCGCGTTTTACTAAAGCTACGAACTGCCCTGCTTTCACACTTCCACGCTGAATACGGCCAATGGCAACCCTCCCTATGTAAGAAGAATACTCAAGTGATGTGATCATTAACTGAGTAGGGCCTACATCAATTTTTGGTGCAGGTATATATTTGATAACGCCTTCGATAAGTGCAGTGATATCGGTGGTTGGTTTTTTCCAATCATCACTCATCCAGCCTTGCTTAGCTGAACCATAGAAAGTTGGAAAATTAAGCTGCTCTTCTGTGGCATCTAAAGCAAACATCAAATCAAATACAGACTCATGAACTTCATCAGGTGTACAGTTTTTCTTGTCCACTTTATTGACCACCACAATTGGCTTTAAACCCAATTGCAGCGCTTTTTGTAACACAAAGCGAGTTTGCGGCATAGGTCCTTCAAAGGCGTCTACCAGCAACAAACAGCCATCGGCCATGTTCAACACACGCTCTACTTCCCCGCCAAAATCGCTGTGCCCAGGTGTATCAATTACGTTGATCTTATAATCCTTATAGCGAACAGACACATTCTTTGCGAGAATAGTGATACCGCGCTCGCGCTCCAAATCATTGCTGTCCATGATCAATTCCCCTGGATTCTCATGATCCTTGAAAATATGACCTGCATGGAGCAGTTTATCAACTAAAGTTGTTTTTCCGTGGTCAACGTGGGCGATAATCGCAATATTCCTGATTTTTTCAACATCCATAAATGGCCTATTCTAGTGGTTTTTCTGAATTAAGGCCGCAAAGATAGGCTTTAATAGCCAAAGTAGCGAGTCACTCTGATCAAAAGAAAATTTGGCCAAATTACTACTCTGAGAGCCTTATACTTTCTTGAAGCGCAGGAAAGTACCCATCGGCAAATCATTGCCCTTTTTGGGATGCAAAACAAATTCTCCAAACTCAGGATCGATATCTTTAAAATTGCTTTTGGCAACGTTCAGGCCTACAATAGACGAAAGTCCCACCGCATACATCGACAAGATGAAAAACGAATTCTTCTCTTCGAGCAATTCACTACTTAGTGAAACTAGTTCGTTCAATTTTTCTTCCAGTGTCCACTTCTCTCCATCAGGACCGCGTCCATAGGGCGGTGGATCCATTATAATACCATTGTACTTTTTTCCTCGCTTCGCTTCGCGCTTCACAAACTTGAGCGCATCTTCATGCACCCAACGAATGTTATCTAAGCTGTTCATCTGCATGTTTTGATTGGCCCAATTCAATCCGGGTCGTGAAGCATCTACATGTGTTACGTCTGCCCCTGCCGCTTTGGCGACCACGGAAGCTGCACCTGTGTAGGCAAACAAATTCAACACTTTCGGACCTGAAAGACTCCAACTTGAAATAGCATCGTAAATAAAATTCCAGTTGGCTCCTTGCTCCGGGAAAAGTCCAACATGTCCAAAGTTGGTCAATGCCAATCGAAGCGAAAGTGAAAGCTTGTTGTATCCATACTTGATCTCCCAACTATCGGGCATGGTCTTATACTTCTTCCATCCGCCTTTTATATCGTCTCCAAAGCGAAAGTTATCCTTTTGCTCACGATTAAAATGAGCAGTAGCCAATCGTTTCCATTCGTCTTGCGAAAGAGAACTATTCCAAATAGCTTGAGGTTCTGGCCGAATAAGGTGATAAGCACCAAAGCGCTCTAACTTTTCAAAATTGCCTGAGTCAACAAGTTCGTAGTCAATCCAAGAAGAAGGGCTTATGATGTTCATGGCGTAAATATAGTTACCTGTTACCAGTTTCTGGTGCCGGTTTGCCAGTTCCCGGTTTGTAAACATTGCAAATTAGTGTAGAAGTTTGAATCCAAGAGTTTAGGGCTGCGGCCTTTGGGTGTAAAACAGTCAGGAGTTCAATAATCGAAGCCCAAAAACTGGAAACCGGAAACCCGCAACTTGCATCACTTTCGATTTGAATGCCTAATTTTGAATTAAGATGCATTTCAAAATCACCAGCACGCAAAACCCGAAAGTAAAGAGCTTGCTTGCTCTCGAAAAGCCCAGGGAACGAAGAAAGCAGCAACTCTTTATCATTGAAGGCAAAAGAGAAATCGCTTTGGCGCTGGAGGCCGGATATAAAATCGGTAATCTTTTTTTCTGCGATGAGATCATAAGTGAAAAAGAATTGGCTGAACTTCCAATGGAAGACAAACTACTCATACCTGTTTCAAAGGAAGTGTTTGATAAAATTGCTATTCGTGAAAGTACGGGTGGAATTTTAGCGGTAGCAGAACAGAAGACCCATCGACTTGCCGAAATAAAATTAAGAAAGAATCCCTTGATCTTGATTTTAGAAGGCGTAGAAAAACCTGGCAACTTAGGTGCCGTTTTAAGAACGGCAGACGCTGCGGCTGTAGATGCGGTCATTATCTGCGATCCGCAAACTGACTTTTACAATCCCAATGTGATTCGATCCAGTGTGGGTTGTGTCTTTACCAATCAGCTAGCTGCAGCTTCTTCGGAAGAAACGATTGACTGGTTGAAAAAAAATAACATCTCCATTTATTGCACTTACCTAAAAGCTTCTAAACCCTATCACCTAACTGACTTTACGCAACCTTCCGCCATTGTCATGGGGACAGAAGCCACGGGCTTATCAGATGTTTGGGTAAAAAATTCAAAAGCAAACATCATCATCCCGATGCTTGGCAAAATTGATAGCATGAATGTTTCCAATGCTGCTGCGGTCGTAGTGTACGAAGCGATGAGACAAAGAGAATTCAAAATTAGTTGAATGTGTAAAATCTAAAAGTTCAAAGTTCAACGCTATACCTACTTTAAATCTTTCAACTCTACGCATTAGGCTTTTCTACTTCTTCAGCCCTGGTTCGCGCTTTAGGAATTCATTGTATAACTCAGTCTGGCGGCTTACCATCGGCATACTCCAGCCTTCAATAAAGACATGAGAAACCTGAGTCTTCGTTTCAAACGGGTCGCCATTGCAAATGAATAGCGTGGCACTCTTACCCACTTCTATTGATCCCAATTTGTTGGCCACTCCAAATAACTCTGCCGGAATAATTGTAATGGCTTTCAACGCATCTTCTTTATTCATACCATAGGCTACCGCAAAACCAGCATGATAAGGTAAGTTGCGATAGTTGTTGTTATTGCTCTCCGACTTGATAGCGACTTTCACTCCTGCTTTCTTTAGTAAACCAGGGTTGGCATAAGCTTTATCATAGCGGTCATAATCACGTGTAGGTAATTCTAAAACTCCGCCCGTTATTACCGGAATACCGGACTTAGCAATTTCATCAGCCACTCTCCAACCTTCAGCAACGCCCGTTAAAATTGACTTCTTCACTTTCTTTTCTTTCAACCATTTCAAAGCAGCCTGAATATCTTTAGAGGCGTTTACTTCCACCAACAATGTTTGCTCGCCACGCATGACGGGAATTAACGCTTGTAGTTCAGGATAGTAACCGGCTTTTCCTTTTGTAGCAGAATCAAGCTTTTGATATTGGGTAGCTTTTTCCCAAACATCGTTCAAGCTTGCTAGCGCCTTGTCTGAAGCTTTCTTTATTTCTTCATCTGTTCTTCGGTCAAAAAAACCTCTCCGACCAGTGTTTGGAAAATTCAAAACAATACCCTCAAACCCGGCAAACATTTGGTCGGGTGTATAACCATGTAGATTGATCAAAGCAGCAGTTCCTGACAACATCCCACCAGTGGGGATAGACAGTGCTGTAGTTACACCACTCACCCTCGTAACAGGAATAGCGCTTGCATTTGGGTTCACTGCAGTCAACGCTTTCATCTGGGGGATCACTTCACCAATTTCATTGAAGTCGGTGGTCCGAGCGACAGAACTGATTTCACTCAAGCCAAGGTTCGTTCCCGCATCAATCATACCAGGGTATATGAATTGCCCTTTGCAGTCAATAACGTCTGTTCCTGTGGGAATGGACACATTACTACCAACTGCGGTAATTTTTCCATCCACTATGAGCACAGTGCCATTTTGTATAGTGCCTTTCGTAACGGTTTCAATCGTTGCGTTAGTCAATGCCACATTTCCATATTTTCCCTTAGGGCTTTGCGCCTCAACGCGCAATACTACTATACAGACGATCGCTGTCAGTAAACCCATTATTGTTTGTAATCCTTTCATCTTATTTTTTGTTGGCATTAAATAATTCTGAATCCAAAATAAACTCTGCGCCTTCCATGCAATGATCTTGATCGGAAAGTTTATCTCTGAAAGTAGCGGTTTCAATGGCTTGTTTGGGATCTACCATTAGCCTCATGTCATCGGGGTCTTTCTCGCGATCGAAGCGTATGACTCCATCTACAATCGTAAACATCGGAACGCCATAAATCGATAATGGGTGATTCTTAAATATCGCAATGTCTGCTTCTTTCCCTATCTCCAAAGAGCCAACTCTGTTATCAATACCCAATTGTTTAGCAGGGTTGATGGTGATCAAAGCCAACGCTTCTTCATCGCTCAAACCGCCATACTTTTGTGTTTTGCCTGCTTCATGATATAAATGGCGCATCATTTCTCCATCGTCTGAATTGATAGAGGTAACTACCCCATTTTTAGCAAGTATCGCTGCATTATAGGCCGTAGAATAATACACTTCAAATTTGTACGCCCACCAGTCCGAAAATACGGAAGCCATGGCTCCTTGTGCTGCCAACTCCGGAGCCACTTTGAATCCTTCGTTCACGTGTTGAAATACAATGCGCTTGATGCCAAAGTCTTTGCACACTTTCAACATCATATAAATCTCATCTGCACGGTAGCTGTGGCAATGAACGATGATTTTATCGTTCAGAATATCAGACAACACTTCATGTCGGTAGCTATACGAAGGTGGTGCACCTCTAAAACCTTTTACCAGTTTCGATTTATTGTATTGGTTCCATTTCTCGGAATATTCTTTTGCTTCAGTAAAAGCCTGACGTATCACAAACTCCACGCCCATTCGCGTACGAGGCACAATGCCACTCCCTTCTCCATGGCTACGAGTCGGGTTTTCACCTAGCGCAAATTTTATAGTGCGAGGTGCTCCGTCCATTTTCAATACTTCCGGATCAAATGTTCCATAGCGTAGCTTAATAGTCTCGCATTGGCCGCCAATTGCGTTGGCCGACCCATGCATGGCGTGCACTGTTGTGATTCCTCCGCCTAACGCACGATAGATTCCTATTTGGAATGGATTGATAACATCACTCTCGTTTACCTCTGGCGTAATAGGATTTGTACCTTCATTGATTCCATCCAAAGCAATGTGTGTGTGCGCATCTATAATTCCGGGCATTACAAAATGGCCGGACGCATCTACTATTTTGATGCCTGCCGGTGCAGTTATATTTTTCCCTATCTGGGCAATCTTTCCATCTTTAATCAGCACATCGGTTTGCTCCAAATTGCCTTTGGTGATGGTGATGACGGTTCCATTTTTAATCAACAAATTTCCCCTGTCCACTTGCGCCATTGCGCCAAGCAGAATAAAACTTGAAAAGAGCAGTACGAATAATTTCTTCATATCAATTTTTTTAAGTCTTAGTTTTTAGGATTTTTTGTTCCTTCAATGGAGAAACTTCCACGGGGTCCAATGCTTGCATTTCCCTTGAACGAATCGCCTTCTACCGTTGCCTCCACGTCTACCTTAATCGAGTTGCCACCAAAACTAAGCGAGTAAGAGTAGGATAACTTATTTCCTTCCAAGGTGACGGAAGTTAAATCTGCCGGGGCAGGCATTCTACCCCCGGAAATAGTTCCCTTGTACCCGCTTCCGTCTTTTTTAAAAGTCACTTTTCCATCGTTGCTGCCTTGTGGAGTTTGAGTAACGGTAGACCAGCTTCCCTCGATCTCTACTTTTGCATTGGGGTCAGATTTCCCTGCCTGTCCGGCAGGCAGGTTTTCTTCTTTTACTACTTGCTTATACATTACGCCATCTACAAAAACGTAACGCACTTTCGCTTTCTCATTGAAATAAGATTTGTCCGAAATAACGAGGTTAGCCATTTTGCCATTTTCTACCGTTCCCATTCGATCGGACAAGCCGAGCAATTGTGCCGGTGTCGTGGTTAAAGCAGCTAATGCCGCATCTTCTGATAATCCTGCCGCAATCATTCTTCGTAGATTAGTAGGAATGTCTTTTGGCTTGGCACTCAATGACGAAAAGCCAAACGAAACACCCGCATTATTAAAGACACTTGCCTGAGACGTGTAATTAGCAATCGCTTCCGCCTTTCTTTTTTCCAACGCATCTCTTTCAAGGTCAGCTGCTGTCTTAGGCTTGGTTACTTCTTTGGCTTTGGTAGAGTCTGCCTTTTTATCGGATTTGCCTCCACTCTTCTTATCATCTTTTTTTGCTTCTTCGGGCAAATCAAGAGATAAGAAAATCTTAGCGCCCGATGCCTTAATCTTGCTCGCTACAGGCCAGCCTTCTTTTACATCGGCCAGCATCAGCGAAAAACCTAAATCATTTTTTAATGTGATAATGCGATGCGCATCCAACATTTTTTCAGATTTAAACAACACAGGAATTCTTTGATCGATCACGGGATAAAACGCTTCCAACACGCGATCGCTACCCGGCCTTTCTAACCCAATCCTATTAGATGCATACAAACTCTGATACGATTTTGCTTGCGAAGCCTGTCTATACAATTCCCTCCACTTGGCCATTACGGCCATTGTAGTGTTCGGATACACACCATTGGCGCCCGACAATTCGGAATACAACGCTGAATTACTGATCAGCACCATTTGGTCTGCCGACTTACCGCTCAATAAAACGATGCTACCCAGCCCAGGTAAAAGGTTTCCATAAGGGACAACCTGTGCCACTGTGAATCCCACATTTCGAAGATCTTCGATTAATTTATCGGAAGCGTTTAAAGAATTACGAACATCATTTTGAGGAGTGATACCTGCTCTTTCCGGGGCGGGATTCCCCGGATCTTTGACACGATCACGGCCAGCTTCTTCTTTAGGCTTCGTCACACCCGCTCTCGACAACCCGTCAATAAATCCAGCATACACATACATGGAATCAGCTTTGATGACTACTGCATCTGCTGGGATAGTGACCCCTTTACCCACTGCCGTGATCAAACCATCTTTGATCAATATTGTGGCCATATCTACTTTTTTTCCGGGAGCCTGCACGACATTAACATTCGTGATGGCATAGGTTCGAGTCACAGGCTTGAGCTCTTTTTCATCTTGTGCAAAAAGTGAGAAGGCACAACACAGCAATGCTAAAGCTCCCTCTGTAATTCGTTGAATAAATCTTGTTTCGACCATAAAATTAAACTTGAGCCGAAAAGGTAAGAAGTTTTGATTGAGTTTTTGGCGGCCTTACAGGAGTGGTTTTTATGGTGGCCAAGTGGGCACAAACTCTAGGCCTTGGCCGGTAAGGAAAAAGTAAATGTTGAGCCTTCACCCAGTTTACTTGTAACGTGAATCTTTCCATTATTAAGTTCAACGAACTCTTTCACCAGCAAGAGCCCCAGACCAATTCCTTTTTCGTTTTTAGTACCTGGCATTGAAAAATTAACGCCCGCCCGAAAGAGCTTTTCTATATCTGCTGCAGCAATTCCTACACCATTGTCAGTAATAGCAACTTCAACTTGATCCTTCTTCTCACTAGCTCCGATTATGACCACTCCGCCCTCCTGACTAAACTTAATCGCATTGCTGACAAGGTTTCTGATGATCAATCCCAGCTGGTTTTTATCGGCCCGAACACGTAAATCGCGATCAACCTCCACGTGAATGGTTATGGCTTTGACTGAACTACTCTCCGCCAACAGGTCAACTTTCTCGATAATCACATCATACAACCCAAGCTCCTCAATCGAAGACTTTAATCCATTTTGCTGTGATTGCGCCCAACTCAACAGATTGTCGAGGTCAGTATAAACGTAGTCTACATTCGTTTTGATTTTTTTTGAGAATGAAATAAATTCGTCTTGCGTTAAAATAGACTTGTCCAACAAATCCATCATGCCCCTTAGGCTATTCAACGGGCTGCGTAGATCATGTCCAATGATGGAAAAGAGTTTGTCCTTTGTAGAATTCAATGCCACCAACTGCTGCGCTTGTTCATTGATAAAGATATTCTTCTCGGCCAATATTTTATTAATGGAATGGCTCCTTCTATTTGTTCTCATTAACACCAGCACCAGAGCGGACAATAGAAGCATGCCCCCTATCCCAACATACTTTAACGTCCGTTGTAATCTTAGCTCATTCTCTTTGAGTAACGCATCTTTGGTCAGTAATTCTATTTGCGAATTTTTTATATCAGATTCAAATTGAGCTTGAGTAATAGCCATTTGTTCACCATTTCTCTGCTCGCTCAACGAATCATGTAATGCGAGATATTGATTTTTGAATTGATACGCCTTTTTGAAATCGCTTTTGATTACATAAATCTCTGCCAATAAATTAAACACTTCTTCTAATTCTCGTGTATAGTTATACATCTTTGATATTGGCAAAGATTGATTTAAGTAAAGCAATGCTTGCTCCGTTTTTCCCAGCTTCAGGTGAATTTTACCTAGTCGAATAAGCGTGGAAGAGATAAGATAATTGTTGTTTGATTGGATTGACGACTTTAAGCAGTTTTGCCATTTCTCTAAAGCTGCTTTGTAATTACTTTCCTCAAAAAAAATATCACCTAAAGTTCTTTTTGAAAATGCCGTCCTGAAGTCATCGTTAACATTTTCATCAATCGCCCTTTGTGCGTAGTACCGCGCGGAGTCTAACTGACTAGTTTTCAAAAAAGCAAAAGAGATATTGTTTAGACTTCGACTTTTGATTGCAATCACGTTAAGTTTAACCCCTAATTGGTAGGCTTTTTTATAATTTGCTATTGCTGCATCATAAAGCTTTTCCTCAACGTTTACTGCCCCAATATTGTTAAGGCAGTTAGCAATTTCCCTTTCATCACCAATTTCCTGATTCATTAGAAGCGCTTCTGATGAGACTTTCAAAGATTTGGCATACTTCCCCTGACGGTAATACATCCATCCAATGTTAGCTTGCACCTTTGCCAAACCTTTTTTGTATTGCAGTTTTGTTGCTAAATCTCTTGCTTCTTCAGCAAATTGAAGTGCCCGGTTGTTATCTCCCTCTCGAAGCGAAGTTGCAACATCATTAAGTAACAACACCCTTGTGCTGTCCATTGGCGCTGCTAGTGCTTTACCCAATAGGCTGTCGCTGACAGGGGATTGTGAAAAAGCTGTAATTGCAAAAAAAAATAGCAAAGAGAACTGTAAACAAAACCTGCTCACTTATACAAAAAGGTTCTAATCCAGTCTTAAATGTAGCTTTTGCAGGTGCTGTAAAAGCTAGAAAAACACATCAAACCTTACATACAACAGCTTTTCAGTCGATTCCAATTAATTCTCACAGTATTCCAAATCAGAATCGCCAATCGGCATGCCAGGGGGTGCAGGTAAAAGTTCCTCGCCTTTGAACTCTTCTGGATTTTGCTGAATAGAATTGATCTGACGGGCTATAAAAGCATAATGCGCACGCCATTCTTCATCGTTGGCCGTTTTGGTTAACAACCAACCTTTGAGTTGTTCGAGTTTCAATAACACAATTGCCTTTGTCTCTGCTGACGCATTTTTCGCCAGCGCCAGTTTTGCTAGGTTGGTGAACAAAACATAATTTGTTGACATCTGAATAGCTCCCTCGAGTCCTGGTTTGGTGGCAGACTTAAAAGTTGCACTCACTAATCTATCGATCACTGTCTGCAAGCCGGCTAATTTAGGATCGCGAGCGTGATGCTCTATTAGTCTGTTTGCCCTTGCTGAGTGAAGAATCAAACTGAACGTAAGATCAGCGGCACTTTCCGCTACAGATATCGGGTCAAATGTTAATTCTGTTTTTATCTTTATCAACTCCCGATGACGGTTGTATCCTATAGGCCGAGGAGGAATGATTTTTAACACACTTTCAGGTAAGGCTAAGAGGGAGGGGTCGACCGTTTTAATAAGTGCATCAAGCGCTTTTGCTTCTTGCTGAGGAGAAAGAAGTTCCGTAACCGGCTGCCCATCTCCCCGTAAGGCATACCGATAATTTAATCCACCAATCATTTTTACAGCGGCTTCTGCCTGATAGCGATGGGCGAAATACAGGGGTACCAGCACTTCTTCCAATGTTGCCATCGGTGCACCTATTTTTATATTCTTCTCTCCAAAGTTTTTCAAGGCAACCGTCCTGACTTCCATCACCCGATTCAATTCATCGACCGGATCTTTTCCGTTGTCCCACAAGTGGGTGTATGGGTGAGCTCCACCAATTGGGCGAGCATCCTGATCAGATAAAAATGTAAGGCCGGCTCTTAGCGAATTCTGAAGAATGGCATCCAGCGCCTTTTCTTCATCTGTTCCCTTTGGAAAATCCTGGTATCCAAATGCGATAGAGACTTTATCGAATACTCCAATTTTTGTATCGTAAGCTTCACTCAAATCAATTTTGCCATTATTCAATTTTGCGATAGGGTGAGGATAATCCATCACAGAAGATAAATTTTCTGCACTTGCGGAATAGGCATGCGCTAATCCCAACGTGTGTCCTACCTCATGTGCTGCTAATTGTCTCAACCTGGCCAATGCCATTTGCTCCATTTCCCTTGAAACGGGTTTCCCTTCTTCATACGGTGCTAGCAATCCCTCCGCAATCAGGTAATCTTGACGCACACGCAGCGAACCTAATACCACATGCCCCTTAATGATTTCTCCCGTTCGAGGATCTGTCACCCCTCCTCCATAAGACCAGCCTCGCGTGGAGCGATGCACCCAGTTGATCATGTTGTAGCGCACATCCATCGGGTCTGCATCCTCAGGAAGAAGTTCGACACGAAAGGCATCTTTATAGCCCGCTGCTTCATACGCTTGATTCCACCAACGAGCGCCATCCATTAAAGCTGAACGAATGGGTTCAGGTGCTCCCGGGTCCATATAATAAACAATTGGCTTCACTGGCTCACTCAACGCAGCCGTTGGATTTTTTTTTACTAATCGATGACGTGTAATGAATCTCTTCTCCAACGGTTCGCTGATAGGGGTAGCATAATCATAAAACGAAGTAGAATAATAGCCAGCACGCGGATCAAACTTCCTCATTTTAAAGTTGTCATCCGGTAATTGTACAAATGAATGATGTTCGCGAACCGTTATAATCGAAGAAGTTGGAGTAACACTTCTAATGTATGCACCTGTCGGCTGCCCAGTGAATGTAAGCGTGACTTCAAACTCAGTGTTTTGAGGAAAATTTTTCGTGCGAGGCAAGTAAAAAGCGGAGCGCGATTTGTCTAAAGAATACGATCCTTGCTTTGTTTCTTTCAACGTGCCAATTACATCATGCGCATCTTGTAGCAAAAAATCGGTGGCGTCTACCAATACTTTTCCTCCATCTTCAACTTCAACTTTAAAACCCCACAACACCGATTGCGCAAATGATTCTGTGACTGCCTTACGTTCAGCCGCATTGGTGCTTATGGCGCGATAAAAATAATTGGGCTGTGTCATCAAAACCTTGGGACCTCTTCGTTCAAACTTAACAATTCGCTCGCCTCCTAATTGATTGCGATCGATGCCAATATCATTAGACCCCACACCAGCTGTTACAGATTCCACATAAATAAACTCTGAATCCCATTTATCAATCAACAGAAAAACCTTATCCTGCTTCTCATCATAATAAAAATCATAGAAGCCTGGGTACTTCTTCATACCACTAACTTTACCCTCTATTGCAGAAGGTGTTGGTGTAATAGAAGCAAGTGATTGTTCTTGCTTTTTCTTTTGGGCGAAAAGGTTGGCCGAAAACAAAACTAGAAGTAGCAGTATTCTGTTCATACAAAATGGATTTGGATGGTAAGATAAAAAATATTTAGCAAGAAGAAGTGGGAAATTGATGGAAGGCAAAATCCCAATCAGGCTACTTCTAATAGGTTAACAGTTACAGCTCTTACTACGTTTCCTACTAAAGACTGCTTACGTACTGGCTTCTAGCCATCAAAAAAAACGCCCGACTCGTTTAAGAATCAGGCGGCTTAATTTTTACCGTTATTTGTATTACAGCTTAGCCAACTCTTGCACCAAGTCGATAAGTTTGTTGGAATAACCCCACTCATTATCGTACCAGGCTACCACTTTCACAAATCTATCATTTAGTGCTATACCCGCTTTGGCATCGAAGATAGACGTACGTGCATCTCCGAGAAAATCTTGTGATACTACATCGTCCTCGGTATAGCCGAGGATTCCCTTCAATTCACCTTCAGAAGCTTCTTTCATTGCAGCCTTCACTTCCTCGTAGGTGGCAGATTTTTCTAAGCGCACGGTTAAATCAACTACCGATACGTCAGCAACCGGGACACGGAACGACATGCCCGTCAATTTTCCTTTCAACTCAGGAAGTACCAAGCCTACGGCTTTGGCAGCTCCGGTAGAAGATGGAATAATGTTTGAGAAGCCACCGCGACCACCTCTCCAATCTTTGTTGGAAGGACTATCAACGGTTTTTTGCGTTGCTGTGACAGCATGTACGGTGCTCATCAATCCTTCTAAGATGCCGAATTTATCATTCAATACTTTGGCGATGGGCGCCAGGCAATTGGTGGTGCAAGATGCGTTAGATACGATGGTGTGTGCTGCCGTTAGTTTTTTATGATTTACCCCCATTACAAACGTTGGCGTATCGTCTTTGGCAGGAGCCGACATGACCACTTTCTTAGCACCTGCATTGATATGCTTTTGCGCATCGGCCAATGTCAAAAATAAGCCTGTTGATTCAATGATGATCTCCGCTCCTACTTCTCCCCATTTCAAATTAGATGGGTCTTTCTCGGCTGTTACGCGAATGGTTTTTCCATTTACCACCAGGTGTTTATCCTTCACTTCTACGGTGCCATCAAATCGACCATGTGTGGAATCATACTTAAGCATGTAGGCCATGTAATCCGGCTCTACTAAATCATTGATGCCGACCACTTCAATGTCTTTGCGCTCCATCGCAGTGCGGAACGCCAGGCGACCGATGCGCCCAAACCCGTTGATTCCAATTTTTGTCATGATGAGATTTTTTTAAAATTTATGAGGTAAAATTAACCTACTCTGAAGCGAAAACCAATGTAAAGAGTTCAGATGAGTAACTTTTTTAATGCGGGGGTTTGTAAATCTACCGCAGGAATCTATCTTTGCGCCTCTTTACAGAAAGACGGTCCGTTCGTCTAGGGGTTAGGACACCAGATTTTCATTCTGGTAACACGGGTTCGATTCCCGTACGGACTACGATAATCGTTTAAAAAGCCTCAATTTGAGGCTTTTTTTGTTAATAGCCGGTTGACCAAAGCTGACTCTGGATAGTGAGTTGTTTGTGACTTATCCTATTACTTCGCATTATCACTTTGTCTGCGATGTAAAAATAGACTATAAACCGCCCACGCATGTCGGAAGCTGAAATCCGGAAAGAGCAGGAAGTGATCGAGCAATCGAAGAAAAACCCGAAGGCGTTTGGCGAAATCTATGAAACTTACTTTGACCGAATTTATAACTACCTCTACCGCCAAACCGATGACGAAGAACTAGCTGGCGACCTGTGTTCGCAAACTTTTGTGAACGCGCTCAACCACTTGGGCAAGTATGAGTTTCGTGGGTTTCCGTTTTCGGCCTGGCTTTACAAAATTGCGGGCAATGAGGTGAATAAACACTATCGCAAAAACAAAGGGAAAAAAGTGTTTAGCATTGAAGAATTAAAAGTAAAAGAGCTGGTTGAACAAAGTGATGAGGGCTGGGACGAGGAATTGATCACGCAAGTAATCAACTACATGAACGAGCTACCCACAGACATGGTGCAGGTATTGGAGCTTCGATTTTTTGAAGACAAGGACTTTAAGGAAATTGCATTTATATTGGATATGACGGAGAGTGGCGCAAAAATGCGGACGTACAGAGCATTGGATAAACTGCGCACTCAGTTTAACATCAAAGTGAAGTACAATGGGTAAGCACGAAATACGTATGCGCAGACAGCGACTGACTGCCCGGGGCACGGATCGCTTTAAGAACTATGGTGCTGTGCTAAAACAACACGAAGAGGAAAAGCGTATGAAGAAAATTGTGCGCGTATTTACATTCTTTTTGTTGATATTGGTAGTGATCATTTTAATTGTTATAGTGAATAGGTGGGAGAAGAAGGCGAAGGAGAAAAAGTTGCCGGTTACTAGTTACCAGTTAAAGGTTAGTGCTAGTGGTGAGGTAAATGGGTAACCGGAAACTTAAATCATAAAATACAAATCATAAATCCTAAATAACTCGTGACTCCATCTTCGATTGCGGATTAAGAAAGAAAATTCTAACCCAATCAATTATGGAAGCAAAGAAAAATCCCAATAAAGATTTAAGCCTACAACGAAACAAATTTTTCTTGATTGGCTTAACGCTGAGTATCAGCCTTGCAATCACTGCGTTTGAGTGGCGCTCAGTAAAAATGAAGCCAATCGTTCCCCAGCCGAACCTGATGGAAACGGGTACTTTGCTGTTTCCTCCGATTACGACTAGCGAACCCGCAAAAGCTCCCCAGCCAATCAAGAAATTAGAACCTAAAATACAATCGCCAACACCTACTGATTTCGTAGAAGTTGAAAATGATAAACCTGTTGATGATCAGACTCCAATAATAGAAACTGGTAGTGAGATTCTTCTTCCATCTGTATTCATTCCCATGGATACGGAAGTCGATACTGTGTTTGTGATTGTAGAAAAAAATCCCGAGCCAGTTAACGGTTTCAAAAATTTCTACCAGCACCTTGCTAAAAATCTAAAATACCCTACTCAAGCAAAGCGCATGGGTACCGAAGGCAAAGTATTTGTGGAGTTTATAGTAAACAAAAATGGTGAGCCTTCTGACTTAAAAATAATCCGTGGCATTGGTTCTGGCTGCGATGAAGAAGCCCTGCGCGTACTCTCTTTAACAAAATGGGAACCTGGCAAGCAGCGCGGAAAGCCGGTGCGAGTAAAGATGGCGATGCAACTCAATTTTAAATTGAACTAAATTTTGATATTCAGCGATGCTGTCATGCATCTTCCATAGCCATCAATACCAGAGGCATAAACGCGATAAGCTTTGTCAAAAATATTCTGAGCAGAAATTTGAACACTAACAAATTTGAACGAATAGCCAGCATAAAGATTTACAATATCCCACGCGGGCATAGCCTCATCAATTAATCGGATTTTAATTCGCACATCAGACTTGTCACCAGCTGCCAATCGATCTTGCTTTCTGGCAATGGCCCACTCTGTCCGGATCCAAACGCCTGAGGGATGTGTATAACGAAATCCAACTCTACCAAACACAGGTGGAATTCTTCGCATGGGTTCCTTCTTGGTTACATTTTCGCCATGCGTATAGGTAACGTTTCCAAATACAGTTAATGACTTTACCACCAGCGCCTCGATATCTGCCTCCACTCCTTTTACGAGTGCCTCTCCTAAATTTTGCTTTTGATAAACAGTTCTTCCATCAAAAGTTGTCGAGCCATTGTAACTAGCCGTAACGCGATCGATCAAATCGGTCAGCTTTGTCTGGTAGGCGGTAATCGTCCATGAAAGTTTAGCGCTACTGTACTTGAAGCCCGACTCCACATTCAACGAACGTTCTGGGGAAAGGCTGCCGCTCGGAATTTCAAATACATTGGCTTCTAGCGTGCCAAATTTACTCATATCGTCCACATTGGGTGCGCGAAAACCTGTATTGACAGAGCCGATCATACGCCAGTTTGAGTTGATCTTATACATAACTCCAGCATTTCCAACCCATGCGCTAGGATTGATTTGTTGATTGCCAAATACATTGTCGACAACAGAAACCGTCACATTGTTAAATCGGGCACCTGCCGAAAATTGAAATTTTTTCCAATCCAATTGGTGGTTTGTAAAAATGGCGAGATTTGAAATGGTAGAGCCATCGGCATACGATCCTCTCTGAGACGTCTCGGTATTAGTTGTTGTATTCAGCAGGTTAGACTTGCTATTTACTTTGTCGGAATAAAACTCAATACCTGATTGGACATGCCATTTGGCAATGGGATTTGATTGCACCTCGGCTATTGCTCCGAATGTATTTACCTCGTCTAACTGCTTTTTGATTTCTGTTGAATTGTTCTTTTGAGAAATGGTTCCTTCAATGGAACGATTGACTGAAGTCGTCAACCGAAACGATCGAAGCAAAGGGCTCTTTGTCGAGGATTCCCAACGTAAGTAGCTGAGTTGGCGGATTTGAGGTTCAAATTCAAAAACAGCAAATCCACCCTGCACTACCTGATCATAGCGTGGCACGTGATTTTGAGTTGTTTGTTGAAAAGCAGCTGTCAGCACTCCTTGCGCGCCCGTCCGTAGTAATAATTTAGCATCTCCCGAGCGTTCGTAATCTCGTGTTGGATTTAGTACGCCCAAGTCACCGCCAGCCACCACATCACCGAAGTTGCGAGCCGAGAAGCCACCCAAAAAAGCGATCTGCTTTCCTCTCAACTCAATCTCCGGTCGAATGCTCTGTTCCATGCCGGCACTCATCCATTTTGTTTGAATACGTCCACCAACTTGCAATCCATTGGAGTGAAAAGAAGGCGTGGCCGAAATAACATGCACTACTCCGCCTAATGCATCACTGCCATACAATACAGATCCACTTCCTCGATTTACTTCTATCCGATCAATTAATCCCGGATCAATCGTGGAAAGGTATTGATTAGGGCCGTAACGATACGTAGCATTGTTCAACCGGATTCCATCTACTACCAACAGTACCTGATTACCCACAAGTCCTCTAATGATCGGTGAGCCTCCACCGTGATTTGTTTTTTGAACCCATACGCCTGACTCATTCATCAAGGCCTCTGGCGTTGACCGTGGGGAGCGTTCAGCCAGTTGGGTCGCAGAAATGGAAGACGTGGACTGAGCCACATCAAAAGACAGTCGCTCACTGCGTTGTGCAGTGATGGTAACGGCATTGTTGAGAAGAATGGCTGAAGGAATCAACTCAATGATAGACTCCTTTTCCCTTCGCATGACGTACTCTACAGTCGAATAGCCTATCGCGCTAATGCGAAGACGAATAGAATCTGAAGACAAGTTATCTAAAACAAATTTACCTTCCTTGTCGGTAATCGTGCCGAGCGCTGAATTGATAACTGCTACATGAACATCGGCCAATGATTGCCGTGTTGTTTGATCAATGACAATCCCTTTAAACTGCGAAAAGGCCAGTTGAGCACCAAGTAATAACAGGGTCGTTAAAAAATATCTAATCATACAAGCAGGGTGAGATTTGACGACTCAAAGTTCAAGATTCAAAACTCAAGATTCAAGTTTGTAAAATCCAAATTTTGAATTTTGAATCTTGAATTCTTAGTGATTCACTTTTGTTCTTCCGTCATCTTTTCTTTTCGCGTTTTCTTTCATGTCATCAGGATCATCCAACTCAGGCGAGTTGCGAAAAGCTTTCCAGTCAAATTTTTCATCGAGTGGCGACATGGCTTTTGTTGGATCAAATATTCGCGGGTCTACCGGCACCGCATTATACGGTGTAAAGTCCGGTTTACCGGTGAAGCAATCACTCAAGTCATTCACCCCAAAATCGTATTGATTGAGATAGGAAGTACCCAACACATTCCAAAACGTTTTGAAGATGCTCCCAAAACTAAAATGCTGATGGCTGTTGAAGTTCTTCTTTGAATACGGGGAAATTACCATTAAAATACTGCGGTGCGCATCGATATGATCGCGGCCGCCTTGTGCATCATCTTCCGTAACTACAATCATCATATTCTTCCAGTAGGGTGTATGGCTCAAAAATTCTACCACTCTCCCAAGTGCCAAATCATTGTCGGCCATGTAGCTTTCGTTGAATGCAAACCCGGCCGCTGCGCGCTCACCTGCTCCGTGATCATTGAGTAGTTGAAGTGTCAATACAGAGGGCAGTTCCTTCTTTGGATTGTTGTACTTCTCGGTAATCTCCTTTACAAAAATGTCGGTCCGGAATTGATCAGGGATCGCCATATTAAAAGTCGGGAACAATCTTGAAGTACGATTGTACAACGGCCCAGGCAACGGATAATTCGCGAGGTAACGAACGCCACCGTATTTGAAAGTTGAATCTGAAAAACCACCTGCGTCAAATTCTACTCCAAATCCAAAATTGTAAAATTCCTTTCCATGTCTTTCCAAATTCTCCCACATAGACCCGGCTTGATTGTAACTCTCCGGGAAAATAGCTCCGGCAGCACCCGTCATTCCAAATTTACCCGGAGCTTTTGATTCTTCGCGCTGACTGCGCTTGCCACCGTAAGAGGCCGGGTGATGGGTTTCCATCCATTGGTTAGGATAGGTGTTGGTCAACCACACATGCCCATCGGCCGACACATCCGAGTCGACATAAAAGTTATCACTGATTGTAAATTGCTCGGCCAATGCCAAATGATTGGGCATCACGGTTGCTTTCTCCACTTTCATCGTTTTCTTTTTGTTCGTGAACGAAACATCTTTGGCATAGTGAGCGAGAGAAGAATCTCCCTTTCCATTCTGAAGCTGACCAAACACTTCATCGTAGGTTCTGTTTTCTTTTGAAATAAAGACGATGTATTTGATCGGAGACTCTTTCGCTCTGGGATATGAAGGGATCGGGTTCTCGCTCTCTGCAGAGGCGACCTCTTTGAAACTAAAATTATTGGCGACTACTTTTTCGGTGAGGGCTTTCAATTCCGCATCCGCGGGAATATCAATGATTGAAACCGTGCCCAGCATCAGTGCACCAATGTAACTGGCGTAGGGATGATCAAAAGGCGGCTTGAAGTCTTTTCCTCCATTAGGCCCGCTACCGAAGCCTTTCGCATTGGATACGATCAACTGCTTGCCGTCAGGAGTTACTTTTAACTTCGAGGGAAACCAACCCGTGGGGATGTGACCCAGTACTTTCTTAGAATCTAAATCAATTACCGCGACAGCGTTGATACCCGCTTCCGCCACATACAATCTTTTTTGATCGGGGGAAATGGTTAATCCAAATGGTATCACCCCTTTCAAGCCTCCCAGGCGTTCATCCAATTTCAATTCGATGCTCTCCACCACTTTATTCTGTTTTGCATCAATGACAGAAATATTATCGTTGTTGCCATTGCTCACATACACAAATTGATCGTTAGCAACCATAGAATTTGGGCTTGATCCACCTACGGCAGAAATTCCGTCAATCTCCTCTCCCACCAGCACACCTGTTTTCACTTTTGAAGTTACTACCGGAATTTCTTTGCTAACATCAATGCCCCACACTGAAAATGACTCGGGTGCATTCGGATCGCCTAAGCCAGCAAATTCAATGGAATCATTCTTTACACCTTCCTTCATCTCTTTTGACCCGTAGGCAGATGTTGGATACTTGGCAGCAGTCTCGTTCAATCTTTTCTTATCGAGGCTCTTGATGTAAGAATATTCGAACATGCCTACGTTGGCAACATAGACCGTCTTTTCATCGGGCGATAATGCAATGCCAAAGGGATACCGACCTGTTTTTACATTGTGAATAACCTGATTGCTTTTTGTATCGATTACCATAAGGCGAAACCCGATTTGATCGACTGCGTATAATTTCGATCCATCTTTGCTCAATGCCATGTCGCCAATGTAGCCATCGTTATAGTCTGTTCCGTCAAACGTTTTGTTGCAATTGATCTCTGCTAATTTTTTATTCGTCTTCAAATCAAAAACATAAATTCTATTCTGTTGCCCGCCTGCCACATATACTTTTTGTCCGTCAGGAGAAATGGCCAAACCCATGAACGTTGCTTCCAACAAGCCCTTCTCCGGGTTGAGTGTTTCGGGGATTTGTTTTACCTGTGGCGTTGCCGAATTGTAATCGGTGATGATGGAAATTGAAAATGGGCCTACTCCGGAGTTGGCAGTGATAATTGTTTTACCGTCAGGGCTTAACGTTAACCCAAACGGATGGGGTGCAACGGTTATTTGTTTTCCAGTAGGAGCGATAATACGACCATTGGGGAGTATTGTTTCTCCCGCCCGATCAATTTTGGTGTAGCGATCACCCGCTGGGGCGGAGGCAATCCAAATTTTTTCGGGGCTTCCTTTTTCTTTCGTTGAACAGGATACTGCAAAAAAAATACCGATCAAAAGGAGTTGTCTCATGGTGATTAAATTACTTTTAAAGTTAAGTGTTTCTATTTAGCAATTGCCGTACTAATCACCTGTCCAATTGGTTTATTGCTAGAATAATCTACGTTTAGAAAGGTCGCCAGTGTTTTAGCTACTTGGTTTTGATATAATTGCTGATCACCTTTCATTTCACCGGTTGATGGCGTATCCGGCCCCAAAAACGCAAACCAGATTTCATCCGCATAAGACATTTTAGCCCCGTGATGTTTCCAATCTTCATCGTTCACTTTTCCGCGTCCATGGTCGGTCGTTAGAATGAGTGTTGTTTTATTCCTGTATTGAGGCTGAGACTGCAGCCATTCCCAAAGCGTGTGAACAAATCCATCGGTATAATTGGCGGCATGCAGGTATTTGTCGTACTCACCTTCATGCGCCCAGTGATCAGTTTCATCAAAAGAAATAAACATCACTTTTGGTTTATTCTTTTTCAGTTCTTCCATGGCATAATAGAAGGTAAGTGCATCTACGCGGGTGCCGCCAGTAATATTGGGTTGCTGAAAAAGCAATTGGTTTAATAGCTTTTCAGAATCGGTTGGGTTATTTTCTACTTTCATTAAACCTGCGTTTACGGGCACTCCACTTCGCTTGGTATTAATGATCCAGGGGAATGTTTCCCAGGAAGTAAATGCACTTACCTTGCCTGCAAACTTCTTTTGCATTTGAAGAAACTCCAGCACATTCTTGTTGGGGTTATCCGTTGGGTCGTTGCTGGTAATCTTCTCATCATCAGCAAAACCGCATAGTATTTCATTGTAACCCGGATAGGAAAACCACATTTTGTTTGATGTGTTTACTTTGTTACCTAGATTTCTATTGCCGTACAATTGTCCTTGTTTAGCAACCGTGTTCCAAAAAAAGGGCATTAGCTTTTCTCTTCTGGATTCCGGTTTCTCCGCCCAAAATGTTTTGAGTAAGCCACTTGTATCACTCACAAACTTTTTGGCGATCAATCGCCTCTCGGCTCCGCCAAATACTTCTTGCCAACGCATCCCATCTAATGTGATGAGAATTACATTTTCGGTTTTCGTTGTTTGTGCAAAGCCAAACGAAGCAACCACAAGAAAAATGATCAGGGTCAATTTTGTTTTCATTCGTAAAGGGGTTAAAAAAATCCGGGGCTTTTTCAGAGCCCCGGAAATTGATTAAAAAAACACCTAGCAAGTATTATTTGTTGTTGAACTAATTTTTATCCCACCAAACTTGAGTATTGATGTCATCAGCACCCTGCCGACCAACTGCTTCAGCACGATTTGCTCCGTTTAAAGACTGTTCGGACTGCGGATAGATGTAACGCACTGGAATTAAGTTATTATTCAAATTCCCTGCACCAGGAGTCAGCACGGGAAGTCCAGATCTTCTCCAATCTGCCCAAGCCTCTAAACCATTGAAGAAAAGCGCTACCCACTTTTGCCGTGCAATTAAATTCAATTTCTGTGCCTGAGTGCCTGCATATGCAATACTTGGCTGCGTAAAATAGTTGGCAGGCAACGTCAGACTTATTCCGTAAGACGAAGGGACAATTGCTCTATAGTAGTCCAGGTTTGAATTTATCCCATTTACGTAATAAGTGTCAGCGACACCTGTAGTTATTAGGTTTTTCTCACGCGCTTCGGCCAAGATAAATTGGACTTCTGAAAAAGTCATTAGCAATCCTCTGGAAGCATTAGCAACAGGCGCAGGTGAGCTGCAAACCAAACATGCGAACGTTAATCCTACGCGGGAAACACCTTGCGGACCACCATTAAAACTTAGGGCTTGTGTATCTTCAAGACCGTTCGGTATACCTTGAATGACTGGAGTTCCAGCAGTTACAGATGCCTCCGTTGGCCTTCCGAAAACTTGCAGGCGAGGATCACCAACACTTGTCAAGTAATCACTCATTGTTTTGCTCAATCTAAATTCATCAAACGAGCCAACTCTGGCGGTATATAAAGGCCATTGATTAGGCGCAGCAGATTGATAAACAAGAACTGCATTATCCGTATTATTTTCGAAGATTGGATTGAGCGTTGCATTGTCCAAAATAGATTGAAGATCAGCCTGCACACTGCGTTTATTTGAAATGCGCATGAGATACCTAAGTCTAAGTGAATTGGCAAGCTTCCTCCATCGTGTCAAATTACCATTATAGATCAAATCTCCTGACACCGTTTCGGAGCTCGTTCCAAGAATTTCATTTGCTCGCTTCAAATCGGCCAATATGCCATTGTATATGACTTCCTGGGCATCGTACTTTGGTGTGTAGTTTGCCGCAGTCTTTCCTTTGGTCGCATCGAGATAGGGTACATCTCCATAGGTATCGGTCACGACAGAAAACATCCACGATTTCAAAATCAAAGCTATACCCAGATAGTTATTTTGTACGGGTTTTGCTGCCTCAGAAGCTGCAATGATGTTTTGTACATTTCTTAGATTTCCATAAACACTGTTCCACACACCAGAACGTTCACCCCATAGATAACGATCTTCGTTTACGAACTGAATTTTCGCGGTATGCTGCACGACAATATTGCCAATGCTCCAGGCCTCATTCACTTGATCATTGATCGTGTTTCTGATCACACCAGATAAAAGTAAGTCCGGTGTTACAGTCGTGGGCACGTTTGGGTTCGTGTTAATCTCTTCAAAGCCCTCATCACAGGAAAATACTGTAAAGACGGCAACGAAAGCGATAATAAATTTCTTTAAGTTTTTCATTTGTTATTTCTTTTTTGAATTCGAATACGCGGAACTTTTTGTCAATCTCAACAAGTAGCACTGATCGCTTCCGAATTCTATTTTAATAAAAGATTAAAATTTAAGTCCAACATTAAATCCATAACTTCTCGATGAAGGGATAGACATGTTTTCGATGCCAGGAAGTGCAGTACCGCCTGTATACGACATCACCTCGGGGTCAATGTGCGGAACATCTGTCCAAAGCGCCAGGTTTCTTCCAACCAATGAAATGGTCACACTTCTAAAAGGCGTTTTGCTAAAGATCTTGTTAGGGATGGTATAACCAATTTGCAACTCGCGCAACTTCACAAATGACGCATCGTAGACCACGCCCTCTGCAATGTTCCTTCCACCTGTGTAAGCAGAATGCCATTGCCGTGGCAAAATCCTGTTGTCATTGACTTTGAAAGTACCATCAGAATTTAGATTGACGCCATTTCCTACAACATACGTCCCAACAGGTGCATTTAATAAACGGGGATCAGCAGTCGCCAAGGCTTGAGGATAATACCCATTTTCCCTTCCTTCTAAAGTCTCCATAATAATTCCACCTTCCCTACCTACTGTTTGAGTTTCAGAATATACTTGACCTCCTTGACGGATGTCAAATAGTACGCCCAATTTTACACCTTTGAAAGTGAACGTATTGTTGATACCAGCCATCCAGTCTGGATTGTAGTTACCTAATTTGATTCTTGCTGTTGTTGCAATCGGACGACCACCTCCCTGACCTTGAGCGTTGGGGTTAGTAAACACCTGCTGGCCCACAAACTGCCCGGAAGCGTCATAGTAAGGCTTTGTCGGATCTGTATTTTGCACTCTTGCAAAGCCAATTCCATACATGTCCCCCATTCGTTCACCCACGCGTGCCTCAATTGAAACTCTCCTAGTCGCAAGCACATAGTTGGTCAAGCCATCAGAAAGTGACACCACTTCGCTTCTGTTGCTAGAGAAATTAACATCTAAATTCCATTGAAAACCGTTTGAGAGCCTCACAGGAATCGAATTAACCATTACTTCGAATCCGTAATTCTTTATTTCACCAGCATTAATTGATCGTGCATTGTAGCCACTTGTGTTAGATAATGGAATATTCAATATCTGGTTTTTTGTAAGCGTCTGGTAATAGGTAAAGTCCAGTCCTAAACGGTCACCAAAAAATCGAACATCAAAACCTCCTTCGTAAGAAGTGCTAATCTCTGGTTTGAGGCTAAAGTTTGCCAACCGGTCTGTCTCGCCATAAACCTGAGTAGTTCCAAATGGATCGCTTGGATTAAATGACTGAGTAAATGTGAAGGCATCTGTATCATTACCAACCTGCGCAGCACTCGCTCTTACTTTGGCAAAAGAGATAAACTTTGGTAATTGAACCATATCCGAAATCACCGCGCTAAGTGCGGCTGATGAGTAGAAATAAGAATTATTTTGAGTACCGATTCCAGCATCTTTAAGTGCCTGTGGCAGCGTCAGTGCGCTCGACCAATCATTGCGAGCTGTCAAATCAAGATAGAGAATGTTTTTATACCCCAATTGTGCTGACCCATATAAACTGTTGATGCTCTTTTTAACATCTGTCTGAGAACTTTGCAATGCAGCTCTGAAGTTGGTTAGGTTATACACACCTGGAATATTCAATTGTGGCGCATTGATTTCTAAGAACTCCGATTTTTGTCGCAATTGGTTTCCACCCAATGACGCAGTCAGTGTAAAAACGGAGGGTATGATCTCCTTATTAAACGTTAACAAGAAATCGGTATTACGCTCCTCAGTTACAATGTTTGCTTCCCGATACTGACCAAAAGGAAAACGCTGCGTACTGAAAGCTCTCCGGTATTGTCTTCTCTCGTTTCCGTAGTCTAGAGCTGTGCGCAATTGTAAATTTAACCAAGGGGTAAACTCATACTTAAGTGAGATGTTACCGATAATTCGATCAACGTTCTGACCATTGGTATTTTCATACACAGTAAAATAGGGGTTATCATGATAGTTGTAGTTCCATCCTGACTGTCTTCTTCCTTCTAAGCCCGGCATCCAGTAGTTACGTAGTGATTCCATATCTACTGATCTGGGCAACCAGCAATTGAATAAGTACATGATGTTTTCCGTGCCATAGCTGATCGAAGGACGATTATCGCTTTCGCTTTTAATATAGCTTACGAACGCACGGGCAGAGAATTTTTTCGACAGGTTATATCCGCCACCAAATGAAACAGTGTTACGTCTCAAGTCTGTGTTTGGTACTATGCCTGTCTGGTCAAGGCCTGTATACGATAGTCTAAAATCTCCATTTTGATTGCTGCCAACAAGTGCTACGTTATTGGTGTATGTCTTTCCAGTTTGAAAGAAATTCTTCACGCCATCCTTGTCATTTTGCCAGAGTGTTGGAGTGATCACACTTCCAGCAGGCGCATTTAAGTCTCCACCTCTAAAAGCGATCGGTGAGCCATTCAAAGTTCTAGGCGAATTGAATTGTGGATATAACTGGCCGTTAAAGGCGGGACCCCAACTTTCATCTGTGCCATCTGTTAAGCCGGCACCACCTCCATTAACAAATGCAAAGTCACCACCATTGCCGTTACCTTGCCCATAAACATTTTGGTAGTCTGGCAATCGTAACGCGGATTCAAAGGTTGTATTAGAATTGATTTCTACTCCGATTCCTTTTGTGCCTTTACCTGACTTAGTTTTAATAACAATAACACCATTAGCAGCACGAGAGCCATATAATGCGGAGGCCGCAGCGCCCTTCAGTACAGTCATCGATTCGATATCGTCAGAGTTAACAAAACTTGCTCCATTGCCAAAGTCAACTTCCAAGTTACTTCGACCAGACGCACCAGTTATTCCGTTGCTAATTGGCACTCCATCAATTACATACAGCGGTTGATTAGCATTCAAATTCAAAGAACGCTCTCCGCGAATAGTTACTCTTGACGATCCTCCCACTCCTGAATTGCTTCCGATAACGGTTACACCGGCAATCTTTCCTGCCAACTGATTAGAGATGTTTGTCTCCCTAGCTGTTGTTAGGCTCTCTGCGCCAACACTTTGTATTGCATACCCAAGACTCTTTTTCTCCTTTTCTACGCCCAATGCAGTCACAACGATTTCAGATAGTTGTTTGGCATCCGAAGCCAACGTCACATCAAATGACGTGCGTCCACCAATCGGAACTTCCTGAGATGTGAATCCAACAAAAGAAAAAACCAACACATCGTTTCCTGAACCGACATTAATAATAAAGGCACCGTTGGCATCCGAAATAGTACCACTGGTTGTTCCCTTCACTAAAATGTTTACGCCCGGAAGCGGGCTTTGGTCTTCTCCGGACGTCACCTTGCCGGAAACCTGGAACTCCTGTGCCATTGCAACGGAACAGGTCATAAGCACAAACAAAAAAGCTGCGATCCTGGGAATCGCAAAATGCTTGCGCAAACTGTTTTGTAAAAATTTAAGCATACTAATAATGGGGTTTAGTTTTTGCCAGCACACATGTATGGTTTATGAGCACTTAGCTTGCTCAAAGATTAATTTAACAATTGATGTTGAGTTTAGATGTAGGTTATTGATCGGTTAAGAATAAGCGAGTGAAAAAAAAAATATTCACACTCGCTTAAAGCCAATGGGGAAAAACGGCCATTGGAAGTGAAACAAACATATCTTTTCAGTAACAATCAGTTCATACTTGCGCAATAGCTTGCATTGTCAACAAAAAGTTTACAAATAGGAAACAAACAATTATGGTACAAGAAGAGCTGATTCCCCTTATCGCTAAAAGAATCAAGACGTTACGCATTGAAAAAAGCCTTACGTTACAAACACTGAGTGAACGCACTAACTTAACGAAAGGGCTGATCTCTAAAATTGAAAACTCAAGAACCATTCCGTCTGTACCGGTTTTATTCAACATAATGAATGCGCTCGAGATAAAACCGCAAGACTTTTTCGACACGCTATCAGGAGTTAGAAGTCAAAACTATCTTCACATCAAACGAAAAGAATACAAACACATTAAAAAAGAGAATCGCCCTGGGTTCGACTATAGATTCATCCTGGCTCAATCACTTCAGGGGTGTACGATGGAGACAGTTTTATTATCTATTAAACCAAAGTCTAAAAGTAAAGCTACCACCGCTGACGGCTTTGAGTTCAAGTATGTAGTGTCAGGTGATTGCGACTATTATATTCAAGATGAGAAAATAGCATTGCGCGAGGGCGATTCCATTTACTTTGATGCATCTAAGCCGCATTACCCTTTGAATAATACAAAACGGAAAGTGACTATGCTGGTCTTTTACTTTTTAACGGTGAAATAGCGACCAAAAAAAGGGCTGAAGTGGAACGTGTAGAAACTACTTTTCCTTCGTAATCGAAAATCTATCTCTTACTTGTCCGTCAGCACAAATCCATTTTGCATCTAATCGATTGTCATTGAAATCCATCAGTAGTGAACCACCGACCGTTGTATTATAATAGGTAGCCGCCCGTAACGGGTACCCCTCCGCCTGGCCACCCACCTGGCCACCTGAACCGCTTACAATGTAGATTACTCCTTGACCTTCTTTTCCAACACGGTAGTTATTCGGTGAATCCTTCTTTTCAACAACATGCTTTATGGGATCGAACGTGTTGGCTTCTCCATAGTGACCACGAAGCGGATGAGTACGCTCGTAGACGTGACTATGGCCCGTTAAAACTAAGTCGACCTTGAAGCGTTCTAGAATGGTAAGTAAATTTTCTCTGATTTTCACCAATTCATTCTCGCGATCAGAATCGTGCGACCCTTTCGTATAGGGAGGATGGTGAAAGTAAACTATAGTCCATGGCAGTTTATTGGCCGCCAAATCCTTCTTCAACCAGGCAATCTGTTTACTCAAGGTATCATAAATTCGAAAACCGCCATCTAGTTCACCCTGCGAGTCCAACGAAATCAAGTGTACGTTTCCAAAGTCAACTGCATAATAAGATTCTGACCCGGAAGGGATTCCCCCAGCCTCTCCGTCCTTAGGCATCGTAAATATTTTAAAGTACGAGACATCGGTCGGATTGCGCTTGGCCTTGCCATAGTCATGGTTGCCGGGAGAAGGATAAAGATTTGTATTCTTAAAAAAGCTTTCTTGGTAAACTCTAAAAACATGGCGTTGATACTCTTCGTCTAAGCCGATATTATAAGCATTATCGCCCAACCAAAGCCACGCGTCTGGCCGTTGGTCAATCGTTTCTTTAATAATCGCGTCACGACAATTAAGTTGATTTTTTGAGCCATCGCCAAAATCGCCCAGCGCCCATATGCGAAGTGGTGAAGTCGAACCAACGGGCGGAGCTGTTACCAAAAATTGGTCTTCGTACATTTTCGGCTTTGCGGTGATAGCACCCACTGAATAGAAATACTTGGTGGCGGGAGAAAGACCTGAAATAGTAAGTTCATGATCGGTTTTTAGCTCAGCTTCACTAACCACACTAGCCCGCTCGACTTTGATGCGATTGGTGGAAAAGGACACTTTGCTATCGGTCGGCTTTTCAGTTCTCCAACGAATAACAGCTGAAGTGGATGATACACTATTTAAATAAGGGCCTCTGATAATATCCAGAGATTGTGAAAATGATCCTATGGCAGGAAAGAAAAAATACACAAGTAAAACAAATCTATTCATGGGAATTAAGGAAACTTGCATTATGAAAACACAACGATCGAGTGATCAAATGTAGCACTTTTAATTATCGGATGTGGTGTTCTTGCTATCCGTCAATTTACGATGGCAGTTTAATAATTTACAAGCTCTTCATTTAAGCAGCTTTCGTGAAAAGAATTCTTGCTTGATTAACAGTTTAATAATATCAATTAACCAACTTGGCAAAATTACGAGCGATCAAATGAAGAATCATTTTGACTTTATTATTGTCGGTGCCGGAGTGCTAGGGACATTTCATGCTTATCATGCTGCCAAATTTGGTAAAAAAGTACTATTGGTCGAGAAAGATCAGTACCCCACACAAGCTACGGTTCGAAACTTTGGTCAAGTCGTGCCTTCTGGAATGGGAGGAGATTGGTTTCATTATGGCGTAAAAGGAATTGAACAGTATAACCAAATCCAACAAAAGTTTGATATCTCAATCCGAAACAATGGCTCTGTTTATATTGCCTCTGATCCGGACGAGCAACAACTCATTCATGAACTAAAAGCCGTGATGGATCTTCGGGGTTACACGGCACAATTACTAACAACACATCAATGCGTGGAAAAGTGGCCAGCGTTGAAAAGTAGCTATTGCAAAGAGGCATTATTCTTTCCACAAGAAGTAAGCGCAGAGCCTGAGAAAATGATTTTCAGATTATTGGAATACATACAAATTAACTTTCAAAACCTGACCTATCGCCCTGCAACCACGATTATAGATTGCGTAGTATCCGGAAACCTGGTCAGGGTGGTTTCCAATCAAAAGGAGGAATTCAAAGCGGATAAAGTCATCGTTTGTAACGGAGGAGAATTCAAACTGCTTTTCCCCGACCTATTTAGGCAGAGCGGTATCGTAACCAGTAAATTGCAAATGTTGCGTAGCATACCAATGCCCGAAACAAAATTAGAAGGAAATGTTTTAACAGGGCTTACCATAAGGCGGTACGAATCGTTTCAAGAATGCCCTTCTTATAAGAATATTAAGACTCCAGACCACTTGGCTGAACTTAAAAAATGGGGCATCCATATTCTATTCAAAAAAGCAGTGGACGGCTCTATCATCATTGGCGACTCGCATGAATATGCCGATGTCAACCATACGGATGACCTGGGCTTCTCTCAAAACGAATATATCAACCGATTAATGCTAGACGAAGCCCAACGCATTGTCAACTTTGACGTAAGCCAAATTGCAACTGCCTGGTCCGGCTTTTATCCGCAGCACAATGAAAAAGACATTGTGGAGATCGATATCGAAGATAAAATTCATATTAGAACAGCCATTGGCGGAAAGGGAATGACTACTTCGGCAGGATATGCAGAGGTGAGCATCAAAAAATTAATTTGAAAATGAAACAATTTGAAAATTTGAAGATGTGCCACCATCTCTAAAGGCTAAATTTTCAAATTGACTAATTTTCAAATATTCAAATTGGATACCATTTTCAAATTATCTAATTTTCAAATCTTCAAATTATAAAAGATGTGGTCTAACTTTCATACTCACGCCAATTTTTGCGATGGGAAAAGTACACTGGTCGAGCACATTCAAAAAGCAAAAGAACTCCAGTTAAAAAGTCTTGGTTTTTCTTCACATGCACCAGTGCCCTTTGAATGCAATTGGTGTATGAAATCCGAAAAATTAGAGTCGTATTTGCAGGAGATTCAAGAGTTGAAGTCAACAACCAATGAATTACAATTATTCGCTGGGTTAGAAGTAGACTATATACCAGGTATCGTATCCCCCACTACTTTTAGCGATCGACTTGATTACACCATTGGCTCCATTCATTTCGTAGATACCTTCGAGAATGGTACGCCTTGGGAAATTGACGGATTACATGTTCACTTTTTAAAAGGACTTGATGAAATCTTCCATCACGACTACAAAGCAGCTTTTACCCGCTATTTTGAGTTGACCCGGGAAATGATTGTTGCCGCCTGCCCAACTGTCATCGGCCATCTCGATAAAATGAAAATTCAAAATCCGGGAAATGAATTTTTCAGCGAGCAGGAAACCTGGTACCAGCAGCAGGTAAAAAAAACAATTCAAACCATCAAAGCCTCAGGCGCCATAGTAGAAGTAAACACAAGGGGTATTTATCAAAAGAAAACAACCGACACCTATCCAAGCCCATGGATACTGGAATTACTTGAACACCAAAAGATTCCGATAACCATCAGTTCTGATGCACACCATGCCGATGACCTGATCAATGAGTTTCAGTCAACTGCCCTACTTCTTCAACAAGTCGGCTTTAAAAAAATTCAAATTCTAAGTGACGGTGAGTGGAAACCCTTTACCTTTAACCAAAACGGAATAATCTGTTGAAAACAACCAACTCCAAAATCACAAACTGGCTGCAGCATACGCATGGCATTTGGTTTACCATTTACGCTTCTCTGGCGGCCTTCTGCCTGTATACTTGTGTGTACGCTTTTCGTAAAACATTTGCTGCCGCTACTTTTGAGGGGCTAGCTTTTCTTGGCATCAGCTACAAAGTTTGGCTGGTGACCTTTCAAGTAATCGGCTATGCACTCTCTAAGTTTATTGGGATCAAAATTATTTCAGAGCTAAAAGCGCATTCTCGCGGCATTGGAATTCTACTGATGGTAGGCGTTGCCGGTACATCATGGTTGTTGTTTGCGCTCGTACCCGCACCATTTAATATTGTGTTCCTTTTCTTTAACGGGCTACCACTAGGCATGGTGTGGGGCATGGTGTTCGGCTACTTAGAGGGGAGGCGAATGACCGAGGTGCTCGGTGCGTCTCTTTCAGTAAGTTTCATTTTTTCAGCAGGGCTGTGTCGATCTGTGGGCGCGTACCTGATGCGTGATTGGGGCACGTCCGAATATTGGATGCCTTTCGTAGCTAGTTGTTTGTTCATCGTCCCATTGGTTTTCTTTCTTTTTCTGCTCAACCAACTTCCCCCACCCTCTGCGTTGGATGAAGAATTGCGAACAAAGCGACTTCCTATGAACAACGAAGAAAGAAAAAAATTTACGACCACTTTTTTGCCAGGCATCATCTTTTTTGTTCTAGCCTATGTGCTGCTAACTGCGTTCAGGGATTTCAGAGATAATTTCTCGGCAGAAATTTGGAAGTCACTAGGGCTCGGAAACGATCCGTCCATCTACACAAGAACGGAAGTTCCTATCTCCATTGCCGTATTAATTTGTATGGGCAGCCTGATGCTTATCAAAAACAATAAACTGGCATTAATGATCAACCATGTCCTGATTGCATTCGGTCTGATTCTAATTGGCGTTGCCAATTATTTTTTTGAACAGTCGCTGATCAGCCCACAACTTTGGATGATCTTAATAGGCCTCGGGCTATATCTTGGTTACATACCATTCAATAGCATTTTCTTTGATAGACTATTGGCTGCTTTTAGATATACTGGCACCGTTGGCTTTATAATGTATGTGGCCGATTCTTTTGGTTACCTGGGCAGTGTGGGTGTTTTGTTCTTTAAAGAATTTGGCTACGCAAAACTCAGCTGGCTGAATTTCTTTATTTCGGGAGGGTATTTAGTATCCGTTATTGGCACCTTCTTGATCGCTGGGTCGATGATCTATTTTCACTACAAGCACAAGAATTGGAAGTTAACTAACGGGTAGCAACAAGACGTTGTCTTCCACTTAGTTCATTACATTTTTTTACGACTGAAAAAATAGAACCTGCGTCATGAAGTCGCAGCTTATTCTGGCGAATAAAGTCTTCCAATATCTGCCCGTGCATCTGAACCAGAAAGGGAAAAACATCCGACTTGAATTTCTTAAGTTCAATTAGTTCACTTCTAAACCAGCAAAAGAAATCATAGTCGTGGCCCTCATCAGCCTCCTGCAATGCCACGTTTCTTTTTAATCGTCTTAAAATCAGTAGTTCACCATAAATCACAACTTCATAAAATCGATAGATTCCTTCGTGCCGTAATGACTTGAAGTGTCGATTAACATTGCTTGCCAAATCAAAATAGCGAAAAGAACTAACGCGATGGGCAGGCATAACAATCCGCGTGGCCGTATCTAAATCAGATCTAATTATTACAGCATCGAAAGTTGTCTCGACCGCAAAATGTGAAGGAATAACTTCATAGTGATTGTCTACAATAACCCCGTGATGCATATTGGGTTGTGCTGATATCAACCCGGAAACGGCCAGAAATATGCTGGAAAGAAGGATTTTCACTTCATGTTAAGTAATATTAACATGAAATTAACAATTTAATAATATTAAACTATACTTGCGCGCGAATTAATTATGCCTAGCACTTCAGGAATTTGGCTGATTAAATGAGTGTGTGGAACGGTCGACAATTGCTCTTTGGTAAATGCTCCTGTTGTAATTCCGATTACTAGCCCACAGCCTGCAGCATTGCCTTCGGCCAAATCAGACACCGTGTCCCCCACCTTTGCAACTCTCTTTACATCACTCACTCCAGATAGTTCCATCGCTCTGAAAATCAAATCAGGATGCGGTCGCCCATGTGCCACTTCATCACTTGTTACACTGCCATCGATCAGTTTATTCTTCTCCCAGGCCATTCTCTGTAGTAGCGCATCAACAATAGGTCGATCAAAACCAGTATCGACAAATACTTTTATACCGGCAGCTTTCAATAAATGAAACGTTTCGGAAACCCCTTCATTCTCCGCGACTGTCTGGTCGTTCTCGTAAAACAAAATCATGTCTTCTACAAAATCGGCATGTATGGATCGAATCAAATCATCTGAAATAGTGCTACAATTTACTGACTCTAACAGCTGTCGAATGGCAACCGGCTTGGGAATACCCATCACCTGACTGGCTTGCGCAATGGAGATTTCTAATCCGACCTTGGAAAAGGAATTTTTAAGTGTACGCTGTACATCAAAATTTTCTTTCACTGTAGTGCCCGCTAAATCAAATACGATTAAGTCAATCATAGCTTTTCAATTTTAAAACAAAGAATGGGAGAATGTTCGTCATATCCTCTGGTCATTGTCTTAATTAACTATTTAGTAATGTCATCTCAGATCCGCTTAGAAGTTATCTTGAGTACCTTCGAACTTATAAAGATAAGAACATGAAAAGTGAAGCCATTGTAAAAGAGATATTCGAACTGTATGAGAGATACGGAAACGAAGACTACATTGGTGAACCTGTTTCACAAATTGAACACATGTCTCAGGCGGCAGCGTTAGCGATGAAGGAGGGATACGATGACGAAGTTATTTTGGCAGCATTTTTTCATGATATCGGCCACATCTGTGTCAGTCGAAATAAAGAGAATGATATGGACGGATTTGGAACAAAAAGCCATGAAAAAATAGGGGCTGATTTTTTGCGCGAGAAAGGGTTTTCTGAACGTATTGCCAAATTGGTTGAAAATCACGTACAGGCAAAAAGATATTTAACCTTTAAGCAACCCGACTATTTCTTGAATCTTTCAGAAGCCAGTAAGAAAACGCTAGAGCTACAGGGAGGCGTAATGAGCGAGAGTGAGGCAATCACATTCGAAAAAGATCCACTCTTCGATACTAGCATAAAAATGAGATACTGGGATGAGCAAGCGAAAGAGTTAAATCCCCGCTAGTCGACCTGGAAAAAATAAAAGCCAGAGCACTTCATGCACTGGCTTTTTCAACAAACTATTATTAGAACTATTTAATTGGAACTCCATTAGGATCAAACTTCACAGTGTCATCCAATCTGAAATTACCGTTTCTGCCTGTAGTGACATACCCAAAATTTCCAATGCCGAAGCCAACCGCTCCATCTCTCGCTACACCTCCAAACGCATTGTTAATCGAATAATATTGTACCCAGCGATCTGTGGTCGAATTATATTGCCATACATCGGACAATACAGATCCACCTGAGGTTTGTACTCCACCTACAAGATATCCAAATCCTTCGATTGTAAATGTAGAAGCCGATTCTCTAGTGGTAGGTTGATCAATTTTATTTCCCTCTTCATCTCGTTGATTGAGTGGAAGTTTTTGTGTCCATGTGTCAGTGGAGGGATCATATTGTTCCACATTGCGGACGGTGAGTTGTGTACCGCCTAAAACGTATGCGAAATTGCCAATTGTCATAACCGAGGCGTTCACTCTCTTGAAGGCCACGCTTGTTCGTTGCGCCCAAGTATCGGTAGTAGGAATGTACTCCCAAAGGTCGTTGGTACTAGTTGAACTGCTTGTACTTCCGGCACCAACGAATCCTCGATTATTCACCGCGAATGCAATACATCCGAATCTACCCGTTTCTGTTAACGGATCTCCAAAGTCTTTCACTTGCCGCCAGGTTCCTACCCCACTATTTCCCGCAGGATCAAATTCCCAAAAGTCTTTCAGCCTATTGCTGGTTGCGCCAATACCGGTACCAACATACCCTTTTCCTGAAATAACAAAGGCTACAGCGGCACTTCTGGCCGCCCCCGGAAAATCTGCTTTCTTAACCCAACCATTTTTGATTGGATCAAATTGCCACCAATCTTTCAGGCGCCTGCCTTCTTCATCAAGACCGCCTCCTACATAGGCCTTTCCGTCAATCACCAAAGAAGAAGCCCCGCTCCTTCCTGTGCCGCTAAAACTTGCAACCTGCGACCAGTTCCCTGGTTTCGCAACCGTTGGTGTAGAGGAGGAATCACCACACGAGGAAAGAGTTAGTGCAACAAAGCTCACCGAACTTATCGCCAAAAAATAAAATAGTTGCTTCACACTGCTATTAGTTTTGTACATACGAATATTGAATTTTTAACTTGATTTTATGTTGCAAATTACGTTGATTACCTAAAACAACTCGGCTTACCTCCGCATAGAACGCTGGTGGAGCTACGGCAATCACCAATGGAGTGACAGTATTTAAGGTTGTGGCCAACTCGTTGCCCAAAAAATTGACCAGCGGAAATGTATAGGTCGTATTTAATCCATAGTCTAAATCATACGAAATCGCAGCTGATAAAAACCCAGATCGGTCTATTGCCGGGGCACGGTTTAATACAACGTTGGATTTATCAGTAACATACAATGCTAGTGTACTAGGCGCCAAATTAACTGAAGAATAAGAGTTTTGGACAGGCCGTACCTCCAGCGCTGCATCGACTAGGACAAGGTTTCTACCGGAAAAAAAATTCTTTAGCGTTGGAAACTCAACTTTCGTGGCCAAGCCAACTCCTGATTGAACAAAGGTAGTGTTACCAGTAAGAGTCGATGAAATGGCGGTGCGACCGACAAGTCCTGAAATCGATGTCGCGCTGCGGTCACTTTGTATATTATTATACTGAGCTGACGGATTTATTACCGAAAAGTCAAAAAACTTTTGTTCTTCCAATCCTTGTAGTTGTAGTTGCTTATAATAAAGCCTGATCTTAACACGATCTAGCCGAAAACCCACAATGCTTCCACTAATCCCAGCATCTGTATTTAAGTGAAGGCCATTAAAAAATTCGGTATTAAACAGTGAAGATTTAACAGACTTAAAATAGGAAGTAGAAGTGCCAGCTATTACATCGGCCTTTGCCAGGTCGAACCAATTTTGTCCAAATGCTAGAGGTAGTTTAACAAAGAGCGATCCGCTCTTAGGCGAAAACTTCACGCTAGCGGTTGTGATCGGTACCGGATTGAAACTAGACTGGCTTGTGTTGTAAATCGCAGATTGAGTAGCCGCCACGAAGAATGAAATATTATCGTCCGGCCGAAAAGTTGGTGAAGTTCTTAGCCTTGGGATGCTCGTCATCTGGTGTATCTGAATCGTTTGAGACTGAGTAGTGTCCCCATAAAAATATCCAGAGTAAGGAAGAATCAAGCCAATCGAGTCAAATGTGCTAGTTACGTCTGGCTCAAAAGATCCGGAATAACCTAATTGAAAATAGGTTGAGGCGGAAACTTTGCCCAAATAAGCATCTTGATAACGTCCCAACAAAATCTGACCAGTACCGGAACTAGGAAGTGAATCAACTAAAATGGTTGAGGTTACTACTGAAAAGGTATCTACGTAAACAGTTCTCAATGTGCTTTTCCCAAAGTTTTGGTCTGCCTTTAAAATCCCTGGGTCCTCACAGCTGATTAAGAACAACACAAAGATGACAATAGCGTAACCGAGAAACGGTTGACCCACTAAAATAGCCTTGCTTGCACGTTTACTAACCACCTTCACTAAGACTATTTGATTAACCGGAAAGTTTTACAATTCTAAACTAATAAACAGCGGAACAATCAAAATATTGCACCGCGATGTAAAGTGGGCTTGGAGGGATTCAAACCCCCAACCTTCTGATCCGTAGTCAGATGCTCTATTCAGTTAAGCTACAGGCCCATGTTTCAACATACAACTAAAAGAGTGCCTTCTGCATCTTCTATTCGCAATCGGTCGGCAAATTTAAGAGAATTAATCCTTTGAACAAATCTTTGATGTTGGCCACTGAGCACTAAAAATGTATTTTTGCCGTTTCAATTTTCAAAAAAAGCTATGTTTCGCCATCTTTTTCTCCTGATACTCCTCGTGACTTCCTTCCAATTATCCATAGCTCAGGAAAAAGTGCAAAAAGCAAGAAGGCCCGATCTACCAGGTTCATTTATTGTAGAGTTTGGTTTTAACCGGGCACTGGGAAGTACACCTTCCAGATTCGAACAAGGTTTCTGGGGGTCTCGTACGCTCAACCTTTATTATCAATATCCGATACGACTTCTGAATTCAAAATTCAGTTACAATCCTGCTTTTGGTCTATCATTGGAGCGTTATAAACTAACGAACAACTACAGCTTGACAAGAACACCGGAAGCAGATGGAACGTATGCGCTTCGGCCTGCTAGCGACTTGGGCATGCCCAATGCTGATAAAAGTATGCTGATCATGAACTATGTTGATTTTATGCCAGCTGAACTACGATTTGATACTAATCCAGATGACAAGAATCGAAGTTTTCATATGTCAGCCGGTGTGCGGGTAGGTTTTTTATTCGAGAGTCACACCAAAGTGAATTATACAGATGGTGGGGAAGATATCACGCTGAAATCAAAACAGAATTTCGGACTTAGTTCTTTCCGCTATGGCTTTTACGGAAAATTGGGAGTTGGGTCATTTAATATCTTTGGCTACTATAATGCAACTCCTGTGTTCAAAGAAAATAAGGGGCCAGATCTTACTAGCATGAATACGCTGACTTTCGGAATATCGCTTAGCGGATTTTAGAATCTCAGCTCTTATCTATTTACCCAGAAATACCGGCTTCCTCTTTTCGAGAAATGCCTGAACACCTTCTTTGTGGTCGTGCGTAGAACCAGCAATCTCCTGGCAGTACGCTTCGTACTCCAACATTTCATCTAAACTGGCAGTGGTTGACTTATTGAGCATCTTCTTTATGAGGCTAATGGCCTTTGTTGGGGCAACAGCAAAATAATCTGTGTATTGTTTCACCGCATCGTCCAATTCGGCAGGAGCAACAACTTTGTTCACTAGCCCGAGTTGAAGTGCTTCCCGAGCCTTTACACGTTGGCCCATACTACACAACTCGAACGCTTTCGCCATCCCCACCAGACGCGGAAGAAAATAAGCTGACCCAGAATCCGGAACAAGGCCAATATTGACGAAGACCTCGATCAGCGTAGCTTCTTCTGAGGCCACAATGATATCGCACGCCAATGCGAGTGAACAGCCTGCTCCGGCCGCCACACCATTTAACCGACACACGATCGGTTTCGGCAAACTGCGCATCGCAGCAACGATTGGATTGTATCGTTTATGCAAGGAATCCATGAACGATCTCTTTCCTTGTTTAGAACTATCTTTTAAATCCTGTCCGGAGCAAAATGCTTTTCCTACACCCGTCAACACCATCACGCGAACCTCGTCATCTTTTGCTATGGCCTTCAATACATCTTGAAGTTCATAGGTGATCCCATCATTTAGTGCATTGTAAACTTCGGGACGATTGAAAGAAACGGTAGCGACTCCCTCGTTCTTTACGTAGGTTAGAAACTGAAAATCCATAACTCACTTTTTTTGATTGATGTTAAAACAAAATAATCATTCCAAAGAACCCAACAACAAACCCGACCACACTTCCATACATCACTTCGCGAGGGGTGTGTGCATCTAGCAGTAGACGGGAAGACATTACAAGACCCGTTGCCAAAATAGTAAATGCGGTAGGCCATAGCAAACTCATTTGCTCGGTCACTTGATTCAATGGTAACAAGATGCCAATGCCTCCACCCATCGCAATGCTATGAATGCTGATTTTATAAAACAACGTGATCAGTAGCGAAACCACCACCAATGCCGAGACGATCATCATCAACTTTTCAAAATTCGCACTAAATGGAAGTTTGAAGTAAAAAAGAAAAGTGAAAAGCACATAGAACATTGAAATAAAAACAAAGGGTAAAATTCGCTCCTTACGTGATTGCAACGTGAGAGACTGAATAGTGCCGAATGCGCGAAGCATAACAAGGTTAACGGCCGGAAGAACGAATGTGAATACGAATACTAGACCAATAATGATCATTCGATTCTCTTTGCGAATCATCAACATAGAAGGAAAATAATACGATAAAATAATGACCAGATAAGTGGTCAACAGCAAGGGATGTAAAACAACAGAAATAAATTTTGCTACTTGCTTCACACTTACATCTCTTTTCGCAAACGAGCCACTGGAATATTCAATTGCTCACGGTATTTTGCCACCGTACGTCTGGCAATGTTGTATCCTTTTTCGTTCAATAGATCTTCTAACTTATCATCAGGAAACGGCTTGCTCTTGTCTTCGCTTTCGATGAGGTCTTTGATGATTTGTTTCACTTCTCTGCTACTCACCTCTTCTCCCGAGTCGGTTGAAATACCCTCCGAAAAAAAGTACTTCAATGGATAAATACCAAAATCAGTTTGGATTGTTTTGCTACTCGCCACCCGACTAACAGTAGAAATATCCATATTGATCATCTGAGCGATATCTTTAAGAATCATCGGCCGCAACCTGGTTTCGTCTCCCTCTTGAAAATAGTCAAATTGAAAATCAACGATGGCTTTCATGGTTCGCAGTAAAGTGTGTTGACGTTGGCGTATCGCATCGATAAACCACTTGGCCGCATCCAATTTTTGCTTCACAAACGATACCGCCTCCTTCAACTTTTTGTCCTTCTTATCGCTTTTGTCATATGCCTTAAACATATCTGAATACGATCGACTGATTCGTAGTTCAGGTGCATTTCTCGAGTTAAGGGACAACTCTAACTTTCCATTGTTATTGACTAGAATAAAATCCGGAATGACGTATTGATTTTTCACGTTACCACTGCTCACTTCTCCTCCGGGTTTTGGATTCAGCCGAACAATTAGTTCGATCGCATCTTTGATATAATCCTCATCGTCTAAATCTAATTTTTTGAGGATCTTCGCGTAGTGCTTTTTTGTAAATTCTTCATAGCATTCTTGCAAAATTCGTTTGCCCACAATTACGTCTACGTCCTGGCCATCATCCATTCTTTCTAACTGAAGCAAGAGGCACTCCTGTAGATTCCGAGCCCCAATCCCGGCTGGATCAAATGATTGTATTTTTTTGAGAACGGCCTCCACCTCTTCTAAAGTCGTTTCAAAACCCTGCGAAAAGGCGAGGTCATTCACAATGGATTCCAATTCTCTGCGTATGTAGCCATCGCCTTCTATGCTTCCGATTAGCTGTTTCCCTATGGTGTTTTGTTTTTCATTTAACCCCAAAAAGCCCAGTTGAGTCATGAGGGTTTCATGCAATGAAGTAGAGGTTGGCATCGGCATCTCCCGCTCCTCTTCATCACCGTCATCATTGTACGTTTTGTAACTTGTGTAGTCGTCATCTCGCAGATAGTCGTTGATGTCAATTTCATCATTCACGCTTGGCTCCTCGACCGCTTGCTCGTCTGTAGGTGAATCCGAATCAGCAGACTGTTCGGGTGTCTCCTCCGGTCTGTTTTCTTCCTGTTCTTCCTCCTCTCCTTCTTCCAGTACCGGATTTAACTCCAATTCCTCTTCGATTCTATTTTCGAGTTCGGCCGTTGGCACTTGCAGCAGCTTGATAAACTGTATCTGTTGGGGAGATAGTTTTTGCTGTAGGGATTGATGTAAGCCGAGTCTTTGCATTTAAATTGCTAAGTCACAAAGTTATGAATTAGCGAGGGGATGCAAAATCTGATCCAAAATTAATAGGCAAGGGTAAGACAAAACTCAGAACCAAGTAACAATTGCACCTTCATTCGAGGATTGCCAACTTCGCTTGTCAAATTCTTTGATTAAAAATTCAAAATGCCTTGCTTTGCGATCCAAAATTTGAAGCTGTATGAAACGAGTCAAAATCAAAGAGTTATTGGCAACACCTCCAACCGGACAGGTTGTAAAAATACAAGGCTGGGTACGGACTTTTCGAAATAACCAGTTTATTGCGTTGAACGATGGATCGACCATTCAAAACATGCAAGCGGTGGTTGCGTTGGCTTCGATAGATGACGCCATGCTCAAACGAATCACTACGGGCGCTTGTTTGTCGATTCAAGGTGAGTTAATTGCCTCTCTCGGCAAGGGCCAATCGGTAGAAGTGAAAGTGACTGAGCTAGAAATCCTAGGCGACTGCGATGCTGAAAAGTTTCCATTACAACCCAAAAAACACTCGCTTGAATTTCTACGGGAGATCGCACACCTACGGTCGCGCACAAATACTATTAGCGCTGTGATGCGCGTGCGGCACGCCATGGCTTTTGCGATTCATCGTTTTTTCAACGAACGAGGATTCTATTATATTCATACACCGATCATTACCGGGTCAGATGCAGAAGGGGCGGGCGATATGTTTCGCGTGACTACACTAGATGGCAAAAATCCCCCGCTAGATGAGAACGGTCACGTTAATCACAAAGAAGACTTTTTTGGCAGAGAAACAAACTTGACTGTTTCGGGGCAACTAGAAGGTGAAACCTATGCATTAGCATTAAGTGAGATTTATACTTTCGGACCTACGTTTAGAGCTGAGAATTCAAACACTGCCAGGCACCTAGCTGAGTTCTGGATGATTGAGCCTGAAATGGCCTTTTATGATATCCATGACAATATGCAGCTGGCTACCGACCTTTTGCAATACCTGGTGCGCTATGCGCTAGACAACTGCAGCGATGACTTGGAGTTCCTCAACAAACGGGCGCAGGAAGAAGAGGCTACCAAACCACAAGAACAAAGAAGCGAGTTGAGCTTATTGGAGCGACTAAAATTTGTCGTTGAAAATGATTTTCAAAAGCTGAGTTATACGGAAGCCATTGAAATTCTCAAGAATTCAACTCCGAATAAGAAAAAGAAATTTCAATACGTAGTAGAAGAATGGGGTGTCGATTTGCAATCGGAGCATGAGCGCTATCTGGTGGAAAAACATTTTAAAAAACCGGTGATTTTATACAACTATCCCAAAAACATCAAGGCCTTTTACATGAGGCAAAATGAAGACGACAAAACCGTGGCCGCGATGGATGTGCTATTCCCGGGAATTGGCGAAATCATTGGAGGTTCGCAGCGCGAAGAGCGCCACGACAGACTTCTGAAAAGAATACAAGAAATGAATTTGCCGGAAAAAGAATTGTGGTGGTATCTCGAGTTAAGAAAATTTGGATCGGCTCCACACAGTGGATTTGGTCTTGGTTTTGAAAGACTCATCTTGTTTGTAACCGGCATGACAAATATTCGAGATGTAATTCCCTTTCCACGATTTCCAAAGAGCGCAGAATTTTAATCTTTAGATATGGAAACAATCGAGGCATCGGGCATAATTGGAATGATTGGATTGGCAGCGCTAGCAGCTAATTTCATCATTGGCATTTGTATTTGGTCGAGTGTTAGCTATCAGCTACCCTTTAGCCTTACATTTCTTCAACTGCATAAGATAACCGGGTATTCTGCGGCTATTTCCATACTTATCCACATCGTGTTGATTCCATTGGATCCAAAGTCAGAATTTAGCTGGACTGATTTGCTTTTGCCGGCCTGGACCCAACACCAACCATTGGCAAATACCTTCGGCTCGGTGGCGTTCTATTTGCTAGGTCTGGTTGTCATCAGTTCGTATTTCAAAGATCAACTAAAAAATACCTTGTGGCGAACACTCCACTATCTCTCTTATTTTGCTGTTGTTCCACTCATTTTACACAGCATCATTACTGACCCAAAACTCGAAGATCGACCGATTGATTGGCTGGATGCCGAAAAACTTTTTGTGATCGTGTGTTGCTTGGTAATTCTAAGCGTGTCATTTTTCAGATTTAAGCAGCGAAAAAAAGCAAATTAATTGGCTTAACATAAGAGTTATCTACCAAAATTTCAAAGTTCCCTACATGCCGAAAATCTACTTATTCGTTTTTCCGTTGCTGCTTCTTTTAGAGCCTTTGGCCGCACAAAACAAAGACACCATTACCGTGATCGGGGTGGGAGATATTATGATGGGCAGCAATTATCCGAATGATTCAAAACTTCCAACTCAGGACGGACTCCTGTTAATGAAGCAAGTCGAACCTATTTTGAAAAACGCAGATGTAACGTTTGGAAACCTGGAAGGTGTTCTATTGAATCAAGGTGGTACTGCGAAAACGTGTCGCGATCCAAAAGTCTGCTACGTTTTTCGAAGTCCCGAAAAATATGTACAAAACCTAGTGAATGCCGGATTTGACATAATGAGTTTAGCGAATAATCACTCTGGTGATTTTGGTGAATTGGGCAAACGAAAGAGCATAGAAACGTTGGAGAAAGCAGGCATTCAGCAGGCGGGTCAATTAAACAAACCTTATGTGGTCATTGAAAAGAATGGCGTAAAGTTTGGGTTGGCAGCTTTTGCACCCAATGCTGGGTGTCCGGACATCAATAAAATAGGAGTTGCAAGAAAAATCATTGCTCAACTCGATTCGTTGGTGGATATCATCATTGTCTCTTTTCATGGGGGAGCAGAGGGGCCGCAGCATGAGCATGTGCCGCGTAAAAACGAAATTTTTTATGGTGAAAATAGAGGAGATGTCTACCAGTTTGCTCACCAACTCATTGATGCAGGCGCAGATATCGTACTGGGGCACGGTCCTCATGTCACGAGAGGAGTAGAGGTCTATAAAGACAAGTTCATCACTTACAGCATGGGAAACTTTTGCACCTATGGAGGGATAAATGTGAGTGGAATCAATGGCTTGGCTCCCATAATAAAGGTTTTTACGAATAATAAAGGAGACTTCTTTAAAGCACATATCACGTCTACCAAGCAAACATTTTATGGCCCAGTGATGCTGGACGAGCAAAAACAAGTATTAAAACGCATTCAGCTATTGACAAAAAAGGATTTCCCCGAAAGTCTTATTGAAATCGACAATGATGGCTGGGTTCGGAAATCCACAAAGTGATGTGAGTAGCTTGTCGATAAAAAATTTACCCAACTTTGCTTACAGTTTAAAGAATTGTTACTTTGCATAATGTTCGTTTATCAAAAACGAGCAAAATCAGGCGCTACTCAACTTCATGGCTTACAAAGAAAAAGAAATCGAAAAGCTGTATTACTCGATCGGTGAAGTTGCCGAACAGTTTAACGTAGCCCCGTCTTTGATCCGTTTTTGGGAAACCGAGTTTGAGTTAATCCAGCCTAAAAAGAACAGGAAAGGAAATCGCCAGTTTACAAAGGAAGATATTGAGAGTGTCCGTACGATTTATCATCTGGTAAAAGAGAAGGGATTCACACTTCAAGGAGCAAAGGAAATGCTCAAAAACGATACGCAATCCGTTCGTGATAAAATGGAATTGCTGGATTCGTTGAAAAAAGTACGCCAGTTTTTGGTGGAAGTAAGAGAAAAACTTTCCTAAATAATTCGTTTATTCGCTATCAATTTGTTGGTGCTTTTCATCAACGGCAAGTTGAATGCATGGATCAAGAACAACTTTTCTTTGTTGCTTTACATCAGATACCCGGAGTGGGTGATTATCTTTTACGTCAGTTAATTAGTTATTGCGGATCGGCTGAGCAGGTTTTTAAGACCCCCATAGGTAAACTGCAAAAAATTCCGGGCGTGGGCAAAGTAACAGCTGATGCAATCAGGAAGCAGACTAGTTTCGAACGTGCGGAAAAAGAAATAGCTAAAGCGGCAAAATCAAACACCGAAATTCTACTTTTCACAGATAAGCGATTCCCAAAAAGACTTCGTGAATTCAATGATTCGCCAAGCCTTCTTTATTTTCAAGGCGATGCCAATTTGAATGCAAGAAAAACGGTAGGGATCGTTGGCACCCGTCAGGCAACAGCCTACGGAAAAGAAATGGTTACTCAAATCATCAACGATTTAGTTCCACATCAAGCGTTGATCATTAGTGGACTTGCTTATGGAATAGATATTCAGGCACACAAACAGGCACTCAAATCAGGCCTTTCAACAATCGGTGTAATGGGCAGCGGCATGGACACCATTTACCCATGGGCCCACAAAGACACCGCTCACAAAATGATACATCAGGGTGGGCTGCTCACTGAAAATAAGTTTGGCACCAAACCCGATGCTCATAATTTCCCGGCTCGTAACAGAATTATTGCTGCATTGTGCGATGCATTGATTGTAGTGGAGGCTGCTGAAAAAGGAGGAGCATTGATCACAGCGGAAATTGCTAACACTTACAACAAAGATGTATTCGCGGTTCCCGGCAGTATTGGTGAAACGTATTCAGCGGGATGCAACAAACTGATTAAAACGAACAAGGCCAATATTTATACATCCATCAAGGACGTAGAATACATTATGAATTGGTCTGCAAAAGATGACAACCTAAAAAAAGAAAAAACTTTTTCCATGGATGTTAGCCAACTGGAGCCTGATGAGCAAACGATCTTGAAAATATTGCAGGATAAAAAAAGCCCCATGATGATAGACGAACTATCTATAAAAACAATGCTCCCGCCAAGCCAATTAGCGTCTTTACTACTGGGTCTAGAATTCAAGAACATCGTTAAATCACTTCCCGGAAAGACGTTCTCGCTGGTCAGCTTAAAGTAAATCCAGGCAACAAAAGAATGAAAATTCTGTTTAATAAATCAACATCCTTTTACCACCCAATTTTTGAAATATGGACAGAAAAGAATTTTTATCGCAAGTAGGTTTTGGAGCAGCTGCGCTGCTACTACCAGCCTGTATCAGTACCCTGACCAGCTGTTCGTCAAACGATGTTTCCCCAACAACACCCACGAACGTTGATTTCACTATTGACATATCTTCGGGCCCGTTGGCAACCAACGGAGGGTTCTTGGTAAATAATCGAATAATTGTAGCGCGTACAACAGCCGGAGGTTTTTTAGCCGTATCCGCCATTTGTACACACGAAGGCACTACGATTCAATATCAAAGTGGGAGTAACAATTTTCGTTGTCCAAACCATGGCGCCACGTTTAGTGCAACAGGCCAGGTGACCAACGGCCCGGCCAATAAACCTCTTACTCAATATAAGACTGAACTAACCGGAACATCTTTGCGTGTTTTTTCTTGAGTAGTACACAATCATTTTCTTGAACTAGTGGGGGAATATGGTATCAGCCAGAAGAAGCGCCTCATTAAATGCCAATCTATCAATAGATGGTGCATCCTGTTTGGAATCAAGGTAAGAGAGAACTGTTTCTGTAGCCAGATTCCCGATAAGTTCATCATCTGCCATCGGGCAGCCGCCAAACCCTTTAATCGCCCCATCGAACCGCTGACACCCTGATGCATAAGCCGCTGCAATTTTTTCAATAGCCGTTGCGGGGTTAGAGTGAAGATGTACCCCGAATTCAATCTTGGGATATTTTTTCGTCAATCCGCCAAACAACATCTGAATCTGGTCGGGTTGGGAAACACCAATGGTATCGGCAAGAGAAATGATACGAACATTCATGGCGTTGAGTAAATCCGAGAATTGTTCAACAATTCCGGTGTTGTACGGATCGCCATAAGGGTTGCCAAAACCCATACTAATATAGGTGACCAATACCTTATTCTTTCGAGCGCAGATTTCCTGGATCTCTTGTATTGTTGCGAGCGCATCTGAAATTGACTTATTAGTATTCCGCTGCTGGAAAGTTTCGGAAATAGAAAGGGGAAACCCAAGATAGGTAATACTCTCATACTCCGCTGCTTCCAACGCTCCTCGTGTATTGGCAATAATGGCCAACAATTTTGACTTGGTCTTTGTAAGATCTAATCGTGAAAGTACTTCAGCGGTATCCCTTAGTTGCGGAATTGCTTTGGGTGACACAAAACTACCAAAGTCAATCGTATCAAAACCAACCTTTAAGAGTTGAGATAGATAGGCTACTTTTCTATTTGTGGGAATAAAAAAGGAAAGACCTTGCATCGCATCGCGGGGACATTCAATGATCTTCATATTCTATTCTTAAAACAAATCGAAGCAAACGGCTACCAAAAGTAAAACTTAAATCTTGCCCTAACGAGCGAGCTTGAGTTCATCAACAATGGGCGAATCAAATTTCTAAAAAAAATAATTGATTTGTTCGTTGATTAACTAAGTTCCCCCTCAGTTAAATCGAGTACAACCAGCTCCATAATTTTTGTCAATGTAGTTTATTATGTCGGTTGTTTTTTATTCCTTGCTCTTCGATTTATGACTCAAATTGAAGAAAATAAAGACCTTAGAGCGTTAAACACTTTTGGATTCAAGGTAAAGGCAAAGTTTTTCACCACCATTCATTCAAAAGAAGAGCTTCATGAATTGATTCATTCCGATCTCTACCAGCGAGAAGAACGCTTGATCTTAGGTGGTGGGAGTAATATACTGTTTAAGCGGGACTACGATGGATTAGTGATTAAAGTAGATCTAAAAGGAATTACCGTAGTGTCTCAGACAGAAGACTCCCTCTTGCTGCAGGTTGCCTCCGGTGAAGTGTGGCACGAATTGGTTCTTCATTGCGTAAATAATAACTGGGGTGGCATCGAAAACTTATCACTCATACCCGGTCTTGTTGGAGCCGCACCCATTCAAAACATCGGTGCGTACGGTACGGAGATCAAAAATAGGATCACCCAGGTAGAAGCGATTGATCTGAAAACAGGATTGACTAAATTGTTCACCAACGAGGAATGTTGCTTCGGATACCGAGAAAGTGTTTTCAAAAACGCGCTTAGAGAAAAATATTTTATTTCAAGTATTACTTTAACTCTTACCAAAAAAAATCATCGACTCAACACAAGTTATGGAGCTATTCATGAGACGTTGTCGAGTATGAATATTGAGCAACCAACGATCAAATCCATTAGCGATGCCGTGATTGCGATACGACAAAGTAAGTTGCCAGATCCACGAGTGATAGGAAACGCAGGCAGTTTTTTTAAGAACCCGTCTATCACTGTAAATCATTATCAGGCACTGCAAAAAACTAATACAACGATACCATCTTACCCATCTGCTAATCAGGAAGTTAAAGTTCCGGCTGGTTGGCTCATTGAGCAATGTGGATGGAAAGGAAAAAAAATAAATCACGTGGGTGTTCATCCTAAGCAAGCACTTGTGTTGGTCAACTACGGTGACGGAAAGGGAGAAGATGTTTTCGATCTTGCAGTGAAAATTGCATCAAGTGTAAAAGAAAAATTCAACATCGAATTAACACCGGAAGTAAATATTATTGAATGAGAAATGGAGTGAAGTTATATGCGAGTCGACAAAATCATTGACATGAATTTCTTGCCTCATAAAAAAATATTTTGCTAAAAATTTTTGTAGATTAATTTTTTGTTATACATTTCGTAAGTTTTAAACCAAAATATAAAACGCTATGGCAAAAAAACCCGCTAAGAAAGCAGCTAAGAAAGCAAAGAAGGCTGCTAAGAAGAAAAAGTAATCAGGCTTAGCTTGATGCTCAACAAGGGAAGTGATCTTAGATCGCTTCCCTTTTTCTTTTTAAAAAACAAACTGAACGTTGAAGCCATTACATTATAAATCGATGAAGTTTGTTAGCATACTTAGCTCATTAATCACAAAGATTATCTTATTCTTTAATGCAGTAGACAGTTGTAAGCATCGTGCAATCCATTTCAAGAGATTTATTTCAAGAAACGATTGCGTAAATATTAACTGATTCTCACTTGTTTACGATCGAGTAATGACCTTAACTTTGCACAAAAAACAAAAAACTATGGCTAAAACTACTGCCAAGGCCCCTATTGCAAAGGCTGCACCAAAGAAGGTGGCCGTCAAAGCAGCTTCAAAGACATCGGCCGCTACTGATATTGAAAAGCTATCAATAAGCATTTTACAAAAACTGAAAGCTCTCAATCTAGATGGGCAACTTCAGGCTGACATCGAATGGTGTCTAGGAAGCTTCAGCTACGACAAGAATCCCGTTGGGCTAATTAAAGCAGCTCATAATGCGGTGAACGTATTCAAGACTGAGTTGGCAAGGAAAACCAAAGGTGTTACTGCCAAATTGATTGCAGATATCGAGAAAACATTAGAAGCAGCTTAAACTTCGTTTTACAATGAATGACAAAGGCTGGAGGTTCCAGACTTTGTCATTTATTCTCAGTTCAACTCGCACCGGTAGTTCAGAAAGACGACTCGCCTAGATCATATGGGTAACGTTGGACAATTCTCCAGAGTAACGCGTGCACTGCACACCAAACCTGTTTAAGAAGTCTACTCCTTCATCCGATACAATTTTTTTGTATTCTGCATAAGACTTGAGATATATCACCTTTTGGATGCCCATGCTAAAGATCATTCGAGCGCAAGCCAAACAAGGCGACAACGTTACATAAAGGGTGGCACCCTCAACAGAAGTTTTGTTCTTTACCGCATAAAGAATTGCATTTTGTTCCGCATGTATCGCGAGCGAGCAACTCCCTTTAGAATCTCGAGGGCATCCGGCATCAGCCCATTCTTCGTCACAATTGTGAGTGCCCGATGGTGGACCGTTGTAGCCAATGGAGATAATACGAGTATCCTTGGTGAGAACAGCTCCGACATGCCTCTTCACACAATGGGAACGCTTGGCCAGATTAACAGCCAACTCCATATAAATATCCTCGAATTCAGGTTTTTGTTGACTCATCGTTTAGTGGCCTAGCGAGTAAAAATACCAAATAAAAAATTTGCTTCACAAAAAATAGAATCGATGTAAGCTAGCAGGCTAGCCCCATCTATTGGACTCCCTAGATCCAAATTTTGCAATAGTTAAATTTGCCTTCGGCTAACACAAAATGCGTAGAGGAGCAAATTATGCTAGTGCGTAATTTGGATCAAAGCGATCTTAAAGAGTTAGTTCTTTTAGCTTCGCAGCTTCAAATTGACTGAAGCCCCCCAACCCAAAAAAACAGCCAAAACGATAAATGGTATTTCATAAATTCTGCTTTGATTTCTCGAAACTAGCCGTTCATTGGGGATTTAGCCGTGGGCAATAGTCCACCTTCCAAAAAGAGCGGTGGATTGATTCTTTGAGGTGTTGAATCTCTAGGTAAAAAGAGAAGAAAATCTACGTTGAAGACCCTCGCCAGTTAGGAACAAGCTTTTTTTAAGTTGGGTGGCTATAAAGAAACTCAGCCAACCGCCAATTTTACTTTGACAGCATTGGGCCCTTTGTGACCCATCTCTACTTCAAAAGTTACTTTATTGTTGTCTTTGATAGGATCGAGTAAACCATTGGCGTGGACAAAAATGCTTTCCTGTGTTTCAGAATCTTTGATAAAGCCGTAGCCCTTAGAATCATTAAAGAAGGTAACGATTCCTTTGCGCAAGGTATCTTGCACCACGTCTATTCGCTTTGGCACTCCAATCTGTATATCTTCAGCACGGACAGTATCCTTTCTGCGAATGGCAGAAGGCGGTGTGGAGCTTAAATTTCCATACTCATCAACATAGGCAATCATATCGTCAAAACTGGTACTTTCCTTGGCGTTGGCTTTCCGCTCTTCTTTCTTTTGCTCCTTATCCTGCCTTTTCTTCAGGCGCTTCTTCTCCATTTCCTTCTTGTTCCAGGTGTCTTGCGATTTAGCCATAGTTAATAATAGTGGTTGATTTACTGCAAGGTACGATTTCAAACAGAAATCTCCATCATTTGAGGAAAAGTAGGTCGCTATTTGACCATAAAGCTATAAATAGTTTCGGAAGACCAAACGAAATGACAAAATGAGCCACACTAGAACCTCCAGCATGAAGCTAAGTTCGCAACCAGCATCATTGCGGGCGAATTGAATCGGGTGGACTTATAAATCTCTACTAGCCGACTTTGAGCAACCTATCCACTACCTCAAAACATATCCCAACGAAAAGAAAAATGTTCTTCCATCGCTTGGTAGAAGGCCTGGCCCAGGATAGCCTCCTGATCTTCGTGTAAAATAATTCAAGTCTCCCAGGTTATTGACACCTGCTTTTAGTTTAACGCCTGTTTTGTGTTGGTAGCTGATCGTCACATCGTCAACCGTGTAAGCAGGGATCAATCCATTTTGGCCATTAGCCGAAGGTGTTTCGGTATTATTTGCGTCAGTGAACACCTTATCCGTATAACTCCGCTGCAGTGTGGCAGAAAAACTCTTATAGGTATACGTTACCCCTGCACGGAAAATATTTTCAGGAGCGTACTCCACTCTTTTGTCCTTGTAGTTGCTTTCTGACAATTGATTGTTGACAACCGTTACCACCCTAAAACTATTATACTGCGCATTGTTGTAGGCACAAGAAATAAAGAAAGAGAGATTCCCAAATGCTGCCGGGATACCCAATGACTCACTTATATTGCTCTCTGCAAAAGCCTCAACTCCTGTAGTTGTGCTGCTGCCCACATTGGTGCGGAGATTGTAAAAAGATCCATCTTGCCGCTGCTGCCTAATAGTTCCTATTCTGTTTTGATAATCGAGTAAAAAAAGACTTATATCAAATTTTAAATAGTTCTTTACATTACCGCGATACCCTACATCTACATTCAATCCTTTTGCATCTGTTAAGTTATTATCAATTACATCGGTAGTAGGTGCAGCCGTAAGATCTGCAAACTGAACAGCCCGGTACGATTGAGTGGCATTTGCATACAGTGCTGTGGAACGAGTGACGGAATATTCGAATCCCAGACCGGCCAGTAAAAATCCTCTGCTACGAGATTGATCTTGTATAGCAACCGGAACATTAATGTTCAATCCATTGTAGCCGCTCGCTTGAGTTGTAATGTATTCGTAACGAATGCCCGGCACAAACAAAAGCTTATCGGTAATCTGAAAAAGATTTTCGGCAAAAACAGCCACGTTGCCACTTTGATAGTTGATGTCACTCACCCAAAGTGAACCATCTTTGCGATCAATGGTATAGTCTGCCCCGGTTGTTCCCACCCCGCCCCGATATCGAAATGTATTGCCTCGATACAATCGCAAGCCTGCACTGAAATTACTTTGGTGTTTGCCTAATTGATATTGCAGAAGGTACCGTGCTTCTAAACCATAATTTCGGTACTTATCAATATCAATGGTGCGTGAGTTATAAGCGCCAGTGGTCGTATTGATGGTGTCTTTGACTAAGATTCCTCCACTTGGAAAAAAACCCACACTATTTCGGTCTGCGACAATCCCAAACATTTTTACATTCACATGTTGATTGCTGCTTATTTTATAGTCTGCTGTAATGCCCGGGGTTAACCAGCTTAAGTCAAACCAATTTCTTGCTCTCACACTTTGCTGTGGGTCTAGCTGATACTGACTATCCGTGAGGCCACCAGCTTGCTGGCTGCGACTCGCCCATTTTGTAATTTCGGTGGTGAGCGAAAGCCGACTGGAAAGTTTATACGTTATCGTTCCGGATAATGTCTCGCTTTTAAATTGGCTGTTGTCGCGCCAACCATTTCCAGATCGGTGATCATAAAAGGCATAGTAGTTTATTTTTTTTGTGTTGCCGCCTATCGCGTTGTAAGAATTGAACAGACCATTGCTCCCCAGAGTCTGGTTCGTCTCAAATTGAAAGGGCTTTTTAAACTCGCTACCATTCTTCAAGATGTAATTGACCATACCACCCAATTGAGGCCCGTATTGCAAAGAGCCATGCCCTCTTACAATTTCTATTCGCTGCACGGATTGAAGCTGTGGATTGTAATAAGCCTCCGGATATCCAAATGGATCGGCAGCAATGTCAAAACCATTTTGACGTATGTTAAATTCCCATGATCGGTTGGGACTTAAGCCTCTCGCTGCGATTCCTATTTGTATGCCGCTGCTTTCGCTTTCCCAAACAAAAATTCCCGGAACCTTCCCTAACACCTGGCGCATTGTATTGGAGACAATGTTTCCTTGCACATTATCCATCACCACCAACGAGCTTTTTTTTCCAGCATAAATGGAGGTACCAACGATCTGCGGAAGCTGATGAATATCTGACTTACCGCCACGACCCACTAGTGTGAGTTCGGGAAGTATCTGTGTGGTTAGTGTATCGTTTCTGGTTACATCTTTTTGAGCAAAGCCGTAAGAAGTGATCAATGAAAAGACTAGCGCAGCCAGTTGTCCATTTGGCAATTTCATATATTATTTAGAATGATTATAAACAACGCAAGTATCTCATTATTTATAACTATTCCAAATAGCGTTTATTACTATATCATAACTGTCTGGTAATGATTGTTTTGAAAAAAGGTCTAGCGAATAGCTTGCGAGAATAAATTCATGCGGACGCGACTAGAACTCTTTGTCTACACTCAAAATAGTTTGCAGCAACACATTTGCTCCATTCTCCATATCTGTTGCCGTTGAAAATTCTTTAGGTGAATGACTGATGCCGCCAATGCTGGGTATAAATATCATTGCCGCGGGCGCTATCGAAGCCATATGCTGCGAATCATGCCCGGCACCACTTTGCATAAACTTCGTGCTAAAGCCCAATGCTTTCGCAGTGGTGTTGATGTTTTGTTGTAAATTCTTATTCGTTAACGCAGGTGCTGATTCATTTGGCTGTCTTTCAAAACTGATTTTTGTGTTAGAGGCACCGGCAATCGTGGCTGCACGCTTTTCAATTTCCTTAAACAGCAGTTCAATTTTATCAGCCGATAAATCACGGATCTCCAAACCCAACACTACTTTACCGGGTATTACATTATAGGCACCTGGTTGCACCGCAATTTTTCCTACTGTTCCAACCTGGGTTCCTTCCACGCCAGTGATCACTTCATTTACTGCAACGATGAATCTCGATGCAGCAAGCAGTGCGTCCTGCCGCATGTTCATTGGTGTAGCTCCTGCATGGTTGGCAAAACCTTCCACTTTTACTTCCCAATGCACAATACCTACAATCCCTTCTACCACTCCAATCTGTATCTTTTCTTTCTCTAAAATGCCTCCCTGTTCAATATGCAATTCCAGCCATGCACGAAAGTCCCCTTTCTTGCGTAAGCAGAACGCAATGTTATCAGGATCACCACCCAATGCTTTCATACCTTCTGCCTGTGTTAAACCACTTTGACTCTTTTGCTGCAGTCCCTCGTTTGCTAATCCATCAGTCATAGCCTTGCTGCCTATGGTGCCGCCTTCTTCATTGGCAAAAATGATTACTTCGAGGGGATGCTCCGTTACTATTTTGTTTTCATTCAATACTTCAATTACCTCCAATGCACTCAATGAGCCCAAAGTGCCATCGTAGTTGCCCCCATCAGGCACCATATCAATGTGTGATCCAAAGCCAATCGGTTTGAGCGATGCGTTTTTTCCTTTTCGTTTTCCAATGATATTGCCGGCTGCATCAATGGTGGGGTTAAGCCCTGCTTTTTTCATGAGTTCCATAAACCAGGCACGGCCTTCTATATCGCCTTGAGTATAGGCTACACGGTAGCCACGGCCTTTTTCATCAACCCCAAATTTTGCGAGTTCAAAAATACGGCTCTCGATCCGCTTACCATTTACACTTAATAACTCTTTTTTGCCATTGGAAAGTAACGAGCCAAATAGACTAATCCCCATCAAAGTAAGTGATGACTTTTGAACAAAGGTTCTTCGTTGCATACTTTTTTAGCTTTATAATGTAGTTAAATTAGCAGTTGCCTACTAAAATCTATTTCTTAAACTTCCCATACACCGGTTGCCCTGGCAACACGCCTATTATTGTTTTTCCATTCTTCAACACAAAGGTTCCATTCACCATCACATATTCAATGCCTGATGAAAACTCCAATCCTTTTTCAAAAGTAGCTTTGTCAACAACTGTATTGGGATTAAAGATGGTGATGTCTGCATCGGCACCTATTTGTATTCTTCCTTTGAATCGCATCATGGGAGAAATGCCTTCTAACCGTTTTGCCGGAAGCAGTGTCATTTTCTCGATAGCAGTAATCAAATCAATCACTCTATCTTCTCTTACATATTTGCCGAGCACTCTTGAGAATGTGCCAGCAGTGCGAGGGTGAGCAAGTTTGGAATAGGGCATTCCATCCGATGCAATCATCACACCCGGAGCGGCAATGCCTGTTTTAATCCACTCGGGTTTCATCATGTGTATGATGACAGCACCTCCTGCTTTGCGATTCATTTCAAATGTTTCTTTGGTAAGTCGTTCACCGGTAGGCACCCATTGCAAGTCGCCATAGGAGATTCCTAATCGCTCTTGCCAACCCTCATCAAACATGGCACTTTGCAGCGTGGTAGAAGCTGCCGTATAAGAATATAGTTCGGTAGCAATATCAAACCCCTTATTCTTTGCAGCCGCTACCATATCTAGCGCCAACTGAATATTGCCCAACGACATACTATTGATATGAACAATATGCAGTGGAGCGTTGGTGAGCACCGCATCCGCTATTACTTCTTGTATCGAAATAATATCGGGGTTTCGCACATGCGAAAATACCAACGCATTGATTTCCCCTGCTAATTGAAAAACCCGGTACATTTCACCCGGGTTTGTCTTAGGCAGGTAACCAATCGGAACACCAATGCCAATACCGCCTTCTGCCAATGAAGTTTTAATATTTTCGAGAACTATGTTTTGTTGTTTTGGCTCAATAGGCATTGTATACGTATGTCGAGTTCTATCTTGCACATTCGCCAACGTGGATTCTCCTTTTCGACTTGCTTCTACAAGTTCTTCCAACAGATTTTCATTTTGATTCAATGCTTTAAACCTTTCGTAAGGCCAATTAACACTTGCTCCATAATTAATCAAAGCCTTTGAGTGCCTTGAAGTATACCACTCTTTGAGGTTTTCAATGCCCCATTCCAACTCTAATGCTGTGGTTACACCATCATGCAATTGGTATTCTTGCTCCACATTGCTGCGGCCATGCACATGCAAATCAATAAAACCGGGAGACACCACTAAACCTGTTACATTGATGGTTTCCTTACCCTTCAGTGGCTCACCACTGATTTGAGCAATGCGATTATTGATGATACCCACATTTCGGATCGCATCCAGTTTTGTTTCGGGGTCAATCACGCGGCCACCCGATAGGACTACATCGTAGATAATCGGTGATTGGGCAAAGGCGTGGAGTGAAAGGGTGAGGAGTAATGAAGTGAGTAGGTGTTTCATCGAATTGAATTATGAGTTATACTATTTTGATTTTGCCGGTTGCTGTTGTGTTGAGCAATGAAGACCACCACCTGACCAATTTTGTGGCATCATATCAATAAAAACTACTTTACGATCAGGGAAGTATTCTTTAAATATTCTTTCAACTCTTTCTTCTTTTTCCTTGGAGGAACCCATAGCCGTATAAGTGGGCAGCATGACTAACCCGTTTGTAACTAAGTAATTCATGTAACTGGCCGCAGGTACTCGTAAAACGCTGTCACCGAGTTGGGGTGACTCTGACGGGATAAATCCATCTAACTCAATATCGAGTGTAGCTTCAGTGTCTTCAATCTTTTTTCGCACGGCAACTTTCCTGTACATAAAATCAGGTAACGGCACTTTTACAATCGTGAATGGCTTTCCGTTTTGATCAGTAGCACTTTCCAGGATTTTTAAATTTTCACTCATCCGCTGGTAGTTCATTTTGTTAACCGGATTGGTATCTTTTTCAGATTCTTCGACCCAGGCCAATAAAATCGTGGTTGCGTTGGCAAATCTTACAAACTCATCGGTATGTCCCCCGGTTCCACCACCGTAGTAGTTTTCAGTAATCTTTCTAAAGAAGTGTAGCGGATCATCAGCCAATCCTTTTTTCATCCAAATGACTTTTGACACGCCTAATACACGTTTGAATTCACTTTCAATGTATTCTTTCGTCAAGTCAGGATTTCGCTCAAACACAGTAGCTTCACAAAGAATCAATGTGCCTTTTCCATTCACTTCTATCGCACCTCCTTCATGCACCACATCGGTCTTTAGAACTTTTGCACCCTCAGCTACCGCCATCAAGCTATCAACTGAGCCTGTTTTTTTGGTGTAGACTCTGTATTTATCCAGATATTTTTGAACGCTATCCATGTTTCCATTGTATTTCTCTTTTAGAAATCCAGGTCTTCCATAACTATTCCAGGCAAAATCAGCTACCCCCAGTTCTCCCTTTCCATTGATTAAAAATGCAGCGCCATGATCGCGAATCCAGTAGCGATCGCCTGGCATTACATAGAATCGGATATTGGCAGTATCTACCTTTTGAGAAATCAAATAGAGTTTGGCCACTTGCATCAAGCTATCAGAGTTGAAAGCCATCTTCACTGTCACATTTGGTGTCAACGTATTGATTGCTTTTACGATTGGCGGATAGTATCCTCTGATGGTATCCTTCTCCCATCCCAACCATATCGCATCATGCCTTTCCCACTCTGCAGGCATATGAAATTGATCGTTAGGTTTACTGCAAGACATGAAGATCATTAGCAAACTGACGGCCGATGCCAGTTGACGGATATTTTGAATTGGTTTTGTCATTTTAATGGGATAAATTTTTATTACAAAGCGTAAAAAACTAGTGAAGTTGTAAAAATCCAGATTGATTTGTTTAGGTCTTAAAAATCTTACCAAGCACTCGCTTCGCATTTTCCCCCATGATTTTTTCAACCTCGTTGGAAGAAAGTCCCTTTTTCTTTAGGGTTTCGGCAAAAGTTGGATATTGTTCGTAGCTCGAAAGCACAGGCTTGAAATTGCCGTCCATATCAGTTCCGATACCAACATGATCTACTCCTACTACCTCTACCAAACGCAAGGTGTTGTCAACGTACTCGTCAAAGTTTTTGTTAAATCCGGAAGGCCAGGCACCAATAATGCCACCTGTCTGAGCAACTAATTTTGCATGTTCTTTCGAGATCGCTCTTTTGGCGATGGGGCGATCTGCTTCCATCTCCAAAATACTATGCGATAACATAATGGGAGAATCAGTTATGGAAACAACATCTTTTACGGTTTGATAATCGGCATGAGCCACATCAATCAACATTCCCAGCTTATTCATTTTACGAACCAGTTCTTTGCCAAATGCGGACAAGCCGTTGTTGATTGGCTCTGATGTTTGCAGATCTCCAACCTTATTTGGAACATAGTGCACCAGTTGAATAGAACGGACTCCGTCTTGGTAAGCCTCATCTGCCTTCTCGGGATTCTCTTCCAGAAAATCACCACCTTCAACTGACAAATAGGCGGTAAGTTGTTGACTATTGTCCAAATCTTTTTTCTGCTTGCCTATATTAACCGACACACTACCAAGGAAATTCGTCATGTCTTTCATCTGGCGCTGGTATTCCTTCCAGGCTTCGCCCGGTGCAAACTTTCCTGTGATCAATACACCTGTAGCGCCCAACTTTATCAAAGGCGAATCAGCTACCAAAGAAAAGAACGCGCCACTCAAATGCGCATTCTTCATGTCTGTAACGGTCTTGGTAGAGCCAACCTCACCAAAGCCTCCTGCTGCACTCGCAAAAAGTCGGCCGGGATGGCAATGAAGATCAAATGTAAAATTGCGTTCAGGTTTTTGAGCCCGTACATCATTTGCAAAACCATGAAGAAACGAATAGCCAGCAGCCATCGCCAGTGAGTTTTTCAAAAATTGCTTTCTGTTTTGCATGGTAGCAGAAAAATTGTTTCTATTTCTTCTTATCAATAATCGCCTTCATCTGCTTGTTCATCAACACCGGATTGATCGCATCGATGCCTGTCTTGAGTGTAGTTTCCAATTTTCCAAGATGACTATCCAGTTCTTTGTTAAGTTCTTCAAAAACTTTGTATACACCTGCGGTAGGTTTGCCATCACCTGTTTCTAAGCTGCGCCTTAAGGCCGAAAGGCGGTTGCCTAATTTGATCGGGAAGTTGAGTGGATCTTGGCCACTCCGGTTTTTGGTTTGATACAAATCTTCTTCAATAGCAGTAATTTTTGCTGTCAGTTCTTTTGCCGATGAAAAGAAGGCAGGGTCGTTCACTTCTTTGGCTCGCTCTTCAATCTGCTTACGCAGATCGCGAATCCGAATGACGGCTTCATTAGCGGCTGATTCGCGGTCACGAATTTTTATTGCCAAGTCAAACGTCTCTTTCAAGTCGATTTCACTCACTCCTTTCACATTCGGGTTCATTTTTACATTGAATGAATACGTTTGCGAATAGCTCCCTGCTTTAAAGCGAACTTGATATTTTCCAATGGGTGCCTCAGGGCCATTCTGCGGACGGGCGCCCCAGATGATGATACCATCAAAAATAGTAGCACCTTCATAACGGCCATTCCATCTAAACGTATTCAATCCCGCAGCAGCGGTAGGTTTGCTATCGCCACCACCCCAAAAGTCTCCGGCAATCGGTTTCTCTTCGGGTTTTGTGCCTATGAACTTGCGCACCAGATTTCCATTGCCATCTAGAATTTCAATTTTAACCGTGTCGACTTTGTCCTTTAGATAATATTGAAAAGCCGCATCGTACACACCGCGAATCGCATCGCTGGGCTGAAAAAGAATCACATTTTGCTTCATCAACTCAGGTGTGAGTTGACGCAGTGGATTGATGTCGTCTAAAATCCAAAAGCCGCGACCGTGTGTTCCCAATACTACATCATCGTTCTTCACTACCAAATCACGAATAGGTGTATCGGGTAAATTTAATTGAAGTGGTTGCCAGTTATCGCCCGCGTTGAACGACACATACGCTCCATGTTCTGTCCCCAAAAACAAAAGTCCAGGACGGACATGGTCTTCACGCACTGATCTGGAGAAATGCCCATCTTTAATTCCGGTCACAATCTTCGTCCATGTTTTTCCATAATCAGTCGTTCTGAAAACATAAGGTTGGCGATCATCTACCTGATACCGAAAGGCCGCCACATAAGCAGTACCCGCCTTGTGCCTCGACTCATCGATGATGGCAACCACAGAATTTCTGGGTAAATCTTTTGGTGTGATATTCGTCCAGTTTTTTCCGCCATCACGTGTGATGTTTATTTTTCCGTCATCAGAGCCGGCCCAAATGGTACTCACATCGTGAAACGAAGGTGCAAGGGCAAATACAGTCGCATAAATTTCCGGACCGTTCATATCACGCGTAATTTCTCCACCAGATATTCCTAATGTCTCCGGATCAGCATATGTTAAATCAGGAGAAATTTTTTCCCAACTCTGCCCATCATCCGTAGTTTTCCATACATGTTGTGAGCATGTGTACAAAATTTTTGAATCCCTCGGTGAGAACACAATCGGGTACGTCCACTGCCAACGTTCGGGCAATGAACTGGCCGGCTCGCCCGAAAAAAATCGTGGGTAAACCTGTATGTCGCGCGTCTGCCCGGTTGACACATCTTTTCGCGTGAGTAATGCACCCTGACTACCCGCGTAATAAATATTCGGGTTATCCGGGTGTGAAGTGATGTAGCCACTTTCACCACCGCCCACATCGTAACCCCAGGCACCCAGTACGTTCATGTGATTCCATCCTTCGCTTGGAACTGCAATGGTTGAGTTATCTTGTTGCGCGCCTGCCACATGATACGGCACATGGTTGGTCGTGGTAACATGATAAAATTGTGTGGTGATGTAATCCTCCTCTGTCCAGCTCTTACCGCCATTCACCGACACCGCGCCTCCCCCATCGTTGGACGTAATCATTCGCAGTGGGTTGTTCGGATCAATCCACAAATCGTGGTTGTCGCCATGTGGCACTTTTATCTCCGTGTCGAATTTGACACCTCCATCGGTCGATTTCCAAAAATCCACATTCAAGCAATACACAGTTTCGCGATCAAATGGATCGGCATAAATTCTTGAATAGTAAAATGCACGCTGGCGAAGTTTGCGTTCATCATTGGTTTTCTTCCATGTAGCACCCGCATCATCACTTCGATACACTCCACCGTCATTGGCTTCAACTATTGCCCATAACCTTTTGTTGTCGGTCGGTGAAACGGTAATTCCAATTTTTCCCAATGGACCTTCCGGCATGCCGGGATTTTTGGTCAATTCATTCCAAGTTTCTCCCCCATTCTCAGATTTCCATAATTTACAATCCGGTCCACCTCCCCACATCTTCCACGTTCTGCGATAAACTTGCCAAGTAGAAGCATACAAGATTTTTGGGTTGGTGCGATCGATGATCAAATCAGCGGCTCCCGCCTTTGGGCTTACATACAAAACCTTCTTCCATGTATTACCACCATCAATAGATTTAAACACGCCACGCTCTTCGTTGTCACCATATGGATGACCTAATGCTGCCACGTAAACAATGTCTGGGTTTGTAGGATGGACGCGTATACGGGAGATCGCTTGCGTTTCTCTCAGGCCCAGTGAGCGCCATGTTTTTCCACCATCGGTTGTTTTATAAACACCGTCACCTTGTGTGATACTTCCACGAAGTTGTGTCTCGCCTCCCCCAATGTAGACAACGTCAGGATTGGTCTCGGCAACCGCCACAGCACCTATAGATGAAGAAGAAATTTGTCCGTCAGTTACAGGAGCCCATTCTTGTCCACCATCGGTCGTCTTCCAAAGTCCACCACCGGTGGCGCCAAAGTAATATTCATTGATTCTACCCGGGCTTCCTGACGCGCCCAAAGAACGCCCCCCTCGTGCCGGGCCAATGTTGCGCCACTTGAGTTTGTCGTAGTATTTGGGATCAACGGTTGTTGAAACAGGGGTTTGCGCTGTAGCAATCCAGGAAATGCATGACAGCACTAGAAATACATATCTTTTCATATCGAAGATTTAGGAAATGAAAAGATAATGAAAATCTCGTATGTAGAAAATTCAAATTATATGAATACACAAACGAGCCTTCAATCTCAGAGGGCTACTTATTCTTCCTTTTTAAAAATAAAACTTAATCATTCTTGTCCGACTAAACTAGTCTAAAAAGTCATATTTCCGTAGGGGAATTAGGTCTTAAAATGACGCTTGGTTTTTAGGGGTAGTTGCCTTACTCGATGAACAAAGGAGGGTCGCTGCTTTTTCGCCAAGCGGTATA